>NZ_NFHT01000031.1 GCF_002161445.1 Alistipes sp. An66
TTTTGGACTCTCCTTCCTTGTGACGCCGACAGGACTCAAACCTGTAACCTTCTGATCCGTAGTCAGATGCTCTATTCAATTAAGCTACGGCGCCTTTCCTTTATTGCGAGTGCAAATGTGGCTTGATTGACAGATAGTTACGATGGTTGATCCGTCTGGAGTTTGCCCGTTTTCTGTGTGGCTGTTTCGTTCGGTTTACACGTTGGTTTACACAATCGAGCAAATCCAATGCTGGTTAAACAATAAGTGAATTGAGGAGATATGACATTAAAGAAAGGCCAAACTTTCGCAAAAAGGGTATATTTGAGACCCCTTTGCAAAGTCTGTCCTCGGGAACTGTTAGATGCTTTTGTATTTATACAAACTGTTCCAAATATTTCTCATTGAAGCCAGCCAGTGAAAAGCGGAACTCTTTCTTGGTACCATTTTGTGCTGTATAGTTGAACACAATAGTATCACTGTGGATATGCGCTTCAAAAAGATTGAGCGGATATCCGATTGGTGGAATGGTAATAACATTCGGAAATTTTACGATGTAGGGTCTTTGATTGGACTCTTGAGGTGGTAGTGTAAAATTGAATCCTGTTTGTAGAAGACCTCTTTTTAGAAAGGAGATTGTAACGGCTTGAATAGGGTCTATATCGAGTTCAAGGAAGTAGTAGAACTCTACGGGCGTGGGATTGTCGGTTCTACGTCCTACAAACAGGCATATTCCATCAAGATCATAGGATATGGATTTGGCAACATAGGAGATTTCAATATCATTCAATATCTCTGTGCCCGTTTGTCAATCTGTTATCGGTGTTTTTCTTTTCATTTTAGCTAAAATTTGTATTGTTAATAAATCTTTGATTATGATGTAAATATAGTTAAAATTAATGAAATATGCAAGTATATAAAAAGGACAAACTTGTGCAGAGCGGTATAATATAGACCGTCTGTACAAGTCTGTCCTCGATCAATAAGGTGCTACTTATTAAAAATCATATCCGACAATCTGATTGGCATATTTTTTCCAGCCATCGGCTACTTTATATGCTTTCTCGGCAGCGCGAGGAACGTATATTTTGAAGCCTTTAGGAATGCCATCAAAAGCGCCAAATCCCAGTTCGGGAGGAGTGAGTGGTTCACAATAGATGGCTTTCAAATTGAGACATAAGGCGAATGCAAACCTGCCTATTTTGACAATACTGTTAGGAATATGTATCTCCTTTAAATCTATTTTTCTGTAAAATGCTGAGTTTTTAATAACAGTGACATTTTCTTGAACAGTGACATTTTCTTGATTAGAGTAGCTCTCCTGCATAGATGTTTTTCCCTGTTTTAGACTTTTGATAACGTTGGTCTGAATTTGTGCAAACGGATTCTCTCCTGCTTGATATTCTTTTTTTAATACAAGGTGAAATTTGTGACGGGTAAAAGGCCAAAACCAGCAAACTCTCCTGATATTTAATGTTTTGTCTATCTCCCAGCCCGATTCGGCCAACATGTTGAGAACCTCGCCGAGATTCTTTTTTCCAAGATAGATAGTTTTTTTGTTGAACATTAAGGTCGTTCTTAAATGCTGTGCTCCACCTCGTTGATAAAGATCCAAGTAGGCTGTTTTACTTTGTGCGGAAATACTTCCGATAATTGCTATTGCAGCCAATAGGGCAATTAGTTTTTTCATGGTTATAAAGTTTAGGTTTGTCGTCCCAGCACCTGAACGACGGTTAATTGTTTGATTTTAGAAACAGAAAGCGTGGTGCCGAAAACTTATTTTAGTTGAACAGGTCGTAGGAAACCTTATAGCATAAATAAGCAACAGCCCCACGCCTATATCCATGAATGGATATGACGCGGCAAGATGTCAGCCTATTCTCCGCTATAATCGAATTTCCTACGTTCGTTCAACGAGAACAAGCAACACTTTCCGTGTTTGTTCGTATGTCCCACAAAGATACGGAAACAAACTGAAAAGTAAAACATCTTCCCGATTTCTCGGAGCTGTTGCAGTTAAAAATAGACTTTACGCCTGCATAAACGTTGAAACTCTGCTTTTCAGAACCCTGAAAACCATGGATTCCGACTTTACGTCAGCATAAATTCCATATCTGTAAGTTGTAGATTTTGCAGCAAATCGTAATGTGTAGATTATAAGCGATATAGCTATCTCGCTATATATTAGTACGCTTTGATTTTGAGCATAAGAAAATACCCCTGCCGTCATAAGACAGCAAGGGTATTCTTCTCTGTAAAGCGTTACTCCACAAACCAGCTGTATTCGGTATCTCCCTCCAAGGCCCGTCCGATTCCTGCAATCAACTGCGTTGCATTCAGCGAACGGTCGAGGAATGTGTCGATGTAGCTGGACTTGTTGGCTCCCGTAAAGAGGTTGTAGAGCTTCCACAAGTCAATCTCGGGATTCGTCCCTCGGGAAAAGTTCTCGTCCGTGTAGTAGGCCTTGGCCACGGCATTGATGTGGCAGTCGGTAAACTCCATAGCAGGCAATGCCTTTCGCTCGGCTGTGGGCAGGTATTGATACAACCGTGCCTTGCCGATCAACTGGGCAAACTGGTGCTCACTGAGCGATTGCCGTTGCAGGGCTGCCATCTGCCGAATATGCCGTTCGGCATCGTACTGCTGGAACAACTGCAACGAAGCCTCAAGCAACTCCTGTACGCTCATCACCCGCAACTCCCGTTTGAATCCGTCGGTCGATACACACAGGTTGCAGCAGACAAGATTCTTGAAACCGATGAAGACCTTGAACTTCTCGACCGTCTTTTTCGAATAGAGATTTTCGTGGTTATAGGCCCTCACTCCTCCAATCGAAAGATTCAATCGATTGCCTGCCACCTCCTCGTAAATTGAGGGAATCTCGAAACAGAAGGCCATGCGCTCGTAATAGATGGTCTTGTCCGTCTCCAAGAGCTGATTCACGGGTTTGTGGATAGCCTCGGGAATCCGTCCCTTGATGATATGCGAAACGACAATATCGGGTGTGTCGATGACCTCTTGTGGAAACAGCCGATGAGCTGCATTCCAAACGGTCTCGATAAAACTCTGGTGGGAGATCGTTACCTCGTTGTCCTTACTGAATACGGGAACGACACAATCGTTCTTCAGATGGGCCATATCGACAGGCTTGGTGTTGGCCTCGATAAAGTGACGGGGATGCGGTGCAGTCCCCAGCGACACAATCGGCGTTGCGGGACGTTCCTCTACGATGGTTGCCTCCTCCACGGGAAGATTCAACCCTACGGCAAACTCGGGATTAGGCTGAAAGGCTGGAAGCATGGCTGTGGAGGTTTTGCGTGGAAGGATTCGATTGCGCGGTCTGCGTCATGTTGCACCATTTGAGAATGGCTTGCCCCACGGCAGGAGTTATTGTGAACTCGGGATGCCCTGTAAATAGCCCCGTTCGGTCTTTGGAAGTAGTGGCCTTGTGGTTCATGGCGATGTCCAGCACGGCGGTGAACTC
Organism: Alistipes sp. An66; assembly: GCF_002161445.1. Lineage (GTDB taxonomy): Bacteria > Bacteroidota > Bacteroidia > Bacteroidales > Rikenellaceae > Alistipes > Alistipes cottocaccae. The sequence goes on from NZ_NFHT01000031.1 coordinate 3,464, forward strand.
ATAGTCCACGTTATCGCGCTGCACGGCCTTCAAGCCCACCTTCTCGGGGACCATCTTGCCGTTCTTGTCCGAGAGGACATAATCCTGCTTGGAACGCATGGTGCAGATGATGTGGCACGAGGAGTTGAGAATACGTTGGATGAAGGCATTCTGACGGGGTGTGACCTTGGCCCAGTTGGCAAAGGAGTTTCCTTGCAGGTTGGCGTGGAAATCGAGCAGATAGTCCCAGCAATGGGAGATGCTGTCGATAACGATAACTTCGGCACCTGCCTGTTCACAAATACCGATGGCCTCGATGTAGGTCTCGGGAGAGTAGTCGGGCAGGGTGAGAACCTGATAACTGCCCAGATGGGCATAGAGATCGGCCGAGCCGTTCTCGGAATCGATGACGGCAACACGGGACCAGTCGGAGGTCATGCCGTAAGCAATGAGGAGCGAGGAGTAGGTTTTGCCCGACCCCGAGGCTCCAGCCAGTGCCAGCCTCATTTTAGCTGCACGGCGCATGGATGGACGTAATTGCATAAAGCTACAAATTAGATGATGAATAAATAAATACACTCATCATCTGTCTGTTGCTTTTGTTGTTAGTCTGGAAAAATTCCCGATAATCGGCCAGAAAAAATCGCCTCTGGAATATTACTTCCCAACCTCAATAGGGGGGGGATTTGATTCATGTATCTGCTTGCGTGCAGTATATATCCTACCCAAGAGAAAAGGACAAACATTATCGAGCGGTATAGAATATAGACCACTCGAAAATGTCTGTCCTCAGTCTATTCATATATTGTCAGCCTACCCGAATAACGTATGCCTGTTTACTGTTGTCATTGCCTTATAAGTCTTACCTTGCAACTCGCTGCCGTTGCGCTCTACGCTTCGATAAACACCGTCACTGCCGATGCTTCCCCATTGCTTGAAGAAGAACAACGCACCTTGTTTCTCGGCCTGCTCCTTTATCGACAATACCCACTCTTCTTTCATCGGTCGTGCGTTGATTGCATGCTCTCCACCTACAATTACCCAATCTATATTCGTCAAGTCGAGTTCACCTAAATCTTCCACCAGCGGCTCACACGATAGAAACCTTATCGAAGCAGGAAGATTGCGCAAGCAGTCGATTCTGTATTTTACACTCGGAACCTCGACCGTAACACCCAACCATACATTTGCGGGTATTGCTCTCGTTGCGAAATATTCTGCCATCCGTTCTGCTCGTTTCGTAAGAATTTGATACGTGTGTCTTGGTGTCGAACGAATCACGGCCATCACCTTGTCGATGAACTCAAACGGTACGTCCTTGTGAAAAAGGTCGGACATCGAGCAGACGAAGATGAACGAGGGTTCACGCAATAGTCGTGGCATGTTCAGCGTATATTCGTGCATCGTTACTGTAAATCCGTTCATATACTTTCTCACTCCATTCTTCTGCATCTGCAACGCAATCGTTTTTGCATAGCAGTTGGCACATCCTGCCGATAGTTGCGTACATCCCGTAACAGGATTCCATGTCTCGGTTGTCCATTCAATCTTTGTAGACATATTTCAAATATTTTTTAGTTATTAATTTCTCTCTGTATAGCTTTCAAGAGGGAGGGGACAAACTTGGTCGAGAGGGTTAAATATAGACCCCTCGTCCAAGTCTGTCCTCTGCCTGCTCTAAAATTCGTATTTCTTCTTACCGAATTTGAACGCCCGTGCTTGGTTCTGCTTGCAGTCCTCCAGCTCGAAGAACAGACCGATGACTTTTCGATCTACTCGCCCCTCGAATGGGATACCGTTGTCGGTTATCAACTGCCGCATGAACGCATTGACCTCATTGACAGGAACGATGTCTTCCGTGTGGAAACGCCCATAAACAGCCTGCTGCATCTTCTCGGAGGTCAGCAATTGGTTCTCTTCGACACAGCCCAAAGCTGCTTCGATTCTGCGGCGATCATATCCGAGCGCTTCGATTCGTTTGGCGCCCAATATGGTGTGGGCTCTTACCATCGTGGCACACTCTTCTCCCAACTCTTCAAGGATGTAACTCGGCTCCGTGTTGGGATTGGCGGCCTTCAATTTGTCAAGTTGTCCGATTACCTCCCGCCATAGCTCTTTGGTGCTTTTTAGCTTGGCCTGCTTGCGACGCAGACGATCTTCGTCCGAAACGGGCTGTTCGTAAGGCACGATATTGACATGGAACGGAGCTGTCTGATATGCGGCCTTTATTGCATCGGGATATTTGTAGTAGGCTCGTATTTTCTCGTCCTCCCAGGCATTGTCCCACATGAACCAGTTTCGCTTCCCCTCACGGGTTATGAATCGTGTGTAGTCCATTCCAGCCATAGCCTCCAGTAAGGCACTCTTTTCGATGTCGTTGGCCGTAGGGATAGCCGCCACCTTATTATATATGATCTCCTTGCTTCCCAATTGCTCGAAGAGGGTCTCTCGGGACAGGCACGACAGGATGTTACAGGTGTTGGTTACATGGTGGATTCTTGCTACACCGTTGCGGAATCGTCCGATGGCCTGCACCACCTCGGTCTGTGGGTCGATCATCGAGTAGGGCGCATGATATACATCGGTCAGGATGATGACGTTCGGTTGGTAGTCCAGCTTAATATCCACAGCCGAGTAGAAACGACTGGTGAAGAAGTTGATCTCGGCCAGCTCGGTCAGGTTGTCGCTTACGTCGGAGAATCCTTCCCGTTTGAGCTTACGCACACTCTTCTCCGAGCAGAAGACCTTGCATCGCCCTTGCAGTTTGAGGGTCTGAATGAGACTCAACGTCGTGTCCGTCGAGTTGAAGAAGATGCAGACTTTTTCTCCTGCCTTGTGGTAACGGTCCAGCAGTTTCCGCAGCACCCGCACAGTGTTGTTGGTTACGACCACTGTCAGATCCTTGCAGAAGTCGAAGGAGGGAACGATTCGCAGCATCTCGAACCCCTGTTCTTCGAAGCGGGGATCGGAGGGGATGATGGGCGTTGCGGATACCATGGCCTTACCCTTGAACTTGAAGAAGTCTTCGACGGGCAGATAGATGTCACCTCGGTAGCCTACATCCTGTATGGGCTTTTCGCATTCATCGAACAGGAGAAAATACTCCTCGTAGATGGGGATGCCCAGTTCATACATGGCAGGCAGGACCTTTTTGTCAAAGCCCTCGGGCGTGGTGATAATCTTGCGGTAGCCGTCCTCCTCACCTGCGAGGTAGGCTTTCACGTCATCGCGTGTCGTACCCTCGTACACGGCGAAGAGAAAGTCGTGCTGGGCTTTCTTCCCGATAATCACGGGAACGTTCGGTTCGATGATGATGGAATGACGTGCAGCATTGATTTCCAGTGTGGTTGCACCACAACCCGTCATTACCTTGTTGAGAATCGTGTTCGTCGGAATCTCTTTCATTACGTCCGAGAGCCACGATCCCTTGTCGATTTTTACATCTCTAACAAACATGATGATTTTTCGTTTCTGCCTCCACTTGCTTGGGCGTTCGGCTTGCTCCCACAACCTCGACTGCTGGCCAGTCAGACGAAGCTGCGGTACAAATATCCCTCTTTCCACAACCAAAAAAGAGAAAGAATAGACAGCGAAAATGCCGTCTATTCTTTCCAAAATTTGGGATGTGAAGTGTGAACTATCTCATCATATCCTCGAATGTGCTCTGACCGCTTCCCCTTAATGCCTTTCGTGCCTCTTCCCCTCTCAATAGATACGGACTGAACCGAGGCTCTTTGCCCTGTTTCAGCAGGTACTTGATTCGGCCTGCGATATTTTGAATATCGAGTGCAGCATCGCTGTCCGAAGCGATCAGTTCAAGATATACGAGATAATTCTGAATGATTCGGCACAGCCCCGTACTGGCGGTTCGGGTATCTTTTGCGGCATCCTTGAACATCGTATAGGTGCCGTATATGATGCGGTCGATTATTTCATCCGCCTTACGTCCTTTTGCATGGTACTTATCCAATGCTTTTTGTGCCTCTTCCACGGAGTGTATATCTTCCAGGTGGCTTTCGCAATACTGCAACAATGCACCACGCAGTACCCAGTTCTCGAAATTCGGAAGTACGAGTTTTCTCGAATATTCCTTGGAGGTCTTATTGATCGTCAATATGATTTCGTTTGTTCGTTGCGGGCGGATGGGTATCTGTTTGCAGAACAGGTAGGTTTCCAATAACTCCTCCCGCATGTGGTCTTGGTAATAATTGTTGAGATTATCGGCATAATAATCGCCAAGCGTATAGTCGCTGTCTTGATCTTTCAGCCATTCGCACCATAATCCCCACTCTACGAACATCAGTGTCCATATAATCGGTACCTCCTCGTGGGGTATTTGCTCCATATATTTAGAGGTGGACTTGTCTGCGAACAACAGGCGGTCGCAAAAATCCTCGAACATGAGGCGGCAGTGAATCGTAACAGGTTGGTTTTCCCCTTCTAATTCTGCATCCAATGTCCGATAGAAGTAAGGGGCATCCATCCCGTAATACTTTTTCGTATATACCAATGCTCTTTGAAATTGCTCCCATGTAAAGACGTGAATGTAACCGATTGAATCCTTATCCATAGTAACTGTGGTTAGTAGTCCCTAATATACAAAAAACAAAGGACAAACTTGGTAAAGAGGCCTATAATTAACCCCTTTTACCAAGTCTGTCCTGCTATCTACCCAATAATATCTAACCACAAGATCAGCAGAATGAGGAGGACAAACATTGACATAGGGGCTTAATCTATACCCTTTGTCAATGTCTGTCCTCTTTGATCTTACAGCAGATGCTGCATGGCCTCGTTGATCTGCGAATTCTCGAATGAATCGAGGTAGATTTGCGTGATCTTTTCCGAACTGTGTCCGAGCGATTCCGAAATGATGGAGGTCGAAACTCCTGACCTTTTCAACACGGTGGCAAAGCTGTGGCGGGCAACATAGGTCGTCAGCGGGATGGGTAGGTGCAGGTGTTCACCGATGAGTTTCAGGTAACGGTTGATCCGCTTGTTCGTTCGTTGCACCCGTCCGTACTGTTGCTGGGCCGTGACGTGGACGGTTCGTTTCAGCACGGGAAAGATGTAATCCTGCGGATGAGCGTTCGGTTGACGGTACTTGTCGAGAATGGCTAGGGCCTCGGGCTGTAGCTGAAACGAGAGGAGTTTGCCCGTTTTCTGGCGGTTGAAGACCAAGCGTCCGTCCACGATGTCGGCATAGCGGATGTGTAGAATATCGGTAAGATTGATGCCGCACGACAGATAGCTGAACAGGAACAGGTCTTTGGCCAGTTGCAGGAACGGTTTGGGGTACTTGGTCAGCGTCCGTACCTCGCAATCCATAATCCGCCGAATATCCTCCTTCGTGAGCGATCGTTTGGCTGTGGCCTCCTTAAATCGGCTTACCTTAAAGGTATCGAAAGGGTAGTCCGTCTTTTTGATTAGACCGTCGGTGATGGCACTGTTGTAGAGAACGCGCAACGAGCGGAAGCGGATGCCGATGGAGTTGTCCGAATAGTGTCGCTCCACCCGCAACCATTGCTCGTAGCGTTTCAGCCACTCGGTGTCAATGTCGAGAAAGTAGAAGTCCAGCGAATGGCAGAATCGGGTCAGCGAGGTGCGGAGTTCCTGAAAGGTCTTGGCGTTTCCGACACGGTTCACGGCCAGCAGACGGTCGATGTAGGCGTTCAGATAGTCACCGACGGTTTGGCGCACGATCTTGCGGGATGCCTTTTCGACCAGCGTGCTCAATGTGTACTCCTTGTCGTTTGTCTTGAAGTCCATGACCTGATGCTGGAGTTCCTGTGTTTTTTGCTGGATAAGGGCTTCAATTCGCTCTCGGTCGGGACAGTTGTGGCGTGGTTTACACTTTTTTGCATCCCATTGCTCTTGCGGAAGGGAGATATGCAGGCTGATGTACTTCCGCTTCCGATTCTTTGTCAATCGTAACAGGATGGGATGCTGGCCGTTAGATAAAGTTTTGGAGGTGTAGAGAACCGCTTCGATGGTGGTGTTCATCGTTTTTTTCGGTTTACACACTGGTTTACACAACTGGATAAAAAGTCCCTGAAAACGGGCCGAAACCAGGCACAAAAAAAGGTTGCCATGCGCATGACAACCTCCCTAAACGCAAGAAAGAGAGCCTTTTGGACTCTCCTTCCTTGTGA
>NZ_NFHT01000032.1 GCF_002161445.1 Alistipes sp. An66
TGGAATCTTATAGATTTGTCGGATAAGACACTTGATTTGAATGCGATGGCTATGGAATGGCAGGAGTTCTACAATAAGAAACGACCACATTCCTCGCTGAACGGCAAGACTCCGATGCAGAAAAACGTCGTAACTTATTAATTATCTATTAGTTACAATGTTAGCTGATGCCACAAAAAGACATGCTGTAAAGAGGCGGCAAAACCTTGTTTGACGCTTCATTTCAGGTGTCCGATATTCTCGGAAAAATGTAAAACTCGGGTTCGGAGTCCGAATTTGGGCGGTTCTTTTCCCTCGCTGGAATGGGTTGCCGGAGGGGTGTGACTCCATGAGCAAAGGTAGTAATTTTTGTAGGATCTCCAAGCTCTGGAGGAGGATTTTTTCGGTGGGTTCGGGATTTAAATGCAAAATATTTGCAATTGCTAATTATTTGCATTATGTTTGCTCCAGAGAAAGAAACAAAGCGATGAATAACGAAGGACTGCAAAGAATCAAGGAGGCGGGGCTGAAGCTGACCCCGCAGCGCCGCGAGGTCTACAAGGCGATGCAGGAGCTGCGCCACGCCACGGTGGAGGATATCATCGAACGGGTCCAGTCCCGCAACAAGGAGGTGACCGTTTCGACCATCTATCGGATTTTGGACAGCTTCTGTTCGGCAAACATTTTGTCGTTCATCTATCACCCCGACACCGGGAAGTGCTACTACGACATCACGGTGGCGGAGCACCATCACCTCTTCGACGGCAAGTCGATCGAGGACTATGCGGATCCGGAACTCTCGCAGCTGATCCGCGAATACCTCGAACGCAAACACTTCCCGACGGAGGAGATCGGTAAAGTACAGGTACAGGTAACGCTTAAAAAGAATGTCTAACTTAAAACCGCAATTTGTTATGAGAAGTATCACAACATTCGATCTGCAGTATGCACACCGTTTCTACGGTTTTCAAGGAGAGGCTCAGTATCTCCACGGCCACACGGGAAAGTTGACCATCGAGGTGGAGGATAGCATCGAGGCGGGTGTGAACATGGTTTACCCCTGCAACGAGATTCAGAAGGTAGCGTGGGACGTGCTCCGGAATTTCGACCACGCACTGGTTTTGCGCGAGGATGATCCGCTGCTGCCGGCCGTTCTGGACGTCTACGAGAAGCAGGGCATCCGCAACGGACACCCGCAGAACAAGATGAAGGGCCCGGCCTTCAAGACGGAGCTGGCCACGGCCTATCCCGATTGCCGTCTGGTTGTCACGAAGGAGACGCTGACGGTTGAGGGGATGATCAAGATTGTCTACGACCTGTTGAAGGATAAGCTCAACATTGCCAAGATCACCTTCACGAGCGGTGTGAATGCGGCCTCGGCGGAGTTCGTGACCAAGAACGACATCGATCGCTGCCCGCTGTGCGGCGTTGCACTCAACGAGGAGGGTGTATGTCCGAAGTGCGGGTACCGCAAGAAGAAGTAGCCGTCACACTCTGTGGATAGGGTAGTCGGGTTCCGAAAATCGGGGCCCGACTTTTTTATTCAGAGCGCAATTTTTTACTGAACGTCATGGCTTTTTCGCCGTGGTCAACTATTTGGGGAAAAATATTATTTCAGGAGGAGTATTATAAAGAATAATATTTTGTTTGTTGTTGGATGTAAATGGTATCTATGAATAACATATTAGCAGTTGATGTCTTAAATCCAGGTGAGGTGGCGATACAGATTGCGGCGAGTGTCAAGGCTCGAAGGGCGAAACTGGATTTGATGCGGACTATATTGGTTGCGTGCGAGAGAATCAAGTTGCGGTATACCTCAGATTTGACAATCGGAAGAGGTCTTGTTAGGAGAGCAAATTACTTTGCGTTGAATGTTCTTGTTCTATTCTGATAGTGAGATTGCTGCGCTGTTGAGTATGTCTCCAATTGCCTCTGTAGGATCTTGTAATGTCTCCTGTTGGATAGCTGCGCCCTAACTGGGACGCGACAATCAACTCTCCAAATTCTTTATAGCTTGCTTTAGTCTCTGCTGGGTTTGCTGCATTTGTTCAATAAAATCCTGGTAAGACTTTGCGTCGGTCGGAATCGGTACTCCGATGAGAAGGATGGTTCCGCCGTAGCCGCGCAGCGCCCCCAGCGTCCTTACAACAGGTTGAACCTGTGTCGCCTGTTGCGGATGGATGAATCCGCCTTTTGAGGCTTGTTCGACATACATATACGAAATGAGTTGATGCATGTCATCTCGATTGATGTGCCCTGAATCCAGCTTCTTGTATTTGGCATCCAGAATAAAGTCCTCTTTGATATAATCCGGATATCGTTTACAACGGCTGTATCTCTCCATTTCAGATAAGGGAGCCTTCTCGAAGAGGTAGATGCTGCCTTTGCCCAAGCGGTTTTGCGGATGCCGGAATCCACAGTCGTGGAGCAATGTTTTATAAAGAAACTCCTCCCAGAGCCAGGACCCACTGAATAGAAGGCCATAGATGTCATCCTTGTTTTGACCGTATTTCAGCCCTCGGTGGGTGAGAATCTGGATGCAAAGTTTCTGCAGTTCACGATAGGCGACGTAGTATGGATGCGTTACCGGCCGCAGGTTGCTGGAGATGATCTTTCTTCGTGCCAGCAGACTGTAGGATGGGGTTATCTGACAGATCTGCAAGACAAAAGCATCGGTATCTGGATCCGCTTTCAGAACGGATGCTTGCGGAGTGGTTCGGATGCATTCAATTGTATGACGAATCAGCTGTGTAAGTTCGTTGTCATAGGAAAACTCCTTAACAGAGTAGGCAATTCTCCCCGTAAATGGAGTATTCAGTCGGATTTGTTTGGAAATATCGATGACTCCTTTGACATTTGCATCGTTGTGCGCAATAGTTTTGTATTTTTTGTAAATACCCTGTTTGAGCGCTCTTTTCAGGTAGTAAGGGAATAAAAGGGTCAGGAAGTCGAAGATCCGGTTTTGCGATGACGCATGTTTCAGATCGAACAGATTGATATCGAAAACCCGCTGAACCATGTAATGCAGGAAATAATCTTCCTGATCTGCTGCTGCAAACCGGGAGCTGATGGTCAGCTGACTGTGGCCTCGACCGATGAACCCCATGAGGTCCCCGGCTTGCAATTGGGTATCATCCATCGTGCAAACGGACTGTTCTCCAATGCCGTTTTTGAGAAGATGCTCTACATCCGGGAAGATAAGCAGATTCGAATGCTTCTTATTACACAGGTCCTGGATGGAACGGTTGGCGAAATGTCGGAAGTTTTCGATATCGGACACGGCGATCTCCGGGACTGGAATTGTCCCGTAGTCCCGTATCCGATATTGTCGTACCTCTGAATTAGTTTTCACCATCTGATTCAGCTTGGTCTCTCTTTGTCAAATCGTAGGCAGCCTTCAGAATCTGCATATTGGCATCCAATTCGTCGGATCCGCGAAGGTATTCATACAGAAGACCTTTGAGGTGATAATTCCACAGCAGTTCCCATTTCTGTCCGGTATTTTTCTGATAAAGTTCGAGCTTCTTGAAATAGGCCGGGCCGATATGATAGGCGGAACTCAATCCGTCGATCTTTTCAATCGCTGCATTCAGATTGATCAATCTCGTTATTGCTTCGGTCTTGTCTGCACCGAGAGAATCCAGCATCCCGAGTCGTTCGGTGGCCTTCACCTCTTTCCAGGCAAAGCGGCGCCGCATGGCGAAATCCATTGTATCGACACTCCGGTCGATATCGTTCATCGTTCCGATGATATATACGTTCTCCGGGACAAAGAAGCCATTGTTGAAAGGGGTATCTTCCACCAGATTCTGGTATTGGGTGAAAATCCGTCCCGACTCTCCCCGATATCCCGGGTCAATGGAAAAGAACAGTTCGCCGAAGATCTTGGAGATCTCACCCCGATTTATTTCATCGATGATAAAGACATAGTTCTTCTTCTCGACGGGAGTTGCGTCGGCCGTGACCTTCCCTACATAATGTTCGTATACATAATGGAGTGTTGCCCAATAGGCCGATGCGTGACAGCCCTTTATTGCCTCAGTTACCGCTTTGTATATGTTGGTTATCTCGTCCAGCGCTTTAAGGTCCTTATAGGTCTCCGACAGTTTCTTCAAGCGGTTGTACGAGACGGTGTAGGTCTTTTCGCTTTCGGAATCCTTCGTCTTGAGAATGATGTTGTTATTGTCGGATACTTCCACGATTTTCATGGCCACATCTTCGGATCGCAACGGCAATTCATTTCCGGCGATCTCCCCGTTTCGGATGTCATCGGTGAAACGCTCATACGCCTCTTTGAATATCCGTTCGGCCGATATCTCTTCCGGTTTTTTCCGGCTATCCACCCAGTTTTCCAGCGCCTTTTCGCAGAATTGCTTGAAAACACCTTGCCGGAGTTCGAATCCGATCTGATCCGAAGTATTACTTTTAATTGGCCGCAGCCCCTCGACGAAGTCCGTATAGTCATACGAAGGGTGGAACTGAACCATTTTGCACTGTTCCTCGCTGGTGGCGCCCATAGCCTTTGCAATCTGTTTGGCAAGATAGGTCTTGCCGGTTCCCGGAGCGCCTGTAAGAATCAGATTCTTGTTGGCTTTCAGGAGCTCTACATATTCTTTATACTCAATATCCTCAACATCCTTTTGAACTGGGGCATTGGCGTGAGATGCAGCCAGCATATTTTTGTAGGTGTCGAAGAACTCTTTTAAAATACTGTTTGGCTCTTGATTGTCAAAAAGGCCCAAATCATTCAATGTGCGAGTCAAAACGGCTTTTGCGTTTGAAACCTGATCTTGAGTTAGGAACAAGGAATCTATATGCCGTTCGTTATTTGCTTTTATCCAATGAGGCCTTACGTTAATCCAGCCTCCTTTCCAATTCAAGTAGCAGGCCCTGCTACTCGTATAATCGGAAGAGTATATGTTGATGCATATTGTACCGCATTTGTATGTAGCCCAATTCGCAATTTGCTCTTGAATTTTAGCACCTTTATATCCCTGTCCAGAATATTTAAAATTGGTAATAGGAGCGATATAGGTTTGGTATCCGACGTGAGACGGATTCTGGTTGACAGCCCATTCCAGATGGGAGACAAAGTACTCCAGAAGGTGTTTGAATTGGATATATTCGTTCATAACAAGGCAATAGCTGTATGAGGTTTCTACAAAGTTAGCAAAAAATAATTGTGGTCATGGCTATTTGCGGCCTGTCCTACGGATTTATTCCACAATCTTCGATAATTGATCTTTGATTTTTGCCTCTTCGTCGGTGCCCGTGGTTGAGAGGCGCAGCAGCGGAAGAGCGTAGCGATCGAGGATGCGATCCTTCATCCGGTCGCGTTCGGATTGGCGGGTTCCTTGTTTGTGGAACTGGTAGCCGTCGGTCTCGACAGCCAGGACGGGCTGTTTGCTTACCCGGTTATAGATCAGGAAGTCGAGGTGCGTGGCGCCGTTCGAGGCATAGCGGCGCTCCTCGTCGTTGAGAAGCGTCCAATCGCGGATCAGCTGTCGCAGCGGTTGGTGGCAGAGGACGCCTAGATGCCGGAATGCTTGGTCTGTCTCCAACACCCGCTCCAGCAGGGCATAGGTCAGATTCTCGGAGTCGAACTCCGAGATCCGTCGGTGCCGTTTGAGGAACTCCCGCCGAGCCTCGGCGTAGGGTTCGTAGAGCAGGTCGAAAACCGAATGGATGGCGCTCTCCGTGATTTTGCCGCCGTTGTAGTCGATGTAGGCCAGCAGATCGGCAATGTTGCGGCTGTCGGGCTGTTCGTTGCTCGAAGTAACGAACGTGAATTGCCGTTTGGCCCGCGATACGGCAACGTTCAGCAGATTGGGATCATCCGTGAAGACGGTAATTTGATCGTCGACGGTCGACAGGATGATGGCCTCCTTTTCCCGTCCCTGGAACTTGTGTACCGTAGCCACGTCAATGCCTCCGCCCAGCTCGCGGTGGAGCGCATTGACCTGCTCGTTGTAGGGGGAGATAATGCCGATCTCGGCCTGCTCGCAGGGGAGTGACGGCAGCACCTCGCGCCGGATCGTTTCGATCTCGCGGGGATTGAACGCTCCCCGCGCGTGATGACCCGGTGTGGTCCGCCACGCTGTGATGACGTCGGGTTCGCCGCGATCCTCGGTCATGATCAGCAGCCGCCCGCCGTAGAAGCGCTGGTTGCAGAAGTTGATGATCTTCGGATGGCAGCGGTAGTGTTCGCGCAGCAGCGTCTGCGGCGCTTCGGGAAAGACCCGGCAGACGGACTCCAGAAAGCTCAGCGCGGCGCAGTCGTAGCGGGGATCGATCGCGTGTTTGGCGGCGATGGCCTGCATGCGGAGCCGGTCGGCATCCGTGATGACGTTGGGCAACTGCATCGAGTCGCCGACAATCACCGCATTGCGGGCGCACATCAGCGCCAGCGCCCCTGTTTCGGACGACACTTGTGAGGCTTCGTCCATAATCACGTAGTCGAACAGCGTCTCCGCCCGGAAATTCGATCGCGAAGAGAAGGTCGTGCTCAGCACGACGGGGTACTCCTTGAGCAGCTCGGGAGTGATATGTTGGAAAATGGGTCGTTTGTGTCCCTTGCCATAGCGGGCGGCCAGTCGGCTGTGCAGGTAGCGCATCGAGTCGTCGCTCAGCCGGGCCACCATCGCCGGAGCATCCGACGTGGCAAGTTGCTTTTCAACCCATTCGATCTCCGCCGTGAGCTCCTCCTGCCGAATCTGGTAGTAACTGCGCTGGAGGAGGGGGATCAACCGCTGGAGATCCTGCCGCTCCGGGTGGCGGGGGAATCCGTCGAAGAGGCGGCGGATCCGGCGTTTGAGCAAAAACCATCGGACCGCCTCTCTCCATCGATTGAAGAGCCCGGTTGGCTGCCACTCGACAGCGGCCTGTAATTCGTTCCACAGCATCAGCAGACGGGCCGATGGCATCTGCCGACGAAGCGTGGTGGAGAAATCAATCGTTGTCTCCTGTTCGAAATGGAGCTGTTCGGTTTGCAGCCCCGACAACTCCTGCCGGGCACGAGCCTGTCGCTCCTGTCGTTCGAACACCGTCTGCAGCGATTCGGCTTCGGACTGAATGGTGCGGAGAAACTCCGGAGAGTCTGTTTCGGCCGAATACCACGAGTCGATCTCGGCCGGAATGGACTTCTCGAGGGCCTGTGTTTCGACGAAGGCTGTCTTTCGCTCACGGCTGCCCAGCAGGGCGGTGAGAAAGCCCAGTCCCTGCTTTTCCAGCTTCTCGACCACGTTTTCGATGGCCGAGTTGTTGTTCGAGACGACCAGCACGGTCTTCTCTTGCACCACAAGATTGGCCACGATGTTGAGGATCGTTTGCGTCTTGCCGGTTCCCGGAGGACCCTGGATGATGCTGATTTGATTCCCGAAGGCTGCCTGGATGGCTCTCTGCTGGCTGGCGTTGCACCCGAAAGGGTAGATGAGCGGCGGCACAGGGAATTGTCGGGGCGAGTCCTTGCCGGGATTCAGGTAGAGGGCCGCCGCCGAACGGTCGGAGACAAAGTCAATCTTCTGATACTGCATCAGCAGCAGTTTCTGCCCGTCGTCGGTCTTCAGAGGGTTGAGTTCCGCCACGTCGCGCAGATAGGCGAAGCGATCCTGTGCGGGTGGCTCCTCCAGGCACGACCGAACGAGTTCGACCTCCGATCCCTTGTAGTGGGCTCCGGTGCCATTGGCGTATTCCACATACCAGAATCGCCGCGAGCCTTGTTGGAAAGCGGCGATGTGGGAGAGAGGCTCTATCCGACGGCCTTTGTGGAGCAGATGGCAATGCTGCGGATCGAATATAACGGGATCCTTCAGCCACAACACTTTGCTCGGGACATAGGTGTAGGTCTTCGG
>NZ_NFHT01000033.1 GCF_002161445.1 Alistipes sp. An66
ATCAGTACAGGCATCGGGTAGAGCCAGCTCTTCGATCCAAAGTCTTTTTTCATATTGCTTCGTGAAATTAGTCCGTAAATTTTACGAAAATTACAAGAATTTAACGACTCGACAAAATTTGAATCTTGATGTGAAACGGATATCTTGAAGTTATTTTCCTGAGAACAGGCGACTCACGGATATTGTTGGCGGATTTGTAAAGATAGTTATCTCATTTATTCCTTTCCCTTATTTTGACTTTTTTAATGAGCGTGTATGAATACAGGGATAAAGTAAAGGTACCGAATCCAAGGAAAAATGTGCGATTGTTGCCGATTTTAATGTATTCCTGATTTCCGGTTATAGATCTTGCTGACGACCTGAGACAGGTCTTCCGTACGGGAGACTGGAACTATGCCGTGGACCCGGCCTGGGACGAGGGGCAGCGATTCTGTGCCAAATGTGGCAGGTATTACAGAAGTATAAGGAGACGCTGTGAGGACGCTTCCTACAAGGCGTATTTCACTTATCTGAACTACGACCACTGCACCCAGTCTATGATCTACACCTCAAACTGGAAATAGCTGTTGCAGAGTGACTTCTGGAGAGTTATGAGGATGCACGTGGCTATGTCTAATGAGGAATAGGTCATACTGTTTATGGGAAAGACAACTATGGATAAGAAGTCTTCCCTGAGGCAGGTTCTAAAAATCGACTTTGACAGGAATCTGTTCCCTGATGAATAGAAACGCTCATTGACAGGCATGCCTGCCAATGGAGTAACGTATAATATATTTGCAAAACTAAGAAGTCTGAAGGTTCATTCCATACACACTGAATGCAATACTACCGTTGTTGAGTTCGTCATAAGAAAAGAAGGCATCGAGACAGATGCGACTGTAGTAGTATCTGAATGTCTGACTGACAAGGCGACCTTTGCCTCTTGTCGTCCAGCTCGGTCCCGTTGTAAAGGCACCACTGACTAGCAGCTTCATTCAGAGTCGGCTCATAACGGTCCGTCTTCTATATCCACTGACGCATGTTGTTTGTCTTTGAGATCCCGGCTACATCATCAAAGTATCACAGCTCTTGATAGTGCCTGAAGGAAATATTCCATCTTTGCATTTGGCAATGCAGTCACATAGCTGAGATATTGAGTATGGTAGAGCACAGACAGCCACAATCGCTTTAATCATTTCTCCTGTATCTTTATCGATTGTCACTTGCAAAGTCGAACTGTATTTTACGGTCAGGTTCGTGTACATTATGGTACTTGTAGTCATGATTCTTTTCGTATTCCAGGGATCGCCTTGAACTGTAACCATATTTGTCTATACTCTTCATATATGTTATATGTCATGTGCTTGTGCGTCATATCCTTTGCATAGTCTTCAATGTTCTCCTACATGAAGGCATATCTGTCGGTGTTTCTGCTGCGATGCTCCTCGCTTTTTAGCATGATTGTCTGCAGTTACGTATCGTTCAAGGCAAGGAGATCTATATACTTCTTCCGGATGCTTCTGCACGATCTTAATAGTTCTTCAAAGATGTGCGACTGAGTTTCAGTTTACGTTCCATTTCGCGTAGTGATGTCCCGCGTGAAAACTCGTGGATAATAACTATGATGTCTGTCTCTGTCGTTTTTATATTTGCCATGGGCCCCGTGGTATTGCCATTATCACAATGCATCGTCAAACCGTTTGCGACCATCTCGAGGAAACCACCGTTTATAGCACTTTGAAATGTACCACCTATAGCGGAATCAAATGTACTTTCCCCGTTAACCAGCAGTGCCTGTATAATTAGGGTACATTTAAAGCATTACAGTCGAAATATAGTTCGAAATATCAATTAGCTATGATATTTTGCCATGTTTTGTGGTACAAACATTATTGAAATAAACAATGTGAAAATGAAGCAGTAAAATAACGAATCTCTAGAATGTTATCGACATTATCACTTGTCCCTATTAGTAGAGCATTCTTCGACTGCCAGATAGTAATCAATCAATTTTAGTATGCTTTTAATAGGTGTTACATATAAAGATTGTTTGCCATCTACAACTTCATTAAGCATTCCAACCAAATTACCATCTTCATTAAATACAGGAGAACCACTAAGGCCCTCCCAATCAGATAGTATCACATTTGAGGGATTTTCCAATACGCTTAACCCCAAGCATTGAGTACCTGTATATGTGATTCTTTCCCTGAAAGTGTTTGTCCTGTTCATTACTATTCCACTAATCTTATTCCTAATGCATCCGGTAATCACATATTCTTTGCTGATATCCAAATCAGCGGTGAGATCGGCGTTGATAAACAGTTTCAGTTCTCCTTCGTGCACCCATATTGAACCATCGTAGCCATACAATCTATCTGTGAGAATAGGCAACATAAAGTCATTCTTTAGTTCTGCAAAAGTCACATCCTTCAATTCTGTTAATTCTGGCATATTAATATCGAACACATCGTAATAAATAAAACCAGACGCTGTTATTAGCCTCATACTTAATGGATTGCTCGGATCTGAATAATTGCAAATAATACCAACGCCATAATCAATGCCCTTACGTTCGCCTTCGCTATAGTCGTCCTCCATATGAACATTGTGATCACATGTGACCAAAAATCGATGGCCTTTATACATCAATAAGAAGCCGCTTCCCCAACCTTCAATATCCGGATTAAGAGCTTTATTGGGAGTCAACATCACAATTTGCTGCGAAGCTTTCCAGAAATACTCTGCGAGCGTCATTTGTAAATTGTTATTCGTCATCTTTGCTATTTTTTAATAAACTGTGTTTGAACTTGGCCGTTTTTACTTCTTCCAAAAAATCGTCGTCAAGTAAGAATGGATTTGCAAGTCTTTCAATAAACAGGCGTACATAGTTTTGTGAATTCACCATATCAATAAATTCATATGGAATACCGCCTTCCTGGTAAGCAGGGAATTCTTCAAGTTCTTTGGCGGAATGTGTTCTAATGTACTCGTAATCAATACGTGCATATTCAAAGAATAACTGTCTGAATATTCCAGTTAAATGAATATCCAAATTGTCGCTCAAATAATCTTCGTCGTTATCAAGAAGAGTCTCCCACGTAAAATCACAATGTTCTTTTGAAACATAGTCTCTTTCAAATGTCTGTGTCAGGAAGTTAGGGACCTCAAACCCGATTTCGTCAAGTTTACTTGCCCATGTTTCTTCAAGATTCTCAAGATAGTTCTCGTCTGTATTAATGCTACTCGCCTTCGATGCAAGCGAAGGCAGAATATCGAGCATATTCACTCCAAGCTTATTGATCCTATTAGCAGGCTTTTTTGTGCAGTTATGTGTAATATCTGATAAGAATCTTTCACGAGTCACTTTGTAGGGATTAACTCCGGCAAGGACAATAGCATTCATGTCGAAACCTGTTTTTGCGAATTCCGGAATTAACTGTGCGCAGTAGACAAAACCATGAATGCCTCTTTCTTCCATAAGTAGAGCTGCAATAGAAGAAACTTTATTGAGGCGTTTATACATTTCGGGTGTTGGCTTTTTCCCAGGCTTTGGAGACCATTCGTCAGGAAGAGACTCCCACACAATCTTACTGACCGAAATATTTTCTCTATTGAAACATGAGTAACTTAAATCCTCAAACACTTTTTTATCTGGAATCCAGAGCTCTAATTTTAAAGTATTAATATCATCATCTTCATATTTTGGAATGAGCAAACACACTTTATTGTTGTCATAAATAAGTGTGTTGATTGTGGCCTGTTCGACGATTCTTTCGCCTACTGGTGAAATGAGAACATAGATAATGTCACCTCCAGACATTGGCGTAAATTTGGTTCGCAAATAACTGCCATACGCGAGCAACTCAGTATATGCTTCACGTGCTGTCTGATCTGACTTTTTCAACTCAATGACAACAATTCCATCATCACCGCATCGATTAGCAAGGAAGTCCGCCCTCATCGTAGATTGTCCTTCCTCGGTTAGTGACACTTCGCAACCAAAGAAACCGATGTCGCTCATTGTCTCCCACAATTTTTTGTAACGGTCAATGACCATATTGTATAAAACATCCGAGGGAGAGGCATATGTCGGATTCTCAAATTTTACTTTTGAGAATTGAGGCGTCACCAACAAGTCGGCAAAGTTTTCACGCTTTTCCCAAATATAGTTTTGTATTTGTTTCTCGGTCATAGATATAGATGATGAATTAACATACAAATTTAAGACAATAGCACGACATGATTGATAGAATCGGTCATAAAAGCGATATCGTATACGAAAAAACTTCCGACCTCGCATTGCTGCTGAGGTGGAAGCGTTTCATAGGTTTAGACTTACTCTGCGAGTTTTGCGTAACCCATTATTTCGTCAGACTTTTCACCGGTAACGGTGTTGACGTAGGACCATTTGAAGAAGACCATCGGAGCAGCAGCGGTAGGTGTGCCGTTCTTTGTATCGTAAGCGGCCTTGAGGTTAATTGCAGTGGCTACAGAAGTGTAAGGAACTGCGAATGAAGCAGCCTTACTTAAGATCTAGTAATACCGTTACCCTGAGGAACAGAAGCTTGAATGATGAGTCTGATGTTGGCTATAGAAGAAGAAATGCTTGCAGGCTGCAGAGTCATCGCACTGGCACTAAGAGTGATAGTAGCGTTTGCAGGAGCCTCGACCCCATCGAGAATTGGAGGGTTGGCTGCTGCAGAACTGCCGCAATACACAACCTATAGGTTATAGGTTAGAATTGGTGAGTTTGGCATAGGAGCCGAGGATTCGTTTACTAGCCTGAGAGAGCAAGCTCGTTCTATGAGCGGATTTGCGCATTGGAGAGAGATTTCCAGCTCAGGAAGAATCGCTTGAAAAAGGATCTCGCTGGAGATTGGTAGCTGGTCCTTACAGTACCACCAGTGCCTATGTTGCGGATGTACTTATGGCTGCGAACTTATGCGACGGTCACGCCTTTGGACGAACCTGTCATCTCCTCGAGTGCAAATATACGTCATAACTGGATGAGTCTTAAATATAATATTTTATATTCTTGCGATTTTTCACCTATAATACATTTAAATAGATAAAAAGTAGTATAATTACATATTATATGATAAGTTAAAATGTTAAAGAATACAATGGGAACTAAGTTGCCCCGAAAGTTGGTGCAGTAAGTGTCGGTTGAGGGAGAATAGATTAAACTGGCTCGCTTGCGCATGAATTTGAATATGGTTCAAAAGACTGAATGTACCACCGGTTCTCTATTGACTGTGTCCCGAATAGAAAAAAGGTGTATCGACAGTAGCAATCGGAATCTATTTGCGAGTGCTGTATGCTTTACATGACGATGATATTCTGTGGCTGGCCGAAGAAGATAAGTTGGGAAAACTTTGCAGGATTTGAGTTTGAAGATTAGGGTATGTGTATCAAAAGAGGAGGAAATGATGAAATTTATGTTGATTTTGATTGGTTCAAGGAAACAGGATTTGTTGGCGAGTTAGGCTATGAATCTCTTCGTGATTCAGACAGCTATTGCTTTACTATTAGCAATGAGTGGTTGAAAAAACACAGAGATTTGTTCTTGAGTGATGATCTCAATAATTATCCAGGATAGCAATATACGTAACCGGAGAAAGATATATTCGGATGTTTTTCGGATGCTTGTCTGATTGTTTGGGCCGAACGCTGTTGTTGCGACATGAACAGATTGCAGTGATGGAAGAACGGCGATCGGTACATGGATTGTCTTCCTTTGATTTTTTGAGTGGAATTGATGATTTTTCCCGAATGGGTGCATCCCGTTTCAAGTAGTCAAAAGACGGAGGATTTATAAATGTAAGCGTGTCGTTGAAAATTCCACCTCTGACGGATATAAAGGAGTTGATTGCAGTTAGGTTAGTGCGAAAATTGAGAAATGCGAAGAAGAAAATGTCCTGCCTGACAGGAAATAGGTTGCACAACTCGTGCAGCCCGGTTCCTTATTGGGGAGGGGTACAAGACCTAAAGCAAGTGTAATAGATACAGATAAAACGCTTCGTATAGCTAAGTTCTCTTCTCGTAAAGATGATTGCGATGTAGGACTTTAGGAGCATTCCAGGCACTTGCTTGCATCAAGGCTGGTATAGATGCGGCAACAACAAAGATACAGACTACAGGAGAGAAATACTACATCAAAGCGTTTTGATAGAACACAAGAAGGTAAACGGATTCATTTTACATCAGCAATGACTTTGTTAGGGACTGAAAGATGGAGATAATGCAGCAACAGGACATGTCTATTATTAGAACGCAATTTGCGGGAACTCTATCACCGTGTGGCTTGAATATCTGCATTGGTAATAGCGATGACCATTTCTGCAATCATGGTTCTCTTTTGACTGCAAAAGGCTGGACACTTTCTCCGGCATACAATATGAATCCTACTTTGAATGAGTATTAGAGTCTGCTTGTTTCATCGACCATCAATAAGGCAGAACTGGGGATTTTGCTTGATACTTGCGAAGATTATATGCTTAATCGCAAAATAGCAGAAAAGATTATTTTTGAGGTAATTGAAGTTGTAAAAGGATGGAGAGAAATGGCAACACGATTGAGTATTTCCAAGAGAAAGATGGAATTGTTTGCTGGAGTGTTGGATGCAAGGTGGAAAGATTGCGTTTAATTTGTGAAAATAGAATATTGTTAGTAATTTATTGCCATCCACTCTTTTAGATACTGTTCCCAAAAGTGTGTCTGGAGAAGGATAAATAAAAAAGTCTACAGATTTTTTAGATTTGTATAGGGAATCAACAAAAAACTAAAAAAGAGTAGACTTATGGTGTTGACAAA
>NZ_NFHT01000034.1 GCF_002161445.1 Alistipes sp. An66
CAATACCTTGTCGTGCGCCACACCGATACGAAACATCCCCACCTGCATATTCTCTACAACCGGGTACGCTACGACACGACGCTGGTCTCGGACCGAAACGAACGCCTGCGCAACATGCGTATTTGTAAGGAACTCAAGCAGGAGTACGGACTGACCTTCTCGCGCGGCAAGGAGCAGGTCGCTACGGAACGGCTGCATGGCCCGGAGCAACTGCGCCACCGCATTTACAACCACCTGCGGGAGCTGCTGTCTGACTGCACCTCCTGGACGGCATTAGCCGAAGAACTAATAAAACGACAGGTCGTCACAACCTTTGTTTATCGGGGTGGCGATCCAACGAAGGAGATCCAGGGCGTGACCTTCACCCTGGAGGGGCATACGTTCAAGGCCTCGCAGGTGGATCGTAAATTCAGCTACGGCCGCCTGACGCAACGGATCGAACAGAATCGCCTCCGACAAGCGATGATCGAGCAGGTCCGCAACTACATGGACGAACAACGTCCGCAGGTCGCAGCTATTCTGCAAAAGCAGGAAGCGGAAAAGCAACAGCCAGAGCCGCCGCGTCGGAACCTGTCGATTGCCGGCGTTCCCCTGACGGAGAAGCAGATCGAAATGCTCCGTGACGGAGAGCCGATCTTCGTGCGGGGAACGGGGTCGGAAGGATATGTGGTGATGGACGACCGGCTGCAGATGGCGTGGGTCTATCGGGATGATCCGCGGGACTGGGTAGAGTCCGGGAAATACACGATGCGACGCATGGACCGGGACCGGATCGAATCGGGATATGTGGTTCGGGCGTTGGTGAAATGGTGGGGAGGCACGACGGCACGTCCCTACCTCTGGAAAGAGAAGGCATTGGATACAACCTACCGTGAGAGTTGGGACGATCCCCGCGAACCACGCCCGGCCCAAACTCAAAAGCAGCAGGACCGGCCACGACGCTTTATCACCCCGAAGAAGAAGTCGCGTGGCCCGAGTCGGTAACGAAATTTTGTCGAATGACCGTGTGCGCTAACTGGCATTAAAAGCCTATCTTTATAGGGCAATACTCCGATGAGCGTATGAAAGAGAAATTCGAGAATTACCGCCGCTTTTCTGCTACCAAGAATGCTTGCCGGAAGGTTGGACTGCCAAGCCCTTCATATAAATTGCGAAAACTCTCGGAGGAGGATATTCCTGTGCTGCAAACCTTGTTTCGGGAGACGGTTCTACATGTCAATGCGCGAGACTACACCCGCGAAGAGGTGGAGGACTGGGCTTCGTGTGGGGATAGCGTGGAGCATATGAAAGACCTATTGGCTCGCAATGACTACGTAGCTGCACTGAACGAACGGGACGAGATCATCGGCTTCTCGTCGATGAATGCCGAAGGCTATCTGCACTCGCTGTTTGTGCACAGGGATTATCAGCAAGTCGGCGTCGGGAGTTTGCTGCTCTCGGCCGTAGAAAAGAGAGCCTGGGAATACGGAGTCTCGGAAATCACCTCCGAAGTGAGCCTGACGGCCCGTCCTTTCTTCGAGAAGAGAGGGTATGAAGTAGTGAAGGTTCAGAAACGCCGGGCAAACCGATTGGAACTGACCAACTTTGTGATGCGAAAGCGTCTCAAAGACTGACACAATCATCCCTTTCCACCCGTCCGCAAAGATCCGACTTGCCGGCATCGGCCGCAAGGCTATACAGAGCGTCCCACGGGGACGGCCTTGCATCCGCCCCCGCCAAGTCCGGGCTGATCGCTATCGGATGAAAGGGATGGCGGAGTGTAGAAAATTACATAAAATAACGATTGGACTCAAAGAATCTGTGGTAGGTTCATCTTTATATCGCGGATTTTTTCATATCTTTATGGAAAATATCATGCGATTAGTATGACACAACACATGAATCGGATAAAAGAGGTCCTTGAAGAAAAGGGAATTAAACAAACATGGTTAGCCGAAAAACTCGGTAAGAGTTTCAGTATTGTCAATGCCTATGTATGCAATCGACGTCAGCCAAGTCTCGAACAACTTTTCGAGATTGCACGCATCCTTCAAGTTGATCCCAAAGATTTAATAGATAGTAAAAATTAAATATCATAAGTATATGGCTAAGACGCAAGACGAAATAAACGAGTTGCTGGCTTCGGATCTCTTTCAAAAAGGGATTAAGGATAAGTATATTATCATCAATGAAGGAAACTCAATAATTCGTTATAATTGTAAAAATCAGACAAAACGTCGCCTGCAAAACCCCGAGGAATTTGTCCAGGCAGAAACATATCTGAAATTAATCTACAATTATAATTACCCAGCCTCAAATATCTCGGTTAATGAATCCGTGCAAATTGGGTCAGAGACTCGAGAGGCGGATATCCTTGTGTATAATGACTCTCACGGGAAGATTTTAATTGTTGTTGAATGTAAGGAGGAGAATATCAATGAACGGCAATTTCAGGTTGCGGTAGATCAAGCATATAGTTACGCTCATGCGTCTGCAGCTCGATATGTTTGGGTTACATCCGGAATCAAAGATGAATATTTTGAAATAACAAACATCTCTCCTGTTTCCCGGATCAGTATTAGTGAAATTCCAAAACGAGGAGAAGAAGTCAAACGCTTCAAGTATATCAAAGGTGTTACCGAACCCCCTCAAGGAACGCAGGGTGAATTGATTCAAAAGTTTAAATCGGCTCATGATGCATTATGGGGCGGTGGAGCATTGGCCCCAACGACGGCTTTTGACGAGTTGGATAAACTCATCTTTTGTAAGATATGGGATGAACGCTGGCGAGATAATGATCCTAAAAGCAAAGGGCAACCGTATAACTTTCAGATAATACATTATCCGGAGGATCCTCAAAACAACAAAGCAAAAGTCGAGCTTGAAGCTCGCATACGCGATCTTTACGAGCATGGGCGAAAGAAAGATCCCGAAGTGTTTAAGGATGATATTAAATTGGACAAGCATAAAATTTATACGGTTGTTCAATACCTTCAGGATATAAATCTTTCCAAAACAGACCTCGATGCCAAAGGTTTGGCGTTCCAGAGTTTTATGGGAGAATTTTTCCGCGGTGATTTCGGCCAGTTTTTTACACCCAAGCCGATTGTTGAGTTTATTGTATCTGCCATCGGGGTTAATAAAGATTGGAAAATACTCGATACGTCATGCGGAAGCGGAGGATTCCTGTTGCATGCATTAAAAGCCGTACGGGACGATGCCAATGAAATTTTTAGTGATGAAATTGGCAGTGCCTCATGGCGAGACTATTGGCATGTATTTGCCGAGAAGCATTTGTTCGGTATTGAAATCAATGAGCAAATTTCGCGCGTGGCGAAGATGAACATGATTATTCATGACGATGGTCATACCAACATCATCACCAATGATGGATTGAAAAACAACCGTACTTTGGAAATTGAGAATCGCAATCTCAATTTCCAGGATGGGACTTTCGATCTGATAATGACTAATCCCCCCTTCGGTTCGACGATAAAAGCGGATGAGGTCGGATATTACAAGGAGTATGAACTGTTCGAGAAAAATCTTGGGTTTACGGAGATTAAGGATCGAATCGCTGACGATAATAACAAAAACAAGTGGCGGGCCTCGCAAAGTACCGAAGTGCTGTTTCTGGAGAGATGCTATAAATATTTGAACGAGGAGAACGGCTATCTTGCAATTGTTGTTCCAGATGGAATTTTGACCAATTCGTCAAGCCAATACGTGCGAGACTGGTTGATTGAAAAGTTCCGAATCTTGGCTGTTGTATCATTGCCGCAATACACCTTTGCCCATGTCAAGGCCGGGGTAAAATCATCTGTCCTGTTCTTGAAAAAACATCCCAAAAAACTGACTCAAAAATTCGAGCAGACATTAAGTGATGTTAAGGCACTTGTCCGCGAAGAGAAAGGGCTGGATAAGGAGCAACGGGCAGAGCGGATGCTTGAATTATATAAAGAGAGTATCCGTAAATATTCGAACAACTATGAGGTAATGATGGTTGTAGTTGATAATATTGGATATGATACAACGGGGAAGAAAATTGATGGATCGGAATTGCCGAATGTCGCTGCTCGTATCAATAAATTTATAATGGATAATATCAATGATAATCAATAATATTCATATAGATGAATGTCTCGGAGATAGATTAGATGCTCAACAATTTCATCCTGAACGTCTATCTATGATTCGACGTCTTAAAACTATTACTTGCTGTAAGTTAAAAGAGGTTGCAAAAAATGTAAAAATAGTAACGACCTGCTTAAGTAATGAAGATGTCTACATTGGGCTTGAAAATGTCACATGTGGAACAGGCGAATATATCCCAGGAATAAAAGAGTCAATATCAACAGCTGCAGTCTTTAAAAAAGGAGATATATTATTTTCGAAGCTACGTCCATATTTGAATAAGGTATATTTAGCTGAGTTTTCAGGGAAAAGTTCTACAGAGTTTTATATCCTTGAGGCGACAAATATATTACCAGAATATTTAGCGATAATATTACGCTCCGATATTATTATTGCACAAACCAAACATCTGGTAACAGGTAATACTTTGCCAAGATTACAAACTTCCGATATTGAGAATCTTTTAATTCCATATCCATCTTCAACGTTTCAGCAAAAAATAGTTGATCTCTATACAGCAGCCCAAAATGCGAAATTACAAAAGGATAAAGAGGCAAAAGAATTATTAGAAAGTATTGATGATATTGTAACCCAACACTTAGGAATTAAACTACCCGAAAGAAGTGATTTTTCGGAAACAAAATATTTTACCCCTATATCAAAATTGATAGGTCAAAGATATGACCCATATTTTCATAACCCATATTTTGAGAAAGCATTTGCAAAATTAGCCCAATCAAAATATCCGTTAAAGAAACTTGGTGATATCTCGATCTTGATCACAAGTGGTATTACTCCTAAAGCAGGAGGTGATGCATATACCGATTCCCAAAATGGAATAGCATTTATTAGAAGCGGCGATATTGATATTAATGGGAATATCAATTTCGAAGAGTTGCTCTATATTAAACCAGAGGTTCATAATAAGCAAATGAAATCCTCTAAAGTTTATGACAATGACATTATGATTGCTATTGTCGGAGCTACGATTGGGCAAGTAGGTATCTATCACTCCGAAAAAGAAGCAAATATAAATCAAGCAATTGCTTTAGTGCGACTGAAAGATGGTTATGATCCCGAATATGTAAAGGAATTGATTAAATCATCAATTGGACAATTGAATTTAGATAGGCTCAAACGGCCCGTTGCTCGAGCTAATATTAATTTGGAAGAAATTGCCTCGATATTAATTCCTATTCCCGAAAAGATAGAGGTGCAAACTGCCATTGCTAAAGAAATTCATGAGATACGTGTGAAAGCTGATGCTATTAAAAATGAAGGCTCTTTAATTATAGACAAAGCAAAAGCAACAATAGAAAAAATGATTTTAGGATAATATGAATGAGATTTCTATGATTTGGGTAACTGCCGCAGTTGGTTTGGGTAGTTCTCTAATAACATTAATCTGTACCAAAATAATTGACATCTGTCAAGAAAAAAAGAAGTTTAAAAGAGAACTATTCAAGTTGATTTTTGAGCGCAAGACCAGTGTAGTAGAGAATGCCATGAGTTGGTATCAAGAAGCTCTAGACAATTACAGGATGCTACAAATGAGTTGTACAGCCTTTCAAGAAGGTTGTGAGAACTATGCTATGGCCAGATTGTATATCGCATGTCAGCATTCCGATAAGTTGTTTAAAGAAGCTCCATCTCGGCTAAACCCGATTTATTTATATTATGATTTTTCAAAGGTTGAACAAAGGTATAAATCTTCTGAGTCGATAGACGAGATAAATGACCGTATAAATAAAATAGCTACTCTCGTAATCAGGATACAATCAGTAGAGTCTGATAGTGAAAGCATTGGAGATTCGAAACAGGAGTTAAAAGAGCTTTTATTATCACTTGCAGACAGTTTCAACAGTCAAATAAATATTATCTTGGAAATTCAGGCCATTTTACGGAATGACTATAAAATAAGCTTGTAGTATGGCAAAACTAGAAGGAATTATATATAAGACATTCGATCACTATGTCGTATTAAGGGGGTTTGCGGCGATAAAAGATTTAGCCCAAATATCCCACAGACCTGAATCTTACCAGCGAAACGCAGACAAAGAACACAAAAAAAGCATCATTCAGTTCTTGGCATCCGGTGAGTATAAATATTTTCCAGAGATAACATTAGCTTGTCGTGTTGAAAATTATACTGAGTTCGCTAAAAATATTGGCATAGACAACGCCGTAGATCGGGATGATGCTCAATTTGTTCCCGGATTGAAAGTTTTAATCGAGCGGCTCCCGTATGAAGGATATAGGGCTCGTCATGCTAAGGTAGTGTTTCAAAAAGTGTGTCTGGGGAGGTGCCTTCAGATTCTTCAGATATGCAAATATAGCGATTCTTGGTTTCAGAACAACACGCCGCGGCGTGTTGTTCTTCTTTTTGTGTTAT
>NZ_NFHT01000035.1 GCF_002161445.1 Alistipes sp. An66
TTGTCAACACCATAAGTCTACTCTTTTTTAGTTTTTTGTTGATTCCCTATACAAATCTAAAAAATCTGTAGACTTTTTTATTTATCCTTCTCCAGACACACTTTTGGGAACAGTATCTCCGAATCTGATGACTACAACGCCGTCACGATGGGACTGTCCAAACAGTTCGTGATGTCGATGGAACGGCTCCGGGAAAGGCTGACGGACTGAAGGCTGCACCTGTTCCGAGAGGAAACGCTGGGTTGCCTTATGACTGCACACATCCTGGATCTGTACGACATCCACGCACGCGGCCAGGCTGCTGCAACGGTTTATCGGAATGTTTTACAACAGGGAGTACATCCTGCACCGGGATGTCCCCTACTATACCTCCCCTCCCGCCTCTGTGTCACTCTCCACTACCTCTCCGAGATTTGCAGGAAAGCCTGCGGCATACCGGTCACTTACTGGATAGACCGCTTCACCCTGCATGAGATTGCGAACCTCCTGTGCCAAAAGGAACTGCCTCTGTCGGAGATAGCCGCCGGGATGAACTTCTCGTCATTTTCCTATTTCAGCCGGTATGTATCCAGACATTTCGGCATTTCCCACACAATGTCTACAGGGAGTCATTAAACCGAGTACGTTAAAATAGGCGAAATGCAAACTATAACTCGATGTCTCCGTCAACACTGCCCTGCTGCCCCCATCCTTCTATCTGCACTCCGTCTAGTTCAATCTTATCGGAGGATACATTTATTTGAACTGTCAGGCATCTTCCTCCATCAAGCATGCTGACGGGCCTGCCGTCCTGATCATTGTCGGGAACACTTAGTGTACGCACCATGTCACCGAGACTTACTTCAAGCGTCACATTGTCTTTTTCCTGAGGAACTATAAAACATGATACCTGACTGCCCTGCATGGTTCCCACCTCTGACAGTCCGGAGGCCGTACCGTTCTGTATTGCCCCTTTTGCCAGATCTATGCCGCATGAGGAAAGAGCCTTGACCGATGTGGATATCTCAGACAGCTGCTCATCCGTCAAATCATCGGACACATACTTTACCACAAGTTTGTGCAGAGCATGCTTGAATACCAGACTCACTGCATCTTCTGAGTTTTTCCCGACTTGCACCGCCTCGGCCAGCAACAGGTCGGTTTTTTCCGCTGGGGAGACGACAAATGTCAATATTCCGTCCACTGCCTTCCCCTGGACAGGATAGCAGCCTGAGAAATATACGTTCCCGGCATCTTCCGGCAGATTGAGATCCGCCCATGAGAGATCAGTCGTCCCGACAGTGTAGCTTGTGTCTATATTCGGGAAACCGCTTCCTGAAACCACAAGCGTAAAGATATCCCCGTTGGAGAAATTTCCCTCTCCGTTCCCGTCAAGTGCGGGTGATTTGGTCAGGGCCTCGATGGATGTCCGGATATCTATCATCCTGTCAGTCTCATCTGTGCCTTTGTCCACAGGGGATTTCTCGCAGGAAACAGTCATCATTGCAAACAGGACAACCACTGCTATAATTAAACTGTAATATTTCGTCGTATTGTTCATCGTTATTTCAACTTATTGAATAAAACTTTCATTAATCTCAACTTCGGGAAATTCTTTCTGCCAGATATCCCGTTTCAAATCCACAACCGTTATACAGGATATGGGATATATGCTGGAATCTCCCATCAGCACTTTCCAAGGTCCATCTTCCCGGTATCTAATCTCCTGGCGTATCAGGCGGTGGCGCTGGTAATTATTGGAACCTCCATTAACCTCAAAGTTATAATGGTCATTATTGTCTACATAATATATGGCGGATACATAACCCTCATCATCAAATTCCACACCCCAGATTGTCATAACGTGCGTAACCCCTTGGTTCAGGTTAGACTGTTCGAAACCCAGCCCCTGCTTATTTTCCAGAGCGCCTTTGATAATCCTGTTGAAACTCTCTTTATTCATGGCGTCTTCAGGTCTGAACGCAACATCTATGTTGTCGAATATTTCCGTGAAATATCCTCCATAATTGTCATCAATATCAGGATCAGGAGATGATATTCCCGGAGTCCCGCAGATAAACCAGTTAATTCCGACGGCATCCGAACCCCCTCTGTTTCTGGATATGTCTCTGAAAAAGTCGAAAATTTCACTGCCTTCAGTATCGGAAAACCCGAAAGAGGGACGCGGATATGCCGGCCATGGATTTGAACTGTACCTTGCATCATACGCCTCGATATACGGTTCATTGAGCCGTGTCCACCAATGCAGCAGATTTGACGCACCCGCCGCCCAGCACATATTGCTGTCATGGTATCCAGGATGGGATCCACTATCGTCCGGATCGTCCTTATCGCAGTCATACCATAAAAAGTCGCTCTGCCAGTTCAGATACGCAATGCCGGATACTTTGTACCATATACCGTTGGGGAAGTTTTCAGGCACCAAGAAACTGTACTCAGGGACGGACTCGTTGTCTTTTGGATAATCGGGCAGGCTGGCGGTCTTGACCCCGTAAACCCAGCACGTCTTGCCGCCGTAGTCTATATCCGGGTCAGGATCAGGATCCGGGTCAGGGTCGGTTCCGATATCTCCGTCGGATTTGAGACGCAGGTTGAGTACGGTCTCCTTCCCGCTCTCCAACACACTGCTTTCTCCGATCGTAGCCGGTGCCTTGTAGACGGATGTCTTTCCACCTGCGGAAATCTCCACCCATCCTTCGGCATATTCCCCAAGATCCCCGGGGAAAAGAATCGCCGAATACTTTCCCTCGGACAATATGCGGGGCGTTATGTCCTCCATTGTACCGGAAGGAGTGTCAATACCTCCTGTCGAGAGGTCGAATGAGCCTTCCGTAATATTCCTCACAGTGACAGTCAGATCATCAGGAAGAGAGCCTTCGTCACTTGAGATATTGATTGACAGACGGTGCATACCGTGCATAAAGGGCATCTCTATCACATCCCCGGTAATATCTTCCTGCTCTATGTCAAGGTGGCTCCACAACAAGTCAGAGTCCTCATACCCGTTACCGGTCTGGTCGGTGTCCACACGATGCGTGTGCAGGTTTGTCTCAGGCGAGACATCCTCTCTGGCCGGATAGTATGCTGAAAGGCGCACAGTACCCGAGCCAAGCTCACTTTTCTGCAGTTTCGGAGTCCATTGCCCGTCCTCCATGGTCAGTATGACCTGTCTTGTCTGCTCTCCATAGATATAAAGTCCGACTTTGTCTCCTTCTGTGAAAGATCCGCTGCCGTCTTCTCCAATCTCAGCTTTCGTACCCTCATTGTCTTGCGTGAAGACCATCTCTACATACTCACTGTCATTCTTCGAGGATGAATAGTCCTCAAATTCCGCGCATCCGGACAATAACACCGGAACTGCTGCCAATAACCGGAACAGGTGCTTACTTGTAATCAATTCTTTGTCCATTTTATGGATAGTTGAATTTCACCGCAAAAGTAGTAAAAAAACAACACATTGACATTAGAATCTGTTTAAATTTATTTATAATTAGTTGTAAATCAGTAGGTTAATTGGAATATTTTTCGTAACTTTATGATTATCAAGACATTAAAGTTATGCATAAGTACCCAACCAACCTGACTGATAAACAGTGGCAGGTTATAAAAAATATGTTAGACCCCAAAGAAAGATTCAGAAAATATTCACTGCGCTCTGTTTTTGACGGCATCCTGTACATCGTGAAGACCGGCGTGCAGTGGAGAATGCTCCCCTCGGATTTCGCTCCGTGGCAGACAGTGTATTACTATTTCAGCAAGTGGAAGAACGAGGGCCTGCTTGAAGAGATCTTCGACACCCTCCGCGGCATTGTCCGCCGTCTTTCGGGCAGGGCGGAGAGTCCCAGCCTTGGGATCATCGACTCAAGGAGTGTCAGGACCTCCCATCATATTGATGGTCAAAGGGGAATAGACGGAAACAAAAAGATAAAGGGCAGGAAGGAGCACATAGTGGTTGACACTCTGGGGCTGCCCATGTCAGTGAGAGTCCATCCGGCTAACGTCCATGACAGCGTAGGGGCGGAAGAGGGTTCGAATCCATGAGATACAAATTCCCTGGGCTGAAACGGATTCTGGCGGACGGAGGTTACAGGGGCGAGACTGTCAGGAACACGGTCATGAGACTGCTGCATTGCGACCTGGATGTCGTACTCAGGTCTGACAAACGGACGGACAGATTTGTCCCCATGCCAAAAAGATGGATTGTCGAGCGCACTTTCTCATGGCTCGAGAACTTCAGGAGACTGACCATTGACTATGAATACAGGGCCGATACGCACGAAGCCATGATGCATATCGCTGCCATAAAATTATTTTTGAATAAAATTTAAACAGTTTCTCATCAAACCAAACTTGTAAATTGATAGCAGAATACAAAGAACAATTTCCTAGCGATGAATATAAAATAACTCGTCTTTTAGATAAAATAAGTTTGATGACACCAGAAAATATACATATCAATACATTTATGTATGAGCCCTTAATTGATATGTCTATCATACACTTAGTCAAGCTCTATGAATTGGTTAAATCTGAAAAGGATAGAATAGAGCAACTCCAATTTAATGGATGAAGACGTATATTTTGTGTAGACAGGAGTTATTTCTGCAAATAAAGATAAAAGCAACATTTGGAGTGATAATATACAGTCAAGTGTGACTTTGATTATGCAGCCATAAATCATTATAGATAGGATGAAAAAAGTTAATAACAAATTTTGATTAGTTAAATTAAGTCATTAGCGTCCCGTTAAAATGGGACGAGTTAAACAATTAATCAAATAGCCCCGGAATAATGGGATTATATAGATCTTTGACATCATTGAAATTAGTCTTGTCGAACAGGTCACGCAAG
>NZ_NFHT01000036.1 GCF_002161445.1 Alistipes sp. An66
TACAACGAGCAGGTCAATGCGCTCCACCGCGAGCTGGGCGGAGGCATTGACGTGGCTACGGTACACAAGTTCCAGGGACGGGAAAAGGAGGCCATCATCCTGTCGACCGTCGACGATCAGATTACCGCCTTCACGGATGATCCCAATCTGCTGAACGTCGCCGTATCGCGGGCCAAACGGCAATTCACGCTCGTCACTTCGAGCAACGAGCAGCCCGACAGCCACAACATCGCCGACCTGCTGGCCTACATCGACTACAACGGCGGCAAGATCTCGGAGAGTGCCATCCATTCGGTTTTCGACCTGCTCTACGAACCCTACGCCGAGGCCCGTCGGGAATTCCTCAAGCGGCACCGCCAGATTTCGGAGTTCGACTCCGAGAATCTGACCTATGCCCTGTTGGAGCGGGTGCTGGAGGCTGAACCGGCATTCCGGCATCTAGGCGTTCTCTGCCACCAGCCGCTGCGACAGTTGATCTGCGACTGGACGCTTCTCGACGACGAAGAGTGTCGCTATGCCTCGAACGGCGCCACACACCTCGACTTTCTGATCTACAACCGGGTGAGCAAACGCCCCGTCCTGGCTGTCGAGACTGACGGCTACCAGTTCCACAAACAAGGAACCCGCCAATCCGAACGCGACCGGATGAAGGATCGCATCCTCGACCGCTACGCTCTTCCGCTACTGCGCCTCTCAACTACGGGCACCGACGAGGGGGCCAAGATCCACACGCAATTAACCGAGCTCTTACAGAGATAGCTGCTGGATGAATTTATGGCTAAAAATCCGTCCAATCCATTCGAAATTACTATCTTTGTATATTAACACGCTCCCAATGAAAAAAGAAGCAGGATACGTATACATTCTAACCAATCCGAGCTTTAAGGAGGATTGGGTGAAGATTGGCAAAAGCTCCCGCCCGGTAGATGTTCGCTCGAAAGAGTTGGACAACACGGCCGTGCCTATGCCGTTCGAGATTTATGCGACACTCAAAACCTCGAAATACGAGGAGGTCGAGAAGTTGATTCACAAGACCATCGACCGGCTGACCGATTTGCGGATTCGCCAAAATCGGGAATTCTTCAACGTGCCTCCTGCTAAAGCGTTGGACATTCTGCGCGACATATCGACCACGCTCGACGATGCCGAGATTGAAGAAGTTCATCGTGGCAATGCCCAATTCAAGCAAGCGGAGCCGGAGGAGCCCGCCGAAAACGGGAAGAAACGGGCTCGCTTCAAATTCAGCATGGTCCATATTCCGATTGGTGCAACCCTGGTTTTCGTGCCGACCGGAATGGAAGTAAAGGTCGCGGACGACGACCACATCGAATACGAAGGACGCCTCTACAAACTCTCGCCCTTCGTCGGGACCTTTATGCCCGAGGAGCGCCGCAATGCTTCGGGGGCGTATCAAGGTGCGAAGTATTTCTCCTATAAAGGCGAGCTATTGAGCGACCTTCGAACCCGTTGCGAACACGAAGAATAGCACCTAACGAAAAGCAGAGTCCATT
Source organism: Alistipes sp. An66 (assembly GCF_002161445.1). GTDB lineage: Bacteria > Bacteroidota > Bacteroidia > Bacteroidales > Rikenellaceae > Alistipes > Alistipes cottocaccae. The sequence goes on from NZ_NFHT01000036.1 coordinate 1,512, forward strand.
TCATACCTACAAAAGACGATTGCTCTTCTGCCGACAGCATTCTAATGTGTCCGGGGAGGTGTCTTCCAATCTTCCAGACAAGCGACTATAATAATTCTTGTTTTCAGCCCGACACGCCGCAACGTGCCGGGCTGATTTTCCTGCATCCAGGCCATAAGCCCCAGCCGAAAAAAACTCCTCCGAGGCTTGGAGATCGCGCGAAAATTACAACCTTTGCTTATGGACTCCCACCCTTCCGGCGACCCGGCCCGGAGCGGGAAAAGATCCTCCCAAAATCGGACTCCGAGTCCGCACTTTACATTTTTTCGAGAAAACATGCCCCTAAAAAAGAAGCGTCAAAAAACGTTTTACTGTTTCTTTACAGTATGTCTTGCGGCATCAGCAAGCACGGCAGCACGCAGAAAATCAATTATTCACATCGCTTTTCTTCATTGATATGAAATGCCGTCTGACCCGATCCTTCAAACTCACATGCAAATTCGCTCCATCCGACTGCAATGAGGAACCCGGAAGAAGGAACAGAAGAGGCTCCGCAACGAGGTATCTCGAATATTATTACTAACTTTACTCCTGTGATAAAAAACCGCAATTATGAAAGAGGTCGGTATCGAAAAGGCGCTGACATACATTGAGCCGGGACCGTTGGTACTGGTAACCACATTTGACGGCAAACGGAACAATGTGATGACCATCTCATGGACGATGGCTATCGATTTTGCACAACACATTGTTCTGACTACCGGACCGTGGAACCATTCGTTCAACACCCTGTTGGAACAACGGGAATGTGCGGTCTGCATTCCTCCGGCATCGATGCTCGAAACGGCCGTGCGCATCGGAATGGTCAGCGGCGCGAAGGCGGACAAATTCGAAAAATTCAGTCTGAAAGCTCTTCCGGCCCGGACGGTAAAGGCTCCGCTGGTGGACGGGTGCATCGCCTGTCTGGAATGCAGGGTTACCGATTACATCGACCGTTACGGGTTCATCATTCTGAAAGTAACGAGAGTCGTGGAGAATCCCGATTGCACCGACCGACGGATTATCCACGCCACAGGAGACGGAACCTTTACAGCAGACGGCGAATCCTTCAATTACCGGGAACTGATGCTGGATAAACTCCCTCCCGGTCTGTAAAAACAAGATGGAAGAACCGGAATACACTGTCCGCATCGGGCAAATGACACGACAATACATAAAGAAGCGCCGGTCCGCAGCCCGGGAACCCCTCCTCCTACAACCAAATTCGCAGATTGAAAACATAAATCCTCCGAAAAATTCCACTTTCATACAAAAACAGTATCTTTGCAGTCGACAAACCTGCAAACACAATGAACGCTATCACCCGTACCGATTTCTCCTTTGAAGGTCAGAAAAGCAAGTATACCGGAAAAGTCCGCGACGTATACGACATCGACGACAAATACCTCGTCATGGTGGTTTCCGACCGGATCTCCGCCTTCGACGTGGTCCTGCCCGAGGGCATTCCCTACAAAGGACAGGTTCTGAACCAGATTGCCGCCAAATTTCTCGATGCCACGGCCGACATTCTCCCGAACTGGAAGATCGCTACGCCCGATCCGATGGTCACCGTAGGCCGCAAGTGCGAACCCTTCAAGGTGGAGATGGTCATCCGCGGCTACCTCTCGGGCCACGCATGGCGGGAATACAAGGCCGGGAAGCGAAGCATCTGCGGCGTGGAGATGCCCGAGGGCATGGTCGAGAACCAGAGATTCCCCGAGCCGATCATCACCCCGACATCGAAGGCCGCCGAGGGGCACGACGAGGATATCTCGAAAGAGGAGATCATCGCTTCGGGGCTCGTGAGCCGCGAAGAGTACGAGCAGCTCGAAAACTACACGCGCGCAATCTACCGCCGCGGCAGCGAAATCGCAGCACGGATGGGACTTATCCTTGTGGATACGAAATACGAATTCGGCAAGAAAGACGGCGTCATCTACCTCATGGACGAGATCCACACCCCCGACTCCTCGCGCTACTTCTACGCCGAAGGGTACGAGGAGCGGCTTGCCAGAGGCGAGCGGCAGAAACAGCTTTCGAAGGAGTTCGTCCGCGAGTGGCTCATGGCCAACGGGTTCCAGGGGCAGCAGGGGCAGCAGGTTCCCGAAATGACCCCGGAGATCGTGGCCGGCATCACCGACCGTTACATCGAACTCTACGAAAAGATCACCGGAGAGCGGTTCGTCAAGGCGGAGGCTTCCGACACGGAGAGCATCCTGCGGAGAATCGAGACGAACGTCACGGCATGCCTGAAAACCCTCGGATAGGCTCCGGAGCGGGGCGGCAGAGAGAATGCCCCGAAACCGGCAGAACAATTTCCCAAGCACCGGAACATGAACAAAGCGGCAACTCGTTTGGCCGCTTTTTTTTCACGACATATTCTCCCCAAAAAGCGGGCGTGAAAGCCGCACGCCGCCCGACAACGGAGCCCGTTCTCCGGACCGGCCGGCATCCGGAACGGGCCTCCCGCAGAAAAAGAGCCGTCCGTGTACGATTTTTCAGAATAAGCCCGTATCTTTGACCTCGGAAAGAAGCGCCGAACCATGAAAACCAACCGCGAGGAAATATTGCAGAGCGCCCTGCAACTCTTCATGTCGATGAACTACGAGAGCGTCAGCCTGCAAATGATCGCCCACAGCGTCGGGCTGACCAAAACCGGGATCTTCAACTATTATCCCTCGAAACTCGATCTGTT
>NZ_NFHT01000037.1 GCF_002161445.1 Alistipes sp. An66
ATCAGTACAGGCATCGGGTAGAGCCAGCTCTTCGATCCAAAGTCTTTTTTCATATTGCTTCGTGAAATTAGTCCGTAAATTTTACGAAAATTACAAGAATTTAACGACTCGACAAAATTCGAATCTTGATTTGAAACGGATGATCTCACAACATTATTCCCCTAAAAACAGGCGACTCATGGATATTGTTGGCAGATATGTATTAAAAAATGCCTGAAACTATTTTGGGTTGTTTCATTTGTTTTCGATGCACTATCAAATGCCTGTTGATTGTCAATAGTTTACGCCTTAAAAGATAGGGGCCTCAAAAATTTACTTGTTTTTCGCAAAGAATCGAAGATTTAACGATTTTTTCATCGTCTCCCTCCGAACAGAGGGAAAAGAGGCAAAAACCTCCCTTTCGGGCCCCGACAGACCCCGTCTGCAATGATAGAGCATGTCGGGGTTTATTTCGCCAAAATGGGCTGTAAAATTAAGGATGGATTCACGGGTATTTTCGGGGTTGTCGTCCGTTATTTTGGGTAAGCCAGAGATGTGTTCTTGACATCATTGCGTAAAAAATACGTACTCCACTGCGTAAAATGTAAGACGGCTAATTACGGGGGCGAGATTATCAGTTAATTATAGACGAGTACAGTACACTGCTTACAAGTACGGTAGATATTGACAGTTGGAGGTATAGAGATTTGATGGAAGTTCAGTCCCTGTCTGTATTCGGTCCTTAAAATCTTTTTGCAGTCAAAAGAAAAAATGGCGGTAGCCATTTCTTTTCTTTCCCTTATTTCGCCTTTACTTTAATGAACGTATATATGGAATACGGGTATAAATAAAGTTGCTGATTTCATGGAAAAGTGTAGATTTCAAGCCTCAATTTTGATGGAAAAGTGTCTGAATGGAATATGATTCGTTGGAAAAAGCGAGAGATAATAGGTATGATTCGTTCGAAAAAATGTAAAATACAAAACCGTCAACTCAATTCAGGAAAAGTCATGTTGGGCTCGTTTGCGATTCTTCGCAGATGCTTATGGGTGCAATCGGCATGGGTGCTGCTTTCTTAATCTTTTGTTCCAGTATTTGTAAGTGAAATGCGCTATGCTCACTGTTTAGAGAAATTCTTGATGGTTGTGCCACTTGGTGTGGTTTGATTTAGGTACTTGAAACTCTGTTTTAGTCATAAAATTGGAGGTTGCTGTATGCAACTTTTGAATGCAAAAACTGATCTGCAAACTCAAAAAAGATGATTGACGGATTTGCCGGAACGCGGCGTAGACAGAATAGCAATTCATCTGAAACTGCTCTACCCATTGGCAAGTATCCGACGGCTTGACGGAAGTAGCCTTGTGTATGCTTGTCATCCGCAGGAAGGCGCTCGTACTTGCGAGGAATGATGCCGGGGCGAGGACTGGAAAGCGGATGTGTAAAAATGCTCAGTAAGCAGTTTCGCTTGCGATAGACGCTTTTAGATACCGAATTGCAAGAATTTCTTATCACATAGCAATTCTGTAGTCTTGTGATATCATTTGATGGATTAAAAATAATTGCTAAATTTGTATGATATTTACGCTTAGTCGTAATCACTTGCTTAATTTCATGTGCGCTTGGGTTTCCAATGCCATCGTACTTCCAGCTTGTTTTGGGAGCAGTTTCATTTTTTAACTTTAATACTACAATGGATAAGGGGACAATAAGTATGAAAAAAACTCTAATGAAGGCGGTAGGGGCCGGTGTGGCAGGCCGAAACAGGAAGCTCACATGAAGACAGTGAGTGTAACCATATATTACGATGAAGGCTCCATGGGTTCGAATCCCGCCCTGCCACTAAAGCCACCGAAAAGGTGGCTTTCTTATTGTACCCGAGACATTGATTGTTCTGGCTAAAGCATTATTTCGTGAGAATCTAAGAAAATTACTGCCATAATTGTTACCTTTATCATTTGAGTTTTGATACTGAAGATTTGGTCAACAGATTGTTTTTATTAATGAAATTGAATTTAGATGGCGAATAATATAAAATTTGGAGAACGGCTTACGGGCAAAAACCGGTATAAAAAACTTTATCACTATACCTCATTTGATTCTTTTGTACGAATATGGTGACTATATCGCATTGAATGTACCTCCTGTAGCGTTTTCAAATGTACCACGTCAGGCATGGTCGCTTTCGGTTCGGCAAAGTTAGGATTATTTCTGATTTTTTCTTCTCATCGAGTCACCTTTTAGCTCAATCCGAACCGCGTTAGCGGTGATGCGGTCCATGATTGCGTCAGCCAAGGTCGGCTCATTGATGTAGTCATACCATTTGGATACAGGGAGTTGTGATGTCACGATGACGGATTTCCTCTGATAGCAGTCTTCCAGGATCTGGAGCAGGGCCAGACGTGAGTTGTTGTCAAGCGGCTGCAGTCCGAAGTCATCAAAGATGACGAGGTCATTCTTCTCAATGTGGTTGATGACTTTAAGAAGGCTTCCGTCAAGTTTGGCGAGCGCTATACGCTCGATGAACTTGTTCATGGAGAAGTATTCCACCCTGTGTCCCATGAAGCAGGCCTGTCTTCCGATGGCACATGCCAGGAACGATTTCCCGATACTGTTCCCAAAAGTGTGTCTGGGGAGGTGCCTTCAGATTCTTCAGATATGCAAATATAGCGATTCTTGGTTTCAGAACAACACGCCGCGGCGTGTTGTTCTTCTTTTTGTGTTATAGTCTTCACTCG
>NZ_NFHT01000038.1 GCF_002161445.1 Alistipes sp. An66
TTGCGTGACCTGTTCGACAAGACTAATTTCAATGATGTCAAAGATCTATATAATCCCATTATTCCGGGGCTATTTGATTAATTGTTTAACTCGTCCCATTTTAACGGGACGCTAATGAATGAGAGACATAATCTGAGCGAAGATTGTTTTTCCTTTGTTCATGGCTTGCGGATAACCTCTTGATGGCTACCGCAAAGTTACTGATGTTCTAATCGAAAAATTTTCTGATGCTTGTAACTTATTGATGTTTAATAATTAAAACATTGTCGGAGAATTTTTCTCCGGACACTAATGGAATTTATAATGAATTGGATATAATTAAGATTAGCACTGTCCCAGTCTAGATAGTGATTAATGATTTCTTCTTTATCTTGCAATGTTAATGATTGAGGTAAATATATTTCATGCTGGTTATTATAATTTGAAGACCTTTCATATTTATCCAAAATAATTTCGGCGGCTTTATCATACGTTAAGAGCATATTGCGGATCGAAGTGTTGTAATATGCTACAATTCTTTTTTGTGTTAGTATGCTTGTTTTCAATATTGTCTGATTCATTAGCAGAATGAATCGTTCTTCTGATATTCTTTTGAATACATTGCATTTGGAGAATAATTCCCAGAATACACGCTTATAGTCATATTCGGAGATGGACTTATAATATGCTTCAATATTGTCATTGGACAAGGTGTTGAAGAATAGACAGATTATACTCCATATTTTCTTTGCCTTGATTTTAAGGTTCTTTCTTGTTTCCTCTGACCATGACGGTAAATATAAATCGGCGTCAATATATACCTTAATTTGATATAACTCTATGATGTCGTTGATATCCGTAGGTACATTATGAATATCGAACTTTTTAAGAGTGGCTTCAATCTTACCAAGCATGTAACCTACAATCAAATCGTCTTTTGAATAAAAAGTAATTCGATCCATACTTTACCATTGTCTAAATCAAGGTTAAGATACAAAATTAATCGTAATTATTTGTAATATGTCCTACCTTCTCGACGCCAACCGACGCCAACCACTGCCACATCCTTTTGCGGACGAAACTTTTGAGGGGCTGCGCGCGTTATCCGATTGCAAGCTTGCAGGAACAAAGATTCATAAACCGGGAAAAAGATGAAACGCCGTGCCTTTCGGATCCGGGACCGTTGAATGTTCGGCGGCACCATCCACACAAAGTGCAACTCACACAGAGACGGGTTGCCGGAATGTTGAACCAAACAGAAAGAAGACCATGGAAAAGATCGTATGTATCGGGGAGCGGAGTTGGCAGAGGCTCCTCGAACGGGTGGAACACCTGTCCGCCCTTGCCCAACGCCTGGAACGCCATTTGACGCCACCGCAGGACGACGGGTGATTGGACAGCGAGGAGGTGTGCCGGGCGCTGAACATCACCAAACGCACGCTGCAGAGCTACCGGGACCGGGGAGCGATTCCCTGCTCGCGTCTGGGTGGTAAATTCTACTACCGACGCCGGGACCTCGCCGTATGGCTCTCCCGCAAAACCGCTCAAACGCGATAGCCATGCCGCTGGATTATCTCAACGAAGCGAGCGACGAGGTACAGCGCTTGTTCGCTCGACTGGACGATGTGGAGCGCACGTTGCGGAAGACCTCTGAGGAGCACCGCCCGATGATCGGCGAGGAGTGCTACCTGACCGGCGAGGAGGTCTGCACACGCCTGCACCTCTCACCGCGCACCTTGCAGACGCTGCGGGACCGGCGGCAGATTCCCTTCACGGTGCTTGGCAACCGCCTGCTGCTCTATCCCGAATCGGGGATCCGGGCGGTGCTTGACCGCAACCTTCGAGCGGCTGCCGAGTAACAGACTACACGAGCTCTCGAATCATCTAATTCGAGAGCTTTTTTCGTGCATACACCTGCCACCGGCCCATCTGCGCAACTACCGGCAAGAAAGCGCAATCGCGCCCTATGGTGAAACAAAGCGGCGATGGGTGCCGTTATCCTCGAAACAACGCAAAAACCACCGACCATGACAACGCCATTCATCCCCTCCACGGCTCCCCACTGAAGAGCCGACCATCTTCCATCGGTTGCCCGCCGCCCCCGGT
>NZ_NFHT01000004.1 GCF_002161445.1 Alistipes sp. An66
GCTCGGTGCGGGAAGAATTCCGGGGGTATGGGGCGGTTGCAGGACGGGCTCTTGGAGGCTGAATTTTTCGCGGAAGGGTCCGGTTCAACAAGGAAAACCCCTGACACCGGTGGTGTCAGGGGTTTTGGTCTCCGGGAGCCCGCTTCGGGGATCTCCGCGGTGTGCTCCGGGTCTTTTTCGGATGTGCTCCGGGCCTTTTGTGGGCGTGTTCCGGGACAGCCCCGGTTCACTCCCGGGCGTGTTCCGGACCTATTTGCGGACGGTGACCGTCAGCGGCTGCGTGGCTGCGGCCTGCGCGGCGCCGATCTCCTCGACCCACTCGCCCATGTTCTCCACGCCGCCCTGGCTCCATCCCGAGCCTGCGTAGTAGGTGAGCGTCTCGCCGGACTTCACGCTCTTGACCGCTACGGCATGCCCCAGCGTGTCGGCCAGCATTTCGGCGCCCGGCAGGATCACACCCAGGAAGATGTCGCCGTCGCGGACCGGATCCTTCGTATCCGATGCGGCCTCCTCCATACCCATCCAGTTGTCGCCGTTCATCACACGCTTCACGTCGTGGCGCACGAAGCCTGCGGCGACGGGCATCTCGGCAAATTCTCCCGTGTAGACGTTGTCCATGCGGTTGAAACGCTGGTTGGCGTCGAGCGAGATGGTCTTCACGAGCGACACCGGCGTGCCGTTGACGTCGAACGGAGCGTAGGTCAGCTCGACGCTCGTGCGGATCGGGCCGTTGTCGAGCGTGCGGGCCGTGGCGTAGTTGTGGTCCATGAACCAGAACTTGCCGTCGACGAAGGGTACCGAAGCCCCCGATCCGAGCGTTACGCCCACCTTATAGCAGTCCATGCCGTCACCGTAGTTGTGGTGGTAGTCGCCTTTGGCATACCACTCGTCGATGACGAGCTTGTCGGTGCACTTCACCCAGACGTCGATTCCCGGCGTAACGAGCTTTTCGGGCGAGGTTTCCAGCGCCGGGCCGTAGAGGCGGTAGGCGACCTTGTTGTTCTCCCAGGCGTAGTCGTCGTAGCGCTCGGGCACCTGGCGTCCGAAGGCTTCGGCGCGGTAGGCCTCACGCACGCCCGTGACGATCCGGAAGCGTTTGGTTTCCAGCGCATCGGCGTCGGTCTGGAAGATCAGCGCCTGCGGTTCGGCGCCGCCGCGGTAGAGGACCTGCGAGGGGACCTGCTCCTTGTCGTCGTCGAGGACGACGACGTTTTCGGGCGTCACGCCTTTCAGCGCCGCGATTTCGGACCATGCGATTTCGACCGTTTCGTCGTCGCGTTCGATCTGCGAAGGGTTCGTCACGTCGACTTTCAGCGCCGGCGTGCAGGAGGCTGCGAGCAGGGCAGCGACTCCCAGAATGGAGTTCTTCATCATCATGATAACAGAAGTTTTTCGAAGTTTGATTTGGCAAATTTACGATTTTTCCGTACATTGGTCAACCAGAACGGTAAATATTCTATTTAATTTGGTGATTTTTCGTAGTGTGTATCGCGGAAAGTTGCTAATTTTACATGCTGAAAAGGAGGCCTTGCCATGTGCGGACCCCCTTCCACGCAAGGAATATCAACGGAATACAGCAATAAAATGAAAGAGTTCAACGACGAGAATTTCCTGTTGCAGACCGAAACGGCGCAGCGGCTTTATCACGAACACGCGGCCAAACAGCCGATCATCGACTACCATTGCCATCTGATCCCGGAGTACGTGGCTTCGGACCACCGTTTCGAGAACCTGTCGAAGATCTGGCTCGAAGGCGACCACTACAAGTGGCGTGCCATGCGCACGAACGGCGTCGAGGAGCGTTACTGCACGGGCAAGGATACGACCGACTGGGAGAAGTTCGAGAAGTGGGCCGAGACGGTTCCCTATACGATGCGCAACCCGCTCTACCACTGGACGCACCTGGAACTGAAAACCGCCTTCGGGGTGACGAAGCTCCTGAACCCCTCGACGGCGCGCGAGATCTACGACCGCTGTACGGCGCTGCTGCAACAGCCCGAATACCATGCCCGCGGTCTGATGCGGCACTACAACGTCGAGGTGGTCTGCACGACGGACGACCCGGTCGACTCGCTCGAACACCACATCAAGGTGCGCGAGGACGGCTTTGCGGTGAAGATGCTCCCGACGTGGCGCCCCGACAAGGCGATGGCTGTCGAATCGGCCGCCGATTTCCGCGCCTACATCGAGCGGCTGTCGGAGGTGTCGGGGGTCTCGATCTCGCAGTTCGCCGACGTGATCGACGCCCTGCGCGTGCGTCACAAGTTCTTCGAGTCGGTGGGCTGCCGCCTCTCGGACCACGGCATCGAGGAGTTCTACGCCGAGGATTACACGCAGCCGGAGATCGACGCCATCTTTAATAAGGTGTACGGCGGGCGGGAGCTCACGCCGGAGGAGATCCGCAAGTACAAGACGGCGATGATGGTCGAATTCGCCGTCATGGACCACAAGACGGGCTGGACGCAGCAGTTCCACTACGGCGCGATCCGCAACAACAACTCGCGGATGTTCAAGCAGCTGGGACCCGACACGGGCTTCGACTCGATCGGGGACTTCACAGTGGGCAAGGCGATGTCGAAATTCTTCGACCTGCTCGACCGCGGGGACAAGCTCACGCGCACGATCATCTACAACCTCAATCCGCGCGACAACGAGCTCGTGGCCACGATGCTCGGGAACTTCCAGGACGGCCGCTACGGTGCCGGGAAGATCCAGTTCGGGTCGGGGTGGTGGTTCCTCGACCAGAAGGACGGCATGGAGAAGCAGATGAACGCCCTCTCGACGCTGGGACTGTTGAGCCGCTTCGTGGGGATGCTGACCGACTCGCGCTCGTTCCTTTCGTACCCGCGGCACGAGTATTTCCGGCGCACGCTGTGCAACCTGGTGGGCAACGACATCGAACAGGGGCTGCTGCCCGCCTCGGAGCTCGACTTCATCGGCCGCGAGATCATCGAGGGCATCTGCTACCGCAATGCGAAAAATTTCTTCAAATTCTAATTCAGGATAACCAATCATGAAAATCGTAACATTAGGAGAGATCATGCTGCGTCTTTCGACGCCGGGGAACACCCGTTTCGTACAATCCGATTCGTTCGACGTCGTCTATGGCGGCGGCGAGGCCAACGTGGCCGTCTCGTGTGCCAACTACGGCCACGACGCCTACTTCGTGACGAAACTCCCGAAGCATGAGATCGGACAGTCGGCCGTCAATGCGCTGCGCAAATACGGCGTGAAGACCGACTTCATCGCCCGGGGCGGGGACCGTGTCGGCATCTACTACCTCGAAACCGGAGCTTCGATGCGTCCTTCGAAGGTGATCTACGACCGTGCGCACTCGGCCATCGCCGAGGCCGACGCCGCGGATTTCGACTTCGACGCCATCATGGAGGGTGCCGACTGGTTCCACTGGTCGGGCATCACGCCGGCCATCTCGGACAAGGCTGCCGAGTTGACGAAACTGGCCTGCGAGGCCGCCAAGCGTCACGGCGTTACGGTATCGGTGGACCTGAACTTCCGCAAGAAGCTCTGGACCAAGGAGAAGGCGCAGTCGATCATGAAGCCGCTGATGCAGTACGTCGACGTCTGCATCGGCAACGAGGAGGATGCCGAGCTGTGCCTGGGCTTCAAGCCCGACGCCGACGTCGAGGGCGGCGAGACCAATGCCGAGGGCTACAAGGGCATCTTCCGCCAGATGGCCGAGACGTTCGGGTTCAAGTATGTGATCTCGACGCTGCGCGAGTCGTTCTCGGCGACGCACAACGGCTGGAAGGCGATGATCTACAACGGCAAGGAGTTCTACGAGTCGAAGCGTTACGACATCAACCCGATCATCGACCGCGTGGGCGGCGGCGACTCCTTCTCGGGCGGCATCATCCACGGCCTGCTGACCAAGCCGACGCAGGGCGAGGCGCTCGAATTCGCCGTGGCAGCTTCGGCCTTGAAGCACACGATCAACGGCGACTTCAACCTCGTTTCGGCCGAGGAGGTCGAGTCGTTGGCCGGGGGCAACGCCAGCGGCCGCGTACAGCGCTGATGCATAATGGACGGAGCGGGGGCGGCGGCAAGAGCCGCGTCTCTCCTCCGCAGGTTTCGATATAGGTAAAAACAAATTCTGAAAATGGCACGTTTTTCAAAAATGCAAGTCATGGAGGCCATCGGCAAGACCGGTATGGTCCCCGTCTTCTACCACTCGGACGCCGAGATCGCCAAACAGGTCGTCAAGGCCTGCTATGAGGGCGGTGTGCGCGCTTTCGAGTTCACGAACCGCGGCGATTTCGCTTCGGAGGTCTTCATCGAGGTGATCAAGTTCGCCGCCCGGGAGTGCCCCGAGATGGTGCTGGGCGTGGGTACGATCGTCGATGCCCCGACGGCCGCCATGTACATCCAGTACGGCGCGAACTTCGTCGTGGGTCCCTACCTGAACCCCGAGGTTGCGAAGGTCTGCAACCGTCACCTGGTGCCCTATACGCCGGGCTGCGGTTCGGTGACGGAGATCGGCATCGCCCAGGAACTGGGCTGCGACCTGACGAAGGTCTTCCCGGCGGGCAACGTCGGCGGTCCGTCGTTCGTCAAGAACGTCAAGGCGCCGCTGCCGTGGTCGAACATCATGGCTACGGGCGCCGTAGAACCTACGGAGGAGAACCTCACGGCGTGGTTCAAGGCCGGGGTCTACTGCGTGGGCATGGGCTCGCAGCTCTTCCCCAAGGAGGTGATCGCCGCCAAGGACTGGAAGGCCATTACGGAAAAATGCCGCTTTGCACTCGACGTCATTGCCGGTGTGAAGAACAAGTAAGTATAATCTCATCGACCTAAACCTTATCTCATGACAAAAACCGCATCAACTTCAACCAAACTGATGACCAACTGGCGTTGGTGGATGTGTGTGCTGCTCTTCGTGGCCACGACGGTGAACTACCTGGACCGTCAGGTGCTGTCGCTGACCTGGAAGGACTTCATCGCCCCCGAGTTCCACTGGACCGACGCCGATTACGGAACCATTACGGCTGTTTTCTCGCTCGTTTACGCGCTCTGCATGCTCTTCGCGGGCCGCTTCATCGACTGGATGGGCACCAAGAAGGGCTATCTGTGGGCCATTGGCGTATGGTCGCTGGGCGCCTGCCTGCACGCCGCTTGCGGCTGGGCCACGATGCACATCGAGGGTTTCGAGTCGGTCAAGGCCATGACCTCGGTCGAGGCGGGTACGGCCGTGGCGTTCGCCATAGCATCGACGAGCGTCTGGCTCTTCCTGGCCGCGCGGTGTATCCTCGCACTGGGTGAGGCGGGCAACTTCCCGGCAGCGATCAAGGTGACCGCCGAGTACTTCCCGAAGAAGGACCGGGCCTTCGCCACCTCGATCTTCAATGCCGGGGCGTCGGTGGGTGCACTGGTGGCTCCGGCGTCGATTCCGCTGCTGGCCCAGTATTTCAAGGATCTGGGAGTCGGCGGCGGCTGGGAGATGGCCTTCCTGATCATCGGAGCGCTGGGCTTCCTCTGGATGGGCTTCTGGGTCTTCATGTATGACAAACCCGAAAAGTCGAAGCACGTGAACGAGGCCGAGCTGGCCTACATCCATCAGGATGACGCCGAGATGCCGGTTGCCGAGGTCAAGGCACAGGAGGAGAAACCCGAAAAGGTCATTCCGTTCTGGCGCTGCTTCACCTACCGGCAGACCTGGTCGTTCATCACGGGCAAGTTCTTCACCGACGGCGTATGGTGGTTCTACCTCTTCTGGGCTCCGGCCTACTTCTCCGACCAGTACGGCTACTCGTCCAGCTCGGGAATGGGTATCGCGCTGATTTTCACGCTTTACGCCATTGTGACGGTGCTGTCGATCTTCGGCGGCTACCTGCCGAAGCTCTTCGTCGACCGCAAGGGCATGAACCCCTATGCGGGCCGTATGCTGGCGATGCTGATCTTTGCGTTCCTGCCGCTGCCCGCGCTCTTCGCGCAGGGTGCCGGAACCTACTCGGTATGGTGGCCCGCGATCATCATCGGTCTGGCCGGCGCCGGACACCAGGCGTGGTCGGCGAACCTCTTCTCGACGATCGGCGACATGTTCCCCAAATCGGCCATTGCGACCATTACGGGTATCGGCGGCATGGCCGGGGGTGTGGGTTCGTTCCTGATCAACAAGGGGGCCGGTGCGCTCTTCACACACTCGGAGCAGATGGGCGATGCGTTCCGCTTCATGGGCTTCGACGGCAAGGAAGCCGGCTACATGATCATCTTCTGCATCTGCGCCGTGGCCTATCTGGTGGCATGGGCGATCATGAAGACGCTGGTTCCGAAGTACAAGCCTATCGTCATCGAATAATTTTTCGGGTCCGGACCGACGGCGGCCGGCAGAATGGCCGCCGTCGGTTCTCTCCGGACTCACAACCAAGTCCTTACAAAGATGAAACAACTCAATAAGTCGACCGTCGAAACGGTCGACCGCCCCGTTCGTATCCTGCAATTCGGCGAGGGCAACTTCCTGCGGGCCTTCGTGGACTGGCAGATCGACATCGCCAACGAGAAGGGCGTCATGAATTCGGGCGTGGCCATCTGCCAGCCGATTCTGGATCCCGAGCACAAGGTGCTCGGCATGATCGACCTGATGCACCGGCAGGACAACCTCTACCACGTCTATCTGGAAGGCATCGAGAACCGCCAGCCGAAGAAGGATGTGCGGCTGGTGAAGAGCGTCATGGACTCGTTCAACCCCTATGTGGAGTATGAGAAATACGAGCGATATTTCCTGTCGCCGGAGCTGAAAATCACGATCTCGAACACCACGGAGGCGGGAATCCGCTACGAGGAGGGCGACGATCTGGAAGCCCGTCCGCCGAAGTCCTACCCGGCGAAGATGACGGCCCTGCTCTACAAGCGCTTCAAGCACTTCAACGGCGACCCGACGAAGGGTCTGTGCATCATCTGCTGCGAGCTGATCGAGAACAACGGCTCGACGCTGCACGAGTATGTGATCCGCCATGCGATGTACAACGGCCTGGGGGCCGACTTCATCGACTGGGTAGAGCGCAACTGCCACTTCTGCGATACGCTGGTCGACCGCATTGTGCCGGGGTTCCCGCGCGACACCATCAACGAGATCAAGGAGGAGCTGGGCTACGATGACAACCTCGTTGTGAAGGCCGAGCTGTACCACCTGTGGGCGATCGGCGGCCCGGGCTATCAGGAGGTGATGAAGGAGCTGCCGCTGGACAAGGCGGGTCTGCACGTGATCTTCATGCCGTCGATCAAGCAGTTCCGCGACAAGAAGGTGCGCATTCTGAATGGTTCGCACACGGGCATGGTGCCCATCGCGCTGCAAATGGGTTGCGAGACGGTGATGGACGCCTTCAACACGCCGGCCATCGAGCGCTTCATCAACGAGATGGTCGCCGAGGAGGTGATCCCGATGATCGAGGAGGACCAGGAGGAGCTGAAACGGTTCGCCGCGGGGATCCTCGAACGCTTCTACAACCCCTTCATCAAGCACCTGCTGCGTTCGATCTCGCTCAATTCGCTGTCGAAGTGGGAGGCGCGCAACTATCCGACCGTGAAGGACAACTGGTTCAAGGCCGGGAAGCTGGCCGCGCGCGAGTGCTTCACCTTCGCGGCACTGATGTCGCTGTACAGCCCGAAGAGCGGTTTCGAGCCCGACGACACGAAGGAGTTCGTCGACTACATCCGTCAGAACTGGAATTCGGAGGACCTCGAAGGGACGATCGCGAAGATCGTGCGCGAGAGCGGCATCTTCACGGTGGATTTCTCGGAGGTTCCGGGCTTCGTGGAGGCCGTTGCGGGCTATGTGGGTGACATCGAGTCGCTGGGCATGAAGGGCGCGCTGGACAAATTTTTGACGAAATAGCATTTTCCCGAAAAGGCGGAGCGGACGGGCCGGAAGCCGGATGACGGAGGTCCGGAGGGTCCGGCTCCGCTTTTTTATTAGCAAAAGAAGCGATGAAACGATTTCTGAAAATCAATGCCGCGGACAACGTGGCCGTGGCGCTGGCGGATCTGGCGGCCGGCGAGCGGGTGGAGGCGGACGGCACGACGGTGACACTGCGCGAGGCGGTGGCCCGGGGGCACAAGTTCGCGCTGCGCGACCTCGCCGCGGGGGAGGACGTCGTCAAGTACGGCTATCCGATCGGCCATGCCGTGGAGGCGATTCCCGCGGGGGCGTGGATCCATTCGCACAACCTGAAAACCAACCTGCACGACGACCTCACCTATACCTATACGCCGCAGCTGCGCCGGCTTGACATTCCGAAACGCGACGTCACGGTGCAGGGCTACCTGCGCCGCAACGGGCAGATGGGCATCCGCAACGAGTTGTGGATCGTGCCGTCGGTGGGGTGCGTCAACGGACAGGCGCAGGCCATTGCCGAGCGGGTGCGTCGCGAATGCGACTGCTCGCATCTGGACGACGTGCGCGTCTACACGCACAACTACGGCTGTTCGCAGCTGGGCGACGACCACGCCAACACGCGGCGGGCGCTGGCCGCACTGGTCCGGCATCCGAATGCGGGTGCGGTGCTGGTGCTGGGGCTCGGCTGTGAGAACAATCAGGTCGCGGCCCTCAAAGAGGAGATCGGCGAGTGGGACGACGAGCGCGTGAAGTTCCTCATCGCGCAGGAGGTCGAGGACGAGATCGAGACGGGTTTCGAAATTTGCCGCGAACTGGTCGAACGCACGAAAGCCGATCGGCGCGAGCCGCTGCCGCTGTCGTATCTGAAAGTGGGGTTGAAGTGCGGCGGTTCGGACGGCTTCTCGGGCATCACGGCCAACCCGCTGGTGGGGTTGTTCTCCGACTGGTTGGTGGCGCAGGGCGGCACGACCGTGCTGACGGAGGTCCCGGAGATGTTCGGTGCCGAGACGATCCTCATGGACCGCGCCGCGGACGGCGGGGTCTTCGACCGCACGGTGCACCTGATCAACGACTTCAAGGGCTACTTCCGCAAATACGACCAGCCGATCTACGAAAACCCCTCGCCCGGCAACAAGAAGGGCGGCATCACGACCCTCGAAGAGAAGTCTTTGGGTTGCGTGCAGAAGGGCGGGGCACAACCCGTGGTCGATGTGCTGGGCTATGCGGATCCGATCGTGAAGCCGGGTCTGAACCTCTTGCAGGCGCCGGGCAACGACCTGGTGGCCGCCTCGGCGCTGGCCCTGTCGGGGTGTCAGCTGGTGTTGTTCACCACGGGGCGCGGCACGCCTTTCGGGTCGTTCGTTCCGACGATGAAGATCGCGACCAACACGCCGCTGTCGCAGTTCAAGGCCAACTGGATCGACTTCAACGCCGGGACGCTGGTCGAGGACGAGGAGCCGCACACCGTGCTGGAACGGCTGATCGGGAAGGTCCTCGCGACGGCCGACGGCGAACACCTCAAACACGAGCGCACGGGCTTCAAGGAGATTGCCATCTTCAAGACGGGTGTGACGTTATAGGCGTCTGTGGAGCTCGGGATTGGGCCGTTGCAGGGTTCATCCCGGTTACAGCCCGCCGTCTGCGGCGGCATCTGCAAATCTGCCCTCTCCAAACCCCCTCTTCGGAGGGGGCTTGGATTTAAACGAAGGCAAACTAATTGCATTCAAATGTTATGAAATATCTTGTTTGGGGAATTCTCTGCTCTCTTTTCGCACTCCGGGCCTTTGCCGGGGAGCCCGTCTATACGGTCGACTGCAACGGCGGAGGCGACTTCCGCACCGTGCAGGAATGCTTCGACGCCCTGCCCCCGAAACCCGACGGGTGGCGCACCGTGCGCATCCTGCCCGGCACGTACCGCGAGAAGGTGACGCTCGACGTCTACAAGGACCGCGTGCGGATCGTCGGCGTGGGCGGGGCCGAAAAGGTCCGCATCGTCTGGAATGATCACACGGGTAAGGTCGTCGACGGCCACGAGATGACGACCTACGACACGTGGACGATGTCGTTGCAGGCCGACGACGTGGTGCTGGAAGGCGTCACCGTCGAGAACGATGCCGGAAGGGTCGGGCAGGCCGTGGCCCTCGAAACCCGCGGCGACCGCATCCGCATCGACCGTTGCCGTCTCGTCGGCGATCAGGACACCTTCTTCACGAAGGGCTATGTCTCGCGCGTTTACGTCACGGATTCCCGGATCGAGGGGACGACCGATTTCATCTTCGGTCCGTCGATCGTCCTTTTCGACCGCTGCCGGATCCACGCCAAATCCGACAGCTTCATTACGGCGGCTTCGACCACCGAGCGCAACCTGTACGGCTATGTCTTCCGCGATTGCCGCGTGACGGCGGCCGACGGCGTGACGCGTGTTTACCTCGGGCGTCCGTGGAAATCGACCGCCCGCACGGTGTGGATCCGTTGCGAGCTGCCGGCGGCGATCCGCCCCGAGGGGTGGCGCGACTGGCACGATGCGGCCCGCAAGGGCGATGTCTACTACGGCGAATACGGTTGTACGGGCCCGGGGGCCGACCGCTCGGGGCGTGTGGCCTGGTCGCGGGAGTTGACCGGCGACGAAGCTGCGGCTTATACGCCGGAGCGGATTTTTGCTAAAAAAACCGGTTCGGAGGCCTTCCGCGACGATTGGCTTCCTGCGGCGTCTGCCGGCAAAGAGTAACCGTTCGGACGCGGGGACGACCGGCATCCGGCGATCGAAAGAGCGGCCGGACCTTCCGAATTGCGGAGGGTCCGGCCGCTTGTGTACAAGGGTGGGCTCTACGCCTTTTCGCGGATGGTCCGCAGGCCGCGGGTCATGATGTATTGCAGGACGCCCCGCAGGAACATGTAGAGCGTGAAGGCGAGCCAGAGTGCGTTGTTGCCGATCCACGGCCGCAGGGCGTAGAAGATGGCGAAATAAGCGGCCGTGGCCCCGAACATCGAGTTGCGCATGACGCGCGTCTCGGTGGCGCCGACCATGATTCCGTCCATGATGAAGGGCATGGCCGAGGCGATGGGGATCAGGATGATCCAGACGATGTAACGCCCGGCGAGTTCGATGATCTGCGGTGTGTCGGGATTTGCGCGGTCGACGAAGAGCCCCACCAGATCGCGCCACCACACGAGGTAGATCCCCACGAACACGACCGACACGAGCGTGCCCCAGAGCAGGCAGCGGTGCAGGCATTCGCCGAGCGATGCCCGGTCGCGGGCCCCGATAAAGCGTCCGGTGAGGGCTTCGGCGGCGTAGGCGAAACCGTCGTTCATGTAGGAGAAGAGCGTGAAGAGTTCGAGCAGCAGGGCGTTCACGGCCAGCAGCGTGCGGTCCTCCATACGGGCCGAGGCGCCGGTGAAGAAGGTATAGACGGCCACGATGCAGAGCGTGCGCAGGATGATGTCGCGGTTGATCACGAAGAAGCGCCGCAGGGGCTGCACGTCCAGCACCTCCGACCAGTGGATCGCGGTCAGCAGCGACCGGTATCTGGCGATGAGCAGCACCGTGGCCAGCCCCACGCCGCACCACTGCGCCACGACCGATGCCCAGGCGATTCCGACGATCCCCAGATCGAGCCCGAATGCGAAGGCGAGGCTGCACGCAAGGTGGATCAGGTTGACCGTGACGGCCGTGATCATCGGGAAGAGGGCGTTCTGCATGCCGGTGAACCAGCCGTTGAATCCGAAGAGGAGGATGCCGGCCGGCACGGCCCAGATGCGGGTGTAGAAGTATGCGCGGGTCATCTCGCCGCCGTTCATGGCCCAGAGGGCCAGTTCGCCCAGCGGGTATTGGAGCAGGAGCATCGCCGCGCCCATGATGCCCGCTACGGAGAGGGCTCGGGCGAGCATGTTGGTGCATTCGCGGAAATTCCCGGCGCCGAAGGCCTGTGCGGTGAGGCCGCTGGTCCCCATGCGCACGAAGGAGCAGTTCCAGTAGATGAAGTTGAAGATCGAGACGCCGATGGCCAGTGCCCCGATCGTTGCGGCGGAGTCCTGGCCCCAGTGCCCTGCGATGGCCGTCGAGACGATGCCCATGAGCGGGACGGTGATGTTCGAGACGATGTTCGGGAGCGCCAGACGCAGTATTTCGCGGTTCATTCGCTTCATGACGGGTGCAAAGATAAGGCAAAAGCGGCGAATTTTCGGTCCGCGGCGTCTTTTTCTCGATTTCGGGCACGCAATGTGATGGAATCCGGAAAAATGGATTACCTTTGCCGCGCAAATTCATCTTATAGAAGATACGAACATGAAAGATTCGAAAAACGACTCGACGCCGGTGCTCGAACGCTTCGCACGCGACAAGCGCAAACGCACCGTGATCGCTACGGCGGAGCGTGTCGAGCGTCGCCCGCGTTTGCAGCGTGACGCTGCCGATTCGGAGCAACCGTCCCATCCGTACCGTCCCGAACACCGGGCCTCGTACAATCCGCACTTCACGGCCGACAACCGGCCGCTGTTCGACCGCTCCCGCCAGGAGGACGAGGAGCGCCCGCGCCGTGCGTTCGGCGACCGTGAAAATCGCTACGGAGAGGAGCGTCCGCAGCGGACCCATGGCGAAAAACCCCGCTATGGCGAGCACTCCCGCTTCGACAACAACGACCGCCCGCGCCGCACGTTCGGCGACCACGATAACCGCTATGACGAGGAGCGTCCGCGCCGCGCGTTCGGCGACAAACCGCGCTTCGAGGGGGACCGTCCCCGCCGCGAAGAGGGCGACCGCCCGCAGCGCGCCTACGGACCGAAGGGGGCGAAACCCGGCTATGGTGACAGACGCACCGGGAAATTCGACGACCGCAAGGGAACCAAAGGCAGCCGCTTCGGTGGAAAGAACGCCGAGGGCCGTCCTGCGGAGAAGCACCCCCGCAAGGGAGCCGACAAACCGGTCTCCTATCCGAAATACGAACCGGCGGCACAGACGGGCGAGATGCGTTTGAACCGTTTCATCGCCCAGTCGGGCATCTGCTCGCGGCGCGAGGCCGACGATTTCATTCTGGCCGGCGTGGTGACGGTGAACGGCAAGGTCGTGACCGAACTCGGCACGAAGGTGCAGCCCACCGACGAGGTTCGTTTCAACGACGAACCGGTGCGCGGCGAGAAGAAGGTCTACCTGGTGCTCAACAAGCCGAAGGGTTACGTGACGTCGCTCGATGATCCGCATGCCGGGAAGACGGTGATGGATCTGGTGAAGGGCGCCTGCACGGAGCGGATCTACCCCGTGGGGCGTCTGGACAAGAACAGCCTCGGGCTGCTGCTTTTCACCAACGACGGCGACCTGACCAAGCAGCTCACGCACCCCTCCTACCGGAAGAAGAAGATCTATCAGGTGACGCTGGACAAGCCGCTGACACGGGCCGACATGGACCGCATCGCCGAGGGCATTACGCTCGAAGACGGAGAAATCTTCGCCGACGAGATCTCCTACGTCAAGGAGAACAAGCAGGAGATCGGCATCGAGATCCACTCGGGCCGCAACCGCATCGTGCGCCGCATTTTCGAGTTCCTGGGCTACACGGTCACGAAGCTCGACCGCGTCTACTACGCCGGTCTGACGAAGAAGAACCTCAAACGCGGGGCATGGCGTTTCCTGACCCGCGAGGAGGTCGAACGGCTCAAATCGGGACTTTACGAGTAGCCCGTTCCCTTTGAGGGGTGGAGCCTCCCTCTCCCGGGGGCGGGGCTGCCCCCTCCCTGAAACGATTCGCCCCGGAAACCGTCTGTGAGGATGGTTCTCCGGGGCTTGTCTTTTGTGTCCGCCGGACCCGCGCTCCGGCTCCCGTTCCCGCCGGGAATCAGTGCGTTGCCCGGTACCACGCCGTCTGCCGGCAGTCCGTGGCATAAGGCTCCGCAGTCTCGGGCTCGCTCGTCGTCACGCCCGTGTAGTAGTTGATCGGGTTGAGGCGCCCGTTGTAGGCCGAGTAATAGTTTGGCGTGTGGTAGCGCTGCCCGGTCGGGAAGGCACGCTCCATCTGTGCCGTGAAGGCATCGGCAACCCCGGCGTCGCCGCAGCTCAACGCGACGAACTGTCCCAGGTCGTAGAAGAGCTTCGTGTTGCCGCCCTTGTAGTATTGGAGCTCCGCGCGTTCGAAATCCTGCTTTGCGGCGCTGCTGACCCGCCGCATTTCGGCGGCCAGGGCGTCGAGCTCCGACATCACGGCGAGCGAGATGCACCCCGACTGCTCGTTGCCGGAGATGGTGTCCCAGTCGTACTGGTAGAAATACCAGAACTCCCGGCAGATCTCGTTCAACTGGGTGCGGAGGTCCGCCTGCTCGTCGAAGAGGTGCGGGACGATGCGGTCGTAGGGGAATCCGGCGGCCATGATCTCGCAGGGCGACGCCACGACGTAATCCACCGCCGTGCGCAGGTCGTAGAGCGTCTCGATGCTGGCCATGAAGCAGTCGTCGAAGACCAGATAGTCGAACCGCAGCGGAAGGGCTTCGAGGATGGCGGCCAGCTCCCCGATGTCGAGTTCATGTCCCGTGTCTCCGAACGACCGGGTCGGCTTGGCGCCGGGGACCGGCGTCCAGACATCGGACGCAGTGCCGGGCCGTACCGAACGGGGCAGGACTCCGCTGCTGGCCGGGATCCAGGCCTTGCCGTGGCAGCCGATGATGAGTCCGTAACGCTCCGCCGGGGCGTATGCCGCGGCATCGGTGAAGACCTGCTGCACATCTTCCGGACGTCCGGCGTTGAAATCCTCGTAGGTCGTCAGGGGGATGCTCTCGCACGTCCCTGTCGAGGGGTCGTAGCGGAGTTCCAGCATCTCGGCCGTGGCGTGCTGCCGCGGCTGGTAGCAGACCAGCATGCGCCCGTCGCCCGGAATCTCCGCCGTGATTGCTTCCTGGATCTTTGCGATGTTCTCCTTGTAGAAGGTGATCAGATCCCGCCCCGGCATGTAGAGCAGTACGGTACGGCTGGCCGTCGCGGGGCGCTGGCTGACCGTGATTCCGTAATCCTGCCTGCCGGCGAAGAAATGGACGGTGATGGTTCCCAACTGCCGGCGCTCCTTTTCGGTGTTGGCCTCCGTGGGAGTAACCGTGACCGTCGTTTCGCCCGCCGTGCCGCTGCTCGGCGAGACCGAGAAGCCCTCGCCGCTGTATGTCAGTCCCCACGCCGCATCGGCCGTGACCGTGAAGGTCGCGTTACCCGAGGCGTCGCCCGGGAGGAGGATCTCCTGCACCGAAATCCGGATCTGCGGATCCGGGTCCTGCTTGGAACAGGCGGTCGGAAGCGTCGCCGCAAGGAGCGTTACGACCGCCAGCAGCAGGCGCAGGGCCGTGTTGCGGATTATTTGTAGGTACGGGGTTTGAGGTTGTTGAACTGCCATGTGCGGTCGCGTTTGTAGGTGTAGCCTTCGGGCTTGTTCCAGTAGACGCGCCCGAAGTCGAAATAGAATCCCTTGCGTTTTTTGCCGTCGACGACATAGGGCACCAGCAGCGGCACGAACTCCACGGTGCGGCTGATGATCCGGGCCTTTCCGCAGGAGAGCTCCTCGGCGGCCAGCACGTCGAGCGCATGGTCGAACATCAGCACGTGGCGCGGGGTCTTCTCCGTGAATCCGTCGCCCGAGTCGAGGATCGCACGGATCACGCCGTTCATGCGGTCGGCGTATGCCTTTTCGCGCACCTTGTCTCCGAGCGCCCCGTAGGCGAACGACATCATGTTGAGGATCTTCGGGCTGAACGGGTCTCGGGCCAGGGCGTCGTTGCCCAGCGAGATGAGCGATTCGAGCGTGGCGACGTCGGGCTGGTCGGGGTCGATTCCGGCGATGAGCATCAGCATCTTGTCCAGATCGGGGTTCGTGGCCAGGGGCTTGTACTCGTCGCGGTAGGCGAATCCGTAATAGAGGTAATGGTACTCCTCGTCGGTGAGCGACGCATCGCCGGCGTTGTAGCGCATCATCAGCCCCGGGTAGTAGAAGGGCGATTCGGCGTCGAGCGTGCGGTCGAGGATCATCTCCTCGTCGGGGACCCGAGCTGCGGCCAGCGCCGGCAGGAGGAGGGCAAAGAGCAGGAATCGTTTCATTTCGGTCGTTTTGGGATACGAACGCAAAAATCAGCGCAAATCGTATTTCGCGATCAACGTTTTGAAGCGTTCGCGCAGGTGCTCGGATCCCGGGACGAGGGGCAGGCGCACCGTGTCGCCGATAAGGCCCATGACCGCGAGAGCGCATTTCACACCGACGGGATTCCCCTCCTCGAAGAGGGCCTTGACCGCTTCGTCGAGAGCTTCGTACTCGCGGTCGGCCGCTGCGAAGTCGCCGTGTTTGGCGTGGGCGATGCAGCTCATGAAGCGTTTTGGGAAGGCGTTTGCGGCCACGGAGATCACGCCGTCGCCGCCGCGCCGCATCAGTTCGATGGTGATGCCGTCGTCGCCCGAGAGGACGAGGAATCCTTCGGGGCGGTTGTCCAGAATCTGCTGCATCTGTTCGATGTTTCCGGAGGCCTCCTTGATGCCGATGACGTTCGGCAGTTCGCGGGCGCAGCGCAGCGTGGTCTCGGCCGTCATGTTGACGCCCGTTCGTCCGGGGATGTTGTAGAGGATCACCGGCAGGGGCGAGTGCTCCGAGACGGTGCGGAAGTGCTGGAACAACCCCTCCTGCGACGGTTTGTTGTAGTAGGGGGCCACGCTCAATATGGCGTCGGCGCCGCGCAGGTCGAATTCGCGCAGCTGGTCGAGGACCTCCGACGTGGAGTTTCCGCCGCATCCCATCACCAGCGGCACGCGCCCGGCGATGTGGTTGGTGATGAACATGGCGATGACGGCCCGTTCGGGCATGTAGAGCGTGGGGGTTTCGGCCGTAGTGCCCAGGGTGACGATGTAATCCACACCGCCCTCGATCACATAGTCGACCATGCGGGCCAGGGCTTCGTAATCGACTCTTCCGTCCCGCGTGAAGGGGGTGATCATGGCGGCTCCTACGCCGGCGAGTTTGTGTTGTAGCATGCTGTTATCCGTATTGTTGTGATTTTCGTATTTTTTGGCTTTTCCGTTGTAAGCGGTCGTACCCGTGCGGTTCAGAAGAGTTCGCCCTGTCGGGGGCAGTTGTCGCTCTCCGACGCTGCGGCCTTGCCGCCGTCCGCCGTGGCGGGGCTTTCATCTCCGGCCGCCGGCTCCGGTCCGGGCGTCGCGGTCTTGCCGCCGTCCGCCGTGGCGGGACCTTCATCTCCGGCCGCCGGCTCCGGTCCGGGCGTCGCAGTCTTGCCGCCGTCCGCCGTGGCGGGACCTTCGTCTTCGGCCGCCGCGTCCGCTTCCGGGCTGCCGTCACCTCCGATCATCCGGAGGAACTCCTCTTCCGAAAGGATCCGGATGCCCAGCTTCTCGGCCTTTTTGAGCTTTGCGGGGCCCATGTTCTCGCCCGCGACGATGTAGTCCACGCTCCCCGAGACGGCCGCGAGGTTCTTCCCGCCGTGGGTCTCGATCAGCGCCTTCATCTCGTCGCGGCTGCGCGAGAAGCGTCCCGAGACCACGAAACTCTTCCCGACGAGCGTCTCCGAGGTCAACTCGCGCGCTGCGGTCTCGAACTGCAACCCGGCCTCCCGCAGACGGCGGATGATGTCGAGGTTGGCCGCGTCGGCGAAGTATTCGAGGATGGCGTCGGCGATGCGTTCCCCGACCTCGTCGGCCTCGACCAGCTCCTCGCGCGAGGCGTGCATCACGGCGTCGAGCGTGCGGAAGTGTTCGGCCAGGTATTTCGCCGTGGTCTCGCCCACGAAGCGGATGCCCAGTCCGAACAGCACGCGCGGGAAGGGAACCTCCTTCGAGCGCTCGATCGAGCGGATGATGTTCTCGGCCGACTTCTCGCCCAGCCGGGGCAGGGGCGAGAGCTGTTCGGCCCGCAGGTCGTAGAGATCGGCGACGGTGCGCACCAGAGAGTTGTCGTAGAGCAGCTCGACGGTCTCCTCGCCCAGACCCTCGATGTCGAGGGCCTTGCGGCGGATGAAGTGGATGATGCGTCCGATGATCTGGGGACGGCATCCGCTCTGGTTCGGGCAGTAGTGCTTGGCTTCGCCCTCGTAACGCACCAGTTCGGTGCCGCATTCGGGGCAGTGCGTAATGTATTCGAAGGGACGGCTGTCGGCGGGACGCTGCGAGAGCTCCACGCCCGTAATCTTGGGGATGATCTCGCCGCCCTTCTCGACATAGACCATGTCGCCCGGGCGGACGTCCAGCAGGGCCATCTGTTCGGCGTTGTGGAGCGTGGCGCGCCGCACGGTGGTCCCGGCCAGCAGCACGGGCGCGAGGTTCGCGACGGGGGTGACGGCTCCGGTGCGTCCGACCTGGAACGAGATGCTTTCCAGGCGGGTCAGCACCTGCTCGGCCTTGAACTTGTAGGCCACGGCCCATTTCGGGGCTTTGGCCGTGAATCCCAGCTGCCGGCGCACGGCGAAGTCGTTGACCTTGATGACCACGCCGTCGGTCGGGAAGGGGAGTTCGTGGCGGGCCGTATCCCAGTAGCGGATGAAGTCGTCGATTTCGGCGGCGTTGCGGCAGATGCGCATCCGGTCGGAGATCTTGAAACCCCACTCGCGGGCCCGTTGAAGGCTCTCCCAGTGGTTCGTGAAGGGAAGGTCGTCGCCCGCCAGCTGGTAGAGCGTGCAGTCGAGGCCTCGCCGCGCCACGACGGCCGAGGACTGTTGTTTGAGCGTTCCCGCGGCGGCATTGCGCGGATTGGCGAAGAGTTGTTCGCCGTTGGCCTCTCGTTCGGCGTTCAGGCGGTCGAACGAGGCGTAGGGCATGAGGATCTCGCCCCGGATCTCGAAGTGTTCGGGCCACCCCGAGCCGCGCAGCCGCAGCGGTACGGAACGTACCGTGCGGACGTTTGCCGTGACGTCGTCGCCCGCGACGCCGTCGCCGCGCGTCACGGCGCGTGTCAGCGTTCCGTGGTCGTAGGTGAGCGAGATGGCCGTGCCGTCGAATTTCAGTTCGCAGACGAAATCCGTCGCTCCGACCTCGCGTTCGATGCGTTCGATGAATTCGTGGAGTTCGTCGGGCGAGTAGGTGTTTCCGAGCGAGAGCATCGGGTAGCGGTGGCGCACGGTGGCGAATTCCGCGGTGAGGTCGCTGCCGACGCGCACCGTCGGGGAGTTGGGGTCGGCATATTCGGGATGAGCGCGTTCCAGGTCCTGGAGTTCGCGCATCATCGTGTCGAACTCGAAGTCCGAGATTTCGGGTGCGTTTTCGACGTAGTATTTGAAATTATGCAGTTCGAGCTGGCGGCGCAGCTCCTCGATTCGTTCGCGTACCATAATATTACAATAGCGTGCGTAAAGTTACATATTTTGGTGGTAACAACGGGTAAAAACAAAAAAAATGCAAAAAAAAATTGCAGATGTGGTGCGATATTCAAATTTTGCGTATAATTGCAGAAAATTTCGAAGCACTACCATGGCTAAACAGAATATCGTGAAGAAACATATCGTAACGAGTTTTCACAATCTGACTCCGGAGATGCAGGAGGCCGTGAAGGAAAAATACCCGCTGGGGTTCACCGATTCGATGATTCGGGTGGACAAACCCAACGGCGATTTTTTTTATGCCGTGCCGTATGATACGGAGGATGTGGCCTACATGATCAAGATCGACGTGAAGATCGACGACTCGGCGCAGGACGACGACGACAAGGACTACTACGACGACGATCTGAAAGGCGCCGACGATTTGCAGGGCGCCGACGACGATGCGTCGGAGATGTCGGAGTCGTCGGACGACGACGTGAACATCTGATCCTTTCCGGAGATGTTCCGCCGGATTCCGCTGCTGCTGACCTTGCTGCTGGCGACGGCCTGCGGCCTTGCCGACGATCCGCAGGACGAGCGCGACCGGTACATTTATCCCACCTTTTTCGACAAGACATTCGAAGCGTACTGCCGGAGGGCGTTCGACCTCGACGGCGACGGACGCATCTCGCGCTACGAGGCGCGGCGGGTGCGTGAGGTCGCATGTCCGGGGCAGGGGATCGTCTCGCTGGCGGATCTGCGCGAATTCCCCAATCTGGAACGGCTCGACTGTGCGGACAACGCGCTGACGGAACTGGACCTCTCCGTGTGCACGCTCCTGACGCGTGTGGATTGCAGCGGGAACGGCCTCACGGCGCTCGATCTCGACGGGTTGCGGGGCCTCGCCTGGCTGGACTGCCGCGACAATGCGCTGACGCAGCTCGACCTCACGGCGAACGTCTCGCTCGCGTGGCTGGATGCCCGCGGCAACCGTTTCCGGACACTCGACGTGTCGGTCTGCTCGTCCGTTTTGCAGGCCGACGTGCGGGAGAATCCCGATCTGGCGACGCTCTATTTCCGGACATCGCAGGGCATTCACTTCGACGGTATTACGACCCCCGTCGAGCGGTGATGGCGCCGGACGGCGGCCGTCGCGCGTCCCGAAATCCCCGGCCGGACCGGAATGCGGATGCGAAGAGCCGCGTTTTTTTATCATTTTGTTGAAAACTCCTCCGCGGAGGTTGCGCTTTTCCCGGATTATTTCGTACCTTTGGATGCAAAAAACCTCTTTTTGCGGATAAAGACTTAAAAATCGCATACATGAAGAAAGTGGATGTTATCCTCGGCCTGCAATGGGGTGACGAGGGCAAGGGAAAGGTTGTGGATGTGCTCACGCCCCGCTATGAGGTCGTAGCCCGCTTCCAGGGCGGTCCCAATGCCGGTCACACGTTGGAGTTCGGCGGGGAGAAATACGTGCTCCGCTCGATTCCTTCGGGAATCTTCCAGGGCGGGAAGACCAACATCATCGGAAACGGTGTCGTGTTGGATGCCGTGCTGTTCCGCGCCGAGGCCGAAGAACTCGCCAGGAGCGGCCACGACCTCACCAAGCAACTCTGCATCTCGAAGAAGGCCCACCTGATCCTGCCGACGCACCGCATTCTCGACGCCGCCTACGAGGCCGCGAAGGGCAGCGCCAAAATCGGTACCACGGGCAAGGGCATCGGCCCTACCTATACGGACAAGGTCAGCCGCAACGGCATGCGCGTGGGCGACCTGTTGAGCCCCGATTTCGAACGGATCTATGCCGCCGCGAAGGCCCGCCACGAGAAGATCCTCCGCAGCCTGGACTATCAGTACGACATCACCGACCTCGAAGCCCAGTGGTTCGAAGCCGTGGAGTACCTCCGCCGCTTCCGGATCATCGACAGCGAGTATTTCGTCAACGACTGCCTGGCGCACGGCAAGTCGATCCTTGCCGAGGGGGCACAGGGCACGCTGCTCGACGTCGATTTCGGGTCGTATCCCTTCGTCACGTCGTCGAATACCGTCTGTGCGGGCGTCTGCACCGGACTGGGCGTCGCGCCGAACCGCATCGGTGAGGTCTACGGCATCTTCAAGGCCTACTGCACGCGCGTGGGAAGCGGTCCCTTCCCCACGGAGCTCTTCGACGCCACGGGTGAGAAGCTCTGCGAGCTCGGACACGAGTTCGGTGCCGTGACGGGGCGCCGCCGCCGCTGCGGGTGGCTCGACATGGTGGCCCTGAAATATTCGATCATGATCAACGGCGTGACGCAGCTCATCATGATGAAGTCCGACGTGATGAACGACTTCGACACGATCCGGGTGGCCACGGCCTACGAGATCGGCGGGCAGCGCACCACGCAGTTCCCCTATACGATTACCGACGACCTGAAACCCCTCTACACGGAGTTCGAGGGTTGGAAGTGCGACCTCCGTCAGTGCCGTACCTACGAGGAGTTCCCCGAGGCGTTCAAGCGTTACGTGGAGTTCATCGAGCACGAAACGGGGGTTCCCGTTCGGATCATCTCCGTAGGTCCCGACCGCGGCGAGACCATCGTTCGCCCCCGGGCTTAAAAAGCCCGTTTTAGGGGCTGCGGGACCTTTGTGGGGTTTCTGACGGATGCATCCGCGTCCAACGATCGGGAGCGCGGAACGGTGAAGGGTTTCCGGTCGTCCTCTGTGCTCCCGCAGCGCTCCGGGAAAAACAAAAAACACGAAAAAATTTTCGACATAACTTGAAATATGCTGCAAAACCTTAAAATTCTGGTTCTGGCCAAGCAGGTGCCCGATACCCGCAACGTGGGCAAGGACGCGATGACCCCCGAAGGGACGGTCAATCGTGCGGCACTCCCGGCCATCTTCAATCCCGAGGACCTCAATGCGCTGGAAGCCGCCCTGCGGCTCAAAGACCGTGTCGAGGGATCCACGGTGCACATTCTCACGATGGGTCCCCAGCGGGCCGCCGACATCATCCGCGACGCCATGTTCCGCGGTGCCGACGGCGGTTACCTCCTTTCGGGACGTGAATTCGCCGGCTCCGATACGCTGGCAACCTCCTATGCCCTTTCGTGCGCCCTGCGCAAGATCGGCCCCGACGTCATCTTTGCCGGACGTCAGGCCATCGACGGCGATACGGCGCAGGTCGGACCCCAGGTGGCCGAGAAACTCGGACTTCCGCAGGTGACCTACGCCGAGGAGATCGTCGACGTCAAGGAGCAGGCGCTGGTCATCAAACGGCGCCTCGAACACGGTGTCGAGACCGTCGAGTGCCCGATTCCGGCCGTCATCACGGTCAACGGATCGGCTGCCGAGTGCCGCCCGCGCAACGCCAAGCGCGTGATGAAGTACAAGGGTGCGCTGGCCGGTTCGGAGATCGCCGCAGCGCCCGAGTCGGCAGCCGCACAGCGTGCCGCCGCGAAACCCTACCTGCAAATCGTGGAGTGGGCCGCCGCGGATGTCGATCCGGATCCCGCACAGCTGGGATTGCAGGGCTCGCCCACGAAGGTCAAGAAGATCGAGAACGTGGTCTTCGCCGCCAAGGAGGCCAAGCGTCTCACGGCTGCCGACGGGGATATCAATTCACTGATGGTTGAACTTATTGCGAGCCACACGCTCGGTTAATGCGCACAGAGATGAACAACGTATTCGTATATATCGAGATGGAGGGCGGCAAGGTCGCCGACGTGAGTCTCGAACTGCTGACCAAGGGCCGCGAACTGGCCGCGACGCTCGGCGTGAAGCTCGAAGCCGTGGCATTGGGACACAACCTCGCGGGTCTGGAAAAGGAACTGGCCAAATACGGGGCCGATACGGTGTGGGTTGCCGACGACGAGCTCTTCGAGCCGTTCCGCACGCTGCCCCATACGGCGGTGCTGTGCGGGCTGATCGAGCAGGAGAAGCCCCAGATCGCGCTGTTCGGCGCCACGCCCGTGGGGCGTGACTTCGCACCGCGTGTCTCGTCGGCGCTGCACAGCGGTCTGACGGCCGACTGCACGCAGCTGGAAATCGGCGACCACAAGGACGCCAAAACGGGCAAGGAGTACAAGGACCTGCTCTACCAGATCCGTCCGGCGTTCGGCGGCAACATCATCGCGACGATCGTCAACCCGGACCACCGTCCGCAGATGGCGACGGTACGTGAGGGCGTCATGCGCAAGGAGTACGCCGCACAGCCCGGAGCCGGAGAGGTGAAGGTGATCGACTGGAAGAAATTCGTCAAGGACACGGACCTCGTGGTGAAGATCGTGGACCGTCAGATCGAGGAGCGCAAGATCGACATCAAGGGAGCCTCGATCATCGTGGCGGGCGGTTACGGCATGGGTTCGAAGGAGAACTTCAAGCTGGTGCATGAACTGGCCGACGTGCTGGGCGCCGAGGTGGGCGCGAGCCGTGCGGCGGTCGACGCCGGGTTCACGGAGCATGCCCGCCAGGTGGGGCAGACCGGAGTTACGGTGCGCCCGAAACTCTACATCGCGTGCGGTATTTCGGGACAGATCCAGCACACGGCCGGCATGGACCAGTCGTCGATGGTCATCTCGATCAACACGGATCCCGATGCGCCGATCAACAAGATCGCCGACTACGCCATCACGGGCGACGTCAACGAGATTATTCCCAAGATGATCAAATACTACAAGCAAAACTCGAAGTAATGGCTAATTTCTTTTCAGATAACAAGGATTTGCAGTTCCACCTCGACCACCCGCTGATGCGGAAGATCGTGGAGCTGAAAGAGCGCGGTTTCGCCGAGAAGGATCTCTACGACTATGCGCCGCAGGATTACGACGATGCGATGGACAACTACCGCCGCGTATTGGAGATTGCCGGCGAGGTTTGCGGCGAGGTGATCGCGCCGAATGCCGAGGGTGTCGACCACGAGGGACCGCGCGTGGTGAACGACCACGTGGAATATGCTTCGGGCACGGTGCGCAACATGCAGGCGGTGGTCGATGCCGGGTTGAGCGGCATGACGCTTCCGCGCAAGTACGACGGTCTGAACTTCCCGCTGATCTGCTTCGTGATGGCCAACGAGATGGTGGCGCGTGCGGATGCGAGCTTCGAGAACATCTGGGGCTTGCAGGACTGCGCCGAGACGCTCAACGAGTTCGCCTCGGAGGAGCAGAAGGAGAAGTTCCTGAAATGGGTTTCGGCGGGTGCGACGTGCGCCATGGACCTCACGGAGCCGGATGCCGGTTCGGACCTGGGCGCCGTGATGCTGAAAGCCACGTGGTCCGAAGAGAAGCAGACGTGGCTGCTGAACGGTGTGAAGCGCTTCATCACCAACGGCGACGGCGAGGTTTCGCTCGTCCTGGCCCGTACGGAGGAGGGCACGACCGATGCCCGCGGCCTGTCGATGCTGGTCTATGACAAGCGCGACGGCGGCGTGAAGGTGCGCCGCATCGAGAACAAACTCGGTATCAAGGGTTCGCCGACGTGCGAGCTGGTCTTCACGAACGCCCCGGCGCAGCTGGTCGGCGACCGTAAGATGGGTCTGATCAAGTACGTGATGTCGCTGATGAACGCCGCGCGTCTGGGTATCGGCGCACAGTCGGTGGGCCTTTGCGAGGCTGCCTACCGCGAGGCGCTGAAATACGCCCACGAGCGTGCGCAGTTCGGCAAGCCGATCATCCGGTTCGCAGCCGTTTCGGAGATGCTGTCGAACATGAAGGCCAAGTTGCAGGGCGCTCGTGCGCTGCTCTATGAGACGGCGCGCTTCGTGGAGGTCTACAAGCAGTACACGCACATCTCGCACGAGCGTTCGCTCGAAGCGGAGGAGCGCCAGGAGATGAAGTTCTACAACCGCCTGGCCGACGGTTTCACGCCGCTGGTGAAGCTCTTCTCGTCGGAGTACGCCAACCAGCTGGCCTACGACGCCATCCAGATCCACGGCGGTTCGGGCTTCATGAAGGATTACCCCTGCGAGCGGCTGTACCGCGACGCCCGCATCATGAACATCTACGAGGGTACGTCGCAGTTGCAGGTTGTGGCGGCGATCAACGCCGTGACGAAGGGCACGTTCCTGGAACAGATCGAGCGCTATGCCGCCGAGGAGTATGCCGCTTCGATGTGTCCGGTCGTCACGAAGCTCAAAGAGCTGACCGTGAAGTTCTCGGAGATGGTGGCCCGTGTCGAGGCCGGGGAGAAGGAAGCCGCCGGGTTCAAGGACTTCCATGCCCGCCGTCTGGTGGAGAGCGCCGGTCACATCATCATCAGCTACCTGCTGGCACGCCAGGCCGGGCAGGCCGGTGAGTATGAGGCTTCGGCGCGGATCTTCGCGAAGCTGGCCGAAGGGAAGGTCACCGAGGCCTACACCTACGTGATGAACTCCACGCCGGAAGATGTCGCCCTGTTCCGGGGCGTCGAGGCGGAAACCCTCTGATCCGGGGTGCCGGGGCGGAGACCTCCGGGGTGCCGGGGCGGAGACCTTCTGATCCGGGGCGCCGGGGCGGAGACCTTCTGTTCCGGGGGCGCCGGGGCGGAAGTGGAAGCCGCTGTGGAAAGGCCCCGGACCTGGAAGAGAGCCGCTTCCGTCCGTGAGTTCAAGCATGGAAAGCGCCGCAACTCTCGACGGAAGGCTTAAAGAGATGCAACAGCCCGATTAATCGGGCTGTTGCATCTCTTTTTATGATGGGTTAAAACGGTCGGAAGTCACATGTTCCCGGTCTTTCCGACACCTTTTTGAAGGCTACGGTCAATTCCTGTTCGAAAGGAGTCGGGGCATTCGGGGTTTTCGGGGATCGCCCCGACTCTCTGGACAGGTCTCTTTGGCAGGGTGTTGCATCGTTTGTTTTGTTCGGGTTTTGCAGCGTCTTTTGCTTGATCGACGGAATCAGCACTTCGCTGGAACCGCCATGCGGTTTGCATCAGTTCGAAGAGCGTCAGAAATTGTACCCCGCCGAAATATAGAAGGATCCGTTTCGGAGTTTCGGGTCGCCCTTCGTGTAATTTTTGGGCAGGTTGATGAAGCTCAAATCATATCCGACTCCAAAATAGATGCGTTTGAGCAATGCGCCCGCAGCGATTTTCAACCCCACATCCCCGCGTTTCAGACC
This sequence comes from Alistipes sp. An66, assembly GCF_002161445.1. Classification (GTDB taxonomy): domain Bacteria; phylum Bacteroidota; class Bacteroidia; order Bacteroidales; family Rikenellaceae; genus Alistipes; species Alistipes cottocaccae. The sequence continues at coordinate 26,182 of NZ_NFHT01000004.1, forward strand.
TCCGTTCGAACCGAACAGATCGGCACTCTGATTCTGCCCCATGTAGGACTGTTTGACCGTTCCCGAGACTCCGAAGGAGAAGAAAGGTCCGACAGCGGGTTGAATGGCCCATTTGTCATTGATGCGGAAGCGATAGGCAATCATGGCCGGCACCTCGACATAGACCAGATTCAGCGTGTTTGAAGCTCCGGATTGAGTGAGTTTTCCGCCCTTGAACTGCAATTCCAGCCCCGGTTCGAAGAAGAGCGGCATATCGGACAAGAGCTGCAAACGGTACATGCCGCCCACATGGAACCCCACTTTGGAGTTGTAATTGGTCATGCTGGCGATGTTCACACCGGCCCGCACGCCGAAACCGTTATCCTGGGCCTGGACACCGACCCCGAGGAAAATCATCACAAGAAACAGGGAAATCTTTTTCATGACTCGAACAATTAAAAGGTAAATGAATGAGGTGAATGATCTGTTATTTTGAATGATGGAAAACAGAATGACAGTCCGGGCGTGTTACTGTGCGTTGTACCTGTGCTGGATCGGACCGCCTTTCCAGCAGAGCGCGAATTTCTTCCCGTTCGTGAGGCTGATCTCCCCGGCGACCTCGTACCGTTCGCCCAGGTGCCCCCGCTTTATTTCGACCGTACAGGACTTTATATCCCCATTATCGGAGAAATACCGCTCGGCCCATTTGTCATTCTCCCACAAATCGAAAGAAATACCCACAATGCGCAAGTGCTTCTCCTCTTCGCTTCCGTCCCAGGTGTAGGTGCCGGGGACAAGCAGGTCGTAGCACGTTTTCTTGTTTTCTCCTCTTTCCAGTTTCGCCACCTCCTCATTCAGGCAGCAGCAATCCATGTTGAGAACCCATCCGCTGCCCAATTCACCGGTCCCGTTGATATAAAAATTGTCGGGGTTGATCCCTTTCTCAAAAAGAACCAGGTCGTGGAAACTGAATTCGCTAACCGATGGATCAATGGAGCCCATTCTCATTGCACAGCCATTCGTAATCTCTATGGTGCCCCCGGAAGAAGAGGCCTCATCCTTGTCCTTGTTGCAGGAGGTCATCGTCATCGACCATGCCGCCAGCAGCAAAAAACCGAAATAAAAATTTCCTTTCATCCTGTTTTCCATAATCAAGCCGTATTAAAGGTGAGTAATTGGTATCTGTCTCTCTTTTCGGTGCTGCGGTATCAGCGCAGCAGCTGCATCTCCTGGTATTCGATGGTCGACCCGATGTTGGGGTTGAAGAAATAGCTGTCCGACGAGAGGATCGTCCCGGCGTCGGAGGTGCTCCACACCTGCGTGCCGCTGCCGATCGGAACATCCACCACCGTGCCGTCGCTGCTCACATAGGGATTGACGCCCCGGATGGCCTCGCTGCGCAGGGCCGCCACGCGGTCCTGCATGGCGCCGGTGCTCTCGTACATGGACATCTGGATGTCGCTGATTTCGGCGGTCGTCTGCCGGATCTGTTCGTTGAGGCGTGCGGCCTGCTGCCGGTTGCGGAGGATGCCGGCCCGCACGTTCTGCTGGATCCGGTTGATGGCCGCCTGCTGCATGGTGGCATAGCGCTGCACGTACCTGTCGTTCATTTTCAGCGATGCCTTCATGCGTTCGGTCTCCCGGGCGGCCAGATCCAGCCCCTCCCGGTCGGGAGCCGTGTAGGTGGTGAGCCCGATCACCTCCCACATCCGGCGGTCGATGGTGCGCATGGTGCCTGCCGGCATGCGGACATCGAGGATGAAGAAGCAGGCGTTCAGGGCGTGAAGCAGCTTTTGCCCGTTTTTGAGCGTGATGGAGCAGAGCACGACGGCTGCATCCGGGCGGGCGGACAGTATCTGCGCGAAGCTGCTGCCCATGACGGACTGCGCCAGCCCCTGGCGGAACTGGTTGAGGCGTATCTGCCCGAACTGGTCGGCACGCCGGCGGAACGCTTCGGGCACCTGGTCGTAGGGTGCCGTCTCCACGACTTCGACGGATCGGGCGTCGGGGAACTGCGACTCGGCCACATGCCGCAGATAGGCTTCGGCGGTAGTATAAGGCCGCTTCATGCTGCGCAGCAGCGGGTGGCGCTGTCCGGCGGGCACGCCGTCGTTCTCGTCATAATAGGGCCGGCACAGTTCCGTGTAGAAGCCCAGTTGGCGAGCGCCGTCGCTGCCCTTGATCTGGAAGCTGATGCTGCCGTTGCTCTGCCGGAACTCTTCGATGTCCATCTTTCCCACCAGCTGCCAGCCCGGAAGGCAGTCGATGGTGAGTGCCTCGGCGTTCTGCATGTAGGGATCGCGCAGGGTGACGGAGCGCTCCCGGTCACAGACGGTGGCCGTGGGCTTGCGGTCCTGCGTAGCCGCGGTGGCGGACCCGTCGGAGGCGGCGCCTCCGCGGCTGCCCGCGCCGCACCCGGCGGAGAGGCAGGCTGCCAACAGTAGTGTCGTATACATGTGTTCTTTCATGCTGCCCGTTCTTGCAAACCGTTCGACATCGGATTTCGCCGCGGGGAGGGGATCGGAATGCTGCGCTCCCCGGTTCCGCTGTTTTAAAGGTAGGGTATAAGTTTTTAATTTACAAGAGGTTGAATGGCTGTTTTACACAAACGCGGCAGCTGTTTACACGAACAGCGGAACGGCATACACGAACGGTTGTTTTTTTGACGGAGGCCTGCCGGAGATTGGAATTGTCGGCGGGAAAGAATATATTTGCAGTAAAGTCATTGCCGTCCGAATCCCGCATGAATCCGAAGCGCCATATTCTGTTTTGCATGCTCGCCGCGCTGGCTCTCCTGACGCCGGACGGTGCCGCGGCCGCCGCAGAACCCGCCGTCACCTCGGAATACGCCCGCCGCCACTACACCACGCAGGACGGACTGCCGCAGATGCTCACCGAGTACGTCTGGCAGGATGCGAAGGGCTGCATCTGGATCGGCACATTGAGCGGCTTCGTGCGCTACGACGGATTCGAGTTCACACCCTATCTGAAAGGGAAACAGGAAAACATCCTCTCCTTCTGTTGCGGAACGGACGGCAGTCTGTGGGCGCTCGGTTTCAGGCGCCGGCATGTGGTGGACCGGGAGGGGACGATGCGGACGCTGCCGCTGAACGGCCGCGGGCTGCTGCTGAACAACCTCAATGCCTACTCGCTGCCGCCGGGGCTGGTGCTGCTGGAAGACGAGCAGGAGCGCGGGCGCGAAATCTGCCGCCTGACCGCCGAAGGGGCGGAGACCGTGCTGAAATCGCCCGCGCTGGACAGCATGGACATCCGCCGCAGGGTCTACCTGGACAGCGTTTCGCAGACCTTCTACATTCCCACCGCCCGCCACGTCTGCCGGATCAGGAGCGACGGCACCGCACTGGCGCCCATCCGGGTGGCCGAGCCCTACTCGCTCCTGCGGGACGGGGCGCGGCTCTACCTCTTTGCGGCCGACGGCATCCATGAGGTGGAGGGGGACCGTGCGCACCTCGTGGCGGCCTTCCGCTTCCTGGCTCCCGACTACGGTGTGGCGGCCTGCGCCGACCGCAAGGGGAACATCTTCATGCACGATGCCCACAACCTGTACCGCCTCTCGAAGGAGGGCAGCGTCCGACAGATCGTGGACGGCATCAACCTCATCCGCCAGATGTGCATCGACCGCGAGGGGAACCTCTGGCTGGCCACCTGCCAGGGCGTCTACAACTTCTTCCAGCTGAATTTCGTGAACCACCGCCTGAACGACCACAACGACATCCTGCGCGCCATCGACGAAGACGCGCAGGGCCGCCTGCTGGCGGGGACCCTGAACGGGCGGCTGCTGTGCGGACGGAGTGCCGCCGATCTGCGCCCCGTCTCCTATCCCCGCGAGGGGGACAACTACTTCCTGCCCCGCACGGCCCGCATCGGCGGCACCACCTACCTGCTGGGCATGGGCGACGTACTGGCCTGCGACGGCGGCGGGCGCCGCTGGCTGGGACTGCCGCGGCTCAACTACCAGTTCCTGGGCAGCCACGCCGACAGCCTGCTTGTGGCCACCCGCCAGGCACTCTACGTTACCGATGCGCACGGACGCATCCTCCAAACCCACGAAGGCCTGCGCGGCGTCTTCTGCGCCTGCATCGACGGGGACGGCGACCTCTACGCGGGCACCGCCTACGGCGTGGTGCGCCTGCGCGGCGAGGAGCGTCGGGAGATCGCCCTGCCGGACAGCAGCATGGCCTGTACGGCCATGACCGTCAATCCTTACGGCGAGGTCCTCTTCGCCTCGGGCGAAAACCTCTACACCGTGCGCAAGGACTCCGCCGTGCTGGTGCAGAGTTACGGGAATCCGATACGCTCGGTATGCCAGACCTGCGACAATTTCCTGATCGTGGCCGTCACCGACGGGCTCTACATCACCGACAACCGTCTGCTGCAAACCATGTTCTTCAACCAGTACAACGGTTTCACGGGCATCGAGCCTCTGGCGGCCCGCATTGCCGAGACCGGCGACGGTACGGTCTGGATCCCCTGTGTGGACCAGACCGTCTCCTTCCATCCGCACGAGCTGGTCTACCAGTACATCCCGCCCCGGCTGGAACTCCTCTCCGCGCAGGCTTCGGGCGACAACGTCCACTGGCACTCCGCCCCGACCGGTTCCGACGGCCGCATCCGCCTGGAACACGATCTGCGCAACCTGCGCTTCTCCTTCATTGCCATCTCCCATTCCGCCACCGGGAACATGCGCTACCGTTACCGCCTGAAAGGCTTTCAGGAGGAGTGGTCGCAGCCGCAGACCGGACGAGAGGTGCAATTCAACAACCTGCCGCCCGGACGCTACCGGTTTGAGGTATCGGCCCTGCTGGGCAATATCGCGTCGGACACCATCGGGGTGGAGATTCTGCTGCTGCCCGCCTTCTGGCAGCACGGATGGTTCTGGCTGGCGGTCGCCCTGGGGCTGGGCAGCGGGATCTGGACCCTCTCCTACACCTACTACAAGCGGCGCGACCGCCGGAAGATGGAGGAACTGCAACGCGAAATCAAGCTGAACACCCTGCTGGTAAAGTCCATCCGCCTGAAATCCATTCCCCATTTCAACGCCAACGTGCTGGCCGGGATCGAATACTTCATCCAGACCCACTCGGTCACCCGGGCCAACCACTACCTGTCGCTGTACTCGCGTTTCACCAACGCCACGCTGTTGGACGTGGACAAGCCCTCCCGTTCCATCGGCGACGAGATCCGGTACGTCAGCCTCTACCTCTCGCTGGAACAGCTGCGCTACGGCGAAAGCCTCTCCTACGACATCCGCGTGGCGCCCGACGTGGATACCGACACGCAGGTGCCCAACATGATCCTGCACACCTACTGCGAGAATGCCGTGAAACACGGACTGCGCAACAAACCGGGGAACGGGCATATCGAGATCGAGGTTACGACCCGGCAGGACGGCATCAACCTGTCCGTTACCGATGACGGCGTGGGCCGCGAAGCCGCCGCAGCCTTCTCCCCGTCCTCAACCAGACAGGGGCTTTGCATCATGGAGCAGCAGATCGAACTCTACAACCAGCGTAACGACCGACACATCGTGCAGACCGTGACCGACCTCAAAACCCCGGAGGGGCGGGCCTGCGGCACCCGTTTCGAGCTGTTCGTTCCGAGCCGTTACAACTATTTCTGACCAACGCACCGACCATGAAGAACTACCGCGCCATCATCGTCGAAGACGAGCGGCTGCCCCGCCTCTCGCTCTTGCAGAAACTGGAAACCTACCACCCCGACATCGAGGTGGTGGCGTGTTGCGCATCCTACGAGGAGGCCCTGACGGCCATTCTGCGCCACAGGCCGGACCTTCTCTTCCTCGACATCCAGTTGCAGGGACACACCACCCTGGAACTGCTGCGCGAGTTGAAGGAGGCCATCCCCCTGCCGCACATCATCTTCACCACCGCATACAGCAATTCGGAGTACCTGTTGCAGGCCATCCGCTTCGCCGCTGCCGACTACCTGTTGAAACCCGTGGACGTGTCGGACCTGGCAAAGGCCATCCGCCGCATCGAGGAGCGCGACGCAGCGGTTTCCGCCTCCTCCCCGCAACCCCCGACACCGTCGGGCAAGGCCCCCTTCCGCACCCTCAACGGCACCCTCTATGCCGGCAAGGATGAAGTGGTCTACGTGCGCGCCTGCGGCAACTATTCCAGCATGATGCTGGCCGAAGGCGAGGAGATCGTGCTGGAACGGCTCGGGGTCATCGAAGGCAAACTGGGGGAGAGGCACTTCATCCGTGCCGGGCGCAACCTGCTGCTCAACCGCGACCTGATCTACAAGGTAAACCGCCGGCACAAGAGCTGCACGCTGCGCACGCCCGGCGGACAGGAATACAGCGTGGAATTGTCGGCCGGGGGGCTGGAAGCGGTGGAGAGACGGTGACAGGCCGCCGTCTGCTCCATGTTCGCCGCTTTCCTGCCAGCCTTCGTACACCCTGCGGTTGGGCGACAATGCGGATGGGCCTGCCACACGCCGCAGGTAGATATTCGTCGCATCCCGACCCTTGACCGGTCTCGTCCGGAACGAAGGAGCCGCTGTCGCAGATGGATTGATGCGGCTTGCCGGGTATTGTACCTGCCGCTTTTTTGAGGGAACGTCCGTTTCCGGGGTTTGTAACCCTTCGTCTGTACGGTCGGGGGTTACGCTTCGGCCGGAGCGGGGACGGCCATCGTGCAGCGGGTGGTGCCGAAGAGGTTGAGGTCGAGTTCCCGGGCGATGAACGACAGGGCTTTCTGGGCCTTCACGGAGTTTCCGGCGCTGTCGAGCGGCGGCGCGAAGGCCGCGAGGCCCATGACGCCCGGCACGACGGCCATGATGCCGCCGCCTACCCCCGATTTGGCGGGCAGACCCGTCTCGAAGAGCCAGTCGCCGGTGTGCTCGTAGAAGCCAACGGTGGCCATCAGCGCGACGATCCGCGGCGTGAGCTCGCTGCGGAAGACCCGCTTGTGCGTCAGCGGGTTCACACCTCCGGCAGCGATCGTCGCCGCCGCGACGGCCAGCTGTGCCGCCGTCACGCCGATGGAGCATTGCCGCGTGTAGAGGTCCAGCGCCTGCATCGGATCGTCGTAGATGCGTCCGTAGTTTTTCAGCAGCCAGGCGATCGAGCGGTTGTTGAAGTTCGTCTCGCTTTCGGATCGGTAGAGTTCGTCGATCACCGCGACGGACGATCCGGCCAGTTCGGCGAGAAAGCCGGTGATTGCCTGCCATTTGGCCGCGGGGTCGCCCGTGGGTCGGATCATCGAGCAGGCGGAGATGGCCCCGGCGTTGACCAGCGGCGTCGAGGGGTGGTCGTTTTCGAGCAGGATCGCCATGATCGAGTTGAAGGGCAGCCCCGTGGCGTCGGCGCCGATCTTGTGCAGGACCTCGCGGGCGCCGTATTGCTCCATGGCCAGCAGGGCCGTAGGAACCTTCGATACGGACTCGATGCCGAAGCGGAAGTCGGTGTCGCCGACGGTCAGCAGTTCGCCGTCGGGCAGGCAGGCTGCGATGCCGAAGAGGTTCGACGGGACGTTTTTCAGATAGGGGATGTAGTCGGCATTCTTGCCGCCCGCATCGTTCTTGCAGTGGTCGTAGGCGGCCCGGAGGGCTTCGCCGATGCTGTTTTTGTCGATTTTTCGGATCATGGGATACGCTTATCGGTTGTTTTTGTCGGTTTTCGGGAACGCTTTGTGTCCGCCTTTCGGAGCCGGGTTGGCCGGGTTGGCCGGAGCGGGTTTCGGAGCAGCATTCGTCGGGGAGCTTGTTGCGGCTGCTGCGGGGGCCGGCTGTCCGGGCTTTTCCCAGTGGAAGGGGGCGAACTCGGCGGCAGCCTGCAGGTCGCGCCACGAGGGCTTGCGCAGGGCGTAGATCACGAAGGGTGCGGCCACGACGACGATGCAGCCGATGACGAGTACCGAATACCATACGGTGTTGCTTCCGGTGGCGATCTGTCCGGGCGGCACGAAGCTCAACACGAAGGCCAGCATCGAGCCGAAGAAGCCGACCAGTCCGATGAGCCACATCATTCCGTTTCCCTTTCCGAGCCGGAAGGGCCGCGGCGTGGATTTCATCTTGTAGCGCAGGACGATGGCGGCGGCGAACATGAGCATGTACATGATCAGGTAGAGCAGCACGGTAAGCTGCGAGAGGATCTGGTAGAACGACTGTACGGAGGGCATCACGACGAAGAGCAGCGCGAGGAGCGTGACGACGCCGCCCTGGATGAGCAGGATGTTGCGCTGTACGCCGATCTTGTTCGTGCGCTGGAAGAAGGGCGGCAGGTAGCCGGCCTTCCCGACGGCGAAGATACCCTTCGAAGGGCCGGCGACCCAGGTGAGCACGCCGGCCAGCACGCCGAACATCAGGGCGATGGCGATGACGGGGCCGGCCCACGAGAGGTGCAGATAGCGGAAGTAGTTGTCGAATCCGATCAGCAGCGACTGCGTGAGGCTGATCTCCTTGGCGGGGATGACGAAGCCGAGCGAGAAGGTCCCGAGGACGAAGATCGCCACGGTGACGAGCGAGCCGATGATGATCGCCCGGGGGTAGTTTTTCGAGGGGTTTCTGACCTCCATGACGTGGATGCCCATCATCTCCATGCCGGCGTAGAAGAGGAAGATGCTGCTGGCGAGGACGAGGTTGTCGAACTTCGAGAGGTCGGGGAAGAATCCCTGCGACATGTCCATGTTGTTGTGGCCTCCGGTTGCGAGGTAGACGATGCCGAGGACGATGAGCAGTCCGGCGGGGATGATCGTTCCGATCATTCCGCCCCATTTGCTGATCTTGCCGACCCAGTCGAGGCCTTTCAGAGCGATGAACGTGGCAATCCAGTAGATGGCCAGGACCATGCAGAGGGTGAAGACCTTGTTCGAGGCGAGGGTCATGTCGTGGGCTTCGTTCGCGCCGATGAAGGCGATCGAGACGGCCCCGAAGGTCAGGACCGTGGGGTACCAGATCGTCGATTCGATCCATTGGAGCCAGATGGCCAGGAATCCGGTCCGGGCGCCGAAGGCCTCGCCGACCCAGCGGAAGACGCCTCCCTGCTTGTCGGCGAACATGGCGGCGAGCTCCGCGGCGACCATCGCCGTGGGGATCAGGAAGACGATGGCGGCGAAGAGGTAGTAGAATGCCGACGAGGGTCCGTAGACGGCTTCGGCGGGGAGTCCGCGCAGACTCACGACGGCCGTCACGTTCATGATGGCCAGCGTCATGACGCTCAACTTGAAGCCGGTGGAAGAGGTGGTTTTCTTTACATCCATAATGGTTTGATTTGTGTTTTGTCGCTGCGGAAACAGCAACTACCGTGCAAAACGGGGGATTCAGCCTCTTTGGCGACCTTCGGCGTGCGATTGTCGCCGAAAATTCGTATCTTTGCTTTCAGGACCAATTCTTTCGACGATGAAACGTCTCTTTATTCTGCTGTGCCTGCTGTCGGCGGCGGTGTCGTGCGGACGCCGGCGGAGCGCGCCGTCCACCGATACTCCGGCTTCGCAGCCGGCCGTTTTCCTGCCGGCGATAGCGCCGTCGCGCCTGACGCCCGGCGAGCAGCGCGAATGGCTCCGCTGGCACTACTGGGACCGTTTCGACTTCGCCGACACGCTCTTCCTGCAACGGGTCGACACGGTGCAGATGTTCGAGGCCTATGCGCGCTACATCGCGCTGATCTCGGACCGCCCGGCCGACGGTGCGGCGATGGACACGCTCATGCGGCGGGCTTCGGCGTCGCGGCCGATGCTCGACTACTTCGCGAAACTGGCCGGGATGGTCCTTCACGACCCGAACTCGCCGCTTCGCAACGACGAATTCTACATTCCGGTTCTGGAAGCGCTCCTGCGTGCCCCGTGGTACGACGAGTACGAACGCATCGCCCCGCAGTACGACCTGCACATGGCGAGCCAGAACCGCCTGGGGCACCCGGCGAACGATTTCCGCTATACGCTGGCGTCGGGCCGCAGCGGCACGCTCTACGGCTTGCAGGCCGAGTACGTGCTCGTCTTCATCAACAACCCGGGATGCGCCATGTGCCGCGAGATCCGCGAGGCGATCACCTCGTCGCCGATGCTTTCGGAGATGATCGAGCGGGGCCGGATGCAGGTGCTGGCGATCTATCCCGACGAGGACCTCACGGAGTGGCGGAACTACCGGGATCAGATTCCGGCATCGTGGATCAACGCCTACGACCGGGGTTGCGTGATCCGCGAAGAGAGTCTCTACGACCTGCATGCCATTCCGGCGCTCTACCTGCTGGACCGCGACAAGCGGGTGCTGTTGAAGGATTGCACGGATGTGGCGCAGATCGAGGAGGTGATCGACCGCCGGGGCTGATTCCGTGCTTCTGTCGGCCGCCGGGGCTGATTCCGTGCTTCTGTCGGCCGCCGGGGCTGATTCCGCGCGCCTGTCGGCTGCCGGGGCGGGGTATAAGCGGTGCTTATCGGACGATCAGAAAAGACAATCGGATTTTTATGGTGTTTTCGCTCCGGATTGTTATCTTTGCACGGCAAAAAGAACCAACACACACACTTTAACAATAACAAGATTATGGCAAAGAAATGGCGTTGTACCGTATGCGGGTACATTCACGAAGGTCCCGAGGCACCCGAGCAGTGCCCGATGTGCAAAGTCGGCAAGGATAAGTTCGTAGAACTCGTGGAGGCGTCCGGAGACCTGGATTTTGTCACGGAGCACAAGATCGGCGACGGAAAGGGCGCCAGCAAGGAGCTCTGGGAGGGGCTTCAAAACCACTTCATGGGTGAGTGTACCGAGGTGGGCATGTACCTGGCGATGAGCCGTCAGGCCGACCGCGAGGGCTATCCGGAGATTGCCGAGGCCTACAAGCGCTACGCCTGGGAGGAGGCCGAGCACGCTTCGAAGTTCGCCGAGCTGATCGGCGAGGTGGTTTGGGATACGAAGACCAACCTCGAAAAGCGCATGAACGCCGAGTGCGGCGCGTGCGAGGACAAGATGCGCCTGGCCCGCATGGCCAAGGAGGAGAACCTCGACGCCGTACACGACACGGTTCACGAGATGGCGAAGGACGAGGCCCGTCACGGCAAGGGCTTCGAGGGACTCTACAAGCGTTACTTCGGCAAATAGTCGGCGCTTGCAGCGAATGAAAAAGCCGATACCTTCGGAAAGGTATCGGCTTTTTCATTACTCCTTGCGCAGGGCGTCGTTCAACCGGACCAGCAGTGCGATCTTTTCGGTGATCCATTCGTATCCGGATCGGGCGATCCGGGCCACTTCGTAGACCGTCTCGGCCCGGGCCCGGATCCGTTCGACGGCTTCGCGGATCGCCGTCAGATAGATCAGCGCCGCCACGACGGCGAAGAATCCGCCCAGAATCAGCGCCGCGGCGATGAACGATCCCACGAGTTCCGAGAGCCACACCACCAGGGCCGTCAGCAACAGCAGCAGCGCAATGGCAACCGTCGTTCCGAACAGCAGAAAGGCAATGACGAATCTCCCGCCGGAACTCTCCCGCGACCCCGCGGCCTGCCGGCCGCCCGGGGTCTCTATTTCTCCTCGCATCGGCAGCGGGCCTCTTCGATCTGCTCTTCGACTTCGTTGAGCTTGTTCTTCACGCGCTCGATTTCGTCGTCGATCGACTCCTTGATCTTGCGGCGCAGTTCGGGCCCCGACTGGGGAGTGAACAGCATGGTGAGGGCCGAGCCGATGATGAGTCCGCCCACGAGGGATACGATGGCAATACCTGTGTTTTTCATGGTCGCTGAAATTTTGAATTCAGCGGAAAAGCTTGCAAAGTCCGCGCCAAAGGTTTATCTTTGATCGTATGATTCTCAATCCTCGGACCTGTGTGGCCTTCACCGGCCACCGCACCTATCGGGGCGAGACGGGCGATGCCTTGTCCCGCACGTTGGAGGAGCTTTGTGCCCGGGGGTTCCGGACGTTTGTGAGCGGCATGGCCGTCGGGTTCGATCTGGCGGCCGCCGAAGCCGTACTGGCGCTCCGGGAGCGTTGTCCGGAGGTGCGTCTGGTGGCCGCAGTTCCCTTTCCGGGGCAGGCGCGGCATTTCCCGCACAAGGAACGGGCCCGTTACGAACGGGTGCTGGCGGCGGCCGACGAAACGGAGGTGCTGGCTCCGGCCTACCATCGGGGTTGCTACGCCGTGCGCAATGACTTCCTCGTGGACCATGCGCGGGTTCTGGTGGCGTGGTACGACGGTTCTCCGGGCGGCACGCGCTACACCGTCGGGCGAGCCCTTACCCGGGACCGTGAGGTTGTCAACCTCCATCCGCAGGGCCCGGTATTTCCACCTCCGACGCCGACCCTCTTCTGAATCCCCGCGCTTTTTGACCGTCCGTCCCCTCGCTTCTTGACCGGTTGCCCCCGCACTCTTCGACCGGCCGCCCCCCCCCGCGCTCTTCGACCGTCCGTTCCCGCGCTTCTCGACCGGCCGTTCCTCGCTCTTCGACCGCCCGTCTCCGCGCTTCTCGATCGTCCGTCCTCGCGCTTTTCGACGTCCGTTCCCGCGCTTTTCGACCGGCCGCCCCTCGCTCTTCGACCGTCCGTTCCCGCGCTTTTCGACCGACTGCCCCTCGCTCTTCGATCGTCCGTTTCCGCGCTTTTCGACCGGCCGCCCCTCGCTCTTCGATCGTCCGTTCCCGCACTCTTCAACCGGCTTCCCCTCCCCGCACTTTTCGGCTGAAAAATGCCTTGCCCCCGTCCGACCCCCGGTTTTCTTCTCCCTTCCCTCTCCCTCCCTCCCGGTTCGTTTTTCGACGTGCATATCGTTTATTTTATCCCGCCGTATCGTTCGTCGGTTTTTTATTTGGAAAAAGACAATTAATTATTATTTTTGTATTCAGACAGCAGCACTTTCCGATTTGTGGCAACGGGGTTTCGGTCCCGCAACCCGATATGCGTATTCCGTGAAGGAGAGCTTGTGTTTCGTGGGGCGGAGGAGGCGTCGGAACCTGTTGTGTCCGACAGAGGAGTCCGAAAATCTGCAAAAGAGTAGGAAAATCCCAAAAATCATCTTTTTATGAAGAAATTTCTGATGTGCGCCGTCGCCATGCTCTTTATGGGTTCGGTTGCGGCAACGGCCCAGACGCCCGAGGAGAAACAGGCCTCCGACGAACGGATTGCAGTGCTGAAAGCCGATCGCCCGAAGGATTGCGGCGTGAAGGAGATCGACGATGTCGTGGCCAAATGCAAGACCATTGCGGATGCGACGGTCGCCATTGCGGATGCGACGGCCGTGGCTTCCGGCGAGAAGTCGCTGCCCAACGGCGAGGAGCTGCTGGCGAAGGTCGAGTCCACGATCAAGGAGCTCACCGATGTGGGTACGCTCATGGGCGGAGCCGCTTCGGCCCTGACCAGTGTCAAGAACCCGCTGAAACTGAAATCGGCTACCAAGTCGCTCAACTATGCCAAGGATGTCGTGGCTGCGGCGGGCGAGGAGCTTCCCTACCAGGCGAAACTCATCAAGAATCTGATTGCCGGCAATTGATCCGGCGCCCGGAACGGGATATGAAAAAACCCGGAGCCTTGCAAGGCTTCGGGTTTTTTCTTGTTCCTGTGTCCGGAGTTGTTATTTCCAGTTGAGGATCTTGTGGAAATCGTACTCCTCGGGGTTGGCGACGTATTTCCTGGCAGCCTCGTAATCCTCGGGCGTGATGGCGTTGAGGATGTTCTCGACCACCGACTTGAACTTGTCCGAGGTGATGTCTACCAGACGGGGCGGAATCTTGCCCGTGGTGGGATCCTGCAGGTCTTTCAGGTAGAGCGGCGAGACGTTGCCCTCGGAGTCCACGTATACCATGCAGCCGGTCTTTCCCTCGGCGAAGAGCTTGTGCACGCCGATACCCAGCTCGGAGCAGTAGGTCAGGTCGTAGGCGATCGGGGTCTGGCAGCGGATCTCGTAGCCCAGCTCCACGGGGCGGCTCTTGACCTTGATGCCGAGCTCTTTGAGTTTCTTCTCGATCATCTCGTTGAAGATGTGCGCCTTCGAAACCTTGCCCAGCTCGGGGTGTCCGTGTTCGTCGTAGGTGAAGTGAACGCCGCTCTTTCGGATCTCCTCGTCCGACAGGGCGTGGAAGACGCCCTCGGAGATGACGGCGGCGCCGTAGTCCATTCCCATGATCTTGCGCTTGATGATCGACGAGATCACGAGGTTGACGATCTTCTCGACGGTGATTTCGGTCTTGTCGAACATTTCGGGGATGACGATCATCGGGTAGTGGCAGGCCTCGCCGATACCGAATGCGAGGTGTCCGGCCGAACGGCCCATGGCCGCCAGTACGAACCAGTTGCCGCTGGTGCGGGCGTCGACATAGACGGCGCGGGCGATGACGGCACCCTTGTCCTTGGCGGACTCGTAGCCGAACGTCGGGGTTCCCTTCGGCAGCGGGAGGTCGTTGTCGATGGTCTTCGGGACGTGGATGTTGGCGATGGGGTATTTCTTGGCTTCGAGGAACTTGGCGATGCGGTTGGCCGTCGATGCGGTGTCATCGCCGCCGACGGTTACGAGCAGCTTCACGTTGTTGTCGGTGAAGAATTTGAGGTTGAAGTTGTTCTCGAAATCGGCGTCGGTGGGTTTGAACCGGCTCATTTGGAGGAACGATCCGCCCTGGTTGAAGATTCCGTCGGCCATGGGGTAGTCGATGTCGACGGTGCGGGGCGAGGGGTTGAAGAGTCCGGTGTAACCCTCGTGGAGTCCGATCACGCGGTATCCCTTGCGCAGGAAGGTTTTGGCGACGCTGCCTACTACGGTGTTCATGCCGGGGGCGGGACCACCGCCGGTGAGAATTGCGATTGCTTCTTTCATGGTTTGATCGGTTTTATGATTTTGAAAAATCTTTATTAACGTTTAAAACGCCCAAAAGTACGATTTATTTTTCAAACGGGCAAGAAAAAAGGACGCCTGCATGCAGAACGTCCTGAAATCCGGGAGGTTTTTGGCTCGATCACCCCCTCCCTCTTCTCCCCGCATGTCGCGCATGCGGAGGATATTGTTTACTCGACTACCGTAACGTTTACGGCCTGTTCGCCTTTCGCGCCGTTTCCGATTTCGAATTCGACGGTCTGGCCCTCGTTCAGGGACTTGAAACCCTCCTTCACGATGCCGGAGAAGTGAACAAAGATCTCCTTGCCGCTTTCCGTCGTAATGAATCCGTAGCCTTTTTTGCTATCGAACCATTTTACCTTGCCTGTCATAAAAAGAAAAAATTAAAAGAGTTAAAGATGTGCTGACAAAGTAACGTAAAAAAGCGTGGGATTCAAAACTTTTTGGGCTATTTTTTTGACTTGGCCGGAAAAATCGTATATTTGTGGAGTGCCATCAAACGGTACGGACAACGATGAACAGAAAAGTGAAACTGGCCTTGGCGGCGCTTCTGGGCTTCTCGGCGGCCTGTTCGACGGTGAAGCAGGCCCCGCAGGCGACGAAAGAGCCGGCTGCGGAGGAGACGCCGCAGCCGCGGGATGCCGACACGGCGGTTGTGCAGGAACAGCCGGGTCGTCCGCGGATCGTCCTCATGTACGGAGTGCGACCTCCGGTGTCGGACAGCATGCGCACGAAGCGTCTGGAACAGCAGCGTCCGGACTCTCTGCCGCCGGTTGCGGAGCAGCCGGTCGAGGAGGATCCGGCGGCCGAGTAGCCCGCAGGGGAGTGAGGCATGTCGGGACGTCGGTTGGGGCTTCGCAAACGGCTTGCGTTGGGGATCTTCTCCGATCTGCATGCCGCAAAGGTTGAGGAACACCGCCTGGATACGCTCTTCTGGGAGTGTACCCTGCGGTGCAATTTGTCGTGCCGTCATTGCGGGAGCGACTGCCGGGTGGACCCCGGGGTTGCGGACATGCCGCTGCCGGATTTTCTGAAAGTCCTCGACGAGGAGGTCACGCCGCACGTCGATCCTTCGCAGGTGCTGATTATCTTTTCGGGCGGCGAGGTGCTGGTCCGGGATGATCTCGAAGAGGCGGGCCGCGAGGTGACGCGGCGGGGCTATCCGTGGGGGATGGTGACCAACGGGATGGCACTGACCGAACGCCGCTTCCGAGGTCTGCTGGATGCGGGTCTGCGGTCGATTTCGGTGAG
The DNA here is from genome assembly GCF_002161445.1 of Alistipes sp. An66. Lineage (GTDB taxonomy): Bacteria > Bacteroidota > Bacteroidia > Bacteroidales > Rikenellaceae > Alistipes > Alistipes cottocaccae. The sequence goes on from NZ_NFHT01000004.1 coordinate 42,203, forward strand.
TCTCGACGGCTTCGAGGACGAGCACAATTACATCCGCGGCAATCCGCACAGCTACGACCGGGCGTTGCAGGCGATCCGGATGATCGTGCGCGAGCCGTCGCTGGCCAGTGACGTGGTTACCTGCGTGACGGGAGCGATGATTCCGCAGCTGGAAGCGTTCCGCGACATGCTCCTTGCGGAGGGGGTGTCGCATTGGCGTCTGTTCTCGATCTTTCCGATGGGGCGGGCGAAGCACGACCCGACGCTGCGGATCACCGACGAACAGTTCCGCACGTTGATGGAGTTCATCCGCCGGACGCGCCGCGAGGGCCGCATCGACGCAAGCTATGCGTGCGAAGGTTTTCTGGGCGGTTACGAGGCGGAGGTCCGGGACCATTTCTACGAGTGTGCGGCAGGTGTGACCGTTGCGTCGATCCGGGTCGACGGAGCCATTTCGGGCTGCACGTCGATCCGTGCGAATTTTCATCAGGGGAATATCTACCGGGACCGTTTCTGGGAGGTCTGGGAACGACGTTTCGCGCCGTTCCGCGACCGCGAATGGATGCGGACGGGGGCGTGTGCCGACTGCCGGATGTTCCGTTACTGCCAGGGCGGGGGGATGCACCTGCGCGACGACGACGGCTCGCTGCTTTATTGTCATTATAAAAGGTTGTAACCGCCCGTCCGGGGGACTTGCTGTTCCTATGTTGGGATTCCGCCGGCCCCTCCCCACACTCTAAAAAACGTCCGGCTCCGCCCAACCCGTTTCCGATCCGTTTCCGACTCGTTCTCACTCTCCCTTTCCCGAGCCTCCCGGCTTCGGGAATGTATGCCCCCCCCCACAAAAAAATCCCCCTGCTGTTGCAGAGGGATTCTTGAAAATTTGTCGGGGAGACTGGATTCGAACCAGCGACCTCCAACTCCCGAAGCTGGCGCGCTAACCGGACTGCGCTACACCCCGAACAAAGGGCTCTTATCTTTTGAAGAGCGCACAAAGATAACGCTAAAATCCGAAACCGCAAAACAAAATGTAAAAAAAATGTTTGCAAGAAGGAGTGGGATCGAATGATAAAAGCACTTACATGATTTGTAAGTGCTTGATTTTCGTTTAGTCGGGGTAACAGGATTCGAACCTGTGACCCCCTGCTCCCAAAGCAGGTGCGCTAACCGGACTGCGCTACACCCCGAATTTTTTCGGCTCCGATTTCTCTCCCGGAACCCGATTCCCCTCCGGCTCCGATTTCTTTCTCCGGCCCCGATTCCGTTCTTCCCCTCCCCGGATCCGACGCGGTTTCGGAACAGATTATGCAAAGATAGCGGCTTTTTCCCGCTCCGGCAAATTTTTGCACGTGAAAAGTGCAGGTTTGCGTGAATACCCCCTGGATTACGGCCGCCCCACGCTGTCGAGCAGGTGTCCGAAATCCTCGCCCGGGGCGGGTTTGTAGACCGCAAACCCGAGTGCCTGTGCCGCATCGACGTTTTTCTGTCCGTCGTCGATGTAGAGCGTCCGCTCGGGGTCCATGCCGCTGTCGGCGATCATCTTGCGGAAGATCGCCTCCGAGGGTTTCAGTTCGCGCATCTCGTAGGAGAGGTAGATCCCGTCGAAGTAATCCTCCATGCGTTTGCCGTCGGCCGTGAACATCGCGCGGATGAAGCGCATCGACGAGGGGTTGTTGTTCGAGAGGACGTAGGTACGGATTCCCCGCTCGCGCAGGCGGTCGATCTGGCGTAGTTTTTCGACCGGAATCCCGACGAGGAAGGCTCCGTATGCGCCGGCGATCTCATCGTCGGATACCGCCGGGGTCCCGGCGATGGCCCGCATCCGGTCGCAGGCTTCGTGGAACGTGATGAGTCCGTGTTCGAGTTGTCCGATCATCTCGGCGGGGTAGCAGGGGTCGATGAGTTCGGCCACGGCATCCATTCCGAGGTGCCGGAATGCGTCGCGACAGCGTTCGATGTCGAGATCCACAAGAACGCCTCCGAGGTCGAAGACGACATTTTCGATCGATTCCATATTCAAATTCGAGGTGTTGTCCGGTATGATGTGTTATTTCTGAAATTTCATTGTAAAGCGGCGTACCGGACGCAGCACCCACATCGGCAGGATCTTGCAGAGGGGTATCCACGCACGGTTCCACCAGTCGGGGACGATCGAGCGGCGGCCGCGCCAGAGGGCCCGCAACCCTTTTCGGGCGCAGCGGTCGGCGGAGATCAGCACGCCCAGACGCAATCCGATCCGCTGCCAGTAGGGGGTCAACCCGTAGAGATCGGTGGCCACGCCGGCCGGCGATACGGCCGTGACGCGGATTCCCTGTTCGCGGACCTCTTTGGCAAAAGCCACGGAGAAGGCGCGCAGATAGGCTTTCGAGGCGCTGTACAGGGCCAGTCCCGGGAAGGGCATCCACTGCGAGTAGGAGGACATGTTGAGGATGTGCCCTCCGCGTCCGCGGCGGGCCATTTCGGCGGCATAGAGGCGGCATAGCTGCGTGTTGGTCAGGTCGTGCAGCAGGATGATGCGTTCGATGCGCTCCTCGGGGGTTTGGAGGATGTCGCGGAAGGAGAACATCCCGGCGTTGTTGATCAGGACGTCGATGGCAAGCCCGTCGGCCTGCGTGCGGTCGAACAACTCGCGGGCGGCCCCGACGCGGGCCAGGTCGCACACCACGATGCGGATGTCGCATTGCGGGAACCCTTCGGCAAGTTCTCTGCGGACCGTTTCGAGGTGCTGTCGGTTGTCGCCGACCAGCACGAGGTCGTACCCCAGTGCGGCGAGCCGCCGGGCATAACAGCGCCCGATACCCGACCCGGCACCGCTGACCAGCGCCCGGGCGGTTCCTTGCGGGACCTCGCCGCGCCGCATCCGGTGTCGTTTCTTTCTGTCGTTCATCGGTTCCATCAGGGCAGGCGTTTGAGCTCCTCGACGATCTTGCGCGGGAGGTCGGGGCAGTGCTTGCAGCACTTCATGTCGACGGAGTACATCCGGGCGATGCAGTAGTTGCGGTGGTCGCACTCGCTGCGGGTCGCCGCGTCGCCTTCGCGGAGCTTGTTGACGAATGCCGGGGCGTTGACCAGCGCGCGGGCCATCTGCACGAGTTCGAAACCGGCGCCGAGGGCCCGCTCGATGCCTTCGCGGCTGACCAACCCGCCGACGTAGATCAGCGGACCCTTCAACGCTGCGCGGAACTTTTTGGCATCTTCGAGGAAGTAGCACTCCTCGAAGGGGAACTGCTTGATCATCAGGGGTCCGAACCAGCGGATGAAGTATCGGAGCCAGAGCGGCGAGTAGTAGCTCATCGTGTAGAGGGGGATCAGTCCGCGCATGACGGCCATCGGGGCTTTCGACACGAACCCGCCGGAGAGGACGATCCCGTCGACGCCGAACGACTCGATCACGCGGGCGATCTCGATGCTCTCGGGGATCTGGATGCCGCCCTTGAAACCGTCGTACATGTTGTGTTTGACGGTGACGGCCATGCCGCAGGCGCGTGCGGCCCCGACGGCCTCTTCGAGACACATCCGCATGAAGCGCATGCGGTTTTCGAGCGAGCCTCCGTATTCGTCGCGCCGATGGTTGGTGTAGGGCGAGAGGAACTGCGAGATGAGGTATCCGTGCCCGGCATGGACCTCCACGGAGTCGAATCCGGCGTCGTGGGCGGTGCGGACGGCGCGTCCGAAGTCTTTGGCGACCTGTTCGATCTCGCTGCGGCGCATGCCGCGCACGGGGGTGTAGGCGTAGAGGTTCACGCCCGACGATGCGCCGATGGGCATCTGCCCGGCGGTGGTCCAGTGTGTCATGTTTCCGCAGTGTCCGATCTGAATGGCGGCGGCGGCTCCTTCGCGGTGGATGGCGTCGGTGATGTCGCGCAGCCCGGGGACGATCGCGGGGCGGAGCCAGAGCTGCTTGTTGAACGAGAGACCGCTGCGGCAGACGGCGGCGTAGGCGAGCGTGGTCATGCCGATGCCGCCGCGGGCTACGGCCACGTGGTACTCTTTGAGTTGCTGCGTAGGTCCGAAATCCTTGCCCATCGACTCGAATGCCGCGGAGCGGATCGTGCGGTTGCGCAGCGTCACGGGGCCGAGCTTGTAGGGCGTGAAGAGTTTGGATTCCATGTTATATTCGGTTGTTTTGACGTTTCTCCTGCTGTTTGTCTGCCTTCTCGCGGATCAGTAGATAAAGGGTATGATCCGCTTCCGCCGAAGTCTTGAAAACTCCTCGCCGAACTCCTGTTCGTAGCGGCGGCGGAGCGATGCGGCGCGTGGTGCGAGGTTGGCGAAGGTCCACCAGGCGAAGACGGCGCCGGCCCACGACCACGAAGCCACGGCGAATCCGACCCATTCGAGCAGTTCGCCGAAGTAGTTGGCCGAGGAGACGTAGCGGAACATGCCGCCGCGGGGGATGTAGTGTCGCGTGTCGCCGGGCTTGCGGAGGTGGCGGATGATCCGGTCGGAGTGGAGGTTGACGGCCATTCCGGCGATGAAGAGGACGCCGCCGACGTAGATGTAGGGCTGTGCGAACCAGTTGTCGTAGTAGCCGTCGGGCGAGACGTAGAAGATCCACCCGCCCTGCATCAGGGCGTTGAGGGTGTTGAAGAGCATTCCCATGAGGACGATCCCGAGGGGCATGCGGGAGTTTCCGCGCAGGAGCATCGGGAAGATGAACGAGCGTTGGAAGTAGTGAGCCTCGAAGAGCAGGAAGAGGGCGAGGGGCCCGGCCTGTCCCATGCGGTCGGACGTGGCCCACAGCACGGCCATGAGGATGAAGACGGGTGATTCCATCATCACCCATCCGATTTTGTTGGGGATCGGGAGCCCGTAGCGGCGGTTGAAGAGGTAGCCGTACCCGGCTTCGAAGAAGTGCAGGGCGATGAATACCACGAGGGCCAGCGAGGCCATGACGATGAGGAAGATGTCGAACGTTTCGCGCATGAGGCAGGATTTCGTAAAAACGGCATAAAGGTAGGAAAAAAATCGGGGATGGTCAAGGCCGAAAAGCGTGCGGCGTTGTTCGATTTTTCCCGGTTTCGGGTGTTGGCTTCTCTGTGCGGCGGCCGGAGGGCGCGAAAAAACGACCGCCGGAGCCTGTCCGGCGGTCGGTACGCATGACCTGCGGTCGTTAACGTATGGACCGTCAGTGCGTATAGACTTTCCCTTTCTGATGTTCGTTGGCTTCGAATTTGAGCCGCGAGGTGGTGGGGTAGCGGAGTTTCTCGAACTCGGCCACGGCGTTGCGGATGTCGCCCAGCAGCATGTCGGCCATGTCGCGGGACATGCCCTGACGCACGACGATGCGCATGACGACCGTCTTTTCGATGTTCTTCGGCATGGTGTAGGCCGGGACCATCCAACCGCTCTGTTGGAGTGCGGCTTGCAGGTCGAAGAGGGTCCATTTGGCCGATTTTTCGTATTCGGGATCGAGCGACCAGATGAAGAGCGGGTTGACGACCTCCGCGGCGAAATTCCTGAAACAGGGCATCCGGCCGATTTCGCGGTGGCAGTAACGTGCGATCTCCATCGAGTTGTTCTGAATCTCGCGGTAGCCCTCGAATCCGAGCCGGATGAAGTTGTAATACTGTCCGAGGATCTGTGCTGCGGGGCGCGAGAAGTTGAGCCCGACCTGTGTGATGCTGGCCCCGAGGTAGTTGACCGAGAAGGACATCTCGTCGGGGAGATACTTTTTGTCCTTCCAGACGACCCACCCCAGCCCGGGATATACGAGCCCGAACTTGTGTCCGGAGGTGGAGATCGACAGCACCCATTTGAGGCGGAAATCCCACTTGACCTCGGGGTTGAGGAACGGGAGGATGAAGCCTCCGGACGCGGCGTCGACATGGATCGGGATCTCGTATCCGGTCTTTTGGTTATAGGCGTCGAGGGCCTTGTCGAGGGCTTCGACGTCGTCGTTGAGCCCGGACCACGTCACGCCGGCGATGGGGACGATGCAGATGGTGTTTTCGTCGCAGATTTTCAGCGCGGCGTCGATGTCGAGGGTTTTCTTGTCGGCCGTGAGGGGCACGGTGCGGAGTTCGATCTGCCACAGCTGGCAGAACTTCTCCCAGACGACCTGATAGGCGGCGCTCATCACCAGATTGGGCTTGTCGTAGGGCTTTCCGGCGGCCTTGCGGCGGTTGCGCCAGCGGAGCCAGGCGGCGACGCCTCCGAGCATGCAGGCCTCGGACGATCCGATTCCGACGGCTCCGGCCTTCCATTCGGCCTTTTCGGGGGTGTTCCAGAGGTTGGCGAGGATGTTGATGCAGCGTCCGCACATGACGGCCACGCGCGGATATTCGGTTTCGTCGATGTAGTTGACGTTGATGGCCTCGTTCATCAGGCGCGTGGCATAGTCGTCCATGTAGGTCGTCACGAACGTGGCCAGATTCAGCCGGGGCTGGGTCTGGGGATAGGTTTCGTCCTTGACCATCTGGTAGGCGATTTCGGGCGCGGTTTTGCCCTTTGGGATGAATTCGACGGGGGCCGGGGATCGCATCTCCTTCGATCCGAAGATGTCGGACGAAGTGTCTCCGGCGGGGGTGTTCTGGTGTTTCATGAGTCGAAAAAAATTGGTTTACGGAGCGGGAGGGTTGCACGAACTGTGCCATAAATTTCGTATCTTTCGGCGACGAAAAAACACGAATGCCATGAAACGACTCGTCGTATTTACGGGCGCGGGGATGAGCGCCGACAGCGGCCTGGCGACGTTCCGCGATTCGGACGGACTGTGGGCCAACTACCGCATCGAGGATGTCTGCACGCCGGAGGCTTTGGCGCGGAACCGGGCGCTGGTCATCGAATTCTACAACAAACGGCGTCGGGAGATGCTCGCGGCGCGACCGAACGCGGGCCACGAAGCCATTGCGGCGCTGGAACGGGACTTTGCGGTGGAGGTCGTAACGCAGAACGTCGACGACCTGCACGAACGGGCCGGCTCGACGCACGTCACGCACCTGCACGGCGAGCTGCGCAAGCTGCGTTCGACGCGCAACCCGGAGCTCGTGGTCCCGATCGAGGGGTGGGAGCAAAAACTCGATGCCACGGCGCCGGACGGCTCGCTGCTGCGGCCGCATATCGTCTTTTTCGGCGAGTCGGTGCCGATGTTCGAGCGTGCGGCGGAGATTGCCGCGCGGGCCGAGATCATGGTCGTGGTGGGGACGTCGCTGGCGGTCTACCCGGCGGCCTCGCTGGTGCGCTACGCGCAGCCGGGGGTTCCGATCTACCTTGTGGACCCCGGCCACCCCGACACGACGGGCATCCGCAACCCGCTGACCGTCATTTCGAAACGTGCCGCGGAGGGCGTCCCGGAGCTGGTGGACCTGTTGCGTCGGACCTATCTGGACCAGTAGCGCGATGTCGGTCTATTTCGTATTGGAAATGCTCGGGACGCTGGCCTTTGCGATCAGCGGCATCCGGCTGGCCTCGGCCAAGCGCTTCGACTGGTTCGGGGCCTACGTCGTGGGCTTCACGACGGCCATCGGGGGCGGGACGCTGCGCGACCTGATGCTGTCGCAGACCCCCTTCTGGATGCTGGACAGCGTCTACCTCATCGTCACGGCCATCGCTCTGGGGATCGTCATCCTCTTCGGGCGCTACCTGATCCGGCTGAACAACACGTTTTTCATCTTCGATGCCGTGGGGCTGGGGCTGTTCACGGTCGTGGGCATCGAGAAGACCCTTGCGGCGGGCTTTCCGCTGTGGGTGGCCGTCATCATGGGCACGATGACCGGCGCGGCGGGCGGCGTGCTGCGCGACATCCTGATCAACGAGGAGCCGCTTATTTTCCGCAAGGAGATCTACGCGCTGGCGTGCATCTTCGGGGGCTTTGTCTTCTGGGTGTGCCGCCTGGCGGGCGTGGATGGCGCGGTGTTGCAGATCACGACGGCCGTGGCGGTGATCGCCGCGCGGGTCGTGGCAGTGCGCTTCGGACTGAAACTCCCGACGTTGAAGTGATACCCAACGGGAGGCTACAAAGGCCTTCCGTCCCGGGCGCTCGGACTTCCGAGGTCTCTTTTTCCGCAAAAACAAAGTGCGCTGGTCTGAAAGACCGGTTTTAGGGGCGGTGGTATGCCGAAAGGGTCGGAAACAAATCCGCGCTTCGACCGTTGGGTGCGGATTCATCCGTCGGAAACCTCGTAAGGTTCCGCAGCCCCTGAAACCCCTTTCTTAAAGGGGCACCTTTTGGTGTCAAAAGGTACCACCAAAACCATCCGCACGTCGCCTGCTGCGGGAGATGCCGGCCGGGTGAGTTGAGCGGGCGCAGTAAGATCAGGCCTTTACAGCCTCCCGCTCCGGGCACTCCCCCGCCCGCCATCTCTTGATCCGCATCCGGCGAGAGTGCGGAACCTCCCTTTTATTTCAGATAACCCGCAAATAACGGTCGACGCGGATTCAGGACTACGGAAACCCCGTGAGTTTCCGCAGCCCACAAAACCCCTTTCTTAAAGGGGCGGTTTTTGCGGCGCTTTTTGCCGACCCAAAAAGCGCCAAACTATGCAACCGTTCCGGTTGCAGATTCTTGTACCTTTTGATGGCAAAAGGTACCCAAAACCAGCCGCAAGTTGCTTTTTGCGGGGCCGCACCTCGGCATCACGGAAACGGGCGCCTGACGCGGGTTTGCAAGCAAACCGGCCCCGTTTCTTTTCGCTCCGCCTTCGTTGCGTCCTTTTTCCGCGAAAAGCAAAGTGCGGCGGACACCAGAGATGCGCGGAACCGGCCCGGAAACCCTTCACAGATACCATCGCCCATAAAACCGGTTTCTTAAACCGGTACCTTTTGGTGTCAAAAGGTACCACCAAAACCATCCGCACGTCGCCTGCTGCGGGAGATGCCGGCCGGGTGAGTTGAGCGGGCGCAGTAAGATCAGGCCTTTACAGCCTCCCGCTCCGGGCACTCCCCCGCCCGCCATCTCTTGATCCGCATCCGGCGAGAGTGCGGGACCTCCCTTTTATTTCAGATAACCCGCAAATAACGGTCGACGCGGATTCAGGACTACGGAAACCCCGTGAGGTTCCGCAGCCCCTGAAACCGGCTTTTTAAGCCGGCGGTTCTTAACCGGGGCGGATTCAGGACTACGGAAACCTCGTAAGGTTCCGCAGCCCCTGAAACCCGGTTCTTAACCGGGGCGGATTCAGGACTACGGAAACCCCGTGAGGTTCCGCAGCCCCTGAAACCGGCTTTTTAAGCCGGCGGTTCTTAACCGGGGCGGATTCAGGACTACGGGACCTCGTAAGGTTCCGCAGCCCTTAAAACCCCTTTTTGAAATAGAGGTCGAGGAGTTCTTTGGCGGCGACGAACGACGAGATCTTGTCGTCGAGGACCCGCTGCTCGTAGTCGGCGATCTTGCCCTCGACGGCCGGATCGCGGTAGAAACTGCTCCGCAGCGCCTCGTTGATCGTCTCGTACATCCAGTATTTGTTCTGGCGGTTGCGGTTGTGCTGGAAATAGCCGTTGCGCTGAATGTGGTCGAGGTACTCCTCGACGCCCTTCCAGACCTCCTCCAACCCGGCCTTCGTCACGGCCGACGAGGTGTAGACTTTGGGCCGCCAGCCCGACTCCGGTACGGGGAAGAGCCGCAGGGCCCCCTGGAACTGCGTTTTTGCAAGTTCGGCCTTGTGGACATTTTCGCCGTCGGCCTTGGTGATGACCATCAGGTCGGCCATCTCCATGATGCCGCGCTTGATGCCCTGCAACTCGTCGCCGGCTCCCGAGATCTGCAACAGCATGAAGAGGTCGACCATCGAGTGTACGGCGGTCTCGGACTGCCCGACACCTACGGTCTCGATGAAGATGACGTCGAACCCGGCGGCCTCGCACAATACGATGGTCTCGCGGGTCTTGCGGGCGACGCCGCCGAGCGACCCTGCCGAGGGCGAGGGGCGCACGAAGACCGCGGGGTTGTTGCAGATGCTCTCCATGCGGGTCTTGTCGCCGAGGATCGAGCCGCCGCTGCGCTCCGACGAGGGGTCGATGGCCAGCACGGCGAGCTTGTGGCGCAGCGAGGTGACCATGTTGCCGATGGCCTCGATGAAGGTGGACTTCCCGGCCCCGGGGACGCCCGTGATGCCGATGCGCACGGACCGCCCGGCGTGGGGCAGACAACGCTCGATGATCTCCTGCGCCTGGGCGTAGTGGTCGGGGTTCGAGGACTCGACGAGCGTGATGGCCTGCGAGAGGGTGGTGATGTTTCCGGCGAGAATGCCTTCGACGTACTCGTCGGTCGAGAGTGCGCGCTTCTTGTGCCGCTTGAAATAGGGGCTGATGATGGGCTGCTCTTCAACGCCTTCGGTGACGTTCAGCGCCGTATCGTGATGCGTGTCCGCGTATTCGCGTTCGTAGTGGTCTATCTTGGTGAAGGAGGTCATGCTCAATCAATAAGTGGCTTGTTCGATGAGTTGTTCGTTGACTTGCAGGCTGTTTCCCATCCAGAGGGCGCGGTTGCGGGCGTCGATCAGCACGCCGAAGGGCACGTAGGTGACGCCGAACGCCGTGAATCCCCGGTCGGCGTGGTACGTGGCCGAGACGCGCTCCGAGAGGTAGGGGCGCAGGATCGGGGCGATGCGTGCGGTGTCCTCCCGGGTTACGACGATCACGCGCATCGGCACGTCGGATTTCCCGGCGAGGGTTTTCAGCCGTTTGAGCGACAGGACGCATGCGGGGTTCGACGAATGGAAGAATTCGACGTAGGTGACGCGTGCCGGACCGGGATGCCGGTCGTCGATCCATCCGGCGGCTTTGAGTTCGGGGACCTTCTCGCCGAGGACGATGTTCTGGGCCTCCGCATCGGCGGGCTTCAAGACCCATGCCGACAGCAGGATAAGCAACGCTTTTTTCATAAAAGAGTGCTGGTTTGTCCGATCAAAGATAACACCTTTTGACGGAAGGCGCAAATTTTCGGAAGAAAAGCGTGTTGCGGGGGCGTCAGAGCCGCGCGTCGGGCCCGCAGAGGAGCCATTCGAGGTCGATCTGCGGATAGCGGGCGTGGATCTTCCGCACGAGGTCGGCATCGAAGGGTCGCCGGCGGTGGCGGACCTCCATGAAGGTGTTGAAATCGCAGCCGACCTCCCGGATGAAATCCCGGTGGGAGAGCCCCGACGCGCGCAGGACGAAATCGAGCCGTTCGTAGTCGTAGTAGAAGTTGTGGCTTCGCCCGTAGCAGGGAAATACGTTCCTGTCGTCCATGGTTTCAAGGTTTTGTGCGCCGACAAAAGACGAACGCGGACTACTGTTATTTGCCAATTGGGAAGGCTCTGGGAGGCCCTGAATCTGACAAACACACATAGCCCGCGCCGTATAGACGAAGGAACAACGTCCATGCCATACGACGCGAGCGCCGCAGGGCTGGATGTGTTTGACCTGATTCAGAGAATTTCCCAGATTTTCCAATCGGTCAATAAAATCCGCTCGTGCGGATCTTCGGCAAAGATAGGAAAAAAACGGATTCGGACAATCTTTTCCCCGGAAAATCCCCTCCCGAACACTTTTCATCCCTCCCGAATGCCGTTTTCGACCAAAAAAAGTCCGTTGAATTTTGGGGATTCCCAAAGATTCGCCTATCTTTGTGTTCGCAAAATAACAACGTCCGAAATACCACAAAAACAATCAACCAAATTCAAATTCCATTTTGTTATGAAAGTTTCTCATATCGAGCATCTTGGCGTCGCCGTGAAGAGCCTTGATGAAGCCATTCCCTACTGGGAGAACGTACTGGGCCTGAAATGCTATGCCATCGAGGAGGTTGCCGACCAGAAGGTCCGCACGGCCTTCTTCATGCTCGGCCAGACCAAAATCGAGCTGCTGGAACCCACCTCGGAGGATTCGACCATCGCCAAGTACATCGAGAACCGCGGCGTCGGCATCCACCACATGGCGCTGGCCTGCGAGAATATCGAGGAGCAGCTGGCCGATGCCGAATCGAAGGGCATCCGCCTGATCGACAAGACCCCGCGCAAGGGCGCCGAAGGACTGACGATCGCCTTCCTGCACCCGAAGTCGACCCAGGGCATTCTGACCGAACTCTGCGAGAACAAGAACAAATAACAACAACGATTCCGTTGCGGAACACCCCCGCCCGTCGGGTCCGGGGGCTCTCCGGACGGACAATATCATCACTATGAGCCAAATTCAGGAAAAGATCAAACAGCTGATCGACAACCGCGAAACGGCCCGCATGGGCGGCGGCCAGAAGGCGATCGACAAACAGCACGAAAAGGGCAAGTACACGGCCCGCGAACGCATCCAGATGCTTCTCGACGAGGGCTCGTTCGAGGAGTTCGACATGTTCGTGACGCACCGCTGCTACGACTTCGGCATGGAGAAGAAACACTTCTTCGGCGACGGCGTGGTGACGGGTTACGGTACGATCGGCGGACGTCTGGTCTACGTCTTCGCACAGGACTTCACCGTGACGGCCGGATCGCTCTCGCTGTCGATGTCGGACAAGATCTGCAAGGTCATGGACATGGCCCTGCGCAACGGTGCCCCCTGCATCGGCATGAACGACTCGGGCGGCGCCCGCATCCAGGAGGGTGTCAACGCCCTGGCCGGCTATGCCAACATCTTCCAGCGCAACGTGATGTCGTCGGGCGTCATCCCGCAGATTTCGGCCATCTTCGGCCCCTGCGCCGGCGGTGCGGTCTACTCGCCCGCGCTGACCGACTTCATCATCATGAAGAAGGAGACCTCGAACATGTTCCTCACGGGTCCGAAGGTCGTGAAGACCGTCACGGGCGAGGACGTGACGCAGGAGCAGCTCGGCGGCGCCACGATGCACACCACCAAGTCGGGTGTGGCGCAGTTCGCCGTCGATACCGAGGAGGAGGGTATCGAGCTGATCAAGAAGCTGATCTCCTACATGCCGCAGAACAACATGGAGGACGCTCCGCTGGCCGTCTGCACGGACAAGATCACCCGTCTGGAAGACTCGCTCAACGACATCATCCCCGACAGCGCCAACAAACCCTATGACATGGCCGAGGTGATCCGCGCGATCGTCGACGACGGCGAGTATCTGGAATCGGCCGCCGGCTATGCCAAGAACATCATCACGTGCTTCGCGCGCTTCAACGGCCAGTCGGTGGGCATCATCGCCAACCAGCCGAAGTTCATGGCCGGCGTGCTGGACATCAACGCCAGCCGCAAGGCGGCGCGTTTCGTGCGCTTCTGCGACGCGTTCAACATTCCGATCGTGACGCTGGTGGACGTTCCGGGCTTCCTGCCGGGTACGACCCAGGAGTACGGCGGCGTGATCACGCACGGCGCCAAGCTGCTGTTCGCCTACTGCGAGGCTACGGTTCCGAAGATCACCGTGACGCTGCGCAAGGCCTACGGAGGCGCCTACATCGTGATGTCGTCGAAGCACATCCGCGGCGACATCAACTACGCCTGGCCGACGGCCGAGATCGCCGTGATGGGAGCCAGCGGCGCCGTCGAGGTGCTCTACGGCAAGGAGCTCAAAGAGCTGGCCGACAAACCCGAGGAGAAGGCCGCGTTCATCGCCGAGAAGGAGAAGGAGTACAACGACAAGTTCTCGAATCCCTACAACGCCGCCCGCTACGGCTACATCGACGACGTGATCGAACCGCGCAACACGCGTTTCCGCATCATCCGCGCATTGCAGTCGCTGGCCACGAAGCGTTTGCAGAACCCGCCCAAGAAGCACTCGAACATTCCTCTGTAACGTTGTAAAAATCGGAAATCATGATAATGCAAGCAGTAAGTTGGGGGTGGTCCGAGATCCTGTGGGTTTCGCTCATCGGGTTCGCACTGGTCTTCGTCCTGCTGATCGCGCTGATCTTCATCATGAAGGCCTTCGGGGCCTGCTTCCGGACGCGCACGGCAACCATCGGCAAGAAGCAGGTGGTTGCTCCGCAGCCGATGATCAGCCAGGAGGAGATCGCCGCGATCGCCACGGCGTTGAAAATCTACCGGAGCGCGCTGCACGACCGTGAGTCGGAAGTGGTGACGATCCTCAGCATCAAGCGGGCCTATTCGCCCTGGAATTCGAAAATTCACGGTTTAACCCAGCTCCCCGACCGGAAATAGCAGACCTTGTCGGAGCAAGTCAATCCAGAAACAACAATGAAAGATTACTCACTGAAAATCAACGGACACAAATACAACGTCCAGATCGACGACGTGAACGAGGACTCGACGGTAGCCCGCGTGAACGTCAACGGTGTGGACTACGAAGTGGAGATCGAGGGCGCGAAGTCGGTATCGGTCTCCAAGCCGCAGGTTGCCCCGGCTCCGAAGTCGGCCAACAGCGGCATGATCATGCCCTCGACGGCAACTCCCTCGCCGCGGCTGTCGGCGATTCCGCCCTCGTCGGGTTACAGCGTGAAGAGCCCGCTGCCGGGTACGGTGCTGGGCGTGAAGGTTGCCGTGGGCGACACGATCACGCAGGGCCAGACGCTCGTGGTGCTCGAAGCCATGAAGATGGAGAACAATATCGACGCGGACCGCGGCGGCGTTGTGAAGCAGATTCTCGTGCAGCAGGGCGGTACGGTCATGGAAGGCGATACGTTACTTGTAATCGAATAGGCGTATGTGGACCGCACTGACATCCAGTACCAATTTCGTGTTGGAGAGCCTGGAAACCTTCGCCGAATCGACGGGCGTTGCGGCGCTGTTCGAAGGCATGGGCTGGGGCAACGTGGCGATGATCGCCGTGGCGTTCGTGCTGCTCTACCTGGCCATCAAGCATAAGTTCGAGCCGCTGCTGCTGCTGACGATCGCCTTCGGCATGCTGCTGACGAACCTCCCGGGTGCCAACATGTTCCATACCGAGCTCTTTGCCGGAGGACACGTCCACTGGACAAATGTTGTCTTGAATAACGTGCAGACGGATAAGTCATTCGTCGATGTTGCCGGACTGCTCGACTACCTCTATCTGGGCGTTAAGCTGGGCATCTATCCGTGTCTGATCTTCGTGGGCGTGGGTGCGATGACCGACTTCGGGCCGCTGATCGCCAACCCGAAGAGTTTCCTGCTGGGCGCAGCCGCGCAGCTGGGCATCTTCCTGACGTTCATCGGGGCCTACGCGCTGGGCTTCTCGCCCGCGGAGGCCGCTTCGATCGGCATCATCGGCGGAGCCGACGGTCCGACGTCGATCTACCTGACGGCCATTCTGGCTCCGGACCTGCTGGGTCCGATCGCCGTGGCGGCCTACTCGTACATGGCCCTCGTGCCGGTGATCCAGCCGCCGATCATGCGCCTGCTCACCACCGAGAAGGAGCGCAAGATCAAGATGCGCCAGCTGCGTCCCGTCTCGAAGACCGAGAAGATCCTCTTCCCGCTGATCATCACGGTGATCATCGCCCTGCTGCTGCCGTCGGCCGCGCCGCTGGTGGGCAGCCTGATGCTGGGCAACCTGATGAAGGAGTGCGGGGTTGTGGACCGTTTGTCGAAGACCGTTCAGAACGAGATGATGAACATCGTGGTGATCTTCCTGGGACTCACGGTGGGGGCCACGGCCACGGCCGAGGCGTTCATCAACGCGCGGACGCTGTTCATTCTGCTGCTGGGCGTGATTGCGTTCAGTTTCGGGACGGCGGGCGGCGTCCTGTTGGCCAAGATTATGAACCTCTTCGCCAAGGACGGCAACAAGATCAACCCGCTGATCGGTTCGGCCGGCGTATCGGCCGTCCCGATGGCTGCGCGCGTATCGCAGACCGAGGGTCAGAAGGCCGATCCTTCGAACTTCCTGCTGATGCACGCCATGGGTCCGAACGTGGCCGGCGTGGTCGGCTCGGCGGTCGCTGCGGGTATCCTGCTCTCGTTCCTGGGATAGGGATCCGCCTTGAATATGAATCCGGGGCCGATGTCAAGGACGTCGGCCCCGGATCTTTTTGTCAGTGTCAGATGTTTCTCTGCCCCTCCTTTCCTCGTATGGGCGGGGCCTTTCGGGTCGGAAAATCCCCGGGATGAAAAATATTTGCGAAATGATTTTCAACCTGTTTTGCAGAACCAAAACTTTTTCGTACCTTTGCGCACCCGCAAAGTGCGGGAAACGGATTACAACAAGTTAAATTAAACGTAATGGATTCTTTAAGCTACAAGACTATCTCGGCCAACGCCTCGACCGTCACCAAGGAATGGGTGGTGATCGACGCGACGAACGAGGTACTGGGACGTCTTGCATCGCAGGTCGCGAAGATCCTCCGAGGCAAGAACAAGCCCTGCTACACGCCCCATGCGGATTGCGGTGATTATGTCATCGTCATCAACGCGGAGAAGGTGAAGCTCACGGGCAACAAGATGACCGACAAGGTCTACACACGCCACACCGGGTATCCGGGCGGCCAGCGCTACGCCACGCCGGCCGACTACCTGGCCAAAAAACCGACGTTCCTCATCGAAAAGGCCGTCAAGGGAATGCTTCCCAAAACCCGCCTGGGTGAGAAACTGCTCACGAACCTGAAGGTTTATGCCGGAGCGGAGCATCCGCACGCCGCACAGAACCCGAAGACCATTAAATTAAACGAGATCAAGTAAGAGAGTTATGGAAGTTGTAAACACCGTAGGTCGTCGTAAGGCCGCTGTGGCTCGCGTATTCGTGAAGCCGGGTAAGGGTCAGATTACAATCAACCACAAGGAGCTCGCCGTCTATTTCCCGCTCGAAATTCTCCAATTCCAGGTCAAGCAGCCGCTGCTGGCCACGAATACTGCCGAGAGCTACGACATCACCATCAACCTCGATGGCGGTGGCATCAAGGGACAGGCCGAGGCCGCTCGTCTGGGTATCGCTCGCGCACTGTGCGAGATCGACGCCGAGATGCGCCCCGTGCTGAAAAAGGCCGGCTTCCTGACGCGCGATCCCCGCGAGGTTGAGCGTAAGAAGCCCGGACAGCCCGGAGCACGTCGCAAGTTCCAGTTCAGCAAGCGTTAATACGCACGACCGGAATTTCGGCAACGCACGGCGCCGGTTTTCAAATCGGGAGGACTACGGATTATTTATATATATGTATTACCTTTCGGTTGCCGCGCCGCGGAAAACTCCCGGGATCGGACATGCCGCTACCCGCCGGAGTTGAAGAAAAGAGAATTAGAATCAATTAACGAAACGAATTAAAATGTCACGTACAGATTTTAATACATTACTGGAAGCCGGTGCGCACTTCGGACACCTGAAGCGCAAATGGAACCCGAAAATGGCTCCTTACATCTTCATGGAGAAGAACGGCATCCACATCATCGACCTGCACAAGACGGTGCTGAAAGTCGATGAGGCTGCGTCGGCCCTGAAACAGATCGCCAAGAGCGGTCGCCGGGTGCTGTTCGTAGCCACGAAGAAACAGGCCAAGGAGATTGTTGCCGAAAAGGTGGCAGCCGTCGGTATGCCCTACGTCACGGAGCGTTGGGCAGGCGGTATGCTGACCAACTTCCCCACCATACGTAAAGCCGTCAAGAAGATGGCCACCATCGACAAGATGACCAACGACGGCACGTTCGATAATTTCTCGAAGCGCGAGAAACTCCAAATCGCCCGCCAGCGTGCGAAGCTGGAAAAGAACCTGGGTTCGATTGCGGACCTGACGCGCCTTCCGGCCGCTCTGTTCGTCGTGGACGTACAGAAGGAGGCCAACGCCGTGAAGGAGGCCAAACGATTGAGCATCCCCGTTTTTGCCATGGTAGACACTTGTTGTGATCCGACCGACATTGATTACGTGATCCCGGCAAACGACGATGCAGCCAAATCCATCGCGGTGATCGTAGAGGCCATGTGCGCTGCCATCGCCGAGGGCACCGAGGAGCGCAAGCTCGAAAAGGAGAAGGAGGCCCAGGAGGCCGAGGCCGAAGGCGCCAAGAAGGAGGGCAAACCGCGCATCAAGAAGGCCGTGAAGGCTACGCTGGATGCCGAGGAGGCCGCCGTAGCTGATGTGGTAGCCGCCGTGGAGACTCCCTATGAGGAGCCCGCAACGGAGCAGGCCGCACCTGTCGAGGAGGCAGCAGAGGCCAAGGCCGAGTAATTGCAAAGTAGAAACAATCGAAAAAGTACAAAGACTATGGAAATCAAAGCTGCTGATGTAATGAAGCTCCGCAAGATGACCGGTGCCGGCATGATGGACTGCAAGAAGGCCCTGATCGAGGCAGAAGGCGACTATGCGCGGGCCCAGGACATTATCCGCGAGAAGGGCAAGCTTGTCGTGGCAAAGCGTGCGGATCGCACGGCGTCGGAGGGCGTTGTCGTAACGAAGATCGTGGGTCAGAAGGCCTATATTCTCTGCCTGGCGTGCGAGACGGACTTCGTAGCCCAGAATGCCGAGTATACGGCTTCGGCCGAGGCCATGCTGGAGGTTGCTGTGGCCGCCGATGCCGCCGACCGCGACGCACTGCTGGCCACGAAGAACGCCGAGGGCCATACCGTCGAGGAGATGGTTACCGAGAAGTCGGGCCAGACGGGCGAGAAGATCGAACTGGCCTACTATGCCCGGATCGAGGCTCCCTACTGCGCCGCATACGTTCACTTCAACAAGAAGCTGGGCACGCTGCTGGGCTTCAACAAGGAGGTTCCGGCGGAGGTCGCTCACGTGGTAGCGATGCAGGCTACGGCAATGGCTCCGGTCTCGATTTCGGAGGCCGACTGCCCGGCCGAGGTTGTCGAGCACGAGCGCAAGATCGCCGTGGAGGCCATGAAGCAGGATCCGAAGAACGCCAACAAGCCGGAGGCCATTCTGGAAAAGATCGCCGAGGGCAAGATGCGCAAGTTCTTCGAGGAGAACACGCTGCTGAACCAGCTGGTGGTAGGCGAGAAGGAGACGATCGCCGAGTACATCAGAAAGGCCGACAAGGATGCCACGGTAGTTGCCTACAAGCGCTTTGCACTGGGCGAGTAATCGCGACCGCAACATCTGTCAGAAAACAGACCGGAGTCTCCTCCGGTCTGTTTTTGTTTTTCGGGTGCGTGGCGGTCAGCGGAGAATCCGCCGAAGCAGGCGCAGCGGATAGCAGCGGAGGGGGCCGAGAAGCATCCAGATCCGGGCCAGCAGCAGGTGGAGGGGTGTGCATTCTACGGTTCCGCAGATCCGCTCGCGGGGCACGGATTCCCGGCCGAAGGGGTTTCCGTCGCCGCGGAGGAGGATTCTTGTGCTTCCGACCTGCGCGATGCGGTGGATGACGAACTGCCCGGAGTCGGTTTCGGCCAGCACGACGTGCCCGCACCGCAGGTCGCCGTTGCGCAGGGGCCGCAGACGGATCCGTTCGCCGCTGCGGAAGAAGGGGAGCATGCTCTGGCCTTCGATGCGGATTGAGACTTCGTGCCCTTCGGCCAGCAGTTGCCGGATCATGCGGAAGGCGGGGCGGTTGGGGAGTGTTTTCATGGCTGCGGGGTGTGAATTGCGGACGGATTGGCAGCCTGCGGGCATTCTCCGGACGTTGGGCGTCCGAAAACGGTGTCGCAGACCAACCGGGCGGCATCGGCATCGGGGCGGCATTCCAGCCGGAAGACCGGCACCTGTCCGATCATCTGCATGAGCGTTTCGCAGATGCTTTCGCGCAGCTCCGTGTCACGGATGAATGCCGGAGGGACCGAAGGCAGGAGAGCTCCGAGCGCCTCGATTGGAGAAAGCTGCCGGATCCGGTTCCCAGGGGCCTGCACAAGCCGCACGATGGCGGCCACGGGTGCGGATTCATTGCGGTAGCAGGGGACCTTCCCGCTCCACGGAGATCCCCAGACGCGGACCGCACCTTCCGTAAGCCCGAGGATGGGGCTGTCATCGTTGAGCAGGGATGTGCCGGGGATGTGCCGGCACCAAAGTCGGCTGTGGGTGCTTTTCCCGGTTCCGGACTCTCCGAGAAAGAGAAGCCCGGCGTCGCGGTACCGGATTGCGGAGGCATGGATCGCTATGGCATTGCGGCGCAGAGCCGCCAGATTGAAGAGCATCCAGACGCCGAACCGGAACAGGGCGGGGTGGTGATGGATGGAGAAGTCGCATGAGGTACGGTCTCCGGTTTCGGATGTCCGGAAGCGGGCCGCAGGGGTTCCGTCGCGGGGAACCATTTCGAGCAGGAAACCGGCATTGTCACGTCCGAAACGACAGTCGGCTCCGGCATCGGGGAACTCGAACCGGTGCAGTTCCTGCCAGCCGGGGGCTGGATGGATGCGGGTGACGGCTCCCGGAATCAGCTCCGGCATGACTCCTTTACATTCCCGCGGGGCGACCTCGGGTCCTGCGCTCCTCGCCCGCCCGATCGGCTCCGCCACGGCAAACGGTCGTAATGCCTCGGCGAAACGCCTCGGAATCAGCTCCTCCGGGAGCGAGATCCGTATGTCGGCAATGACGTATTCCATCGTTCAGTCTCCGTTTCCGAGATCCAGAATCCGCCGGCAGTGGATGAGCGAATGCGCACGGTGGGCGATCATCAGCAGAGTCCATCCGGGATGCTCGCGTGCGAGGTCGTCCAGCGACCGGAGCAGGGCCTCCTCCGTGCGGTCGTCGAGCGCCGCCGTCGCTTCATCGAGAAACAGCACGTCGGATTGCCGATACAGGGCCCGGGCTATGGCGATGCGCTGCCGCTGCCCGCCCGAGATCCGGGACCCGCACGCTCCGACCGGCGTGTCGATCCCGCGGGGCAGCGACGCGACGAATGCCCCGGCCTGCGCCCGCTCCAACGCTTCCCGTACCCGCTGACGGTCGATCTCCTCGGACGGCAGCCCCGGAGCGACGTTCTCGGCCAGCGTTCCGTTGCGGAGAAAGGGGCGTTGCGGCACATACCCGATCCGGTTCTGCCAGAGCCGGCGCGTGGCCGGCGTCAGCAGAACCCCGTCGATGCGTATTTCACCCTCCGTCGGTTCGTAGAGCCCCAGCAACAGCTGGAAAAGGGTGCTCTTCCCGATCCCCGAAGCGCCGCGGATCCCGATGCGCTCGCCCTTGCGGATCGTGAAGTCCAGCTTGCGAATCACCTCCGGGCCTCCCGGGTAGCGGAACGAAAGTCCGCGGAGCGTGATTTCGTGCTCGAACGGCAAGACCCCGGTTTCTCCGTCTCCGTCGATCTTCTCCCGGGGCGTTCCACGGGCGATGACCCGGACCTTTCCGCCGGCTCCGCTCGTTCCGACACGGTTGTCGATTCCCTCCCCGCTGCGGCCATTCTCCTTTCCGGAGCACTCCGAATTTCCGGAATTCCGGACTCTCGCTTCGGCAATTCCGGAGGCTGCCCGCCGGAGAATGGCGATCGTATAGCGGTTGCGGCGGAGGAGGGTCCATGCGGTCAGCAGGCTCCGGATCGAGGGCATCAGCCGCAGGGCCGCCACGGCGAACAACCCGAATTGCAGGGCCGTAGCCTTGCTTCCGAACCCGACGATGACCAGAAATACCAGCCCGACGGCCAATCCGCCCTCTATGAAGAGCGCCGGCATCCGGTTCGTGGCGGCCTCCTGCGCACGGGCGCGGACCACCTCGTCCAGCGCCCGGTCGAATTCGCGGAGCATCTCCGGGAAGGCGCCGTTCACCTCCATGTCGGCGTATCCGCGGAAGGTTTCGGCAACGATGCGGGCCTTGTCGTGCTGTGCGCGGTGCTCCGCCGCCCCGATCCGGTCGAAACGCCGCCGGACGAACCTCCCGTAGGTCCCTCCGACGGTGAGGAAGAGCGCCGTGACGAACGCCGCCGCGAGCGGGGCATGAAGGGCCAGCGCCGTGAGGAGCAGCAACAGCAGCATCCCTTCGGCGAGGATCGAGGCGGCGGGCCGCAGCACGCCGCACGTGAAGGTTTGCGTGACGACCTGGATGTTCCGCACGAGCGTCGCCGGATCGGAAGCGTCGATGAAGGCCATTCCCCGGTCGTGGTAGGCGGTGTAGAGACGGCGAGAGAGCGTGCGGTAGAGATCGCACAGGAAGTTCCGCTCGATGCGGAACAGCCGGAGCGAGATCCGGGCTTTCAGCGCCGTGAAGAGCAGCACGGCGATGCAGATCATCCCGGCCGGAAGCCGCAGCGACGCGCTTCCGCTCCGGATCCATGCACCGGGCGACGCCCCCTCACCGGAGAGCGCTGCGGGATCGAGCGCCAGCATCAGCAGGGGCAGCAGCGCCGCCAGCCCCGCGAAGTCGAGCGCCGCCCGGGCAAAGAGCGTGGCGACAATGCCGAAGCTCCGACGTCGGAACCCGGCCGGGAGTATGTCGAGGATTTTTCTCAATCGTCCACCTTCTCGATTTTACCGAGACGGACATACCACAAAAATCCTTCCGTTTTTGCATATCCCATTTCGCGCAGCAGGCGCATGTATTCGCGGATCTGGCGGCGGTGGCTTTCTGGGTCGAGCTCCCCGAACTTGTAGTCCACGACGACGACGCGCCCGTCGTCGCCGATCATCACACGGTCGGGGCGTCGTGTGGAGGTTTTCCCCGGGCGGATGATTTCGTACTCGTTGCGCACGCGCCGCCACTTTCCGCCGAACCATTCGCGCACCTCGGGATGCGCCAGCGCCCGGTCGATCTGCACCCGCAGCGCCGCGGCGTCGCTCTTCGCGAGGATGCCGTCGTCCTGCATCTGCGCCACGGCCCGGTGGATCTGCTCCTCGTCGTCGGCCAGCTCGAAGGCGCGGTGCATCAGGATTCCGAAGTTCCGGGGCGAGAGTTCCGTGTCTCCCTCCTCGAAATAGCGCTGCGAGGGGAGCCGCAGCCGCAGGTCGGCCTTGTCCGTGGGATAATCTTCCAGAATGACGTGCCGGGGCTTCGCCGCCGCCTTTTTTCTGTCGGGCTCGGGCCCCGTGAACTCCCCGAATGCAAAGCGCTCGCCCGTTTCGTCCGCCGTGTAACGCCCTTCGATGCCGTCGAGCAGGGCCCTGTCCCCCTCGACGCGGATGCTTTGCAGCAGCAGGGCGCCCACCGTGCGGTCGTTCCTGCGGGGGATGAAGACGTGCAGGGAGTCGGCGGCGCGTGTGAGTGCCACGTAGAGGAGGTTGATGTTGTCGACGTGCGTGTAGACCAGCTCGCGGTAGTACTCCGGCGAGAACTCCGAGTCGGCCATCGCCCGGCGGTAGCGCACCGGGAAGCGACCGATCTCCCCGACATCGCCTCCGGCGGCCTCGGCCCAGACGATGTTCTGGATCGTGCCGCTCGGCCTGGGGTCCAGCTGCCAGGAGCAGTAGGGGATCACGACGGCGGGTTTTTCGAGTCCCTTTGCCTTGTGGATGGTGGTGATTTCAACCGTTGTGAGGCTTTCGTCGACGCACAGCGAACGGTTGCATCCCGTCTCGTCCCACCAGCGGAGGAAGAGCTCGATGTCGGCGATCTTCGACGAGCAGAAGGCGATGATCTGCTCGTGGATGGCTTGCAGATAGGCGGTCTGGCGGCGGTCGCCCTGCAAGTCGAACTCCATGACGATGCGCTCGAAGGCCTCCTCGGGCGAGAGCAGGCGGATCGAGCGGAAGAAGAGCCGCTCCGACTCGCTCAACGGACGGTCGAACGGATGCCCGAGCCCCTGGTTGAAGAGGGCCCGGGGGAGTGCGTCGTCGGGATTCAGCGCCAGCCGCAGCGAGGCGACGATGAACGAACTGACGGGTGCGTTACCGATGATGAGGGCCTCCTGCGTCATGACGTCGAAGCGGTGGCGGGGATCGGTGTTCCGCTGCTTGAAGTCGAGGAGCTCGGCGGCGACTTTTGCGCCGTCGCGGGCGCTGCGGACGAGGATCAGGATGTCGCAGGGGCGGAATCCGCGGTCGAGCAGTTCGCAGATGCGCTCCACGACGGGCGGGCGCTCGTCGAAGGTCTCGACGGCGACGTATCCCGGATTCGAGGTGCGGCGGCGCGGAATCTGGGCGTGTTCGCGGTAGGCGTCGGTGAGGGTGTCGTGCAGCGGTTCGGCCTCGGCGCGGGGGATGCCGCCCGCCTGGACCGCCGCGTCGAGCGCCTCGTTGAGGGAGCGGTTGTCGGCCTCGACGATGCGTTCGATGATGCGGTTGTTGAACTCCACGACCTGCGGCAGACTGCGCCAGTTCTCGCGCAGGACGTCGACCTGTGTCTCCCGGGGCCCGAGGGCCTGCCGGGCCTGGTCGTGGAGGATCCGCCAGTCGCCGCCGCGCCAGCGGTAGATCGACTGCTTGATGTCGCCGACGAGGAGCACCGAGGTCTCCTGCTCGTCGGTCTGGGCCATGGCGTTTTTCAGCAGCGGGAGGAAGTTCTCCCACTCCTTGACCGAGGTGTCCTGGAATTCGTCGATCATGAAGCGGTCGAAGCGGTTTCCGACCTTTTCGTAGATGAACGGCGCGTCGTTGTGGTCGATGAACTCCGCGAGGACGTATTTCGTTTCGGAGAGCAGCATGAGGTTCTGCTCCTCGCAGAGCTGCTGCACGCGGGCGTAGAGGTCCGAGAGGAGAGCGAAGCTGCGGTAGTTCTCGCGCAGCAGGTCGCAGGTGTTCCAGCGGCGGAGGTTCGTGTCGTAGAGGTCGCACATTTCGCGCATCAGGGGCCGCAGCTGCGGTTCGAGGTTGCGGGACGGGCTCCCGATCTTTCCCCATTGGGCGGGGTCGCCGACGGCGTCGGCCACGCGCTTCTTGTATCCCGCGACGGCGCCGTCGGCCACGGCGTAGAACCAGGGTGCGAAGCCCCGGCTCTTGTTGGGGAAATCCTCGACGGAGAGCCCGGCTCCGGCGATGATCTCCACGGCGCGCACGGCCGCCGCGCGGAAGGCATTCCGGGAGGCGTCGGCCGCAGCCGAGGCGCGAGCGACGATCCCGCGCAGCTCCTCGCGGGAGCGAGCGCGGCCGAGTGCGGCCTTGTTCTTCTCCTTGAAGAGCTCGCCGGCGAGCGAGAGGATGCCGTCGCGGATGTCCCACTTGCGGCCCTCGTCGATCCGCTCCTGGACGAACTCCGTGAGCCAGCGTTGGAGGTCGCGGTCGACGGTGATCTGCTCGATGAGCGCATCGGCGCCTTTGGAGAGCACGGAGGCGGTTTCGATCTCGACGTTGTAGTTGAGGTCGATGCCGAGCTCCTTGATGAAGGCGCGCAGGATGCGTTGGAAGAAGGTGTCGATGGTCAGGACCGTGAATCGCGAGTAGTCGTGGAGGATCCTGGCGCGGACCTCGGCGGCGCGTTTGCGGATGGAGCGTTCGTCGGTGTCGAGCTCCTTGCGGAGGTCCTCCAGGTAGGAGCTCTCCTCGCCGGCGGCGAGCGTGTGTATCTCTTTCAGAATGCGGGACTTCATCTCCTCGGTGGCCTTGTTGGTGAAGGTCACGGCCAGGATGTGGCGGTATAGTTCCGGCTGTCGGATGACGTCGCGGACATATTTGTAGGCCAGCTGATAGGTCTTGCCGGACCCGGCGCTCGCATTCAGAATCTTCGCTCTCACTGTTCGGAAATTCGTTTCGGGGAAGTAAAAATACGAAACAAAACCCGAAATTCGCAAGAATTTCGTAAATTAGCCGGACAAAACACCATCGAACAATGAAAAAAACGATTCTTACCGTCCTGATGCTGTGCATCGTCGGACTGACCCGGGCGGAGTCGCCTGCGAACTCCGGAGAGCAGCGCGAGTGGCTCACCTCGTTCACGGCCGTGGAGGTCACGGCACCGGTCGATCTTCATTTTTACCGGGTCCCCGACACCGAGGCGCCGAAGATCATCTATGATACGAAGGGCTCCTATACGACACGATTCCGTTTCGGCGTGCAGGACAAGGTGCTGCGGATTTCGGAGCGTCCCGATTCGCGTCGTCCGGAGCGCACGCAGGTTTCGGTTTACTATAATTCGCTGGACCGTATCGCCATCGCCGATGCCGTGGCGACGTTCGACAGCACGCTTGTGGCGACCGTTCTGGACCTGACCGTGGGGGGCATGGCCGAAGTGAAGGCTCCGATGGCGGTCAAGGACCTCAAACTCGACATCACGGGCAAGAGCCGTGTGACGCTGACGGGCTCGGCGCGTTATCTGACGCTCTTCATCTCGTCGGGCGTGCTGGAAGCCGCGGCGCTGGAAGTGATGTCGGCGGTTTCGAACGTGACGAGTTCGGGCACGGCGTCGTTGTGGGTGACGGACCGCTTCGAGGGCAAGACCTCGACGGGCGGCAAGATCACCTACAAGGGCTCTCCGACGATCATTCGCGGGAGCATGAAGTTCATGGGCGGCGACATTACGCGGATCAGGGAGTAAGAACCGGCGTCGGATCCGCATCCGGCCTGTATTTTCGTCCGCTCTTTTCGCCTCGATTCTTAATTCCACCCTCCCTTTCGGAGCTTCTCTCCGGACCGGACATCCGACCATGAAGAGTTTTCTTTACGAAGTAGCCGCAGATCTGTATGCCCGTTACGGGTCGTCGCTTTCGGAACGCTCGGTGCTGTTTCCGTCGCGGCGTGCGCGTCTGTTTTTCGTCGATGCGCTGTCGCAGATTGCCGACCGGCCGATGTGGCAGCCCGCGTGGACGACGATCGACGAACTGATGAGCGAAATCTCGGGGCTTCGTGCGGGCGACCGCGTGCGCCTCATCACGGAGCTCTACAAGATCTACTCGGAGTACCACGACGAACCGTTCGACAAGTTCTATTTCTGGGGCGACCTGCTGCTGACGGATTTCGACACGATCGACAAATACGCCGTCGATGCCGACCAGCTGTTCCGCAACATTACGGAGATCAAGGAGCTCGAAGCCGACATTTCCTACCTCACACCGGCGCAGTTGCAGATCGTGCGATTCTGGTCGTCGCTGGGCCCCGAGGCGGACCTTTCGGCCGAGAAGCGGCGTTTTCTGGCGATCTGGAAGACCCTCGGGCCGGTTTACCGCCGCTTCCGGGCGCGGCTCGCGGAGCTGGGCATCGCCTACGGCGGGATGATCCAGCGAGCGGCCGCCGACCGCATCCGCGAGGGGGCGTTCTCGTTTCCCGAGCCGCGGCGCTATGTCGTGGCGGGCTTCAACGCCCTGTCGGAGTGCGAGAAGCGGCTGTTCCGGTTTCTCGCGACCGCTGCGGAGACCGATTTCTACTGGGATTACGACACCTATTACAAGGACTCCGCGGAGCAGGAGGCGGGGATGTTCGTGCGTGAGAACGTCGTGCAGTTTCCGCCGCGGGGCGAGGTGTCGCACGACCACATGTCGTCGCCGAAGGCGCTGACATCGGTTGCGGCGGTCTCGAACGCCGTTCAGTGCAAGTATGCGGCGAAGATCCTGCAAGCGCTCTCCGGGGGGCGTCCCCTCGACAAGCGGACGGCCGTCGTGCTGACGGACGAAAACCTGCTGCTGCCGCTGCTCTATGCGCTGCCGAAGGAGATCGGGAAGGTCAACGTCACGATGGGTTTCCCGCTTCGTGCGAGCCTGGCCTATACGTTCGTCGAACGCCTCGTGGAGTTGCAGACGCACCGCCGCCGCAAGGGCGACGGCTGGACCTTCTACCACGCCGATGCCGCGGGGCTTCTCGCACACCCCTATGTGTCGGACTGCGACCCCGCGACGACGCGGCGGATGCAGGAGGAGATCGTCCGCGAACGGCGGATCTCCGTGGATGCCGCCTGGCTGGGCCGCAACGAACTGCTGTCGGCGATCTTCTCGCCGGCGGAGACGTGGCACGAGCAGTCGGACTGGCTGCTGCGGGTGGTCGGGGCCGTGGCCCGCATTCCCTACGAGGGGGACGACGCCCGTCAGCGCGTGGAGTTCCTGGCGGTCATCGCCGAGGAGATCACCAAACTGCGCAACTCGCTCGACGAGTGCGACGTGGAGCTGACTCCGGAGGTCTATGCGTCGCTTCTGCGGCGGCATCTCCAAACGCTGCGCATCCCCTTCGAGGGGGAGCCGCTCGAAGGGGTCCAGATCATGGGTATCCTCGAAACGCGCAACGTGGATTTCGAGAACGTGATCCTGCTCTCGATGAACGACGACAACTTCCCGGGCAACCACATGGCGCAGGCGTCGTTCATCCCCTACAACCTGCGTTCGGCCTACGGGCTTCCGACGCCCGAGCACCACGAAGGGGTCTATGCCTACTACTTTTACCGGCTGCTGCAACGGGCCGGGCGTGTGTGGATGCTCTACTGCTCGCATGCCGACGACAAGTCGACGGGCGAGCCGAGCCGCTACATCTACCAGCTGGACTACGAGAGCGGCTTCCGCGTGGCGAAGGAGGAGGTGGGCGTGGACGTGAATCTGGCGGAGACGCCGCCGATCGAGGTGGCGAAGGACGCCGGGGTGCTGCGTCGCCTTGCGGCGTTCACCGATGCGGCGTCGAAGGCGACGCTCTCGCCGACGGCCTTTTTCCGGTATGTGGCGTGCCCGCTGCGCTTCTATTTCCATTCGGTGGCGCGGTTGGAGCGCGACGACGAGATCTCCGAGGAGGTCGATGCGCCGATGTTCGGCACGATTCTCCACGCCGCGGTGCAGAAGCTCTACGCGCGGATCGTCGGCGAGAGCCACCCGGGCGACACGCTGCGTGCGATGCTCCGCACGGGGGAGGTTGAGGCGGCGGTCGAGGCGTCGATCAACGAGAATTACCTGAACGACCCGCAGGCCACGTCGGACGACTATACGGGCAACCTGCTGCTGGTGAAGGATATCGTGACGCGCTACCTGCGGGGCGGGGTGATGCCCTACGATGCGTCGCACGACGGATTTGCAGTGCAGGGGCTGGAACAGCGCATCGAATACGGATTCGATTTCGAGAGTGCGGGACGCACGCTGCGCATGAAGTTCGCGGGCATTGCCGACCGCATCGACCGTCTGGACGACGGGACGCTGCGCGTGGTGGACTACAAGACCGGGGCCGCACACCTCGATTTTGCGGGGATCGGGAGCCTGTTCCGCGGGGAGGGAAAACAGCGCCTTTCGAACGTGCTGCAAACGCTGCTCTACGCGATGATGCTCTACCGCACGCGAGGGGCGGATGCCGTTCCGACGCTCTATTACGTGCGTTCGATGAACCGCCCGGACTACGATCCGACACTCGTCGACCGCGAGCTGGACATCCGCGGCTGCCGTTACTCCTGTTATGCGGAGCGTTTCGAGACGCTGGTGCGCGAGACGCTCGCGGAGCTCTATGATCCGTCGACGCCGTTCCGGCAGTGCGCCGATGCGGACACCTGCAAATTCTGCGATTTCAACGTCATCTGCAAGCGGTGATCTTTTCGGAAGGCGCCCTCTCTGCGCGCTCGGACGCGCCCTTTTCTGTGCGCTTTTGCCGGCTCTTCTTCGTGCCGGAAGCCCTCGGAATGATTGTGCCCGCTGCCGGGATCTGCCGTTGAAAGCCCCTTCCGGACGAGCGTCCGCCCCGCGGTCCCCGGGAGCCCCGTTAGAACAACGGGCAACGGTCCGGGACTTCGGGCGTTCGGATTCTGGTCGCCGGGGCCGGTCATGGCCCGGACGGGATCCGGAACTTGCCGATGACGGAAACTGCCGGCATGGCCTTCGGGCGCTGCCGCCGGACGGGATTCAGAGCCTGACGACGAAGTAGGAGGCTCCGCTCCGGTGTGCGGCTTCGATGCCGATGGCCGAGTCTTCGAAGATGAGGGTTTCGCGCGGCGAGCAGCCTTCGCGGCGCATGACTTCCAGAAAACAGTCGGGAGCCGGTTTCGGCCGTTCGATGTCGGGGCCTGCGAGAATGCCGTCGACCCGTCCGAGCGGGCATCCGTTTTCGGGAGGGGTTGTTCCGACGCTGCCGGGGGCAGCGTTTTTTGATGCCGGATCGTCGGCGGGGCCTCCGATGCCGAGGTGGCGCATGACGTTGTCGATGTTGTCGCGGCTGCCGGTCGAGACGATCCATACGCGCCCGCCCCGGGACTGGAACTGACGGCAGAATTCCCACAGCGGACGGTTCAGCCGCACGGTATCGAAAAACGTGGGGTAGAGTTCGATCTTGCGGCGGCGCAGGCGCTCGCGCTCGGCGGGATCGGCAATCCCGAAGCGAGTCAGGAACTCCTCGCATCGCATGCCGAAGTAGTTGGTCGTGTACTCCTCCTCGGTGAGGGTGTATCCGGCCTCGCCGAGCGCCGCGACGTAGGCCAGGGTATTGGCCCGTCGGGTGTCGGCGAGCGTGCCGTCGAAGTCGAGCAGGATGAGCCGGATGCGGGAACTGTCGGAAGGTTGCATGTTTAGTCGAAGGATTGCATGCCGGCCTGCGCGATGCGCATCAGACGCTGGTATTCGCCGGGGGTTAGTTCCATGAAGAAGTAGTGGATCGGGTCGACGCGCATGCCGTCCTTTCGGACCTCGTAGTGGAGGTGGGGCGAGAGCGAGAGCCCCGTATCGCCGGAGAGGGCGATGATGTCGCCGCGGCGGACGCTCTGGCCCTTTCGGACGTTGATTTTCGAGAGGTGGCTGTATGAGGTTTCGTATCCGTTTCCGTGGTCGATGACGACGGTGCGGCCCTGTGTGGAGCTGCGCGAGGAGACGTCGCGGACCACGCCGTCGGCCGTAGCGAAGACGCGCGAACCTTCGGGGATGGTGTAATCGACTCCCTGATGGGCCTGCAAGGTCTTGTAGAAGGGGTGTATGCGCATGCCGTAGGAGGCGGTCAGCAGGGTGAGCTGCTTGTTGATGACGGGCTGGATCGAGGGGATGTTGTCGCATCCGCGGCCGACGGTGTCGATGCGGGCCTGCAATTGGAGGTAGGAATCCCCGAGTTCGGTGAGCCGCTGTTCCATCTCGATGACCCCTTCGCGGAGTTCGCGTTTGAGCTGGCGGGTCGAGCGACCGACGATCTTCTCGTAGGTGGCAGCCTGCTGCCGTTCGATCTCCGTATTGAAGTCGTAGGGTTCGGATTCGAAGAGGATCCGGAAGACGTTTCGGTCGCGCTCTTCGAGGTTGCCGAGGACGCGGGCCAGGGAGTCGTAACGCAGTTCGAGACGCCGGTACTCGTTGCGGAGCAGGTCGGTGGAGTGCTTCATCTGGTACTCGAACGGGGTGTCGAAGAAGATCGAGAACCCGATGTAGTAGAGCACGGCGGCTCCGAACCATACGAAGAGGTGTACGGTTGCGCGGATGATGCGCTGTTTGCGGCGTTTGCGTCTGCGGAGGCGTTCGAGATCCTTTTTTCCGGCCATGTCGTCAATACTTTTCGAAGTTGGTTTCGCGCAGGTTCTCCATCAGCCGTTCGTACTCTTCGGCCGACATGTCGCGGTTGAAGTAGTTGATCGGGTTGACGGGTACGCCCTTGTGGATCACTTCGTAATGGAGGTGGGGACCGGTCGAGCGTCCGGTGTTTCCGGTGTGGGCGATGATCTGCCCGCGGACGACGCGGTCGCCGGGTTTGACGAGGATGTCGCTCAAATGGGCGTATCGGGTCTTGTAACCGAATTCGTGGTCGAGGAGCACCTGATGCCCGTATCCGCCGTTGTATCCGGAGGACTGGGCGAGTTCGACGGTGGCGTCGCCGGTGGCGTAGACGGGGGTCCCGCGGTCGCAGCCGAAGTCGACGCCGGTGTGTGCGATGACGCGGTGCAGCACGGGGTGGAAACGCCGGGGGCTGAATGCGCCGATATGGTTGTTGTGCAGGGCCTTGCGGTCGATGGGCCAGATGGCGGGCACGGCGGCGGAGAGCTGCTCCTTGTTCTTGGAGAGGAGTTGGAGTTCGTCCATCGAGACCGATTCGAGGTAGAGCGTGCGGGCCAGGGCGTCGATCTGTCGCCAGGTTCCGACCATCAGGGGCGCGTATTCGTCGTCGGCCATCGGGGCGTATTTCGAATCGGGGTATGGGTTCCAGACGCCGGGGATCGCGAGCGTGTCGGTGGCGAAGAGCGAGCGGTAGACGTAATTGTCGCGATGGCGGATCTCGTCGACGCGCTGTTGGGCGGCGCGGATGCGGTCTTGCAGGATGCGGTATCGGATTTCGGTCTCTCGGTTGTCGCGCAGGATGCGGTACATTTTGGGGGTGTAGAAGAAGTAGGAGAAGAGCACGTTGGCGATCGACACGAGGATGAATCCGATGAGGATTTTCCGGATCAGGCGGTAGGTTTTGAGCCGGAAAGGGGCCGTGACGACATCGCGCGTGAGGATCTGTGCCTCGTGCGAGAGTTCGCCGGCTCCGGCCCGGAGCGCCTCGGTGGGGAATCTGTGACCTTTTTGACCCATTGCGGAAAAAACTCTGTCGGTGAGGTGCAAATT
Organism: Alistipes sp. An66; assembly: GCF_002161445.1. GTDB lineage: Bacteria > Bacteroidota > Bacteroidia > Bacteroidales > Rikenellaceae > Alistipes > Alistipes cottocaccae. The sequence continues at coordinate 74,180 of NZ_NFHT01000004.1, forward strand.
TAGTTTAAAATGTGTAATTTTGCAACCCGAATCAAGAACGCGGAAATAGGATAAATCAATATACGATGGAGTCAAATAAAATCAGACAGGCCTTTCTGGACTTTTTCGAGTCGAAGGGTCATGCAATCGTCCCTTCGGCGCCGATGGTGGTGAAGGGCGACCCGACGCTGATGTTCACCAATGCGGGCATGAACCAGTTCAAGGACATTTTTCTGGGGAATGCGCCGCGGAAATATCCGCGTGCGGCCGATACGCAGAAATGCCTTCGGGTGTCGGGCAAGCACAACGACCTGGAGGAGGTCGGACACGACACCTACCACCATACGATGTTCGAGATGCTGGGCAACTGGTCCTACGGCGATTACTTCAAGAAGGAGGCGATCGAGTGGGCGTGGGAGCTGCTGCACGACGTCTACAAGTTGCCGGCCGAGCGGATGTACGCGACGGTATTCGAGGGCTCGGAGGAGGACGGCGTTCCGTTCGACCAGGAGGCCTATGACTATTGGAGACGCTTCCTGCCGGAGGATCACATCATCCGCGGCAACAAGCACGACAACTTCTGGGAGATGGGCGAGACGGGTCCGTGCGGACCCTGCTCGGAGATCCACTTCGACCTGCGCGACGAGGCGGAGATCGCCGCGAAGCCGGGCCGGGAGATGGTCAACGCCGGCCACCCGCAGGTGATCGAGATCTGGAATCTGGTCTTCATGCAGTTCAACCGCAAGGCGAACGGCTCGTTGGAGGAGCTTCCGGCGCGCAACGTCGACACGGGCATGGGCTTCGAGCGGCTGTGCATGATCCTTCAAGGCAAGAAATCGAACTACGATACGGATGTTTTCCAGCCGACGATCGGCCGCATCGCGGCCCTTTCGGGCAAGCGCTACGGCGAGGATGAGAAATCGGACGTAGCCATGCGCGTGATCGCCGACCACCTGCGCGCCATCGCCTTCTCGATCGCCGACGGACAGCTTCCGTCGAACGTCAAGGCGGGCTACGTGATCCGCCGCATCCTGCGCCGTGCGGTTCGCTACGGCTACACCTACCTCGGCTTCACGGAGCCGACGCTCTGCCGCCTGGTTCCGGGACTGGTGGAGCAGATGGGGGGCCAGTTCCCCGAGCTGAAAGCGCAGCAGACCCTGATCGAGAAGGTGATCGAGGAGGAGGAGGCTGCATTTCTGCGGACGCTGGCCACGGGCATCAACCTGCTGGACGGCGTGATCGCCCGCACGAAGCGGGAGGGCGGCAGCCGCATTTCGGGCAAGGATGCCTTCGATCTGTACGACACGTTCGGCTTCCCGATCGACCTGACGGAGCTGATCGCCCGCGAGCAGGGCGTGGAGGTGGACCTCGACGCCTTCGAGCAGGAGTTGCAGGCCCAGAAGGAGCGTTCGCGCAACGCCGCGGCCGTCGATACGGACGACTGGGTGGAGCTGATCCCCATCAAGGAGAGCATCTTCACGGGTTACGACACGCTGACCGAGCAGGTGCACATCGCGCGCTACCGCCGCGTGACGTCGAAGGGCAAGACCTCCTACCAGCTGGTCTTCGACCGCACGCCGTTCTACGGCAATTCGGGCGGTCAGATCGGCGACATCGGCATGATCGAGAGCGCCAATGAGCGGATCCCGGTCGTGGCCACCGAGAAGGAGAACGGGCTGATCATCCATATCGTGAACCAGCTTCCGGAGAATCCTGCGTCGGAATTCACGGCGAAGGTCGACCCGGAGAAGCGCCAGAGCGCCGCGAACAACCACACGGCGACGCACCTCATGCACGAGGCGCTGCGCAAGGTGCTGGGTCCGCACGTCGAGCAGAAGGGTTCGCTGGTGACTCCGGAGATGCTTCGTTTCGACTTCTCGCACTTCCAGAAGGTGACCCCGGAGCAGCTGCGCGAGGTCGAGATGCTGGTCAACCGGGCCGTGCGCGCCGACTACCCGCTCGTCGAGAACCGCGAGGCGACGAAGGAGGAGGCTGCGGCCGCCGGGGCGATGATGCTCTTCGGCGAGAAGTACGGCGACCGGGTGCGCATGGTTCGCTTCGGGACGTCGGTGGAGCTGTGCGGCGGCACGCACACGCGGGCCACGGGAACGATCGGATTCTTCAAGATCCTCTCGGAGAGCGCCATTTCGGCGGGCGTGCGTCGTATCGAGGCGGTCACGGGCGAACATGCCGAGAAGATGCTCTACGCGGCGGAGGATACGATCCGCAACGTGGCCGACTACCTGAACAACCCGCAGGTGGTGCAGGCCGTGAAGAAGATGCTGGAAAGCAACGAGCAGCTCTCGAAGGAGGTGGAGACGATGCGGCGCGAGCAGGTTTCGCAGTGGGCGGACAAGATCGCCGCGTCGACGCCCGAGCGGGACGGCATGCAGCTTTTCTCCGTGCAGACGGATCGTCGTCCGGACTTTGTGAAGGACCTGGCCTATAATTTGCGGCAGCGGATGCCGCGGCTGGTGCTGGTCGTGGGTTCGCTGTGCGAGGGCAAGCCGACGCTGACGGTGATGCTGGGCGACGGGATCACGGCGCAGGGCGTGAATGCCGGAGCCGTGGTGCGCGAAGCGGCGAAGCTGATGCAGGGCGGCGGCGGCGGCCAGGCGTTCTTCGCCACGGCGGGCGGCAAGCAGGCCGACGGTTTGCAGGCGGCGATCGACAAGGCCGTGGAGCTGATCGCGGCACAGGTGAAGTAACAATCAAAAAACGAGAGAGATATGAGCAACAAGGTATTATTGATGATTCTCGACGGCTGGGGCAATGGCCATCACGACAAGGCGGACGTCATTTCGACGGTGCACCCGGCCTATATTTCGGCGATGACCGAACAATATCCCCATGCCGAGCTGCGCACCGACGGTGAGAACGTCGGACTTCCGGACGGACAGATGGGCAATTCGGAGGTGGGTCACCTCAATATCGGCGCGGGGCGTGTGGTTTACCAGGATCTGGTGAAGATCAACCGGGCGTGCCGCGACAACTCGATTCTGAAAAACCCCGAGGTGGTCAGGGCGTTCGAATATGCGAAGGCGCAGGGCGTGGGGGTTCACTTCATGGGCCTGACGTCGGACGGCGGCGTACACTCGTCGTTCGAGCACCTCTTCAAGCTGTGCGACATCGCCAGCGAGTACGGCGTTTCGGAGCGCACCTACGTGCACTGCTTCATGGACGGCCGCGACACGGACCCGCACAGCGGCAAGGGCTTCATCGCGCAGCTGGAGGAGCACCTCTCGAAGACGGGCGGCAAGATCGCCACGGTGATCGGCCGCTACTATGCGATGGACCGCGACAAGCGTTGGGAGCGCGTGAAGGTAGCCTACGACGCGCTGGTCGAGGGCGTGGGCGAGCACGATACGGACATGGTCGCCGCCGTTCAGAAGTCCTACGACGCCGACGTGACGGACGAGTTCATCAAGCCGATCGTGCATGTCGACGCAGCCGGGCAGCCGATGGGTCTGATCCGGGAGAACGACGTGGTGATCTTCTTCAACTACCGCAACGACCGCGCCAAGGAGCTGACGATCGTACTCACGCAGCAGGACATGCCCGAAGCGGGGATGCACACCCTGCCGCTGTACTACTGCTGCATGACCCCCTACGACGCGAAGTTCACGGGCCTGCACATCCTCTTCGACAAGGCGGACGTGCCCGACACGATCGGCGAGTGGGTTTCGAAGCAGGGCTTGAAGCAGCTGCGCATCGCCGAGACGGAGAAATACGCGCACGTGACGTTCTTCCTGAACGGCGGGCGTGAGGATAAGTTCGAGGGTGAGGAGCGGATTCTGGTCGCCTCGCCGAAGGTGGCGACCTACGACCTGCAACCCGAGATGTCGGCTCCGGAGGTTGCCGACAAGCTGGTTGCCGCACTGAACGAGCGGAAGTTCGACTTCATCTGCCTGAACTTCGCCAACGGCGACATGGTAGGCCATACGGGCGTCTACGAGGCGATCGTGAAGGCCGTGAAGGCCGTAGACGGGTGCGTGGAGAAGGTCGTTGAGGCTGCGAAGGCGAACGGCTACGAGGTGGTGATGATCGCCGACCACGGGAATGCCGACAACGCGATCAATCCCGACGGCACGCCCAACACGGCACACTCGCTGAATCCGGTGCCCATTGTGGTGGTTTCGGATCGTGTGAAGTCGGTTGAGAACGGCATTCTGGCGGACGTTGCCCCGACGGTCTTGAAACTGATGGGACTTCCGCAGCCTGCGGAGATGACCGGCAAGGTGCTCGTCGAGCTGAAATAACACGAATTGAAATAACAATGGTTCTGCGGAACCGAATGGCACGAACGGAGGCCGGTCAGAGGACCGGCTTCCGTTTTTTTTGTGCGGTACGGTCGGATGGTGCAGGGGCTTCGCCTTGCCGGGTCTCATGGCCGGCGCATGCCGCGGTTACGCAGCATGGCGGGCGGCCAAGCCGTTTCCGGAGGCTTGTGAAATACAGGGTGAAGGTGAGCGTGGATGTGAGGGGACGATGCCGGTCCGATGGGCCGGATGTGCGGCGCCGGAGAGGAGAAAAAAGAGAGGGGGCAATTCGCCAAAGCGAATGCCCCCTCCCAGGTGCTTGGATCTTCCGATGGTCAGTGATATATCTCGAAGGCGGTGACCCATTTGGGCATCAGCCGCATGGCATGGCCCATCATGTAACGGGCCTGCGAGGCCGAGTTGGCGATGAATTCCATGCTGATCTGGAAGATGTTGCCGTTTGTCTCGTCGTGGTATGCCGAGCATTTGCAGAGATATTTGCTGGTATTGAGCTCGGTGGCGAAGCTCCGCAGGTCGGAGAGCGACATGTCCGAGGCGTCGAAGGGGACGCGGACCTCGACGTAGGAGTACCCCTCGCCGGAGTCTTTGATGATGACGTAATAGAGACATCCCTCCTTCTTGAACTGGATATCTCCATCCGAGTCATAGGTGGGGACATATCCCTCGGTTCGCAGGTAGGACATGATCTCCGATTCTATGGACTGGGCCCGGAGTGCGCCGAATGCACCGAGAGTCAGGAGCAGTGCGATGACGATTTTTTTCATGGTTGTGTTTGTAAGGGTTGTCTGAATAAGTCCAAAGATAGCGAAAAAATCGTCACGCTGTTCAATAGAGTTCGAGAAATTCCCAGGAGTTGCCGACGGCGGCGAGGAACCTCGCAAACTCCTCCTGCGTGATGACCACCGTTGCGCGGTTGTCGTTGGGGTGGAACGAGAGGGCGGGCCACTCCCGGAGCCGTGCGTCGAGGAAGAGGTGGACATGGTTCGCCGGGTCGTTGATCAGCCCGAAGGGCGATACGGATCCCGGCCGCAGCCCCAACCAGCGCTCCATGCGCTGCTCCGAGGCGAACGACAGCTTGCCCTGATGCAGGCGGTGTTCGAGGTCGTGGATGGCCATCGCCCGCTCGCAGTCGAAGCATACGAGGTAGTGGCGGTCGCCCTTGTGGTTGCGGAAGAAGAGGTTCTTGCAGTGTTTCGAGCCGTCGTCGTGCCAGTATTGGCGTGCGATCTCGATGGTCGGGGCTTCGGGATGTTCGTACCACGTGTAGCGGATGCCATGCGCATCGAGCCAGTCGAAGACCCGCTGGCGGCGTTCGTCGGGCGAGAGCGGGGCGGTGTCGGGAGTCTCCATGATCAGTTGTTTTTCCAGTTTTCGCGGATGTTGCGGGCGATGCACCCGACCAGCACTTCGACCGCCTCGACGGGCGACCAGGCGTTGTGGGGCGAGAGCAGCAGCCGGTCGGGCTCGCGGACGGCGAGCAGGGGGTTCCCCACGTCGAGCGGTTCGTGGACGAAGACGTCGAGGGCGGCACCCGCGATCTGTCCGGCATCGAGCGCCGCGGCCAGAGCCGCCTCGTCGACAATCCCGCCGCGTGCGACGTTGATCACGAGGGCCGAGGGCTTCATGAGCGACAACTCGCGGGCTCCGATCAACCCGCGGGTGCGGTCGGTCAGCGGACAGTGCACCGACACGATGTCGGCCCAGGCCAGCAGTTCGTCGAGCGGCAGCATGGGGTAGGACTCCTTGCGTGCGACGCCCGACGTGGAGGTGTAGGCCACCTCGCAGCCGAGGGCTTCGGCGACGCGTGCGACGCTGTGACCGATGTTGCCGAGGCCGACGATGCCCCAGCGCGAACCGTGCAGCTGGCGGGTCGTGCGCCCGAAGTGGAACTGGCGTTCGGCCCCGGCGTAGTGCTTCTTCGTGTAGCGGTCGTAGTAGACGATCTGCCGCAGCAGGGCGATGGCGGCTCCGATGGTGGTTTCGGTCACGGCATGGGTCGAGTATCCGACGGCATTCTTCACGGTGACGCCGCATTCGGCCGCCGCCGCGAGGTCGATGTGGTTCATGCCCGTTGCGGCGATGCAGATCAGCCGCAGGCGGGGCAGGGCGCGGAGCGTCGCGGCATCGAAGGGCACCTTGTTGGTGATGACGATGTCGGCCTCGCGGCAGCGGCCGACGACCTCCGCGGGGCGGGTTGTCTCGTAGGCCGTGTAGTTGCCCAACGCGCGGACCGACGCGAGGTCGGCGCCGCCGAGCGAGTATTCATCCAGAAAGACGATGTTCGGTTTCATGGGGTATTTTCGGTGATTTTGGGGTTTGCGGATCGGAAGAGGATGCGGGGGATGTCAGTCGAGTTCTCCGGTCAGGCCGCGGATCACGACCGAGGCGCATCCGATGCCGAACAGCGCCGGAAGGTAGGAGATGGTCCCGACGTTGGACTTCTTGTTCTGCTCCTCGCAGAGGATCATCGCCCCCTCGCGGATCGGCTCGGGCGAGAAGACGGCGCGGAATCCGCTGCGGATGCCGATCTTGTGGAGCCGTTTGCGGAGCATGTGGGCCAGCGGGCAGTGGTGGGTTTTCGCGATGTCGGCGATCTCCATGCGCGTGGGGTCGGTCTTGGCCCCGGCGCCCATCGAGCTGACGAGCGGCAGGCGGCGTTCGAGCGCCGCGGCAATGAGTGCGAGTTTGGGCGAGAGGGTGTCGATGGCGTCGACCACGTAGTCGTACGCCGCGGCGTCGAGCAGGCGGTAGGTCTCCTCGTCGCGGATGTATCGGTTGACGACCGTGAGTTCGATGTCGGGGTTGATGTCGCGCAGGCGCTCGGCCAGCACGTCGGCCTTCTGCCGGCCGACGGTCGAGTGCAGGGCGACGAGCTGGCGGTTGATGTTCGTCGTGTTCACGGTGTCGGCGTCGGCGATGGTCATGCGTCCCACGCCGGCGCGGGCGACCATCTCGGCGGCATAGGCCCCCACGCCGCCCAGTCCGACGACCAGCACATGGGCACTCCTCAAACGGCCGAGCTTCTCCCGACCCAACAACAGTTCCGTTCTCTCCAACCAGTTATCCATCTCTTTTTTCGAATAAGCGTTCGTAATTTTCGAGGGTGGCGCGTTGCAGCACCTCCTCCGGCAGCCCCAGCACCGCGGCCGCCCGGTCGTAGATCTCCCCGATGGTCACCTCGTCGTCGTCGGTCTCGAAGAAGAGCTGCCCGAGGGGCACTTCGCGCAGGGCCCGCAGGGTTTTGGGCGAGGCGAAGGCGCGCTCGCCGAACGAGAGGTAATAACCTCGCCGCAGGGCCTGCCGGGCCTGCTCGGGCGATCCGATGAATCCGTGGAAGATCACAGCGCGGGGCTCGCATTCGGCCAGTTCGCGCATCAGCGGTTCGAAGGCCCGCACGCAGTGCAGCACGACGGGCAGTCCCGCCTGCCGGGCCAGAGCGAGCTGGGCGCGCAGGGCGTTGAACTGGGCTTCGCGCGGGACCGCACAGGCGAAGTCGAGCCCGGTTTCGCCGATGGCCTGCACGGCCTCGGAGCGGAGCGTTTCGCAGGGGCCCGGGCCCCTGCCGCAGAGCCGTTCGGCAAGCCTTCCGATCGCTTCGGCGGCGTTGTTCCCGGCTTCCCAGGGGTGCAGGCCCGCCGTGCGGAGTTCGATTCCGCGACCCGTCGGACGGTGGGTGTGTATGTTTACGTACGGAAGCATGACCGAGACAAAAGTAGGAATTTTAAGTAAATTTAAGAAATAATGCTCCGATGGATGGCATTTATCGGAAAAAATTTGTACTTTCGCACGCGAAATAATTGTTAGCCCGCTAACAACCGAAACTCCGCGTGCGGAAACCGGACACGAAGGGTGCGGTTATTTTCGTGTGCGGGCGCAGTGAGCAGTGGGAGGAAACCAAACACACAAATAACTCAAAATCTTTAACCATGTCGAAAATCATTACACTACGCAAGGGTTTAGACATCAATCTGGTGGGCAAACCCCAGGAGACGTTGGCGGCAGCGCCGATGGCTTCGGAGTACGCCCTCTCGCCTCTGGATTTCGAAGGCGTGACACCGAAGTTGCTGGTTAAGGTCGGGGATCGGGTGAAGGCCGGAACGGCGTTGTTCTTCAACAAGTTCAACGAACGGGTTCTCTTCACGTCTCCCGTCAGCGGCACGGTGGCGGCCATCAACCGCGGCGAGAAGCGCAAGGTGCTCTCGGTGACGGTGACGCCGGACTCCACGCAGGAGTACGAGTCGTTCACGGCGCCGGACCTTGGGAAAGCCACCCGGGAGGAGATCGTCGAACTCCTGCTTCGTTCGGGCCTGTGGCCGATGCTCGTGCAGCGTCCCTACGGGATCATCGCAGACCCTGTGGACACGCCGAAGGCCGTCTTCATTTCGGCGTTCGATTCGGCGCCGCAGGCTCCGGACTACAATTTCGTGCTGAAAGGCGAGCAGCGGAACCTGCAAAAGGGTATCGAGGTGCTGCGCCGTCTCACCCCGGGCAAGGTTCACCTCTCGGTTCGTGCGCATGCCGAAGGCAGCATGCCGTCGCTGCAAGGCGTCGAGTTGCACACCTTCGCCGGGAAACACCCCGTGGGCAACGTGGGCGTACAGATCCACCACATCGACCCGATCAACCGGGGCGACATCGTCTGGACGGTGAACATCCAGGATCTGGCGATCATCGGGCGCCTGTTCAACGAGGGGCGCGTCGACATGACGAAAATCATCGCCGTGGCCGGCTCGGAGATCGAACACCCGCAGTACGTGCGCGTGATCGGCGGTGCGAAGGTCGACTCGATCGTCGGCGGCAATGTGAAGGCCCAGAAGGAGGGAGACTCGGTCCGCTTCATCTCGGGCAACGTGCTCACCGGCACGAAGACCTCGCCGGACGGCTTCCTGGGCTTCTATGCCAACCAGCTGACGGCCATTCCCGAAGGGGACAAGTACGAGCTGCTGGGCTGGGCGATGCCGCGCTTCAAGAAGTTTTCGGTATCGCGGGCCTACTTCTCGTGGCTGTGTCCGCGCAAGGCCTACGACCTGGATACGAATATGAACGGCGGGGAGCGTCCGTTCGTGGTGACGGGTCTCTATGAGCAGTATCTTCCGATGGACATCTACCCGATGTACCTGTTGAAGGCTTGTCTGGCGGGCGACATCGACAAGATGGAGAATCTGGGCATCTACGAGGTGACGGAGGAGGACTTCGCGCTGTGCGAGTTCGTGGATCCCTCGAAGACCGAGATCCAGCAGATCATCCGCGACGGTATTAACTTAATGATCAAGGAGGCTTAAAGATGGGACTTCGCAAACTGATGGATAAAATCAAGCCCACGTTCTCGAAAGGCGGGAAACTGGGCTTCCTGGAATCGACGTTCGAAGCGTTCGAAACGTTCCTCTTCGTGCCGAACACGACGACCGTGAAGGGCGCGCACATCCGGGACTGCAACGACATGAAACGTACGATGATCATGGTTGTTCTGGCCCTGATGCCGGCGTTCCTGTTCGGTTGCTGGTGGACCGGCGCACAGGTGGGTCTGGAAGGATTCCGGGCCTTCATCTACGGACTGGTGCGGGTGCTGCCGATGGTGTGCGTGTCGTACATCGTGGGTCTGGCCATCGAATTCTATTTCGCGCAGGTGCGCGGTCATGAGGTCAACGAGGGCTTCCTCGTCACGGGACTTCTGATTCCGATGATCTTCCCCGTCTCGACGCCGCTGTGGATGGTGGCACTGTCGACGGCCTTCGCCGTGATCTTCGGCAAGGAGGTCTTCGGCGGTACGGGCATGAACGTCTTCAACCCGGCGCTGCTGGCGCGCGCCTTCGCCTTCTTCGCCTATACGCCCTCGATGTCGGGTGAGGCGGTCTGGTATTCGAACTGGACGATGATGGGCGCCCACGTTGACGGCGTCACCGGCGCCACGGCCCTCGAGCAGCTGGCTTCGACCGGCACGATGACCTACTCGCCGCTGGATGCCTTCCTGGGCATGATCCCGGGTTCGTTCGGCGAGACCTCGACGCTGGCCATCCTGATCGGCGCCGCGATCCTGCTGTGGACGGGCATCGCCTCGTGGCGGACGATGATTTCGGTCTTCGTCGGCGGACTGGCCATAGGCCTTCTCTTCAACTGGATCGGCGGAACGGCCGATATCGAAGCGCTCCGTGCGACGAAGGAGTTGGCCGAGGAGAACAAGTCGCTGATCGCGATGCTGACCTATATGAAGGATGTTCCGGCATGGTGGCATCTGATCGTGGGCGGCTTTGCCTTCGGCGCGGTCTTCATGGCCACGGATCCCGTGACCTCGGCCCAGACCAACAAGGGCAAGTACATCGTGGGCTTCATGACGGGTGCTCTGGCTGTGCTGATCCGCGTGGTGAACCCGGCCTACCCGGAGGGTATGATGCTCTCGATCCTCTTCATGAACGCGCTGGCGCCGCTGGTCGACTACTTCGTGGTCGAGGCGAACATCTCGCGGCGCAAGAAACGTGTGAAACTCGCAAAATAGGGGAGCTATGGCAACGAAAAAATTCAAATGCAACGTTTGCGGCTACATCCACGAGGGAGACGCCGCACCCGCAACGTGTCCCGTTTGCGCCGCTCCGGCTTCGGAATTCACCGAGGTGACGGAGCCGAAGAAGAAGGGCCTGCTCGGCGATACGAACAGCAACGCCTATATCGTCCTCTATTCGACGGTGATGGTGGTGATCGTGGCGGTGCTGCTGGCCGTGGCGGCTTTGGCGCTCAAACCGCGTCAGGACGCCAACGACCTGAACGAGAAGAAACGCAACATCCTTGCGTCGCTGTCGGCCGAGGGAGAGTCGTACGACCAGTTCATCGACGCCTATGTGGTCGACGCGCAGGGCAATCGGGTTGACGGCGACGTCTTCGCGCTGCTGAACGACCTTCCGGGGGCCTTTGCCGCCGGGAAGTTCCCGATCTTCGAGTCCAAGGACGGCCGCGTGGTAATCCCCGTGACGGGCATGGGTCTGTGGGGTCCGGTCTGGGGCTATGTGGCGCTGGAAAAGGACATGAACACCGTGGCCGGCATCATCATGGCGCACAAGGGCGAAACGCCGGGTCTGGGCGCCGAGATCGCCACGCCGAAGTATCAGTCGCTGTTCGTCGGCAAGACGATCTTCGAGGGAGACCAGTTCGTGTCGGTGACGCTGCGCAAGGGCGGGGCGAAGGATCCCGCCCACGAGGTTGACGCCATTTCGGGCGGTACGAAGACCTCGGACGGCGTGACTGCGATGCTCTACAACAGCTTGAAGAACTACCTGCCGCTGCTGGAATCGAAACGTCAGTCGGAGCCGGAACCGGCGCCGGCGGCAACGGAGGAGGAGTCAAACGAAGAAAATGCGGAAAGCCATGAGTAACAACATGAAATATCTGACGGGTCCGTTCTCCGCGAACAACCCGGTCATCGTGCAGATTCTGGGAATCTGCTCGGCGCTGGCGGTTACGGTGCAGCTCAAACCGGCCATCGTGATGGCGTTGAGCGTAACGGTCGTAACGGCCTTTTCGAACCTGGTGATGTCGCTGCTGCGCAACGGCGTTCCGGCGCGTATCCGCATCATCGTGCAGCTGGTGGTGATTGCGGCGCTGGTGATTCTGGTGGACCAGGTGCTGAAAGCCTATGTCTACGAGATTTCGAAACAGTTGTCGGTCTACGTGGGTCTGATCATCACGAACTGCATCGTGATGGGACGAGTGGAGGCCTTCGCGCTGGGCAACAAGCCGTGGGCGTCGTTCCTCGACGGCATCGGCAACGGTCTGGGCTACGGCATGATTCTGGTGATCGTGGCCTTCTTCCGGGAGTTGTTCGGCTCGGGGAGCCTGCTGGGCTTCCGGATCATCCCGGAGAGCTGGTACATGACCGAGGGCGGATTCTATTCGAACTGCGGTCTGATGCTGTTCCCGCCGATGGCGCTGATCATCGTGGGCTGCATCATCTGGGTGCACCGTTCGCGCAACAAGGACTTACAGGAAAAATAGGAGGGTAGCATATGGAATCATTGAATATCTTCATCCGGTCGATCTTCATCGACAACATGGTCTTCGCCTTCTTCTTCGGCATGTGTTCGTACATCGCCGTATCGAAGAGCGTGAAGACGGCCCTGGGACTGGGCGCGGCGGTTACGTTCGTGATGGTGATGACCGTGCCGCTGAACTACCTCTTGTATGAATACATTCTGAAACCGGGCGCTCTGCACCAGTGGATCAAGGCGGTTCCGGAGAGCGTGGATCTGAACTTTCTGTCGTTCATCGTCTTCATCGCGACGATCGCGGCGTTCGTGCAGCTGGTGGAGATGATCGTCGAGAAGTTCTCGCCGACGCTTTACAGCCAGCTGGGCATCTTCCTGCCGCTGATTGCGGTGAACTGTGCGATCATGGGCGGCTCGCTGTTCATGCAGCAGAAGGTCGACGCCGGGGAATTGGATACGCTGTGGCAGTCGATCGTCTACGGTCTGGGTTCGGGTCTGGGCTGGTGGCTTGCCATCGTGATGATGGCTGCGATCCGCGAGAAGACGACCTATTCGCACATTCCCGCGGCGTTGAAGGGCCCGGGTATCGCCTTCATCATCACGGGTCTGATGGGCATCGCCTTCATGATCTTCTCGGGCATTCAGTTCTAACCTAAAAAAGGAGATTCGCAACAATGACTACAACGATTATCATAGCGATTGCGGCCTTTCTGGTCATCACGCTGGTGCTGGTGGCGCTGCTGCTGTATGCGAAGGCGAAGCTGACCACGTCGGGGGCCGTGACGATCGACATCAACAACGGCGAGAAGGTCATCACGACGGAGAGCGGCTCGACGCTTCTGTCGACGCTGGCCAACAACAAGGTATTCCTCCCGTCGGCGTGCGGCGGAGGCGGTTCGTGCGGGATGTGCAAGTGCCAGGTTCTGGAAGGCGGCGGCGACATCCTGCCCACGGAGACGGGCTTCATCACGCGCAAGATGGCCAAGGACCACTGGCGTCTGGGCTGTCAGGTGAAGGTGAAGAACGACCTGAAAATCAAGGTTCCGGAAGCTGTTCTGGGCGTGAAGAAGTGGGAGTGCACGGTGGTTTCGAACCGCAACATTTCGACCTTCCTCAAAGAGTTCGTGGTGAAGCTTCCGGAGGGTGAGAACCTGAAATTCCGCAGCGGCGGCTACATCCAGATCGACATTCCGAAGTACGATGCGATCAAGTTCTCGGACATGGACGTGGACGAGAAGTTCCGCGCCGACTGGGACAAGATGAAGATGTGGGATCTGGTGACGACGAACCCCGAGCCGACGTTCCGCGCCTACTCGATGGCGAACCACCCGGCCGAAGGGAACATCATCATGCTGAACATCCGTATCGCTACGCCTCCGTTCGACCGCGCCACGGGTACGTTCATGAAGGTGAACCCGGGCATCTGCTCGTCGTACATCTTCTCGCGCAAACCGGGCGACAAGGTGACGATTTCGGGCCCTTACGGAGAGTTCTTCCTTCCGGACAACCTGCCCGATACGCAGGAGCTGATCTTCATCGGCGGCGGTGCGGGTATGGCGCCGATGCGGAGCCACATCATGCACCTGTTTAAGACCGAGAAGACGAAGCGTCCGGTATCGTTCTGGTACGGTGCCCGCGCCATGAAGGAGGCCCCCTACCTGCACGAGTTCCACGAGATCGAGGAGGAGTTCCCGAACTTCAAGTTCAACCTGGCACTGGACCGTCCGGATCCGGAGGCCGATGCGGCGGGTGTTCCCTATACGCCGGGCTTCGTGCACAACGTGCTCTACGAGAACTACCTGAAACACCATCAGGCGCCGGAGGACTGCATCTACCTGATGTGCGGACCCCCGATGATGATCTCTTCGGTGGTGAAGATGCTCGATTCGCTGGGCGTACCGCCGGAGAACATCCTCTACGACAACTTCGGATCGTAGCATCCGGATCGGAGGCTTATGAAAATCGGGACCGAGAGGTCCCGGTTTTTTTGTGCCCGTTTTGCGGGCGACGGGGGTGTTCCGGCTGCATCAAACTGAAAAAAACATCGTTTTTTTGTTTGGGCTGCACACACCTTTTGTTATCTTTGTAGAAATTCAACCTAAAATACGCGAAATTATGAACATTCCAACCATTTTCTGGGCCGTACCTGCGGCATCGATCGTGGCGCTTGCCTTTGCGTGGGCGTTCTACCGGCTGATGAAGCGCGAGGACGAGGGTACGGAGCGCATGCGGGAGATCGCGGCGCACGTACGCAAGGGGGCGATGGCCTACCTGCGTCAGCAGTACAAGGTCGTGGGCCTCGTGTTTGTGGTGCTGGCGTTGTTCTTCGCCTACCTGGCCTACGGTGCGGGCGTACAGAACGGCTGGGTTCCGTTTGCCTTCCTCTCGGGGGGCTTCTTCTCGGGCCTGGCCGGCTACTTCGGCATGAAGACGGCGACCTACGCTTCGGCACGCACGGCCAATGCGGCGCGTCAGTCGCTGGACCGGGGCTTGAAGGTGGCCTTCCGCAGCGGAGCCGTCATGGGACTGGTGGTCGTGGGGCTGGGGCTTCTGGACATTTCGTTCTGGTACGTGATTCTGAACGCCTTCGTCGACGTGGCGGGACCGCAGAAACTCGTGGTCATCACGACGACGATGCTGACCTTCGGCATGGGCGCCTCGACGCAGGCCCTCTTCGCGCGCGTGGGCGGCGGCATCTACACGAAGGCTGCGGACGTGGGTGCCGACCTGGTGGGCAAGGTCGAGGCCGGTATTCCGGAGGATGACCCGCGCAACCCGGCGACGATCGCCGACAACGTGGGCGACAACGTGGGCGACGTGGCCGGCATGGGCGCCGACCTCTACGAGAGCTACTGCGGATCGATTCTGGCCACGGCGGCCCTGGGAGCCGCGGCGTTTGCCACGGCCGGGAGCGAGGCCCTGCAATTGAAGGCCGTGCTGGCTCCGATGCTGATCGCGGCGGTGGGTATCTTGCTGTCGATTCTGGGCATCTACCTCGTCCGGACGAAGGAGGGCGCGACGATGCGCCAGCTGCTCCGTTCGCTGGGCGTGGGGGTGAATTTCAGTTCGCTGCTGATCGCCGTGGCGACGTTCGGCATCCTCTACGTGCTTGGGATCCAGAACTGGCTGGGGCTTTCGTGCTCGGTGATCACGGGTCTCGTTGCGGGCATCGTGATCGGACAGGTCACGGAGTACTACACCTCGCATTCGTACAAACCGACGCAGAAGATCGCCGAGAGTTCCCAGACGGGTCCCGCCACGGTGATCATCTCGGGCGTCGGTTCGGGGATGATTTCGACGGCCGTTCCGGTGGTGACGATCGGCGTGGCGATCATTCTGGCCTACCTGTGCGCCATCGGCTTCGACGTGAAGAACATGCTGGCTCCGCAGAACCTCTCGCTGGGGCTCTACGGCATCGGCATTGCGGCCGTGGGCATGCTCTCGACGCTGGGCATCACGCTGGCCACGGACGCCTACGGGCCGATTGCGGACAACGCCGGCGGCAATGCCGAGATGAGCGGCCTGGGTCCCGAGGTGCGCAAGCGGACCGACGCGCTCGATGCGCTGGGCAACACGACGGCCGCCACGGGCAAGGGTTTCGCGATTGGCTCTGCTGCTTTGACGGCTTTGGCCTTGCTGGCCTCGTACATTGAGGAGATCCGCATCGGGATGCTGCACAACGGCATGACGATGCTCGAAATGCCCGACGGTGCGATGCGCTTCGTGCAGGACGCCTCGATCCTGGACTTCATGGAGTACTACCACATTTCGCTGATGAACCCCACGGTATTGATCGGCCTGTTCATCGGTGCGATGATGTCGTTCCTGTTCTGCGGACTGACGATGAACGCCGTGGGCCGTGCCGCGGAGAGCATGGTGCAGGAGGTACGCCGTCAGTTCCGCGAGATCAAGGGCATCCTCACGGGCGAGGGTACGCCGGACTATGCACGCTGCGTGGCCATCTCGACGCGCGGTGCGCAGCGCGAGATGCTCTTCCCGAGCCTGCTGGCGATTATCGTTCCGGTAGCCGTGGGTCTGATCTTCGGCGTGGCGGGCGTAATGGGCCTGCTGGTCGGCGGATTGAGCTCGGGCTTCGTGCTGGCGGTCTTCATGGCCAACGCGGGCGGTGCGTGGGACAACGCCAAGAAGATGATCGAGGAGGGGCACTTCGGCGGCAAGGGTTCCGAGTGCCACAAGGCCACGGTCGTGGGCGATACGGTGGGCGATCCGTTCAAGGATACGTCGGGCCCGTCGCTGAACATCCTCATCAAGCTGATGTCGATGGTTTCGATCGTCATGGCCGGACTGACGGTGGCGTGGCACCTCTTCTGATACCGCTTCGTTCCGTAAGGGCGGTTCCTCCGTGCGGAGGAACCGCTTTTTTTGCTTTGTGCGGAGAGCGGAAGCGGTCTGAAAATTTGCTTCTGCGCCCGGGGATGCGTATCTTTGCGGCTGTGAAGCGTGAGACCATGAAAAATATCGTTTTCGATCTGGGCGGAGTGCTTTTCGCCCGCGACAGGAAGAAGTGCGACCCGGAGCTGCTGGAATTCTTCGGATTCCTGCGTGCGCCGCAGATGCCGCGCTTCTGGGAGGAGTATGACCGGGGTACGAATACGCTGGACGAAGTTACGCAGACCCTCGTGGAGATGACCGGCCGCCCGTATGCACGGTGTGCGGAGGTGTTGCAGCAGGCCATCGACTTGCAGGAACCCATCCCGGCGACCGAGCGTCTGGTCGGCGAGTTGAAGGCGGCGGGCTACCGGCTCTACGTGCTTTCGAACATGGCCCGCGAATTCATCGCGCACCTGCGGCGCTTCCCGGTCTACGGGCTTTTCGACGGCGAGGTCATTTCGTGCGAGGAGCTCACGGTGAAGCCCGAACCGCGGATCTACGAAATCCTGCTCGGACGTTACGGGCTCGACCCGGGGGAGACGCTTTTCGTCGACGACCGCGCGGCGAACATCGAGGCGGCCGGGCGGCTGGGCATCCGCGGCTTTCTGTTCGACCACCGGGATCCCGAAGCGTCGTGTGCGGAGCTGCGCTCGCAGCTGCTGTAAGGGTCTTACCCTTTCGGGAGGCATTTTGAAATGCGGTCCGGGCCTCGGGTCCGGACCTTCTGTTTTTGCGCCGGAGGAGCTGCCGCCCCTCTTCCCGGCCTGTTCCGCGTTCCGGCGATGGGGTTGCGGCACGCTCCTTGCGCAGTGCGGGGCGTATGTTGTCGATCCGGGAGAAATACGGCCGTTATTCGCTCTTCGTGCTGATCTTCGTGCTGGGCATTGCGATCTTCGTGAAGGTCGTGCCGTTTCTGGGCGGCCTGCTGGGGGCCGTGACGATCTACGTGCTGCTGCGGCGTCAGATGTGGTTTCTGACCGAGCGGCGTCGGTGGCGGCGCAGTGTGGCGGCTTCGGCGCTGCTGGCCGAGGCCGTATGCTGCTTTCTGATCCCGATCACGCTGATCGGCTGGATGGTGGCCGTCAAGATCCAGTCCATTGTGGCGAATCCCCGTGAGTTTATCGTTCCGTTGAAGCACCTTGCCGGCTTGATCGAGGCGAAAACCGGTTACGAACTCTGGTCGGAGTCGAACGTGCGGTGGCTGCTGGGGTATATTCCGAGTGTGGGGCAGTGGCTCGTGGAGGGGATGGTCGATTTTGCCGTCAATCTGGTGGTTCTGCTCTTCGTTCTCTACTTCATGCTGATCGGCGGCCGACGCATGGAGTCCTATTGCAGCGACCTGATGCCTTTCGACCGGCGGGTTTCGCGCAACGTCGTGCACGAGATCCATCTGATCGTGCGGTCGAACGCCATCGGCATTCCGCTTCTGGCCGTGATTCAGGGCTTCGTGGCCTATGCGGGGTATCTGATTTTCGGGGCTCCGAGTCCGCTGTTCTGGGGCGTGCTGACGTGCTTCGCCACGGTGATTCCGATCGTCGGGACGGCGCTGGTGTGGGTTCCGCTGGCGGGGTACATGGCGCTGACGGGCGCCTGGGGGCCGGCCGTCGGGCTGACGCTCTACGGGACGCTGGTCGTGACGCATGTCGACAATGTGGTGCGTTTCATCTTGCAGAAGCGCATGGCGCACACCCATCCGCTCATCACGGTTTTCGGCGTCTTCATCGGTTTGTCGCTGTTCGGATTCATGGGTGTGATTTTCGGTCCGTTGCTGCTGGCGATGTTCGTCTATTTCGTGGATCTGTTCAAGTGCAAGTACCTCGACCGGAACCGGCTCTGTTCATGAGTCAGCCCCGCCTCCGTCCGTCGCATCTTTTTTCGATCAGACCTCTTCTTCCGGTCTTGCTTCAAAAAATCCCGCACTTTGCTCCTTTCTTTTCTCCGAAATCGCCTTGTCGGGGGGCTTATATTCGAAAAATTTTACGATAAGTAAGCAAATCGGCATCTTTGCCTAAAAAAAGATCGCAAAAAAGTTGTAAATTCATAATGCTTTATTACCTTTGTTATTGCAATAACAGTAAAACCGAATTACAAATGGCGAGAAATCTCAAAATCAGAGACCTGACGTTGCGCGACGGCCAGCAGTCGTCCTTCGCAACGCGCATGAACCAGGAGCAGATCGACCGCTGCCTGCCGTTCTACAAGGATGCGAATTTCTATGCGATGGAGGTCTGGGGCGGTGCCGTTCCCGACTCGGTGATGCGCTATCTGAACGAGAATCCGTGGACGCGTCTGGAAACGATCTACAAGGCTGTCGGGTCGGTATCGAAACTCACGGCGCTGTCGCGGGGCCGGAACCTTTTCGGCTATTCGCCCTACACGGACGAGATCATCGACGGATTCTGCCGGAATTCGATCGAGAGCGGTCTGGGCATCATGCGGATTTTCGATGCGCTGAACGATGTCGACAACGTGAAGTCCACGGTGAAGTATGTCAAGCAGTACGGCGGTATCGCCGACTGTGCGGTCTGCTATACGGTGGATCCGAAATACCCGGAGTTGAGCTTCTGGGACAAACTCAAAGGGAAGAAGAATCCGGCTCCGGTCTTCACGGACGCCTACTTCCTGGACAAGGCGAAGCAGATGGCGGCGCTGGGTGCCGACATGATCACGATCAAGGACATGTCGGGACTGATTCCGCCGCGGCGCGTGGCCACGCTGGTCAAGCTCTTCAAGCAGCACCTGTCGATTCCGGTCGATTTCCACACGCACTGCACGCCGGGCTACGGACTGGCTTCGGTGTTGTCGGCGATCGTGGCCGGGGTGGACATCGTGGACACGAACTGCTGGTATTTCGCCGAGGGCACGGGTGCACCGGCCATCGAGCTGATCCACGTTTTCTGCAAGAAGATGGGCATCGACACGGGCGTCAACATGGAGGCCGTGGCGCGGATCAATACGCAGCTGCGTGAGATCCGCAAGGAGCTGAACCAGTCGGTCTTCGGGACGGAGAAACCCGAGCCGAAGGCGTTCAATCCGCTGACGGACCAGCTTCCGGCCGAGATCGATGCGCTGTTCGACCGAGCCATCGCCGCCGCGCAGCGCGACGACGAGGCCGGGACGCTCGACGCCTGCCGGAAGATCGAGGCCTATTTCGGCTTCCCGGCTCCGAACGAACTGGTTCAGAAGGCAGAGATCCCGGGCGGCATGTACTCGAACATGGTGGCGCAGCTCAAACAGCTGAAAGCCGAGGAGATTCTTCCGCGGGCCATGGAGTTGATCCCGACGGTCCGTCTGGCCGCGGGACTTCCGCCGCTGGTGACTCCGACGTCGCAGATCGTGGGTGCGCAGGCCGTGAACTGTGCGCTGGACGAGAAGGCCGGACGCCCGATGTACTCGAACAAGTCGTCGCAGTTCGTGGGACTGGTGAAGGGCGAGTACGGCAAGACGCCGGTGAAGATCGATCCGGAGTTCCGGTTCAAGATCTGCGGTGTGCGCGAGGAGACTCCGTACGACACGTCGAAATACAAGATGCAGCCGAATCCGGAACTTCCCGAAGCCGGGGGCGTGAAGCTGGCGGCCGACGAGAAGGAGGTGCTGCTGCTGGAACTCTTCCCGCTGGTAGCGAAGACGTTCCTGACGAACGAGAAGGTGAAGGCATACGAGGCTTCGAAACCGGCCGCAGCCGCCGAGACGGAGTCCGTTGCCGAGGAGAAGCCGATCACCATTACGGGCCAAGCCGTCATGGCACCGCTTCCGGGACGCGTAATCGAGGTGAAGGTGAAGGTTGGCGACCGGGTGAAGGCCGGCGACGAAGTGATGGTTCTGGAAGCGATGAAGATGGAGAACTCCATCACGACGGATTTTGCCGGCGAGGTGAAGCAGATCTTCGTGACGGAGGGTCAGAATGTCGCTACGGAGGCTCCGCTGGTCGACATCGGCTGATGCTCCGTCCCGGACGGGGCCGGGGTCGCACTCCGGGACGTCCGAAGAGCCTTCTCTTTGCTCCTTTATGAAAACCGCCTGCAACGCATGTTGCAGGCGGTTTTTTCATGTCGGAAGGTTCCTCACGGATGACCTCTTCCCCGGTTTCATGATGCCGTCCGATCCCGCCGTCCGATCCCGCCGTCCGATCCCGCCGTCCGATCCCGCCGTCCGATCCCGCCGTCCGATCCCGCCGTCCGATCCCGCCGTCCGATCCCGCCGCTCGATCCGGCCGTCTGATCCGGCCGTCTGATCCGGCCGTCTGATCCCGCCGTCCGATCTCGCCGTCCGATCCAGCCGCTCGATCCAGTCGCTCGATCCCTCCCGACGCTCCTCCCGACGTTCCTCCCGGCACTTCTCTTTTCCCTGCATTCCTCCCTGCATTCCTCCCTGCAACACGCCCGGCGCTTCTCCGGCGCTTCTCCGACGCTCCGCTCTGCACCTTTCCGATGCTCCACGACGGACCCCGGCCGGGCTGCCGCCTTTTCGGAACCGTGCGGCTGTTCGATTCTTACGATAAATTGTTTGAAAAGGGCGGAACGGAGAAATCGGACAATTTGCTGCTGAAAAGGATGACTGCGGAATCGTCCGAAAAGTCCAATTTTGTACGGAGTAATCCGATCTGCCGGTTGCAGAACGCTCCGCCTGTTTGCTTGCAGGATGACGGAGTGTCTGTCGTCGGATGTTGCGCGGAGCGGCCCCTCCCGAGCGGGAGCCGGCGGCAGGAACGGGGCGTGAAATCGGCCTTGTGCGGTTGACGGCACCCTCTTCCGGGGACGATTCCTCCCGACGTTGCGAAACTTGTAGCTATGAAAAGACCTGTATTATTTTTACTGACGCTGCTGGCCGTCTCCTCGTGCCAGGTGGACTATCATCCCTACGATACGCGGGTCAGGGGCGAGTGCGGGATCAATGCGAAGAACATGGCGCGGATCGAGGCCGCGACGGCGGGTCGGACGTCCGTCCGTTTTGCGGTGATTTCCGACACGCAGCGCTGGTACGACGAGACGGCGGCAGCGGTTTCGGTGCTCAACGGCCGGGGGGACCTCGATTTCGTGCTCCATGCGGGGGATATGGCTGATTTCGGGATGAAGGCCGAATTCGAACGGCAGCGCGACATTCTGAACCGCCTGCGGGTTCCCTATGTGGTCCTGCTCGGGAACCACGATTGCCTGGCCACGGGCGAGGAGATTTTCCATCGGATTTTCGGCGACTTCAACTTTGCTTTCACGGCCGGATGTGTCCGGATCGTGTGCCTGAACACCAATGCGCTGGAATTCGATCTCCGGGAACCGGTTCCTGATTTCGGGTTTATCGAATCCGAGCTGACGACGCGTCCGGCCGGGATTCCGAAGACCGTCGTGGCCATGCACGCAAAGCCGTGTACGGAGCAGTTCGGGACGAACGTTGCGAAGGTTTTCCAGCTGGCGATCACCCAATTCCCGGGTTTGCAGTGCTGCATCAACGGCCACGGCCACAATTTCAAGGTCGAGGATGTTTTCGGCGACGGCGTGTTGTATTACGAGTGCGACAACATCGCCAAACGGAGTTATCTGTTGTTCACGATCGATGAAACGGGTTATGAGTGCGAACGTATTCCGTTTTAGGCGTTTGCCGCTGCTTTGTGCCGGGATGTTCTCCGCAGCAGTCTCCGCGGCACAGGAGAGCCGTGTCCTGCCGGATCCGGTCGTTCCGTCGTCTTCGGTTCAGGAGTCTTCCGTCCCGTCGTCTTCGGTTCAGGAGTCTTCCGTTTCGGATTTCTTCGCTCCGGCGACCGCTGTTCGGCTATCCTCCGTTCCGGAGCGCCGGCCGCTCGACAGCCGCGAACACCGGGGTTATACCTCGTGGAAACGGTTGCTCCCGACGCACGTCAAGGCGCAGTACGCCGGAGGCATGGGCTTTCTCTCCGTCGGTTACGGATGGGATTACGGTCGCAAATGCCGTTGGGAGACGGACCTGATGTTCGGGGTTCTTCCGAAGTCGTGCTCCGACAGGACGCACCTGACCTTCACGCTCAAACAGAACTACATCCCGTGGAGCATCCGCTGTCGGGACTGGCTGTCCGTCGAGCCGTTCTCGTGCGGGGCTTACCTGAATCTGATTTCGGGGGAGGATTTCTGGATCCGGGAGCCGGACCGCTATCCGGGGGATCGATATTACGATTTCACCTCCCGGATCCGGTTTCACCTCTATGCGGGTCAGCGCGTCACGTTCCGGACGAAGCGAGAGTCGCTGCTTCGCCACATCACGCTCTACTACGAATTTTCGGCCAACGATCTGGATCTTGTGGCGAAGTTCGGGAACCGGACGCTGTCCTTCACGGACATCGTATACTTTTCGGTCGGGATCAAGTTTCAGCTTTTCGGGATGTCTCTTTGATCCGGCGGATCGGTTTTGTATCTCGTATCTTGATGTTTTGCCCGCTATTTATGCGGAATATTTGATAATATAGGCGGCTTTATTGCTGTTTTATTTGATAAATATCCGGACACATCGCATGTGTCCGGATATTTGTTTTTTTATCCTAATCTGCAATAAAACAGTATAATGTGTTGATTGTACGGGGTGCGTTTTCGGTTTTGAATTAAAAAACTTAAATTTTTATTACACTTTAATTAAAAAATATTTTGTGTTATATAAAACGTTACATAGTTTTGTATAGAACGACATCCAAATGACATTCAAATAACCTGATTCGATTATGGAAAAAATCAAAGGACTGATCGATGCCCCGTTCACGCCGTTCGACCGGAACGGGGATGTAAACTTCGATCCCATTCCGGCCTATGCCGCGATGCTGCACAAGAACGGTCTGAAAGGCGTCTTCATCAACGGATCCTCGGGCGAGGGCTACATGCTGACGACCGAAGAGCGGATGGCTCTGGCCGAGAAGTGGGTCGCTTCGGTTCCCGAGGGGTTCAAGGTGATCGTGCATGTGGGCAGCTGCTGCCTGCGCGAGAGTGTGAAGCTGGCGGTCCATGCCGCCGAGATCGGCGCCTGGGGGATCGGTGCGATGGCACCTCCGTTCCCGAAGATCGGGCGGATCGAGGAGTTGGTCAAGTATTGCGAGGCGATCTGCCATGCGGCGCCGGCGCTTCCTTTCTACTACTACCATATTCCGGCCTTCAACGGGGCCTACCTTCCGATGGTCGAGCTGCTGAAAGCCGTGGACGGCCGGATCGACAATTTCGCCGGCATCAAATATACGTTCGAGAGCCTCTACGAGTATAACCAGTGCCGCCTTTACGGCAATGGCAAGTATGACATGCTGCACGGTCAGGACGAGACGATTCTTCCGAGCCTGGCGCAGGGCGGCGCGCAGGGCGGCATCGGCGGCACGACGAACTACAACGGACGTGAGCTGGTGGGGATCATCGAGGCCTGGGAGCGCGGCGATTTGGAGACGGCCCGTGAGAAGCAGAATTTCTCGCAGGCGGTCATCAACGTCATCTGCAACTACCGGGGCAACATCGTCGGCGGCAAGCGGATCATGAAACTCATCGGACTGGATCTGGGTGAAAACCGGGTTCCGTTCCGCAACATGACCGATGCGGAGGAGGCATCGATGAAACGCGAACTGACGGAGATCGGTTTCTTCGAGCGCTGCAACCGGTTCTGAACATGTGAAAACTGCGAAACCCTAAAACTGATATTATGAAAAAACAACTCCTTTGTGCGATCGGTGTTTTCGGCATGATATGCTGGGGCGTGTCGTGCGGCGATGACGGTCTCGGGACGCCCGACTATTCGAAACCGGCCGAGAACACCATTGCCTTCCGTTGTACGTCGGTATGGGCCGGCGACAACGCTACGCTTTGGACGGAAGAGAGCCGGATCGGACTCTTCTGTGAGCAGACGGGGTCGGTCAACGAACCGATCGGTGTGGCTGCCATATCGGCCGGCGAGACGGCCGGTCTGTTCTATACGCAGAAGCCGTGGGAGGACAGGAGCTATCGCTTCTACCTCTATTCGCCCTACAACGAGTCGAGCACGACGACCCGCCTGACGGGATCGTTGAGTGCCTCGCAGATGCAGAGCGGTGCGACCATGACCCACATCTCCCAACTCGGTCTGACCTATGCCGATTTGGAGGTATCCGCACCGTCGGAGGATCCGCTTCCGGTGACGATGAAGTCCGTCTTCGGTTACCTCGACATGTCGGTCGAGACGACGAAGTGGGCCGGCTGGAACGTGGAGTCGATCCAGTTGGAGAACCTCTCCGGGACGGCGATGGCCGGCTCCTACACGTTCGATCTGACGACCGGACAACTCGCATTCGATGCGGATGCGTCCGCGACGGCGCTGCTTCGGCTTTCCGAGGCCGCTTTGTCGTCGACACCGTTCCATGCCTATGCCATTGTTGCTCCGACGACCGGCACCTCGCAGCGTTTGAAGGTTGTTGTTACGGTGGCGCGGGCCGATGAATCGGGCATGACCCTGACGGGCGAGCTGTCGCTGCCCGACGGGATCGTATCCGGGGCGCTGACGGCGCTGACGCTTCCGATCGACACGTTCGAGGAGGAGGAGGTTGAGGACAACTCGGTGGATTTGAGCGATCCCGACGGCGACGGCCAGCACGAGACGGCCAACTGCTACATTGCGGGCGTTGCGGGGCAGACCTACCGCTTCCCGGCCGATGTCATGGGCAACGGCGCGACGATCCCCGCCACGTCGGATTACGGAGGTGCAGGCCTTGCCAACGGCATCACGCCGACACCGCTCACGCCGGCCTCGGCCAAACTGCTGTGGCAGACGGCACCGAACCTGCTGGTGGATGTCAAGCTGCGCGGCACGGAGATCTACTTCACGACCAATGGCGCCGCCGGGGAGAGCCTCACGGAGGGTAATGCGGTGATTGCGGCGCTCGATGCCTCCGGCAATATCATTTGGAGCTGGCATATCTGGGTCACGTCGGCCGATCTCGACGCTTCGGTTCAGACCTATGAGCTGCTGCCGGCCTTTGCAGCTGCCGGTACGACGATCCTGATGGACCGTAACCTGGGTGCACTGAAAACGGGCATGTGGAGCATGAACGAGGACAACCTGGCGCTCGGTCTGCTGTACCAGTGGGGCCGCAAGGACCCGTTCCCGAATATCGACGATGAGAATATAGGCGGTGGGGGAGCTTTGGCCATCACGCGCCTGCGCAAGACGTACGATGCGGCCGGGAACGTGCTCTCGCCCGACAATACGTCGACGGACCTTTCGGCGGCCTCGTGGCGCTACATCAACGGCAAGACCCTCTCCGTGGATCAGATTGCCCGCTATCCGATGAACTTCACCTGTGCAAACAACAATTGGCTCGACGAGGCGCATGACGATCTGTGGGGCAATCCGTACAGTACGGATGTCGGAGATGTCGGCCAAAAGTCGATCTACGACCCGTGCCCGCCGGGCTACCGCGTCCCGCACCGCTATTTCGGAACTCCGTTTACAACGGATGGACAGGCGGCAGGTTCGAGCGCTTCGAATAAGTGGAATGCGCAGTACACGGTTGCGGATGATATCAAAGCCGCCGGAGGCAATATCTTCTCGTTCGGAAACGGACAGAGCTCCTTCCCGCTTGCCGGCATGTTGTTCCTGAATTCGGGATCGATCGTCCCGTTCCGGACCGGACAGTACGTGGGCCATTATCAGGTGAGCATGCCGACTTCCGGTACGACAAAATCCTACCGGTTCTATTTCGATTATGGAAATATTAAACCCGGAGACAGCAATGCCCGTTACATCGGCGGCAGCGTCCGTTGCATGAAGATCCAGTAACCGATACCTGTTCCTCCGCCCGGCGTGCCCGGAGACAGCGGCACGCCGGGTCGGACGGAAACTGCTTCCGTAAAACCCGACAAAATGACTATTCAACAAGAACAATACTTGAAGGATTGCCGCGCTCGCTATGCGGCAGATCTTACGGACAATATCATGCCCTTCTGGATGCGGCACGGTCTCGACCGCGAGCACGGCGGGGTCTATACCTGCGTCGATCGCGACGGCACGCTGATGGATACGACCAAATCGGTGTGGTTCCAGGGCCGTTTCGGCTATGTATGCGCCTCGGCCTATCGCCATGCGGGAGCCAATCCCGAGTGGCTGGCGGCCTCGAAGAGCGCCTTGGAGTTCATCGAACGCCACTGCATCGATACCGACGGACACATGTTCTTCTCGGTAACGGCCGAAGGGGCACCGGTTCAGAAGCGGCGCTATGTCTTTTCGGAGTGCTTCGCGGCCATCGCCATGGCCGAGTACGCCGTGGCTTCGGGCGATTCGCGCTGGGGAGAGAAGGCCGTGGCGATGTTCCGCAATATCCTGCGCATGCTCTCCACGCCGGGCTTCCTGCCTGCGAAGACCTACACCGAAGCGATCGGACACTCGATCACGATGATCCTGATCAACGTGGCGCTGGTCGTCAAGCAGGTTTCTGACGATGCGGTGCTCGACGAACAGATCGACCGCTCGGTCGACCTGCTGCGGCGCTGCTTCATGCACCCGGAGTTCGGGACGGTGCTGGAAACGGTTTCGCCCGACGGCGGCTTCATCGACACCTGCGCCGGCCGGACGATCAATCCGGGCCACTGCATGGAGACGGGCTGGTTCCTGCTCGATGTGGCCCGCCAGCGGGGCTGGGACCGGCAGCTGGTCGATATGGCCACGACGATCATCGACTGGGCCTGGAAATGGGGCTGGGACGAGACCTTCGAAGGCATGATCAACTTCCGGGACTGCCGGAATTTCCCGCCGCAGGACTATTCGCAGGACATGAAGTTCTGGTGGCCGCAGTGCGAGACGATCCTGGCAGGACTTTACGCCTACATAGCCACGGGTGACGAGAAATATCTGGCCATGCACCGCAAGGCGCATGATTACGCCTTCCGGGTCTTCCCCGATGCCGAATATGGCGAGTGGTATGGTTACCTGCACCGGGACGGTACGGTAGCGCAGCCGGCCAAGGGCAATCTTTTCAAGGGTCCGTTCCACATTCCGCGCATGATGATCAACGCCACGCGGCTGTGCGACGAAATTCTGAACAAGTAAATACCAAAATCAACCTGAACGATGAAAACTGAAAACAAGTGTATGTACCGGGCGACGCTGGTGGCCGGCCTTTTGCTGATGCTTCCCTGCGCGCTTTCGGCCTGTGGCGACGACGAGATCCAACGTCCCGCGGTGACGGCCCCGCTGATGCCCGACCTGGGTCCGGAGGCCACCGAAGGAACGATCAGTCTCTCGCAGATCGAGACCTCGACCCCCTTTACGGCGGGTACGGGAGCCAATTCCTATCGTATTCCTTCGATCGTGACGGCCGGCGACGGTTCGCTGCTGGTCTTCTGTGAGGCCCGCCACGAGTCGTGGATGGACAAGAGCCATACGGATATTGTGGTCCGCCGCAGTACGGACAACGGCCAGACCTGGTCGGAGGCCGTGAACCTGACCGCTTCGGCCAATGGGGGCGGCTATGCCTTCATGGACCCGACGCCGGTCGTCGATTCCGGGACGGGCAAGATCTTCCTTTTCTGCTGCCGGTGGGTGAAGTCCGATGCCGACGCGACGAAGAACCGGGCGTTCCGGATCGTGTCGACGGACAACGGCAAGAACTGGGGCGCCCCCGAGGATGTCACCGAGCAGGTGATCCGCACGGGCTATTTCAGCTCGGGTTTCGGTCCGGGCTCGGGGATCCGGATCTCGCAGGGCAAGTATGCGGGTCGTCTGGTTTTCGCGTCGCGTCAGTATGACGGCTCGTCGAGCACGGGCGTGGCCGTTTATTCGGACGACCACGGTGTTACGTGGAAGATCGGATCGGAGGTGCTGGGCGGCGAGTGCCAGATCGCCGAATCGGGCGAGAACCGGCTGACGATCAACATCCGCAAGGGTGCGGACCGTTACTCCGCGACGTCGAAGGACGGCGGGCAGTCCTGGTCTTCGGCCCTCAAGGATGCGGGCCTTCCCTCTTTCACGAGCGGGTGCCATGCCAGCGTGCTCGGGGTGGGCGGCAACATGGTCCTCTATTGCGGTCCGAAGGGCGGCACCCAGACCTCCTCGAACGACAACCGCTCCGAACTGATGCTCTACCGCAGTGCGACGAGTGCCGAGGGTTGGACCCGCAGTCAGTTGCTTTATGAACTGGCGGCCGGCTATTCGGACATGACGCAGCTTCCGGACGGTCGCGTGGCGATCGTCTTCGAGGCGGGGCCCGAGAAGGGATTCACGCGTCAGGGCGGGAATCGTCCGGCGGGGTGGATGCGTCTCGACGTGCTGGTACTTCCCAAGGAGGTGACCGATTACGGCTATTGGTTTGAATAACCTGAAACAACAAGAAATCATGGAAAAACTATTCCGACGCAATACAATCCGAATGATGCTGGCGCTGCTGGCGTTGTTCTCGATCGCCGTAGCGGGCGCGCAGTCCCGGTTTACGGTAACAGGTAAGGTTTCCGACGCTTCCGGCGCCCCGATGGCCGGCGTGACGATCATCGAACAGGGAACCACCAACGGCACGACCACGAACGTGGACGGGACCTATTCGCTGACCGTCAAGGACAGCAGGAGTGCTCTTATTTTCAGCTCGTTGGGCTATACGTCGCAGACGATTGCCGTGGGAGCCAAGAATGAGATCAACGTCTCTATGGAGGAGGATGCGATCAGCATGAGTGAGGTGGTGGTCACGGGTTACGGACGGACGGTGACGAAGGACAAACTGACGGCCGCCATCTCGAAAGTCTCGGGCGAGGTTCTTGAAAAGGGCGTCCGGGCGAATGCCCTGACGGCACTGGCCGGAACGGTGACCGGTGTCCGGGTCGCTACGACGACCGGCCAGCCCGGAGCGGCGCCGTCGATCGTCATCCGCGGAGGAGCTGCGCTCGACGGTACGGGATCTCCGCTTTACGTGATCGACGGCGTTCAGAAGGATGACATGAACGACATCAACGCCAACGACATCGAGTCGATCGAGATCCTGAAGGATGCCGCCGCCACGGCGCTTTACGGCGCCCGGGCCAACGCGGGTGTGGTTCTGGTGACCACCAAGCGCGGCCGGGTCGGTCGTTCCGAGATCTCGTTCAAGGCGAACGTCGGTCTGAACTACCTGCGCAAGACGAACGAATTCCTCGAAGCCGACGACTATCTCTACTACCTGCGTCTGGCCTCCTATCGTTCGGGGAATATCGCGGCTCTTTCGGCGGCGGGTCCGTTCGGAACGGGCAACGATCTGGCGGCTGATGGAAACCAGTCGGCCGCCGGCGTATACAGTCCGATGTTTCTGTCCGATGAGAATGCCTACCTGCTGAAACAGGGCTACAAGAGCATGGTCGACCCGATCACGGGCAAGACGATCATTTACAGCGAATTTACCGCGAGCGACGCATCGGTTCGGGATCTGGCGCTCACCCAGGACTACAACATCTCGGCCTCGGGCGGCAACGAGCGGGGACGTTATTACACCAGTCTGGGCTACTACGACGAGTCGGGTTTCCCGGTGATTTCGTACTACAACCGTCTGTCGTTCGTGACCAACGGCTCCTACAAGATCACGCCGTGGCTCGAATCGACCAGTTCGCTGAACTTCTCGCGTTCGGACAGCCGCCAGGTGAGCGACTACATCGGCGGCGGCGAGGCCAACTTTTTCGGTATCATGTTCTCGGCGCCCCCGACGATGCGCCGCTACAACCCCGACGGCGACGAGATCATCCCGACGACCAACTGGGAGAACGGCAACTGGGATGCCGCACAGGACAGCTTCTACCGTCGGAACACGAACTACCGCTTTACGATGAATCAGGGGCTGAACTTCAAGCTGACGGATCACATCACGCTGAAACTGAACGGTATGTGGTACTTCAACATGTATGAGAAGGAGAAGTTCAACCGCACCTATCTGGTCAATCCCGGCACCTACAACAGCGACCATGCCGCTTCGGCCAGCTACTCCCGGATGTTGTCGCAGACCTACAATGCGATTGCCGGATATGAGAATTCGTGGAACGACCACAATTTGAGCGTGATCGTCGGTTACGAGTTCTACGACAAGTACAACTTCGGGCTGTCGGCCGGCGGCCAGGGCTCCGATTTCGAGGATTTCCCGAGCCTGGGCTATATCGACAAGACCGAGGATAAGAACATCTCCAAGATCAGCATGAACTCGACGCATACGCGCGAGCGCAGCATGTCGTTCTTCGGCAACGCCAGCTACGACTGGAAGGGCAAATACCTCTTCTCGTTCTCGGCGCGCTACGACGGCTATTCGAAACTGGTGAACAACAAGTGGGGCTTCTTCCCGGGCGTGAGCGCCGCATGGAACCTCCACAAGGAGAAATTCATGGAGGGGACGTCGCGGTGGCTGTCGAGCCTGAAACTGCGAGCCGGTTACGGACAGAACGGTAATGTGAACATCCTGGCCGGTCCCTATGACTTGCAGGGCAACTACGGCAAGACGGGCAACTACGAGGATGAGTACGGCATTCTGATCAACAAACTTCCCTATCCGGACCTGTTGTGGGAGAAGACCACGTCGGTTGATGTGGCCGTTGAGGCGAGCTTCTGGAACCGCCTGCGAGTCTCTGTCGGCGCTTACAACAAGCTCACGTCGGATCTGTTGGCCGAGGTTCCCTTCCCCAGCTCGGCGGGTGTGGGCAACCAGTACACGAACAACGGCAGCGTCCGCAACCGCGGTTTGGAGTTCGAGTTCGAGTCGACGCTCTTCCAGAACAAGGACTGGAAGGTACAGTTCGGCGGTAATGCGACCTACATGCGGTCGAAGATCATCCAGCTGCCGGACAACGGCAATCTGAACAACCGCCAGGGCGGCCAGCAGGTCTACAATGCGGCCGGTGATCTGGTTTGGGTCGGCGGCAAGCAGGAGGGACAGGAGTACGGCGTGGCGTATGCCTACCGGATGGTGGATATTGTCCGCAGCGATGCCGACCTGTTGAATTATGCATGGTATGTGGATACGACGCCGGCTTCGGGCACGATCTACGGTCCGGGCGTATGGGCGACGCTGACGGCTGACGAGCAGGCGAAGGGCCAGCTGCTCCAACCCGGCGATGCGGTCTTCTACGATGTCAACGGCGACAACAAGATCGACCAGTACGACCAGGTGAAGATGGGCAATACGGTTCCGCGATGGGTCGGCGGTATGAATCTTTCGGTCGACTGGAAGGGTCTTTCGCTCTATGCGCGGTTTGATTTCGCGACGGGCTACGTGGCCCAGAACAGCCGCAAACAGTACTACATGGCGCTGTCGCAGGGTACGTTCAACACGTTGAAGGAGAGCAAGGACACGTGGTCGGAGTCGAATCCGAACGCCACGTACCCGATTCTGATGTATGCGGATACGAAGTTCCGGAACAACTACCGCATGAGCAACATTTTCTACGATGATTCGAGCTATCTCTGCGCCCGAGAGATATCGCTGACCTACACGCTGCCCGAGAAGTGGGCCCGCGTCGTTCGGATGAAGAACCTGTCGGTTTCGGTGACGGGTCAGAACCTCTTCTACTGGACGGGCTCCTCGCTTTACAATCCGGAATACGGAGTGAACGGGAACGGCGGATATGCGATTCCGCGCACGGTTCTTTTCGGTGTGAAGGCGACATTCTAATCAGACAAAAAAACAAGAACGATGAAACGGATCAAATTACATATTCTCCTGCTGGTCGGCGCGCTGACAGTTTCGTGCAATGCGCTGGAACTGGGTCCGGAGGACTTCTATTCGATCAACAACTATTGGAATTCCGAGGAACAGTGCGAGCGCTTCATGATCGGGTTGCATTACCGCGTTCGGGAGCGTGCCGAGACGTTCTGGCTGATGGGCGAGAGCCGCGGCGGACTGCTCAACACGGCGTCGGTGACCTCGACGGGGGAAGGCGCCTACAATATCGAGGCGGTGACCAACAACCTCTCGGAGGCGAACCCGGTGCTGACCAACTGGGGCAACTTCTATATGGACATCTACCAGATCAACCATGCGATCGACAAGCTCACGACGGCCTGCGAGTTTCTGGACGACGAGACCCGCAACACCTACCTGGGCCAGCTCTACGGGCTGCGTGCGTTCTACTATTTCCACATGCTTCGCACGTGGGGCGGGGTTCCGCTCTGCGACAAGCCGGACGTGCTGATGACCAGCGACATAGCCCAGTTGAGCAAGGAGCGGGCGACGGAACAGGCGACGTGGCAGTTCATCCGCGACGATGTGGATCGTTCGTGTGAGATCTACGACAAGCTGGACTTCGGGAACTTCAAGAGCCGCAACTGCTATTGGAACAAGGCGGCGTCGTACTGCCTGAAAGCCGAGGTTTACCTGTGGGGTGCGAAGGTCCGTCCGTTGAAGGGTTCGACGGTTTTCTCGGCGACGCCCGAAGCGGATCTGGAAGCCGCCCGCACGGCCTTGCAGACGGTGGAGCCGCTCTACTCCTATAACGCGAAGTTCATCGACGCCTTTTCGCCGACGAACAAGGATGCGAACCGCGAGACGATCTTTGCCCTTCGCTTCAAGCTGGGAGAGAAGACCAACTACTATTCGAACTTCACCTATAACGTGGCGACCTTCACGAAGTGGTACGATGCCGAAGGCAACAAGATGGGCAACGTGCTGGACATCGGCAGCGGAGCGATGCGTTACGAGTACAAGCTGGACTTCTACGGCGAACTGGCTGCGACGGACACGCGCCGGGACGCCACGTTCCTGCCGTTCTACGAGATGAATAGCGAGAGTGAACTGCAACTGGCGGGCCTTGTGCTGCGCAAGTTCCTGGGCGAGACGAGCAACGGGCGCGTGCAGTATACGAACGATGTTCCGGTCTACCGCTATATGGACGTGGCGCTGATGCTGGCCGAGATTGCGAACGCGCTCAACGACCCCACGGAGGTTGAGCGGTGGATTGGCCGGGTTCGTACGCGGGCCTACGGCTCCGAGGCTCCGGCGTTCACCTATACGACTGCGGAGGCGGCCGAGGAGGCGATTCTGGCCGAGCGGAATGCCGAATTCGTGGCCGAAGGCAAGCGTTGGTACGATGCCCGCCGCATGCTGGACGGCAAATATGCCCTGGAACTGGTCGGCGGCAACGAGTTGAAGCTGGTCTGGCCGATCGACGCGGGTGTGCTGTCGAAGGACAACAAGGTCAAACAGAATGAAGGATATGTGACGGAATGAAAGTTGGGTTCAAGCATATCCGAAGCGTGATGCTGCTGCTGACGGGGTGCTTCGGCATCCTGTCGGCAGGGGCTCACGTGAAGCGTGCGGAGGTGTACAATGCCTGCGTCCCGGTGGTTCTGGACCGCACGCATAACGTTGTGGCGGAGTTCTGTATCGAACACGACGGTGTTTCTCCGGCGCGGCTCGACGGGATCGAGGTGCGCCTCGGGGGGCTGTCGTCGGGCGAGGTCCGGAGCGTTCGGCTGCTCTACACGGGGACGATGTCGGCCCTGCTGTCGCGCTCGACCTCCTACGCCATGCGGGACGCGTTCCGACGCCTGGGCGGCGGGCAGCGTCTCTATGCGGATCCGGGCTACGCGATCGAGCAGGATGTCGTGACTCCGGGCACCGGCGATCGTCTGTCGCTGACTTCGGGCCGACAGCTGGTCAAGGGACGCAACTATTTCTATGTGAGCGTTGAAACCGACATCGAGCGGCTCGGGGATCTCTCCCGCCCCTTTACGTTGGAGGTTACGGGGATCCGGGTGAACGGCGAATCCGTGGCTTTCGCCTCGTCGGGCAGCACGACCCACCGGTGGGGCGTTTCGGTCCGCCAGCACGGCGACGACGGGATCTATGCCTACCGCATTCCGGGACTGGTCACGACCCCGTCGGGTACGCTGCTGGGGGTCTACGACGTGCGGCACCGCACGAGTCTCGACTTGCAGGAGCACATCGACATCGGATTGAGCCGCAGTACGGACGGCGGCCGCACGTGGGAACCCATGCGGATCATCATGGACATGGGGGAGTGGGGCGGTCTTCCGGAGTCGCAGAACGGCATCGGCGATCCCTCGATACTGGTGGATGACCGCACGGGTGCGGTTTTCGTCGTGGCGGCATGGACCCACGGTCTGGGCAACAACCGGGCGTGGACGTCCGTAGGTCAGGGATATGATCCGATCGAGACGGCGCAGCTGATGCTTGCCAGCAGCCGTGACGACGGGCGGAGCTGGTCCGCACCGCGGAATCTCACGCGGCAGATCAAGCAGCCGCATTGGTATTTCACGTTGCAGGGGCCGGGGCGCGGCATCACGATGCGCGACGGTACGCTGGTCTTTCCGATCCAGTATATCGACTCGACGCGGGTCCCGAATGCGGGCGTGATGTACAGCCGCGACCACGGCAAGACGTGGCACACGCACGGCCATGCGCGGAGCAACACGACCGAATCGCAGGTAGCCGAGGTGGCCCCCGGGGTCCTGATGCTCAACATGCGGGACAACCGCCGGACGGGGCGTGCCGTCTGCACGACCCGCGACATGGGCCGCACGTGGGTCGAGCACCCCTCGTCGGGCTGTCTGCGCGAGCCGGTCTGCATGGCGTCGCTGCTGCATGTTCCGGCTTGGGAGAACGCATTGGGGCGGGACCTGCTCCTTTTCTCGAATCCGGATACGACAAAGGGTCGCAACCATCTGACCATCAAGGCGAGCCTCGATGGCGGAGACACCTGGCTCGCGGAGCATGCGCTGCTGCTCGACGAGGAGGAGAACTGGGGATACTCGTGCCTTTCGATGATCGACCCCGAGACGGTCGGCATTCTCTATGAGTCGAGTGCGGCGCAGCTGCTGTTCCAGGCCGTCAAGCTGCGCGACATCATCCGCGAACTCCCGGAATCGGGGGCCGTTTTCGAGCCGCTGCCCGAGATCGGGCCGTGCGATGCCGGTTTTGCGCAGGGTGTTTCTGCGCTGTGCGCCGGTGAGGTCTCCGGGACGCTGATTGCCGCCGGCGGGGCCAATTTTGCGGAGACGCCGGCTGCCGAAGGGGGTGCCAAATGTTTTTATGACGGTATCTGGACGCTGCGCGGCTTGCGGGAAGGAAAACCGGTGTGGCGGTCGGCCGGGCATCTGCCCGAGCCGATGGCCTACGGCATGACCTGGCAGCTCCCCGACGAGCTGATTGTTGCCGGCGGGGCCAATGCCTCGGGACCGTTGCGTCGGGTGCTGTCGCTCCGTCCGCGGGGCGGCAAGGTCGTGGTGCGGAGCCTTCCGGACCTGCCTTTTGCCGTCGAGCAGGGTGCGGCGGCCTCCGATGGCGGCGTGCTCTAT
The DNA here is from genome assembly GCF_002161445.1 of Alistipes sp. An66. Taxonomy (GTDB): domain Bacteria; phylum Bacteroidota; class Bacteroidia; order Bacteroidales; family Rikenellaceae; genus Alistipes; species Alistipes cottocaccae. The sequence continues at coordinate 110,019 of NZ_NFHT01000004.1, forward strand.
CTGGTCGGGGGGCTGGTCGACGGGAAACCCTCGTGCGAGGTCCTCGCCTGCGACATGGGCTCCGGCGCCCGGACCTGGCAATCGCTTCCGCCGCTTCCCGAACCGTTCGTTCAGCCGGTGGCGTTCGCCTCGGCGGGTCGGCTCTATGTCTGGGGCGGCTTCGATCCTGCGGAACGCCGCGTGGCCGATCATGGCTATTGCTGCGATCCGGCGACGGGCCGCTGGGAACGTATTGCAGGGCTTCCCGACGGCGGGACGATGACCGGCTCGGCCGGCGTGAAGCTTGCCGACGGCCGGCTGCTGGTGGCGGGCGGTGTCGACCGGGCGATCTTCTCGGCGGCGCTGGGCCTGCCAGCGGATCAGATGCGCGACTACCTGTCGCAGCCGCCTGCGGCGACCCGTTTCCGGAACGTACTCTGGCTCTTCGACCCGACGACCGGAGCGTGGAGCCAGGCGGGAATTTCGGGTCGTGCGGCACGGGCCGGGGCGGCTCTTGTCGCGACGTGTGACGGAGCAGTGATGTTGGGCGGCGAGACCCGTCCCGGGATCCGCACGTCCCGGGTGTGGCGGATCGACCTTTGAACCGATAACCGAAAGTGAGAATCATGAAAAACGCAAAATTGCAGAAATACTATCCCTGGATCGTCGTCTGCCTGCTGTGGGTTGTGGCGCTGCTGAATTACATGGATCGGCAGATGCTCTCGACGATGCGCGAGTCGATGCAGGTCGACATCTCCGAACTGGAATCGGCCGTCAATTTCGGGCGTCTGATGGCCATTTTCCTCTGGATCTACGGACTTGTGAGTCCCGTTGCCGGCGCCGTTGCCGACCGGATCAGCCGCAAATGGCTGATTGTCGGATCGCTCGGCGTCTGGTCCGCGGTGACGCTGCTGATGGGCTACTCGACGACCTTCTCGCAGATCTACTGGCTGCGGGCCCTGATGGGCATCAGCGAAGCGCTCTATATTCCGGCGAGCCTTTCGCTGATTGCCGATTACCACACGGGCAAGGCGCGGAGTTTTGCCATCGGCATCCACATGACCGGACTCTACGTCGGCCAGGCAGTCGGCGGTTTCGGAGCGACGGTTGCTTCGATGTTCTCCTGGCAGGCGACCTTCCACTGGTTCGGCATCATCGGCATCGCCTATGCCGTCGTGCTGATCTTCTTCCTGCATGAGAACCGCGAATCCCGACCTGTGGCTGTTCCTGCCGCCGAGCGTCCGAAGAGCGATCTTTCGGTTTGGCGCAGTTTCGGGCTGTTGCTTTCGAACATCGCCTTCTGGGTCGTTCTTTTCTATTTCGCCTCGTCGTCGCTGCCCGGCTGGGCCACCAAGAACTGGCTTCCGACGCTCTTTGCCGAGAGCCTCGGGGTTCCGATGTCCTCGGCCGGACCGATCTCCACGTTCACGATCGCCTTTTCGTCGTTCCTGGGCGTGATGATCGGCGGGCCGCTTTCCGACCGGTGGGTCAAACGCAACCTGCGGGGACGCATCTACACGAGCGCCATCGGCCTCGGACTGATGGTTCCGGCACTGGTGCTGCTGGGTCTCGGACACGGCACGTTTGCCGCGGTGGGTGCGGGCCTTTGCTTCGGCGTGGGCTACGGCATGTTCGATACGAACAACATGCCGATCCTGTGCCAGTTCGTTCCGGTCCGCCAGCGCGCGACAGCATATGGAATCATGAACATGACCGGCGTATTTGCCGGTGCGGCCTGTACCGAGGTCCTGGGCCGCTGGGCGGACGGGGGCAACCTCGGGCTGGGTTTCGCACTGCTGGGCGGTGTGATTGCCGTGGCGCTGCTCATCCAGCTCTGCGTGCTCAAACCGACGACCGACAACATGGAGTGACATCCGTTCCGGGTTTCGTCCGGGAACAGGGTCCTGCCGTCTGTCGGCAGGACCCTGTTTTTGCCGGATGGCGATGGAACCGTACTTTCCGTGACCGTATTTACCGTATAAGAGCCGAAATTTTAAATATCCGGTTTATTTCTGCGGAATAAATCGTAAATTTGTAATAAAGAAGGAAGGAGACATGGCAAGAGAATATACCACCGGAGTATCGGAACGTACCGTCCGCGGAGCGGTCCGCAGCAGCATCATGCAGCACATCATGCAGAACGGCACCTTCATGGTTCCCGAGATAGCCACGGCGACGGGATTCAGCCTGACGACCATTGCCAAGTATGTTTCGGAGATGCTTGCCGCGGGGCAGATCATCGAGATGGATCGTATCTGCCTGCATGCGAAGGGTCGCCGTACGGTGCGTTACGGCGTGCAGCCCGAGGCCTGTCCCTGCTTCATGGGGGTCGACATGCGAGCCTTCGAGCTCAACATCGGGCTGGTGGATTTCGTGGGCCAGCCCGTGCGTATCGAACGCTATACGGACTTTCGGCTCGAAAACACGCGCGGGACGCTCGACGAGGTGTGCCATCGTATCCAGCAATTCATCTCCGGCCTCGACGGCATGGCTCCGGAGCGTATTGCCGGGATCAATATCAATGTTCCGGGTCGGGTGAACAGCCGGACGGGGACGAGTGCCACGACGTTCAATTTCGAGGAGACGGTCGACACTCCTCTGACCGATATTTTGAGCGAGCGGCTCGGGATGCGGGTTTTCATCGAAAACGATACCAAGGCCATGGCCTACGGAGCCTACATGTCGGGGTTCAACAAGCAGTACGACGATCTGCTTTACATCAATATCGGCTGGGGTCTTGGGCTGGGCATCATTATCGACGGGAAGCTTTGCCACGGGAAGGACGGCTACTCGGGGGAATTCGGCCACATCCACATGTACAACAACAATATTCTGTGTCATTGCGGCAAGACGGGCTGTATCGAGACGGAGGTTTCGGGTCGGGCGATCCAGCGCAAGCTTCTCGAACGGATCCGGTCGGGAGAGGCGTCGCTTCTTGCGTCGAAGGTTTGCCGCGGGGAGGTTGTGACCACGGCCGATATCATCGATGCCGTGGAGCGGGAGGATCCGCTCTGCATCGAGCTTGTGATGCAGGCGGGGAGTGAACTGGGCCATCATATTGCGGGACTGATCAACATTTTCAATCCCGAGGTTATAGTCATCGGCGGCAATCTTGCGCAGGCCGAGCCGTGCTATTTTCTGCAACCGATCGAACTTGCCGTCCGGAAATATTCGCTCAAACTGATGAGCCAGAATGTATCGATCATCACCCATCCGAGCGGAGCGGATGCCGCGGTTCTCGGGGCGTGTCTGATAGCGCGCAGCCGGGTGGCGGAATCAGAAGCAGCGCCACTTCGAATAAAGACCTGACTGGGATGCACCGAGATATCGAGGTTTGATCCGTGTCGGGCGGCAAAAGGATAAAATAAAAGCACTCACATTGCTGTAAGTGCTTGGCTTTTAATTGGTAGCGGGAGAGAGACTTGAACTCTCGACCTCATGATTATGAATTAAAGCCAAGTGTATTGTAATCAGATGTTTATAATTTATATATTCTTTTTTGCAAGTGTTTTGCAAGCGCAATGGCTTATTTACAAATGGATATGACCAACGATATCACCGACACAATAAATGTGGCAATTGCTATGTAGTATGACCGTGTGGTTATTTTTCGACTGAAGGCTCGATATCTTCTGTTTGCTTCGATGTCCTCAATTGTCAATTCCGTGCATCGGTCTTGTTTTTGTTTCCGGATATGTTCCTCTGCTCCCGGAAATATATGATCGTTAGGCCATGACATGTTATTAGTACATTTTATAGGCTGATATTATCTCGTCCCGATATTTGTAGATGTCGTTCAGTGATTCGAGCAGGTGCTTGGTCCCCTTCTTATCAGCATCGAAGGTTTCAATGTATTTGTTCGAACTGTTGAAGTGCAGACGGCAGATCGGTTTGCGGTTGTTGTCGTCAAGCAGAATGCCGAAATATGATTGCGTGTCTCGTTGAACGACCCGAGTTATGTCATCGATCTCGGGGTATAGAATAGCTCGAACAATGTAGAAACCTTGCAGCTCTTCGTCTGTTGTTGTTATCTTGTTTTCGGGCTCATCGGTCTGAACCTCTTCCGCGCGCGGACTCTGAACCGGAGATTCTGCCTTTGCTTCGGCCCGATTCTCCACGACCGCATCTGATCCAATTGCGGATTTCAGGCGCTCGTTCATATAGTCGTTCGCATACTGTGCGAATGCCTGCTTGACAATAGCGCGGAACTGTTCCAATGTTACATCGTTGAAACGTCCCGGATAAACCGGACGTGCGAAATACTTCACAAATTCATCGCTGGGGTTGTTCACCTCCTGGACGATGGCGTTCCGGATCTCGTTCGTATATTTCAGCTCGCTGGCCGTATTGAGAATCGTGTCGACATCGAAATAACTCTTGTGGAATTCGCGCAACTTTTCGACCTGTGATTCCCTGTATTTTTCCAGATTGAATTCGAAGAAGGGCTTCTCGTCCATCTTGTTCTTCTCTACCAAATCGGTGTAGAACCGATAGACGATTCCATTTGTCAGGATGCCAAAACGTGCGTTCGATACATGGAAATAGCGGAACAGTTGGCCGTTGTGGGAATTCAGATCCTCTTTCCAGTGCTTGCATTCAATCAGGATAATGGGCTGTCCGTCCTTGTGGATGGCATAGTCTATCTTTTCGCCTTTTTTGATTCCGAGGTCGCAGGTGAACTCGGGAACGACTTCGGTAGGGTCGAATACATCATAGCCGAGTGTCTGAATCATCGGCATGATGAACGCTGTTTTGGTAGCCTCTTCGGTCAGAATATTTTCTTTGAGCTTGACAACGCGGTCGCTCAACTGCTTGATTTGATCTTTGAAGTCCATATTTGTGGATTTATTTGTTAGATTCTTCAATAGCTTTCAGCTTGTCCTCATATGGTGTTTCGCTGAAATATTTGTTCCCGAAGTTGTCGATCTGGCATCGGAGGATGCAACCTTCTACAACCGCTTTTTGGTATGCTTCCTGGAAGGACTTTGCCATGGTCACGCTTCCGGTTGTTCTTGGTCCGAAAGGATTAGAACGGTAGTACAGCACCTCGGTTATTTTGCGCTCCGTCCACATCTGCGAACTGGCGTGTGCTTTGATCTCTTCGATGGTCGCAGTCGGGGCGACATAGACAAACACGCGGAATCTGTCGGAACTCTTGAAATATTCGATCTGTTCGAATTTGTTCTCCGAGCAGGAAACCGCAAGGATCAAGGTGAAAAGGAGGAGGAGTTTCTTCATAAGGTGATGTTTAGAGTGTATTTTTTGAAATGCCGCCCTTGACCAGGTAGAGGCGCAGGATGTCCTCCTTCTCGATCTCGAATGGGTCAAAGTCCTTGTTTTCCGAGACGCACAGCACGTGCTGCGCATCCGAACCTTTGCGAAGGTATTTCACCATGCGGTTGCCTCTCTTTGTGATGACCAGATAGACGTTGCCGTAGTCGATGAATGACTCCATCCACTCCTTCAGGATGATGATCTGTCCGCTCTTGTAGAGAGGAAGCATCGAGTCTCCGTAGAGATTCACGGCGTCCGTGCAGTCGCGGAACTCCGGGATGTCGAGGTCGATGTATTTGGTTGTCACCTGATCGTCGAACAGCGTGATGCCTCCGGCCGTTGCGTCCACATCGACCCAGTAGCGGATCCGGTTGTGCGGAACTGTTGCGTCTGTCGATTCTTTCAGCATCTCGCCTTCGCCTGTTAGAAGCCAGACTCGGTTCAGGTCTTGATAAAAACTCAATATTTTATCAATGGCCTTTTTGCCGAGATCGCTGTCTCCTCGTCGTGCTTTGCCCAATAGTCCAACAGATAGACCGCAGGATACCGTGACTTGATTGTCATTCAAGTCTTTGGTAGTCATGTATTTGTCGAATCTGTCAATAATACGCATATAAAATATATTGAAAAAATATCTATATAATTTTGATTTTTGTAGAGTTTTATTCTATATTTGCATTGTCCAATCAATCGTACAACAAAAGTACGGCGAATTGGACAATTTAAAATGTAAAGATTTACAATTTTTTGGACAAAAGCAAAAAACGAAGATGGATTTTGACAAGAGAAATCCCGACAACTCCTTCACCAAGGGGATTCGCGAGGTGGCTGCACGCGACCGTCGCGAAGCTGCCGAGGTGCGCATGGAGATCCGTGAAGTCCTCGGCAATTTGAGCCGTTCGGCCTATTACTACCGGCAGTGGGGGATCACGCCGCATTCGCCGATCGAGCGGAGCGGCATCGAGACGATCTTCCGCCGTCACCAGGTAACGCAACCCTGGGGCCTATGAAACGCGATGCAGACAGCCTCTCGCCGGCCGAGACCCGAGTGATGCAGGCGGTGATCGAGACCCGCGGCGGGAATATCTCCCGCATTGCCGAAGCGCTGCACGTGACCTACCAGGCCGTGGCCAATACGCTGTCGGTCATGTACGACAAGTTGCAGGGTGATCTGGACGGCAATCGGACGATTCAGGCATTGGTTGTCTGGTATTATCGGGCCGAGATCGGGCGCCGCATCGGTGCCGCCTGTCTGCTGGGGCTGTTCTGCACCTATGTGTTCAGCGGCGGGGAGTTTGAACGAACGGCGCGACGCGCCCGCCGGGGCCGCCGCGAAACGATTGAATACACCATAGAATAGAGCGATATGAAAGTCAAATTGAATCGAGAGGTCCCGGTTCTCTACCTCAAAGGTAGCGAGGAACTCGGGCGGGCGACAGGCGTCACCAGCGAGAAGACGCACGCCTTGTGGCGGCGATCCGGACTCAAATACCTCGTCATGGGCGACGGGACCTTCCTCTATGATCCGCGGGAGGTGACGAAATTCCTGGATCGCTTCTATGCCCCGCAGCAGCTGAAAGCGTCGTTGCAGCCATGATCGCATCCGAAGTATATCATAGCCGATGGAGTGACGATGAGACGCTCCGCCTGTTCGAAATGGTTGCGAACGGTAAAACGCGCGATGAGATCGCGACGGCTCTCGGTCGGACGCGGAATGCCGTGGTCTTCAAACTTGCACGGATCAAGCAGGATCCCGAGCTGATGAAGCTATATGCCGAACGTCGGGGTTTTGTCGAGAAACGGACCCGTCTCGAAGAACAGCGTCGCGGGCTCGATTGTATGCCGAACCCTTTCCGGTTCGTGCGCCCTGAATGGTAATTGCTAATTGACTGGAATATGAAACGCGAAGAGGAGAAACGAATCATGGTCGTCGACATCGACGGGACAATCTCCGAAGTGGGATTGCGGCGCCGTCGGTTGCTCGAACAGTTCCCGGTAGACTGGGAGGCCTTTTATCGGGACAATTTCGACGATCTGCCCAAACGAGACGTCTGTTCGTTCGTGCAGTTCAATGCCCGACGGATGGAGGTGTTCTTCTGCACGTCGCGGCGGGAGAGCGTGCGCGACAAGACGCAGAAGTGGCTCTTGCGGAATCTGGGGATGCAGCCTCGGGACTATACGCTCATCATGCGCGAGAACAGCGACGAGAGGCCCGAGCACATCCAGAAGCTCGACCAGTTCTTCCGGGAGACGACCGAGGAGGAGCGTCGTCGGGTGCTGTTCGTTGTCGAGGATGACAAGACCGTGGCCCGGATGTGGCATCAGAAAGGTTTCACCTGCTTTGTCGTAAGATAGCCATGGAAGGGTGGATCAAGATACACCGCGGCCTGCTGGACTGGGAGTGGTACTCCGACACGAACTGCGTGCGGATGGCGCTGCACCTGCTGCTGATGGCGAACTTCCAGACGAAGCGCTGGCGGGGGATCACCGTCGAGCGGGGCCAGCTCGTCACGAGCCGGTCGATTTTGGCCCGCGAAACGGGACTTTCCGAGCGGGAGGTGCGGACGGCGATTTCAAAACTTGAAAAATCGGATTTTCTGACCAGCCGTGCGACCAGCTCCTATACGATCGTAACGATCTGTAATTACGAAAAATATCAGTCGCCCGAAACGGTCGAGCGACCAGCCGTCGGACCAACGGACGACCAGGATGCGACCAACTGCCGACCAGGCGTCGACCAGCCAGCGACCACAACTGAAGAATGTAAGAAAGTAAGAAGAGAAGAATACACACACACGGTAGGTTCTGAAAAGGGGGTTGTAGGGGGAAAACCGGACGAGGCTCCGGCGGAGCTGGTCGAGGCGGCCGATGCGTTGCAGGCGTGGATCGGCGAGCGCTTCCCGAAGATCGCCACGATGGCAGAGCCCTTCACGCGGCAGCAGCTGCTGTGGATGTTCCGCAAGTACGACGTCGAGGACATCCGGCGCATCGTGGCGGCAATGGACAACAAGGGAGCCTGGAAGAACCGCAGCGCCTTCTGCACGTTCACCTCCTATGCCGCCCGGGATCACGAACTGCAGACACGCCGTCAGGCCGAGGCCGAATGCGGCCGGTTGTACACCTACCTGCAAATGGTGCAGATGCTCCCGACGAACGGCGGCCTCTACCGGGCGGAGGATTTCGAGACGGTCCAGACGCCGCAGGGGGTCCGCTGGCGGATCCGCGCGCTGAATCAGATGGTGAATTGACAAATGGATCGGCAGGGCCTCCGCGCCGGCGGAGGATGCCAACGGCCTGTTGCAGCCGTTGCCAGGGTTCGACTCCCGGCGATCCGCAAACCAAACCAAACATCGAAAAACATGAATGCAAACGCAACACCAGAACCCCTGGATCAGGAGGTACAGACCCGTTACAGCGAACTTCGGGGACTGGCCTATTTGCCGGAGGATATGCTCGGGCTCTACGTGGCTGCGCCGCTCAAGCGGAAGTGGTCGCAGGAACTCTTCGACGACGAAACCGGCGAGGTTATCTCCGTCGACCGGAGCGAGCTGATCGCGGCCGCCGGTACGAAGATCGACGACGACCTGCTGACCCGCATCCAGTTCCACCTGCAGGCCGGCGATATCACGTGTGTCGAGGTGACGAACCAGCTGCGGCTGGGCGAAGAGCGTGCGGCCTATGGGCTGATCCCGTGGAGCGTGACGGCCCTCATCGGCAAGAAGCGCCGCAAGTTGCTGCTCTATGCCGATTCGGCACGGATGGCCCTCGACGTGGCCAAAGACTGGATCGAGCTGAACTGCTCGGGACCGTTTCACATTGTCGGCCTGAAGATGTTCGACCACTGCGTCTTCATCAAGGAGCCGCAGAAAGAGGTCGATCCGAACGAGTCGGCTGAGGAGCAGGACGGCGAGGCTCCGGAGTTCTACAAGGTCGAGGTGGCCCTTCGCTATCGCGACACGGGCACGACCCGCAACGACACGTTCGTCCTGCTGACGAAGGATGTGGATACGGCGGCGACGGCTATCCACGACTGGATCGTTCATGATGTCCGCAACAACCCGGATCTGGACGACGCCCAGAAGGCCGCCGCCCTCGATTTCGATCTGACGGTTATCTCCGGGGTGACGATTCCCTGCTACGGCTTCATCGAGCGGGAGTTCTCAGAGGTCTACTACGCGCATCGCCCGAACGGGCTCGAGTAAGATGGGCCGGCAGATTCACCACACGAGTCGCTGCCTGGGGCGAGAGTTCACCTTTGAGGAGTGGGGCGCCTATCTGAAGGCGCATCCGGATGCCGGCGGCGAGATTGTGCACTCAAGTCCGTACGGATTCGGGTTCAACCTCTTCGATGTCTGCCTGAATCCGAACCGTCCCGTGGCCGTCGAGTCGCGCCACGGAAGGTTTGAGGTCCACACGGCCCGGTCCGACAACGGACGATGGGAATCCGGTTACTCCGTCCGGCTCGATACTTCGCGGGGGCGTAGCCACCCGTGCGGGTTTGTCGATTGTGCGCAGGCGGGCTATCCGTCGGAGAACGAAGCCATCCGCGGCGCTCTTCGCGAGATCCGCGAGGTGGCCGAGGAGGAGATCCGTCTGCTGGATCGCTACCGGGACCGACTGCCGGAGGGTGGCAGCTATGCGACGATCCGCCACTCGTTGACAGGAGTTACCCGGCTGATCGACGACGAGATTCGCCGGTTCACCTTTGTTCAGCTGGCGCTGTTCTGATCGGAAGTGTTGTTGCATCATAAAAACCGAAGCCATGGCAAAGAGCAAACAGGAAAACTGCGCTGACCTGTATGAACTGGCCCGCGACTATGCCCGCGCCGAGGCGGAACTGGGCGTTCAGCACTGGGTGTTCATTGAGTTCACGAAGGATGCAGGCGACGGATCCAGCGAGCGGATCTTCTCCTACGATCTCCCGCGCGAGGTCTACGAACGTCGGCGGTGGGTTATCAGGTGGCGGGAGGCGGCGTTGGTTTGCCGATTCCCCCGGGCGAATGTGAGTCGGTTCTGTTCGTACTACGATCGGAGGTTGGGCAATGATGTCCGGCTTACCGACGACCTCCGGAGACTGATCGCCGCCAAGGCTCAAGTCACCAAAGCCCGGCGAAAGATGGAGGAATATGTGGCATTGAATCGGGCAAACAATCTCTTCTTCGACGAGAATACTGACGAAGAACTCGCCAGGTTCCGGGAGAAGTTGGCTCGGAAGGTCTCCGGAGTTGAGGCCGCCGAGGAACGAATGAAACGAAAAATCGAGGAATATGAAAATACTTTACATGCCGCTCAAAAAGGAGTGGTATGAAATGATCGAGCGGGGCGAAAAGCCCGAAGAGTACCGGGAGGAGTCCCCGTACTGGAGACGGCGGTTGATCGAGTGCTACGGAGCCTTCGGATGGTGTGACGTGCGAGGATTTGACGGCAGGTTGTGCGGCGGTTGCTCCGTGGGGCCGATATTCAAACACTTCGATGCCGTGTGTTTCTCGTATGGCTACACCCGGCGCCGGATGATGTTCGAATGCCGGAGGATCACGATGGGACAGGGGCGTCCGGAGTGGGGCGCACCGAATCATGAAACATTCATTATCAAACTGGGAAAACGGATATGAAAACAATGACGAAGGGGCAACTGGCAGTGTTGCTCGATGGAAACGAATCCGTGGAGGTGATGACCCTGGAGCAGGAGCGGATTGCGGCGGAGAATAACCTGCTGGTGCTATTCTGCCAATCAGATGACACGCTCGAAATGCGTGGCGCGATCCATGGCGAGGAGGATGCGGCGGGCGGAGGCGACTTTGCTCTGATCCTCGAAGGAGAGCAGTTCTCGGATGACGACTCCGATGCAATCCAACGGGCCGGGGCGAATGCGGTCATGCGTATCTCGGACGAGTACGACAACGAAGACAATCCCCGGCTGATTCGTGTCGAGTGGTGCCGTAAGGATGGCACGTCGTGGGCCTGGGATATTACGTCGAATCTGCCGCGTGTCTGGTTTACGATCTGGGACAACGGCGAACCCTTCTCCGGGGCTCTTGTCATCGACCTGGACGAAGTTGAACCATTAAAACAGCATTGAGATGAAACGGGAGATATTGTTTCGAGGAAAAGAGATCAAGACAGGAAAGTGGATCGAGGGCGATCTGTTGCGTATGGGCGGCCATTCGTTTATATTCCCGGATCCTGCGCCGAAAGGATTCAATCAGTACGAAGTCGATCCGGAGACGGTCGGCCAGTTCACGGGCGTGAAGGACAAGAACGGGACGCGGATCTTCGAGGGGGACTTGATATCGGTCGATGATTATCCGTTTGTTAACGAGGATGGCCAGTGGAACTACGTTGCCGAGTTTGACTGGGACGAGGTGAACCTTGCTTTTGGAGCATTTTTCCGCCAACGCAAGGATTCCAATGTGTGGGACATCAGTGAGGGGTGTCCGTGTGATCTGGAAGACGTCGATTTTGAGATTGTCGGCAACATTCATGACAATCCGGAAATGCTCAAAAACAAATAGCCTATGCCAACCATTCCGAAACCATCCCGGCGGGCCTATCTGCCGCCGCGCGAAACCCAGGGCCGCCGCCTTCATGCGAACTCGGCCTTCTATCAGTCCTCGCGCTGGCGCCGCCTGCGCCAGATCAAACTGAATGCCGACCCGCTCTGCGAGGAATGTCGGCGCCGGGGACTCGTCACGGAGGCCACGGTCGTCGACCACATCGTTCCGATCAATGAAGGCGGTGCTGCCCTCGACCTGCGCAACCTGCAGAGTCTGTGCGACGCCTGCCATAACCGGAAGTCGGGCCGCGAGGCTCACAAACGAACCGCCCGCCGATGAACACCAGCGCCACGATCCTCGAAGTGATCGACGAGTGGATGCAGAACCTCGATGTCATGGAGATCACGCGGACCAGCTACCGGACGAAGGTTCAGCTCTGGTTCCGCTGGCTCGCGGCGCAGCGTGTCGATCCGCGATGCCCAGCCCGACGCCACATCCTCGCCTGGAAGCAGGCGCTCGAGCAGCAGGGGAGGTCAGCCCTCACGGTCGACGGTTACGTCACGGCCGTGCGGATGTTCTACAAGTACTGCGCGGCGCGGGGTTACTACTCCGACATCGGCGCCGGGATCCGCTCGTCGGTCCGCTACCGGGGCCACCGCAAGGGACGCCTCACCTCCGAGGAGGCGGCGCGGCTGCTCGATTCGGTGGATACGTCCACCTTCAAGGGCAAGCGCGACCGGCTGATGCTGGCGATGATGTTGCTGCTGGCGCTGCGCACGTGCGAGGTCGAGCGGGTGAATGTCGACGACTTCGACCGCACGGAGGAGGGCGTGCCGGTCCTCTACATCCAGCGCAAGGGCCGCCACGAGAAGGTGGAGGCGCTGGCCCTGCCCGACATGATCGTCGAACTGCTCGAGGACTTCATCTCCATCCGCGACATCCGGCCGGGCGAAGCGCTCTTTGCGAGTGCCTATCCGAAGAACAGCCACCGGTTGAGGCGGACGTCGATCAGCCAGATCGTCCACCAGCGGCTGGCCGCGATCGGGATCCGCCGGCCGAACATCACGGCTCACTCGCTGCGTCATACGTGCGCCTGCCTGATGGTCGAGTCGGGAGTCGATCTCGAGACCGTGCGCGATATGCTCGGACACACGACCACGAACACCACGCGCATCTACGCCGAGGAGGTACACGCCCGGATGCTGATCCGCAACACGCCGGCAAAGCTGGTCGAAAAGGCCATCGAATCGTCCCGCAGGCCGAGCGGATGAGGTGTGTATATATAATTACTTCCGGGACTTATATGATACGAAATTCGGGCCCTTCTTACGGTTTTACGGGCATTCAGACAGCGCGGGGTTAACGCGCGAAGTGGCTGACCGTGAGCGGAACAGCGACCGGCGGATTCGGAGATGTCGACGGGTCGGAATCCCGTCCGGATTACGATCTGGAGGCGATCGGACCACCTGCGGGGGATAGGGGGTCGAAATCACGGGAGGGTTGACGCTAACCAACCGCCACCCAAGTCACGAAGACACACATCCAAAATCTGAAAATAATTTGAGTAACACACGATGGGAAGAAAACCACTGCCTGATGAGGTCAAGGCGATGCGCGGCACGCTTCGGAAGTGCCGGACCTCGAAAACGGAGACGGAGACCCCGGCGCGGGGCGTCTGCAAACCCGTCACCAAAGCCACGGCGCCCTCCTGGCTGGCCGACGACGCGCGGAAGATCTTCGACCGCACGGCCCGGATGCTGATCTCCTGGAAGGTGCTCACCAAACTCGACATCCCGCTGCTGGCGGCCTACGCGGCAGCCTATGCCAACCTGAAGACCGCCTACGCCGATATCGCCTCCGGGCCGGGCTACTTCATCGAGACGAAGACCCAGAACGGTGTGTCGGTCTCGATGCACCCTGCAGCGCGGCTCTTCAAGGATTCGCTCGACGTGGTGAACAAGGTCGGGGCGCAGTTCGGACTCTCGCCCGTGTCGCGCCGCCAGGTCGAGTCGGCCGATGCCAGGGAGCGCGCCGATGCGGCCAAAGTCACCGATCCGTTTGACCAGTTCATGGGCCAGTCATGAAGAAGCAGTTGCATCCGGCCGAGCAGTATGCCGTGGATGTGCGCGATGGGCGCATCCCGGTGAGCCGCTATGTCCGTATGGCTGTCGAGCGTTACTTCCGTGACCGGGCCGAGGCCGTCGAGCGGGGCTGGTACTTTGACGAACGGGCCGCAGCCCGGCCGATCGACTTCATCCGCCACCTGCCGCACATCAAGGGCGAGTGGGCCGGCCGTCCGATCGAGCTGGAGCCCTGGCAGCAGTTCTTCCTGTGGAACCTCTTCGGGTTCCGCCGCGCGGCGACGGGCACGCGACGCTTCCGGGAGGCTTACCTCGAAGTGGCCCGCAAGAACGGCAAGACGACCCTGCTGGCGGGCATCGGCTGCTACATGCTCTTTGCCGACGGCGAGTCGGGGGCCGAGGTCTACTCCTGCGCCACGACGCGCGACCAGGCCCGCGAGTGCTTCGGGGCGGCGCAGGAGATGGTCCGCCGCTGTTCGCTCTCGCGGCGGGCGAAGGTCTTCCGCTCGGCCGGCGGGTCGATCTCCTACGAGGCGACCGGTTCGGTCTTCAAGCCGCTGTCATCGGATGCCAACACGCTCGACGGAAAGAACGCCTCCTGCACGATCGTCGACGAGTTCCACGCCCACAAGACCGACGAGGTCTACGCCGTCATGAAGTCGTCGATGGGCGCCCGCCGGCAGCCGCTGCTGTGCATCATCACGACCGCCGGTTTCAACCTCGCGGGGCCATGCTTCACCTACCGGTCGAGCGCGATCAAGATGCTCGAGGGGATCTTCGAGGACGATGCGCTGCTGGCGATGATCTACACCCAGGACTCGCGCGAGGAACTCTCGGATCCCGCGACGTGGGTGAAGTCGAACCCTTGCTTCGGGGCCTCGGTCAAGCCCGAGTTCCTCGAAGAGCAGTACCACACGATGAGGACGAAGCCCGAGCAGGAGAGCGCCATCCTGACGAAGAACTTCAACCTTTGGGTGCAGGCCTCGGACATCTGGATCGGCGACGACGTCTGGTGCGCCTGCCGCTCGGAGACGCCCGTCGAGTCGCTGGTGGGGTGCGAGTGCTACGCGGGTCTCGACCTCGGGTCGGTGAACGACTTCTCGTCGCTGGTGCTGGCCTTCCATGAGAACGACCGCACGCAGCTGCTTCCCTTCTTCTGGATCCCCGAGGAGAAGTATCGCACGCGGCGCGAGATGCAGCGCGAGAATGCGAACATCGACGTCTGGGTGCGGCAGGGGCTGCTGCGCGTCACGCCGGGCAACGTCACCGACTACGCCGTGATCCGCCGCGACATCGCCCGGCTGGCCGGGCAGTACGACATCCGCAAGATCGGCTACGACCGGTGGAACTCCTCGCAGCTGGTCATCGACCTGCTGAATGACGGCCTGCCGATGGACGGATTCCAGCAGTCGATCTCGAACATCTCGCCGCCGACCAAAGAGTTCGAGCGGCTCGTCCGGTCGGGGGATTTGGAACATTACGGCCATCCGGTCCTGCGGTGGATGGTCTCGAACGTGGTGGTCTACCGCGACGCAAACGACAACCTCAAACCGGTGAAGAACCGCAGCCCGGAGAAGATCGACGGCGTGGTGGCGGCGATCGAGGCCATCGGCGAATGGATGAGCGCCCAGCGCACGCCGCCGGCCCGGTCGATCTACGAAGAACGGGGATTGCGAACCTTTTAACGAACGATATCATGGATCAGACAACGACGAATTACCAACTGGACGAGCCCACCCGGCGCTTCATCTCCGGATCACAGGGCTTCTACGAGCGCTACGTGAAGATGCTGGCCTACTACGAAACCAACGAACAGGCCTACGAGGCTACCGAACGGCAGTATGCCGAGGTGGTCGGGAAACGGAGATTTGCTAATTTCCAAAGTTTCAAAACGGCGTACAGCCAATTCTGCCGCCGTCGGCGACCCCGCTCAAAATAGCGTGCAGGGGCGATTCTGCAAAAAGTTAACGGCGTTAACCCTCGAAAGTTAACGCCGTTAACCTTTTTTCCGCGGCACATTGCAGAATTTTGTTACAGAAAATCGCAAACGATGGGATTCCTGCGCAACATAGTGGCACGCGCCGCCTCCTGGGCGGGTCTTCCGGTGATTGTCAGCCGGGGCGGCCTCACCAATACGATGGGGAAGATGGAGGACGTCGACGACGATCTCGCCCTGAAGATCTCGACCGTCTGGTCGTGCGTGAGGCTGATCTCGGACTGCTTCTCGACCCTCCCGGTCCATGTCAAGGAGCGTGTCGACGACCGCCGCCGGATCCTGCGGACCGACCACCCGGTGACGCGGCTGCTGACCAAGCCGAGCCCGAAGATGAACGGCGTCTCGCTGCGCGAGGCGCTGATGGTCTCGGCCCTGCTGCGGGGCAATGCCTTCGCCTTCATCACCGCGCGCGACCGCCATGAGTACCCGACGCGCCTGGACTTCGTCCTGCCGGAGAATGTCTCGCTGTGGGAGGGTGACGACGACATCTTCTACTCGATCCTCGGCAACTCGGCCCGGATCCCGAGCCGCGACGTCGTGCACATCAAGGGGCTTTCGGTCAACGGCCTGCTGGGACTCTCGCCGATCCGCCACCACGCCCGTCTGCTCGAACTGGCGAACAACTCCGTGGAGTTCGCCCGCTCGTTCTATCGCAACGGATGCCGCACGACCGGCGTCTTCAAGAATCCGACGGAGTTGAGCGAGGAGGCGTGGAAGCGGCTCTACAAGCAACTATCCGACAACTATTTCGGGGCCCGGAATGCCGGGAAACCGCTGTTGCTCGAAGGCGGCCTCGACTACTCGTCGATCACGATCCCGCCCGAGGATGCGCAGTTCATCGCCACCCGTTTGCAGTCGATCGACGAGATTGCGACCATCTTCGGCGTACCGCCCCACATGGTCGGCGACTTGAGCCACTCGACCTACTCGAACAACGAGCAGCAGAACCTCGAGTTCTACAACGTGACCCTCTCGCCGTGGATCACCAAGGTCGAGGAGGAGCTGAACGACAAACTGTTCCTCGAATCGGAGAAGGGACGGCTCTACGTCGACATCGACGCCCGGGGGCTGCTGCGGGCCGACACGGCATCGCGCACGAACTACTACCGCCAGATGTACAACATCGGGGCAATGTCGCCGAACGAGATCCGCGCAGCGGAGGATCTCGATGCCTACGAAGGCGGCGATACCTTCTTCCGTCCGCTGAACATGCAGGAGGTCGATTCATCGAACAATTCATCGAACAATGGACAAAAATAAAGACAAGGCAATCAACCGGCCGGTGATGCGCACGATGCGGATCGTCGACCTGCACGTCGAGCAGCGCGCCGACGGCCAGCCCTCCCGACGGATCGAGGGCCGCGCCGTGCCGTTCAATGAGTGGAGCAACCCGATATGGGGCGAATGGATCGAGAAGATCGACCCCCACGCCTTCGACGGGTGCGACATGTCGGACGTCATCATGTGCACGGACCACGGCACGGGCTGTGCCGATGTGCTGGCCCGCTCGCGCAACGGCGAGGGGACTCTTGAAATCCGCATCGAGAGCGACGGTCTCTACTTCGCATTCGATGCTCCGAATACGACCCGCGGCAACGACCTGCTGGAACTCGTCCGCCGGGGCGACATCTCCGAGTGCAGTTTCAAGTTTAAGGTCGAAGAGGACGTCTGGACGTGGCGCAGCGAGGCGAACGGGCTGGCGTACGACCAGCGCGTGGTGACGAAGATCTCGAAACTGTACGATCTGTCGATCGTCGTCAATGGCGCCTATCCGACCACCTCGGCCGTGGCCGAACGTGCGGCAGCTGACGAACGGACGGCTGTCGAGGAGCTGCGTCGGGCGGCGGCGCAAGCCTCCGAAGAGGCCATGGAACTCGTTCGTGAGCGCGTTGCGCTGTGTGCGAAAATCGCAAACCATTAACCACCATACACATCATGAAGAAGACAATCAAAGAACTCAAGGAAGAGCGTGCAGCGCTGGCGGCCAGGATGTCGCAGATGCTGGATGTGGCCGAGGAGCGTGAGGCCAAGGGCTTCACCCCCGAGGAGCGGGCCCAGTATGATGGCCTGAAAAGAGAGTACGAAGCCCTCGACGAGCGTATTGCGCTGCTCGAGGAGGACGAGGCGCGCGCGGCAGCTTCGGCACGCCGTGTCGGCGGCGATTCGGGCAAGACGGCCGCAGAGCGTGCCGCCCAGCACCAGGAGGAGCTGCGCTCGGCCTTCATCGATTATGTGCGCGGTGCTGCCACCAAGGGCGATGTCAAGCCCGAACTGCGTGCCGAACTGTTCACCGGCACGTCGGAGAATCAGATCATCATTCCGAAACTCGTGGCGGATCAGGTCGTGCACGCCCTCAAGTCGACCGGCACCTTCCTCGAGGCGGTCGATCTGGTGATTACCCAGAACGCGATCCCCTACACGAAGTCCACGCTCAACACCACCGACAAGGCGTTGAAGAAGTTGAACGAGGGCGATGCGAACACGACTGACAAGGTGCAGTTCAAGGGCGTGACGATCAGCGCCTACGACTACGTGACGCCGATCTTCCCGATCCACATTGCGCTGCTCGAAGGTACGAACGTCGATGTCGAGGCGACGATCGTCGAGGCGGTCTCCGAGTGCGTGCGCCGCGGTCTGCAGGAACTGGCGACCCGAACCGGTACCGGAACCAACGACATCAATGCGCTGCTCACGGCTGCCACCAAGGGCGCAACTGCCGCATCGGACACGGCTGTCACCTACGACGATCTGGTATCGCTCCAGGCTTCGGTCGACAATGCCTACGGCAACCCCGAGCGCGGTGCGTTCATGATGAACTCGGCAACGCTGGCCGCCATTCTGAAGATCGTCGACAAGAACGGCCGCCCGATCTTCATCACCGACGCGCAGACCGGTGTCATCTCGCGGATCCTCGGCCGCCGGGTCATCATCAACGAGTCGATGCCCGACATCGCTGCGAGCGCCAAGCCGATTGCGTTCGGCGACTTCAAGTACTACCATCTCCGCATGGTGCAGGGCATCCGCATGACGATCTTCAAGGAGAAGTATGCCGACAAACTCGAAGTGGGCTTCATGGGCCACGTCCGCGCCGACGGCAACCTGGTCGACGCCGGAACGCATCCGGTGAAGTACCTCGAAATGGGTGCCGGTGCCTAAACCTCTGCGGCCATGATACTCAACCGAACGGAAAAGGTCTATCCGCGGCAGGTTATCGAGCGGATTGTCGGCGGGCAGATGCGGCTCGTCCCCGAAGACGGCGATCTCTACGAGAATGCCGTGCGGAACGTCTACGCGGCCTTCGACATTGCCGAGCAGTACACGAACCGGATCCTGGTGCGCAGCGTCGTGACGTTCGCCTTCGACCGCTTCGAACCGCTGCTCGACCTGCCGACGGCCCCCGTGTTGAGTATCCGGTCGGTGAAGTACTTCGACGCCGACGACCGCGAGCAGACGCTCGATCCGTCGTCCTACGAGCTCCTCGCCTCGGAGCAGTCCACCGCCATCGAGATCTTCTCGCTCCCGACCCTCTCCACCCGGCGCCAGCGGGCCCGGGTGCGGGTCGAGGCGGTCTGCGGATACAGCGACTACCGCGATACGCTCACCCGCGAACCGGAAGACGTCGGGGGGATCATCCTCCCCGGGAACATCGAGGCGGCGGTGGCGCTCCGCGCCGGGACGCTCTGCGAGGCGGACGGCGATGCCGTGATCGGACGCTCGGTCTCGGCGCTCCCCGTGACCGTCGAACGCTTGTTGAACCCTTATCGCATGACGCCCTATGCCGGCCGGAAAGGTTAGAATCACGCTGCTGCGCCCCGCCACGACGCAGGACGCCGGCGGCGAGATCGTCGGCGAACCGACCCCGTGGCGCTCGTTCTGGGCCACAAAGACCGAGAGCGGCGGCCGCGAGAACCTCTTCGCCTCGCGCATCGTCCACGAAGGGTCGGCCGTGCTGACCATCCCTTACGTGAAGGGCGACGACGGACGTTCGCCGGCCGTGGATGCGCGGATGCTCGTCGAGATCGACGGGCGTCGCCGCCCGATCGAAAGCGTCTACGAGGAGGGATTCCGCAAGAAGCTGCACATTCTCATCACGTTGAACGACCTGGACTATGACGCAGGATATTAAGATCAGCGGCTATTCGGAGGCGGTCCGGATCTTCGACCAGTTGACCGACCAGATGCAGCGCACGCTCGTGCGGCAGGCGCTGCGCAAGTCGGCCCAGCCGATGGTTGCGACGGCCCGGGCCCGGGCTCCGAAGCGCACCGGGCAGTTGAGCCGCTCGATCGGCGTGGTGTCGTTGCGCAAGGATCGCGTCCCGACGGTCATCCCGATGGCCGTGGGTCCGGTCTTCAGCGTGACGAAGAACGGCAAGGTCAACGCCTTCTACGCCCGCTTCGTGCACGACGGCACGAAGGACCGCCGCCCCCGCAACAAGAAGCTGCGGGCGCTCAAATTCCCGGGCCGCGAGGGTGGGGTGGTCTACGCTGCGAGGACCCGCGGCATGAAGGCGCGACCCTTCCTGCGCGAAGCCTTCAACCAGTCGGCCGATGCCTCGGTCAACGACTTCGGGGCGGATCTGACGTCGGCCATCGAGCGATTTGTCAACCGTAATTTCCGAAAGATATGACCTCGACCGAGACTCTTGTGCAACTGCTGTCGGCCGTCCTGCCGAAGGAGAAGATCTACCCGGATGTCGTTCCGGCGGAGGTGCAGCCTCCGTTCGTGGCCTACTCCGAGGAGTCGCAGTCCGTCGAGACCTACGACGGCAATGCGGGCGATACGGATACGACCGTCGTGACCGTCGTGGCGCAGACCAAACGCGAGGCCCGGATGCTGGCTGACCGCATCGTCGAAGCTGTCGGCGGGAAACTCTCCGAAGGCTATGCTTTCTATTACCAGGGCCGCAAGTTCGTGATGTATGCGGACGAGCGCCTTTCCAGTTACGAATTAACCTTCAATATTCTTTGATATGGCAATGAAGACAGGCAAAGGGCGCAACCTGACGATGATGTGCGCCGACAAGAGCGTCTACCATGCGCAGACGCACACATTCACGATCACGCCCGAGTTCGAGGAGTGGGAAACCAAGGACACCAAGGGCCCGGAGTACGAACTTACGAAAGTGGCCTTCACGGCATCGGTGGACGGCCTGGTCTGCGTCCGGGAGAGCGCCGGCGATCCGCCCAATGCCCACGACACGCCCGATATGATTGCCCAGGCGATGCAGGGGCAGTCGGTGGACGTGGTGGTCAAACTGGCCATCGAGGGCACGACCGAAAAGTCCTACACCTGCAAGTGTGTGATCGACAGCTTCGAGGTCAGCGAGACGGTGGCGCAGAAGGCGACCTACAAGGCCTCGTTCAAGGGTTACGGCCTGGCTCCGGTGGAGTAACCGGCCGAATATGACAACTCCGGCGGAGGGATCTCCTCCGCCGGTTAAACACGAAACAAGATGCTGCAGCAATTCACAACCAACGACCGGACCTATCCGGTCAACTTCGGGATCCGCGCGCTGGCGTCCACGGCTGACCAGCTGGGTCTCAAACTCGACACGCTGGCCCGCGAGGCGATCGTCCCCGACATGCCGTTCGGACGGCTGATCGAGATCGTCGCGACCGTCACGGCCGAGGCCATGACCGACGGCGCCCGCAAGAGCGGCGAGCCGAAACACTACACGCCGGACAATGTGGTCGACCTGATCGACGAGGATCCGGCGCTGCTGCCCGTCCTGCTGACGATGTTCCGCCAGTCGCTCGGCAACGGCAGTCCGGTTTTTCCGACGGCGGCCCGGCCCGCAAACCCCGAGGTCGCCGCAGAACAGGCCGTGCCCGAGCGGAGGAGGCCCCGGAAATCACCTACGCCCGACTCTATGCCGTAGCGGTCGGGATGCTGGGCATCGCCCCCGCGGACTTCGAATGGATGACCCTTGCGGAGTTCGAGGCGGCCGAACAGGGGTTCATGCGGCGGCGGGAGTACGACTTCCGCACGGCGATGAACATCCAGCGCTGGGGTAGCTTCGCCATCATGGCGTCGATGTGCGACATGAAGGGCCGGGGAATGGAGGAGGTGCTGCCTCTTCCGTGGGACAAGTCGTCCGGGCGGCGGTCGTCGACGGGCGAGCGGAAAATCACAAAACGGGAAATGGCGCGGATGCGTGAGGAGGCGCTGCGCGATGTGCAAAAATTGGAGCAGCAATGGCAAAAAAAATAGCGGAGCTGCTGATTAAACTTGCCGCCGATACGTTGGGGATTGAAAAAATGTCCTACGATGTACGGAAGCAGTTGAAAAGCCTGCAAAAGGATCTCACCAGCTTTGGAAAGAGTTGGTCGCTCTACGTGACGGCTCCGTTGACAGCGACCGCGGCTGTCAGTGTGAAGGCGGCCGACGTCCAGCTCAAGAATGAGCAACGGCTGCTCACGGCCCTGCGCGGGCGCGAGGACATCCAGCAGCGGCTGATCCGGCAGGCCGGTGAGTTGCAGTCGCGCTCGCTGTTCGGCGACGAGGAGATCATCGGACAGCAGGCCTTCCTGGCGTCGCTCGGGCTGACCGAACAGCAGATCAACGACACGATCGAGGCGGCGGCGCAGCTCTCCTCGGCGACGGGCATGACGCTCGACAGCGCCGTGAAGAACCTGGCGAAGACCTACGGAGGTCTCTCCGGCGAGCTGGGCGAGAGCATCCCGAAACTGAAAGAACTGACCGTCGAGCAGATGAAGAACGGCGAGGCGGTGAAGTTTATCCTCGAAAACTACAAGGGATTCGCCGAATCGGCCGCCGAGACGGGTCTCGGCCCGCTGCAACAGTTGAAGAACTCGATCGGCGACGTCGGGGAGGAGATCGGGAAAGTCCTGATGCCGATGGTTCAGGCTGTGGCCAACGTACTGAAAGACTTTGCCGGGTGGTTGCAGGGCTTGCCTCCGACGGCCAAGACCGTGACCGTTGTCATCGGAGGCCTTGCCGCTTCACTCGGGCCGCTGTCGATCGGCTTGGGGTCGATCATCAAGATGTTGCCGGCAGTCAAGGCCGGACTGGCCTCGCTTGCCGGCCCTCTCGGTGCTATTGCGGCGATGGTGTCAATCATCTATCTCGCGTATTCGGATGTGCAGGGTCAGATAAAAAGCCTTGCGGACTCCGACTCTCTTGAAGGTCTTGAACGTCGGCTTGAAGCCAACCGGGCGAAGCAGCAGAAGATCGTAGATGAAACGACGCGGAAGCGGCTTGTTGTTCGGGGAAGTGGGGCAGCGTTCAATATGTTTTCCATCGAAGACGCCCCCGATCGGTCGCAGTTGAAAGACCTGTACGCAGAAGAGTCCTTGTTGGTGAGGGCCATCGAGCAGAAGAAGCAGATGCTGGAAGATGAGGCTCGGGCGCAGGATGAAGCGAACCAGGCCATGGAACAGGCCCGGATTCAAGCGGAGGAGTGGCTGAAAACGATTAATACGACGAGTGCCGATTCGAACAAGGCCTCCGGATTGATCGGCGAGTTGACGGACAAAATCTCCAAACTGGAAGAGGCCAAGACGAAGGCGGCATCTACCTCGGAGATCCACAATCTGGCCCTCTCGATTGCCGAATTGCGTGACGAGTTGGAACGGCTTCAGACGATCGGAAACAGTGAATCCATTGCGGGCGACACGGGAAATCTGTTCGGAAAGGGCATCACCCCGTTGAAGTTCGACCCGAATGCGATCAATCCTCCGGAGAGCGACTGGACGGAGGCCCGGCAGAATTTCGCTGCGAACCTGTCGAACTTCGTGGCCGAGGCGCAGGGATTGGTGTTGAATGCCATGCCGGCGATTCGTAACCTCTTCACCAATGTGGCGACATCCATTGGTGAAGGGCTCGGAGATATTTTTTCCGGAGACGGAACGTTCAATGACCTGCTTGGCGGCATCGTGAAGGTGATGGGGCAGTTCCTCAAAGCGTTGGGACAGCAGTTGATTGATCTCGGGTTTGAGATGCTGGCTATTAAAGAAACGCTTGCGGCTATTTTCAATAATCCGTGGGCGGCTATTACTGTCGGTATTGCGGCGATCGCGGCCGGGCAGGCCATGATCAACTCGTTCAACAAGCGAAACGAGGGTGGGGTAGCTCTTGCCGAGGGCGGTCTGGCCTACGGCCCGACGATGGCCCTGGTGGGCGATAACCGCGGCGCCGGAAGCGACCCCGAGGTGATCGCCCCGCTGTCGAAACTCCGCCAGTACGGGCTCGGACGTCAGACGATCGAGTTTGTGGGCGGCACGTTCCGGTTGAGCGGCTCGGACCTGGTGCTCGCGATCAGCCGGGAGCAGGCGAAGATTAACTATGTGAATGCCCTTGCGTGATGGCTGACTATGGATTGAAATACCTTTGCGAGTACCGCTCGAAGATGCGCGATCGCCTCCTCTACCGGATCGAGATCGAGGAGCGCGACGCTGTGGCTCTTACGGATGCGACCGCCTTGCGGATACGTCCCTATTCGGATGTCTTCACGTTGAAGTGGGGAAATTCGGATGATCCGGAGTACACGGCCGTGAAAGGCAGTTCGCTGACGTTGAAGATTCTCTGCGTCGACGACATGGAGTATCTGTCGCTCTTCTCGGTCGATCCGTTGAAGTTCCGCGTCACGATCTACGAGTACCGGACCGATGAATCCGGAGAGGACCGACAGCTCTTTCTGTGGCGCGGGTTTCTCTCGGCCAGCAGCTACAAGGAGACATTCGCCCGGCCCCCGTATGTGGTGACACTTTCGGCGACGGATGGATTCGCGCTTCTCGACAGTATGCCGTATTTAAATGCCGGCGCGTCGAGATATTATGGAATGTCTTCCATGCGTTCAATCCTGAATGAATGCCTTGAAATGCTGTCTTTGGATCTGCCGGTCTCTGACTGGGTGTCGATTGACGGAGTTGGTGGATTGGAGCGGTCGATGGAAAACATCTATCTGGATCGCACTCGAATTTACGATATCCAAACCGATATTTCATGGAAAAAAGTCCTTGAATTGATCCTGAAACCTTTTATGGCCCAGATTTTTCAGGCCTACGGCGTCATTCATTGCAGGGGAATCGATTCTTTGAGCGGATCGTTTCGACCGCCTCTGTTTTATCCGCAACAGGTTATAGGAGGAACGCGCTCTCGCTCTGTGCGCATGTGGCAGGAGAAATGTGATATCCGGGCATCCTCGGAACTTCAATTGTGTGCGCCATATCGAAATGTGATAGTCTCGGTTGATAATGGCCGAAGCGGTGATTCCAGCCGAATATTTTACGATGATAAGATGTGGACGGTGGATCGTGATACGACGCATGTCATGTACGTCGGATATTTGAGGTCCCGATTCGTTTATTACGGTTACAAGCAGCCAGTTTGGATGAAATTTCCCTATTCGATACATATCGGATCCGGATCGGAGATATCCGTATCTCTTCGAATTGCGAATATGCGTCCTGTAGATAAGCTGTCTGCGAATATCGTTGTGATAGCCAGGACGCAGTCGGAGACATTGGTATGGGATAATGAAGACCGGCATTGGGAGGCTGATCAGGCGGATTATTCTCCGAACGTCGTCGTCGAGTCGTCGAATATCAGCAACGAATCTTATCTGATAGATCCGGTGTCTTTGCCGGGAGAAGAGGTTCAGATTTCAATTTCAGAGGCACCGGGGTTGGAGAAATACGACCTTTCATTACGAATATATGCTTACAATGGGGACGGTTTTACGCCAACCGGATTTTTTGCAATATCCGATATTTCAATAGGGGCTGGGACTGATAATGAACGGTCGGATTCTATTTCTGTAACAATGCCTGTTTCGAAGAACAGGGCCGATGAGTGTCGTGTCGATGTGCCGATCAGGGATGCCGGCTATTATGCGAATATGGAAGCTTTTCTGACTTGCCCGATTCTTAATTCCGACGGATCGGCAGTGGTATCATGGTTGTCTGCCCGAGAACGAGGTGATCTGTTGCACGTGGTTGGAGAGACGGTCGTGAAATTGCGGTCAACGGTCGTAAGGCAATTGGATGGAGAATTGAGATGTCGAGGGCCGGTAGATATGAACTCGATTTTTGTTGATGACCGATTTACAGGGGCAGAATATTATGTCAATTCGCTGGAACTGCATGCGTCTCGGCAGGTGTACAGCGTACAACTTCGAGAATTACGACGGAGCGTCTCGCTCATTGGGTCGGAACTTAAATTGATTCGGTCGTTCTCTGAATCTGTGCGATTGTCGTGCTCGTTATACCGATCCCTGTTCCTTGTTGTTGGAGATGATATATGTCGGGTGGTTATTCTCGATATTGACACGAATGAGATTCGTGATATATCATTGTATGGGAAAGGTGTTCAGGTGCGAAAGGGACTTGGGGCTGTCGTCATTCAAATGTCCGATGGTATTGTCTATGCCGTAGACAATGCCGGAAATATTCTTTCGAGTATTGATTCGTCGGAGTTGCCGGAAGATCAGATAGGCCAGATTGAATTCGATATAACAACGGCATTGTACGATGCCGATCGGCGGGTGTGGGTATCTATGGTCAAGAATATATATGAGAAGACGGCCATTGTGCTTATGTCGGACGATATGGAAATATTGTCCCGGACTGATCTGTCGATAGTGGCAACCAATATGATGCTCATGTCGAACGGCTACGTGCTGACATGTTCCGATGGCTCGACCTGGTGGCACAACTATGAGTTGCATTCCTCGGAGAAGATCGAAGCGTCGGATCTCCTGGTGGCATTCGTGTCGGACTCGCTGGTGGTGGCTATTGATGAAATGACGATCCCCAAGGTCCGGTATTCGGTTCGGCGGAGGTCCGGGAAGCTCTTCGATGCTCCGACAGTGATTGAGAGAATCTCTGTTCCCCGCGTCTTGTCGTCATTTGGCCAGCGGGTCGTCGGAAATTGCGCAATTGTCGCGTTCATATACATGGATGCCGTCAATCAGAGGGTCGTAACCTATTATGACGCGAGGACCGGGCGGCAGGATGATCTGTTGTTCGACACGGACGTGGATGCGGCGGTGTGCGGCGATTGTCTGTATATCATGAACGGCTCCGAATTGCTGGGCTTAAGACCTCGAGATATCAAAAAATATGGACTTTATCTCGATTATGAAGATGGAGACATCTCGTTGAATTCGCCGGCGGCAGGCAGAATGGAACCGATAGACGTGGTCACCGGAGGGACTCCTTATGTCGTTTCAAAAGACGCACGTTTGGTAGTTTCGGTAGAACCGTCTGGCTATATATATAGAGCAGAGGTGGTTGTGCCGGCCAATACGTCGGGGCAACAGATAACGTATGATCCGGTTGTCATAGGAATCCGGGAGGACGAGTTGCTGACTCGCTCGATCACGATTGTTCAAGCTGCAGACTAAATAGTATGGAAAAGAAACGCATAGGCAAGACATTGAAGATCCGTTGGTCGATCCTGACGGGCGGAGAACCCGAAACACTGGCAGGGCGTGATCTCACGCTCGAAATCTCGTCCGGAAACCGGGTGCGGACGACGCTGTCGTTCGTAGCTGACGGGAACGTGGCAGAGTTCGTATTCGAGGGATCGGACCAGCGTTATGTCGGCCCATACACAGTGACCATGTGGGAGAACCTGGGGAAGGAAGGGCAGACGGTCGTCGACCGGTGCGATGCCTTCTGCCTGGTCGCTCGGTCTTGCGAGGAAGCGGAGAGCGGTTCGGCCGAATATCCGGGTCTTGAAATCGAGTCGTTGGATTTGGGCACTTCCAATTTTGAAGCAGGGGTGCCGGGAGCTTCGGCTTATGAGCTTTTCAAGAAGTACAATCCCGATTCGGAGTTGACCGAGGAGGAGTATGCCGAGGCGCCTGTCCAGGCGGCCGGGGCTGCGCTGGCGATGGTCGAGCAGCTCAAGGAGACAGAGGCCGTGATGGAGCAGGCCGAGCGGCTCCGCAAGCAGGCCGAGCAGGGCCGGGAGGCGTCGGAACAGGCCCGAGCTACGGCCGAGCAGGGGCGCGTCGCGGCAGAACAGCAGCGGACCCTGGCCGAGCAGACGCGGGTGACGAATGAGTCGGCCCGTCAGACGGCCGAGGCGGGACGCCAGGCGGCGGAGACGAAACGTGAGGAGAACACCGCCGAGGCGATCCGGAACAGTGAGGAGGCGACCCGAAAAGCGGAGGACGAAGCCGCCCGGGTTCGGACGCTGGCCGACAATCCTCCGAAGATTGTCGAGGTGGAGGGGGCAAAGTATTGGGCGACGTGGAATGAGGCGTTGGGGCAGTATGTCGTTTCCGAGAATCGTGCCGATGTGGGCGATGCGGTTCTCTTCTCGCCGCAGACCCTCACGGAGGAGCAACAAAAACAAGCCCGGGCAAATATAGGAATGGGCTATCCTATGCGTCAGATTATAGATTTATACCCTCTCGTAGGATATAATTGCTATGCTGTATATAGATTTGATGATTCCGGATATTATGTATTATGTCAGGGTCACGTAGTTAAATTAAGCCTTACTCTTCAGAAAATTT
This sequence comes from Alistipes sp. An66, assembly GCF_002161445.1. Taxonomy (GTDB): domain Bacteria; phylum Bacteroidota; class Bacteroidia; order Bacteroidales; family Rikenellaceae; genus Alistipes; species Alistipes cottocaccae. The sequence goes on from NZ_NFHT01000004.1 coordinate 138,331, forward strand.
ATGATCTTAATTTATCTAATTATTTTAATCGAACAGAATCTGGCCATGATAGAAACTTATGCTGTAAAATTGGGAATAATGTATTTTTTGCAGCCTGTAATATTTCTACATTAGTTTATATGTACAATGAAGATACTGGTGAAGGCAAATACCTTGAAAATCCCAGTGGTCTTCAATATTATGGGAGTGTATATGCTATTGATGAAAAGGTGTATTATTTCCATCGTTACCAGTTGTCTAATGTGTATGTGTACAGCAAAGATGGCGAGCTGTTACAGACGATAGAGAACGAGCATGGATTTATTAGATATACAGAAGGTACGGCTTTTACAGTAGATGGGTATAAAGTTAATTTGTCTGATTTCTCTTTTGAGCCTTTAAGTTTCCCTATCGAAATGGGTGATAATACTCATTATTATATTTTTAAAAATGGAAATATTATTAAAGGCAATATTGCTATAAGTGGCGATAATAATCAAAAAGGGTGTTTGTTCTCACCTTATCCAAGTAGTGATTGCAATGTAGCTTTTAATACCAATAAATACACTATAGTATATTCTCCACAAGGTAAACTTGTTTTCACATATCCTTATGATATTACTAATTCTGTAAATAGACAGCAGTTCATTGATTTTGTAATTGGCGATGGAGGTGTTTTATCTGTTCGTAAAACTTCTTTATATGAGAAGCAAGTATATATGGTAGATATGTATAATCATTTAATAATTGAAGACACTCGTGTCCGGTAAAATTTCGGACTAGTTATTAAAAAGTTTAACAATTAAAACAAAGTAGGTTCGGTAGAACCATCCAGTTCATTGACAATATTGCAGTTAGGTTTTGCAAAGAGGTCTTTTAGGCAGATAGTTTCTGTAAGTGAGATGCTTACAAGTTGGAGCATCTCGTAGATTGACCGTTCGATACTCATCTTTTTCTGCACAATCGCTATCATACAATAGGTGGTTATGGCTGTGTAAATTTGGATTCTTACGGCATTCTCGGTCTCGCCCCAGAATTTTTTAATCTTCAGATGCTGCTTCAGCCACTTGAAGAACAGCTCTATCTGCCATCTGTTGTGATACAGTTCCGCCACTTTCAATGAGTTGATGTCCAGGGCATTGGTAAAGAAGATGAACTTCCTGTCCGATTCGGAGTCAAGGTAGATGATTCGCCTTATCTTCTCCGGATATTTGCTCATTGTCAGCTGTCCGTCCATGTATCCTATGGCATCGGAGAGCACACCGGACGGCAGCCTGCGCTTCCACCTCATCGGCCTGAAGTCGTTGTTCTTCTTGCCCCTGACCACGAAGTATGCCCCGACACTGTTTATGGTGAAGAGCCTTCCGAAGTCATTGTATGCGCGGTCGAAGATGTAGAACGAGTTCTCCTCGTATGGAATGGCATCCATCGCTTTTGTATCATGCAGCCTGGCGGGCGTGATATGGAAGAACGTCGGTATCTGGGTCTCAATATCATAAAGTGTATGTATCTTGACTCCTCCTTTCTTCTTCCGGAACAAAGCCCACTCAAAGACGCTTAGACACAGGTCAATCGTAGTGGAGTCAAAGGCATACACCTTTCCTCCGAGCTTGAATATCTCGACCGCCCGACACTTCTGGGCTTCTGCCATAACTCTGTAGGCGAACTCCTCGAAGATACGATAATCGCGTTTGGTGTTGGCATCTGCAAGAGTGCTTTTAGAGGCGTATTTCCCGAAGCCAAGATGAAAAGCCTTGTTTGCGTGCGCCTGTGTCGCAAGAACTAAGTCTCTGAGGCTCTCACGGTTGGACAGCTGCCCGAACATCATGACTGCCAGCTGATTCCAGCAGGTGAAAGACTTGACATACCGATTTCCATTGTATTTGTTTGATATTCTTAAAAATACATCCTTATCAAGGAAATCTAAAAGCTGTGAGAACACGTATTTTCCTTTATTCATGTGCCATTCTACGATAGTCTGGCAAAGATAAATTCAAATCGGCGCACTCGTCCCATCCTTGTAATTACCTATACTTCAATATTTTCAAAGAACTTTTGCGATTTTTTACCGGACACTAATGAATTGAAGACGTTTCTCTTTATGTTACAGATTAAGATAGACTCTGATAGTAAGGTAATAGCGATCTATTACCTCAATGACGAAAAAGAGGGATGGATTCAAATTGACTCTATCCCCGAGCCCGAACAGATTGAAGGCAAATTGCCGGTGATGTACTACCGAAACGGAGCGATCGAATACGAATACGAAGATGTTCCTCCAACTCCGGAGCCGGACCCAATCCCGGAGCCGGAATCGTCCTACGAGGATCAGGTCGTCGCCTTGATCCGCGAACGCTACTCGGCCGATGACGAACTGGCTATCCTCCGCCAGCGGGATACCAAGCCGGAGGAGTTCGAGCAGTATTTCCACTACTGCGAGGCGTGCAAGGCAAAGGTGAAACAGAAACTTGGAATGGTATGAAACGGATACTCGACAAGATCGTCGGCTGGATGAACCGAATCCCAGCCGACAAGTACAAGCACCAGGCGCTGGGGGCGGACATTGCGGCTGTCGTTCTGCTGGCGCTGGTGTGGTTCGTTCCCCAGTGGCTGGCGCTGACGGCCTCGGTCGTAGCGGTGATTGCGGCGGCCGTCGGCAAGGAGAAGGCCGACGCCAAGGCGGATCTCCGCGATATTGTGGCCACCCTCTGCGGAGGCGTCGTCGTGTGGCTCCCGTTCCTGGTTGCAATCCTGATTGTGTAGCGATATGTTCGACATCCTCCTCGATACGTTCGGGCTCGAAGCCATCGTCCTGCGGCGGGCCGCCCTGTTGGAGATCATCATCTGGTCGGTGATGCTCGTGGCCGTCATGATCGACATGCGCGCCGGGATCCGCAAAGCCAAAGCCCTGCATCAGCCGATCGATTCGCACGGCCTGCGCCGCACCTTCACCAAGTTCGGTGACTACGGCAAGGTCACGGCCCTCTTCATGTGCATCGACGTGCTGGGGCTGCTGTTCGGCCTCTACTCGATGCCTTATGCTTCGGGAGCTGCCGCCGTGATCGCGGTCGGCATCGAGGCGTGGAGCGTGCGCGAGAACCTCCGGGCCGTGCGTTCCTCGGCGGCCAAGGTGACGGACATCGTGGCGGGACTGGCCAAGACGCAGGACATGAAGGAGGTGATCGAGTTCATCCAGCAGCTCGACCGCGTGCGGGCCGAGGCGTCGAAGAAAACCAAAGAACCAACCCAATAAAACATCAGACTATGACAAAGACAGTGAAATGGATTTTGATCGGCGTGGCCGTAGCGGTGGCGCTGATCGTGGCGTTCAACCTGCTGCCGGACGGCATCCGCATCGCCTCGACGATCTCCGCCGGGGTCGGCTTCGTGGCCGGCATTGCCGCCAGGGCGTGGTATGACCGCGAAACCGAAGAGGAGGAGCCGTCATGCTGAAGATCCTCCTGGACAACGGACACGGCGAGGAGACGCCCGGCAAGTGCTCGCCCGAGTGGCCGGACGGATCGTGCCTGCGTGAGTATGAATTCGCCCGCGACATCGTGCGCCGGGTCTTCGATCGGCTGCACGCCCGGGGCGTCGTGGCGGAGATCATCGTCCCGGAGCTCCGGGATGTGCCGCTGTACGTCCGTGCCAACCGGGTGAACGACATCTGCAACGTCGCCGGGAAGGAGAACTGCCTGCTGGTGTCGGTCCATGCCAACGCCGGAGGCGGCACCGGCTGGGAGGCTCACACCTACCTGGGCGATTCGATGTCGGATCGCTATTCGGCCATCTTCTACGAGAAGGCCGAGGCGGCGTTCGGCAAGGAGTGGAAGATCCGGAAGGGTAGCACCGACCCTGCGGATCCCGATTGGGACAGCAACTTCGCGATCCTGCGCGACACGAAGTGCCCGGCGGTGCTGACCGAGAACTTCTTCATGGACACCGAACGCGACTGCCGGTTCCTGCTCTCGGAGGAGGGCCGCGAGCGGATCGCCGCGATGCACGTCGAGGCGATCATGGCCTGCATCGACTACCACCAAACCCAAAGCTGACATGAGACGGATCTACTACGACAACAGACTGGCAAAGTGTCTGCTTTGGTCGGGTTACTCCACGGCCATGCTGTTCGGATATATATGCACCAAGTACTCGGAGCCGCTGTCGTTTCGGATTAAGCGGCACGAAAGCATTCATGCCGAGCAGTACGGAGAGGTAACGATGCTGTCATTCCTCGTCGCGCTGGTCCTGCAAATCATCTTCGGGGGCGGCTGGTGGTTCGTTCCGGTTCCGGTCATGTACTACGTGCTCTACTTCCTTGAAGCGGCATTCACGTGGTCGGTCCGTCTGTGCACCCACGGATGGCGGGAGGCGTTCGACATGGCCTATTCGAACTCGATGTTTGAGCAGGAGGCGAGGGATGGAGAAGATGCCGTCGGGTATATCGAAACGCGAAAATACCTCGCTTTCCTGCGCTATTTCGGGAAGATATGAAAACGAGGTTGTGGTATATCGTCGCCCTGGCCGCCACCTTCCTCGGAGGGTGGTGGCTGGGGCGATACGTCTCCCGGCCGGAGATCGTCGAGCGGGTGCGGATTGAGACGGTGTTCTACGAACGTCCGCAGCCGTTCGCGGTGACGGAGCGTCCGGTGACGGTGAACGTGCCTCGGATGCTGTTCGCTCCGGCTGACACGGTGGACCGGACGGTCGTCGTGGGTGACAGTGTGCAGATAACGGTCACGGAGCGCACGCTGGAGTACCGCGACTCGACCTATTACGCACGGGTTGCCGGGCCTGTTGTGGGACCGCTGGGGCCCCGGCTTGACTACTTCGAGACCTACAACAAGACGATCGAGCGGGTGCAGCTCGTCCGCGAACCTTACGCCTGGGAACTGGGCCCCGCGCTGGGTGCCTGGATGACCTCGGACGGCAGTGGGGTGTGGGTCGGAGCCTATGCCCAGCGAACCTTCGGCCGATTCAGCGTGTCGGCCTCGGCGGGATACGATTCCCGCCAAAAAAGCGCCTTCGGCCAGGTCGAGGCCTGCATGGCGCTGTGGCGCAAATAAAAGCCCCGACCTTCGCGGGGCCGGGGCGCTCTCTTTATAGATGAGCTGTCAAACAAATACTACAAAGAGAGAGAGGATAATTCTGATCCCAAACGGTGCAACGCCTCCTCGATTCGTTTCACTTGGGCCTCCCGGGGTTTGGATTTCCCGTGTGCATAGCTCCAGAGTTGTTTGGGATTGATTCCTGACAACCTCCCCAAAGCGGCCGGGGTGATGATCCCGGCGTAGTATTGAAGAAGCGATTGCGTGTCGAATTTATATACGATCTCGTACTCCCCGTCGAGCCATTCCGGGTATTGGTAGCCGTCTTCGCGGCTCGATTCGACAAAATGCCGGATGGATTGTTTCAAGTCCTCTTTGGCAGCTTCTGCCGTATCTCCCATGCCGGAGAACATCTCGTCGGTGCAATAGGCGCTGAATCCGCCGTCGCTGTTCTTTTCGATAATAGCTGTAATCTGTTTCATCTTATACTCCTTTCTCCCGGTTTCGGCCCCCCCCCTCGGGTTTTTTCGGGAGGGGCCTATTTCAGCCCCATCTCCCGTTTGATTTTCTTTTCAAGTCCGGTACCCACCTCTTTGCCTCCGTGAAACGGAACAGGGTACCTGACTCCGTTTTTCTCATAAATCACGTGGCTCCCGTTTTGTCGCACGATCCTCCATCCGTTTGCGAGAATCAACTTTTGTAGCTCACTCGATTTCATTGCAGTATTTGTTTGACAATGCAAAGATAGAAGAATTTCTATTATCCGCAAAATATAATGGAAAAAAATCTATTCTTTTGATTGAAAAGAGTTCAGGTAGTCGATCACCGCCCGGTTTGCCCGGTCGACCTTCGTCCAGTCGTAGGAGATGTAGAACTTCCCGGCGATCGAGGTGTCGACGTGCCCCAGCCCCTTGCTGATCTCCTTCTCCGAGATCCCGATTTTGTCGGCCAGCGTCGCCCAGGTGTAGCGCGCCCAGTAGAAGGTCAGCCCCTCGATGTTCAACTCTTGGGCTATTGCGCGAATCGCTTTCTGGATCCGGTTGTTGAAGGTCTGGTAGGTCGCAGGCTCCTCGGCGAAGCGGAGAACATGATCCGTGCCGGCGTACCGGGCGATGATCTCGGCCGCCTCCGGCTGGACGAGGATCGACACCGGGTTGATGTTCTTGCCCGATGTCTTCGTTCGCACGAAGTGGGCCCGGCCGTCGCGCAGCCGGTCGAGGTGGAACAGGTCCACCAGGTTCATGCCGCACATGTAGAACGACAGCAGGAAGAGATCCCGGGCCGTCCGGCGGAAAGGGTAGGGTGTCTCGTAGGCGAGCAGCCGCTGGAACTGCTCCTCCGTGAGCGCCTCCTTGTCTTTGCGGGAGGAGGCGATCTTGAATTTCCGGAAAGGGTAGTGTTCGAGCCCGATCAGATCCTCATTGATGGCGCTGTTGAAGACCGCCCGGAGATTCCGAAAATGCAGGGCCCTGGTGTTGATGCTGGTACCCTGCTTTTCGAGATAGGCATCGAATGCCTTCAACCAGATGACGGTGATCGCTTCGAACGATGGGTCCGACTTGTCGAACGCCTCGATCGTTTTGAGGGTATATAGGCAGGCCAGTCGGCTGTTCTCGGTGCGCCTCGAGTCGGCGTATCGGTGGAAATAGTCGGAGAGGCTCTCCTTGTTCGACGTCGTTTTGACTGCGGTCAACAGCGCTTTGATTTCGGAGACGCTTTTCCCGGCCAACTTTCCGCTGTTGTCCAGTTCCCGGAGTGTGTTCGTATATCGGAAGAAGAGCGTCTCGATGTTTTCATTGATCGCGCGGGCATTCGGGCACTTCGGGACGACGGCCTTGTTGACCTCTCCGTTCCAGTGTTCGGGCAGGATATTGATGCCGGTGCCGATGGTTGTAACCTTCCCTTTCGAGGAGAGGAGGAACTGGATCGGGTATAGTCCGCGAACGTTAGCCCGCCGGCGGTCGAGTTTTAAGGAGATGGAGGCCATTTTTGTGCAAGTTTTTTGCAAGTGGGGCAGTAATGACAATGCGACACAATGCCGCCACAATGCGTTATAAAGGTGGTAAATTTGGAGAAGAAAAGCAAGATATGGAGAAAAGAAAAGCACTCACATTGCTGTAAGTGCTTGGCTTTTAATTGGTAGCGGGAGAGAGACTTGAACTCTCGACCTCATGATTATGAATCATGCGCTCTAACCAGCTGAGCTATCCCGCCATTGCTGAAAGCGAGTGCAAAGGTAATAGAAAAATCCGAACCTGCAAAATCTTCGGACGAAAAAACACGCAAAAAACTTCCGGTGACAGCTGTTGGCATTGATTTTGAGCCCGGTGCGTGAAAACAAAATCCGATGATCCTGTCTGCAACCGTGCGCCCGAAACTCGTCGATACGCTGGGCGTCCTGAAACTTGCCGCCGGAGCGACGCTGCTCGTGGCTCTGTCGTGGGAGATCCTTGCCGGCGACCATGCGCTTCTTACGCCGAGCTACCTGACGATTCAGTTTCTGGTCTGTGTAGTATTCCTGTGCGATTTTTTCGTGCGGTTGTGGCTTTCGGAGCGGCGGGGTCGTTTTTTCGTCCGGCATCTGTTCTATCTGCTGATTTCGGTGCCCTATCTGAATTTGCTCGCCTGGTCCGGGGTCCGCATGACTCATGACTGGGGGATTCTCGTCGGGCTTGTTCCGATGTTGCGGGCCTTTCTTGCGATGTTCGTCATCGTGCAATGGATGGCCCGGGGGCGCCGGATGCGGTGGCTGTTCACGGCCTATCTCTTTACCGTGGTGGTCTTCACCTATCTTTCGGCGCTGGTGTTCTACGACTACGAAGTCTTCGTGAATCCGAAGCTCCACGGTTTCGGGAATGCCCTGTGGTGGGCGTGGATGAACGTCACGACGGTCGGTGCCGCGATCTTTCCTGTGACGGCTGTCGGCAAGGTGGTCTGCGTGCTGCTGCCTTCGCTGGGGATGATGTTTTTCCCGATCTTCACGACCTACATTTTGCAGGAGTATGCCACGAAGCGGAATTCCGGGGACAAATCCGGTCCGGATTCCGGGGAGAACGCTCCGCAGGGTTGATTCTCTGTCGGCGCCGCTCCGGGCGTCGGCGCCCCTTTCGGATACCCGTTCTTCTGTCCCGCGGGTGAAGTTCCGGCTGCCCGCTCCGACATTTTCTCCGTTGTTTTCTTTGTCGGCGCCCGTCCATCCGCTACTCCCCGTCCATCTGCTTCCTTCCGTCCATCCGCTACTCCCCGTCCATCCGCGTCTTCCCGCTCTGCCGCTTCCTTCCGCTCTGCCGTGAGAGCGGCCCCGGCACCGACTGCCGGGGCCGCTCCTGTTCTTGCGGTCCGACCTTTGTGCGGCCTATTTCCGCTGCTCTTTCAGCAGGTCGCGGATCTCGGTGAGGAGCAACTCCTCCTTCGAGGGTGCAGGCGGAGCGGGCGGAGTCTGGGCCTTTTTCCGCATGAGGCGGTTCATGAGCTTGACCATGAGGAAGACGCAGAAGGCGAGGATGATGAAATCCACGCATTGCTGGATGAATGCGCCGTAGTTCCAGTAGATGGGCTCTACGGGTGCAGCGTGGGCCGCCGCGTCGGATCCTCCGACGAGCCCTTCGACGGAGTGCATGGCACCGGACGTTACGTCGCGGACCTTCGAGATATCGAGGCGGAGCTGCGAGAAGTCGGTGTTCCCGATCAGCGCACCGATCGGGGGCATGAGGATGTCGTTCACGAGCGAGGAGACGATCTTTCCGAACGCACCTCCGATGATTACGCCGACGGCCATGTCCATGACATTGCCTTTCATGGCGAATTCCTTGAATTCCTTGAAGAAAGCCATATTTTTCCGAGTTTTGGTTATGGGATGGTTCCGTTTTTTTCGTGAACAGGAGCTGCTGACGCCTGACGGCCTGCGATTGGGGTCTCTGTCGCCTCGCTCCTGTTTTCGGTAAAGATAGGGAAAAATCCCGGGAATACGACACTTCGGGACAAGATACGTGCCTTTTTCCGTCGGGTTTTGCATCATCGGGACGATCTCCTCTGCGGGGAATGACCTCCGGGGTGCACACAATTCCGGGGATTTTCGTATCTTTGCCGACGTATGCCGCGTGCGGGAGATGCCGTGCCGCGTCTCCCTGCGGAGCCGCACGAAACCTCCCGCCGCCACGAAATCCGAAGCATCCGCCATGACACCCGTTGCCGTCATTCTCACCGTGCTGGGCTATATTGCCGTCCTGTTCGTCGTTGCGTGGTTGTCGGGCCGCCGGGCCGACAATGCGGGCTTCTTCACCGGGAACCGCCGTACGCCGTGGTACATGGCGGCCTTTGCGATGATCGGCGCGGCGATGTCGGGCGTGACGTTCATCTCGGTCCCGGGGTCGGTTGCCGCCGACTCCTTCTCCTACATGCAGATGGTCGCGGGCTTTACGGTGGGACAGCTCATCGTGGCCTACGTCCTGATCCCGACGTTCTACCGCCTGCGGGTTGTCTCGCTCTACGAATACCTCGACGACCGTTTCGGCGTCTCCTCGCACCGCACCGGGGCGTGGTTTTTCTTCATTTCGAAGATGCTGGGCGCGGCGCTGCGGGTCTACGTGGTGTGCGCGGTGCTGCAACTGCTGGTTTTCGCGCACTACGGCATTCCGTTCTGGGCCAACGCCGTGATCACGATGGCCTTCGTGTGGCTCTATACGTGCCGGGGCGGGGTGAAGTCGCTGATCTGGACCGATACGCTCAAAACGCTGTGCCTGGTCGGGAGCCTCGTGTTGTCGATCCTCTTCATCATGCAGGCGCTGGGCCTTTCGGCGGGGGAGACGGCGCGTGAGGTGGCGGCTTCTCCGATGTCGCGTGTTTTCTTCTTCGACGACCCCTCGTCGGACCGTTACTTCTGGAAGATGTTCGCGGCGGGGATCGTGCTGCTGGTGGCCATGACGGGGCTCGACCAGGACATGATGCAGCGGAATTTGAGCTGCGCCACGCCGCGCGACTCGCAGAAGAACATCGTGCTGACGGCCGTGAGCCAGATCTTCGTGATCTTCCTCTTTCTGGTGCTGGGGGTGCTGCTCTACCTCTATGCCGACCGCACGGGGCTTTCGCTTCCGGCGAAGAGCGACCAGGTTTTTTCGCTGGTGGCGGTTGACGGCGGGCTGCCGCTTGCGGTTGGCATTCTGTTCGTTGTGGGGCTTATATCGAGCACCTATTCGGCGGCGGGATCGGCGCTCACGGCGCTGACGACCTCCTTCACGGTGGACATCCTCGAAGGGACGAAACGCCGGGACGAAGCGCAGCTGACGCGCCTGCGCAAGGGCGTGCACGTGGGGATGGCGCTGGGGATGGCGGCCGTGATTCTGGCCTTCGAATACTGGGCCGACGACAGCGTCATCAATCTGGTCTACAAGGTGGCGAGCTATACCTACGGTCCGATCCTCGGGATGTTCGCCTTCGGTCTGGCGACACGCCGGCGGGTCCGCGACCGCTGGATACCCGTGGTGGCCGTGGCGGCCCCGGTTTTGAGTGCGCTGTTGCAGCATTGGGCCCTGACGGCGTGGGACTACCAAATCGGTTTCGAACTTCTGATCTACAATGCCGCCTTCACGATAGCCGGCATGTTATTGTTGTCTCAAAGCGATGAAAAATAGACTGTTATACCTTCTTATATTCATTTTTGCTTTAAGCGGAGCCTCGGCGGCGGAGATCGGTCCTGCGACGCGGACCGAAATTGCCCGGACGCTTTCGCGGATCGTCTCGCGCGAGGTGTCGGGCGGTTACCAGAAGCCGGAACCCATTACCGTCCGGGTGCAGGGTGTGAAGGCTTCGCGCCGCACGGTGCGGATCTACGCCTCGATCGGACTTTCGTACTATCCTTTCCGCGAGGCGAATACGCGGGCGATGCGCGATTCGGTGCGGGCGCTGCTTCCGGCGGAGTTCCGCAAGGCGCAGGTCGAGCTCTATACCGACAACCGCGAGGTTTCGGAGTTGATTCCGCTGGCGTGCCGCGATGCGTCGCAGGTGCGGCGGCTGGTCGAGAAGCGGAAACTCGTCCTCTTCACCAACCGCTCCGGCGTGTCGGACCGCCCGCTGGTGACGTGCCTTTCGACGGCCGTTCCGACCCCGGCCGCGGGGCTTGCGGGACGCCATATCGCCCTATGGCAGAGCCACGGACGCTATTTCGACCAGCCGGAGAACCGCTGGCGATGGCAGCGCTCGGCGCTGTGGCAGACGTGCGAGGACCTCTATACGCAGAGCTACGTCCTGCCGTATCTGGTTCCGATGCTCGAAAACGCCGGGGCGTGCGTGCTGCTGCCGCGCGAACGCGACGTGCAGCGCCACGAGGTGCTGGCCGACAACGACGCCGAGCGGGAGTACACGGAACAGGGGGCGTGGGGACCGGGCGGTGCGGGCTTTTCCCACCGCCGACAGGTCTACCTGACGGGTGAAAACCCCTTCCGGGAGGGTACGACGCGCCGGATCCGGAGCGTGACGCACCGCCCCTCGGGCGAGGCCGAATGGCGGGCCACGATCCCCGAACGGGGCGAATATGCCGTCTATGTGAGCTATGAATCGACGCCGGAGAGCGTCGACGATGCCCGCTACACGGTGCACCATCTGGGCGGCGAGACCGAATTCGCGGTCAACCAGACGATGGGCGGCGGGACGTGGATCTATCTGGGACACTTCGCCTTCGCACCGGGCCGACAGCGGATCGTGACGCTGACGAACCGCTCGCGGCGGAGCGGGCGACTGGTCTCGGCCGATGCCGTGAAGGTGGGCGGGGGCTTCGGCAATGTGGCCCGCACGCCGGTCGACTCGCTGCGGCAGCCCGGCCGCGAATATGTGGCCGAGACGAGCGGCTACCCGCGCTTCTGCGAGGGGGCGCGCTACTGGCTGCAATGGGCGGGATTTCCCGAGGAGGTCTATTCGCCGAAACACCATAAGGACGACTACAAGGACGACTACATGTCGCGGGCCCATTGGGTCAACGCCCTGCTGGGCGGTTCGGAACGCCTGCCGGACTCCACGGGCCTGCACATCCCGCTCGACATGGCCCTCGCGTTTCACTCGGACGCCGGGGTGCGCGACGGCGACGGGATCGTGGGGACGCTGGGCATCTGCTACACGCGGGAGCACGGCGGCAAATTTGCGGGCGGAGCCGACCGCTACCGCTCGCGCGACCTGACGGACCTCGTGCAGACGCAGGTCGTGGAGGATATCCGCCGCACCTGCGAGCCGGAGTGGCAGCGGCGCGGGATCTGGAACCGCGCCTACTACGAAGCACGCATTCCGGGGGTTCCGACCATGCTGCTCGAACTGCTTTCGCACCAGAATTTCGCCGACATGCGCCTGGGTCAGGATCCGCGCTTCCGGTTCCTGGTGAGCCGGGCGGTCTATAAGGGTATCCTGCGCTATATCAGCTCGCAATACGGATTATCGGAAGTAACGGTTCAACCGCTTCCGGTGTCGTCGTTCGCCGCGGAGTTCACCCCGGACAACCGGGTGCGGCTCTCGTGGCAGCCGACGGCCGACCCGCTGGAACCCTCGGCCGTTCCGACGGCCTATGTGGTCTATACGCGGCGCGATGACGGGGGATTCGACAACGGCCGCCGGACCGACCGGCCCGAACTGACCGTCGAACAGGAGCCCGGACACATGTACAGCTACCGCGTGACGGCCGTGAACGACGGCGGGGAGAGTTTTCCGGGCGAGACGCTCGCGGTGTGCCGCGTGGCCGACGAGCGGGGCCGTGTGCTGGTGGTCAACGGATTCGACCGCGTGAGCGGTCCCGAGAGCGTGCGGTGCGACTCGCTGGCGGGCTTCCGCATGGACCTCGACGGCGGGGTGCCCGACCGCATGGATATTTCGTTCATCGGCCCCCAGCGGGTCTTCGACGTGGCACAGGCGCGCTGCAACATCGACAGCATCGCCCTCGGGGCCTGCGACCGCAGCTACGAGACCGATGTGATCGGCGGCAATACGTTCGACTATGCGGCGCTGCACGGCCGTTCGGTCGCCGCGGCGGGCTATTCGTTCTGTTCGGCGTCGGCCCGGGCCGTGGAGGAGGGGCGTGTCGCGCTGGACGGCTATGATGCGGTCGACCTGATTCTGGGCAAGCAGCGCACCACGCCGCTCGGCCGCGGGGTCGTCGAGCCCTCCTTCGAGACCTTCCCGGTGGCGTTGCGGAACCGTCTGCGCCGTTATCTCTCCGATGGCGGGGCGTTGTTCGCCTCGGGGGCCTACGTGCTGTCGGACCTTCTGAAAAACGCCGCGGCGGATCCCTCCGGACGGGCCTTTGCCGAGGAGGTGCTGCGCTGCCGGCTGGACACCTGCGGCGAGTCGGGTACGGGCCGGATCCGTGTCGTGACGGCCCATCCGGACTTCTCGCGCGGCGAGTACCGCTTCAACACGGCCTATCGCCCGGACTGCTACGTCGTCGAGCGGCGGGATGCCCTGCTTCCGGCCGGAGACGAAGCCTTCTCCGTGATGCGCTACGACGATGACGGAGGTACGGCCGCCGTAGCGTGCGGGGCTGCCGGGCGGACCTTCGTGGCGGGCTTTCCGTTCGAGACGATCCGCGACGGGTTGCAGCGCGACCGGCTGATGCGCGACGTACTGACGTTCCTGTTGAAGGGTCGGTTGAAATGATTTGTCGTTTTACGTTAAAATTATAGAGTTATGTCATTGGAGCAACAGATTTCGAAGGGAATCATGGAGGCCATGAAGGCCAAGGATACGGTGCGTTTGAGTGCGCTCCGCAATGCCAAGAAGTACATCATCGAAGCCAAGACCGCCGGTCCCGAAGTGGCCGAACTGCCCGATGCCGACGTGTTGAAGATCATCTCGAAACTCGCCAAGCAGGGCACCGACTCTGCGGCGATCTTCACCGAACAGAACCGCCCCGACCTGGCCGCCGAGGAGCTGGCCCAGGTGGCCGTCTATCAGGAGTTCCTGCCCAAGCAGCTCACCCCGGAGGAGCTGACCGCCGAGGTGAAGTCCATCATCGCCGAGGTCGGCGCCACGTCGATGAAGGAGATGGGCAAGGTGATGGGTGTGGCCTCGAAACGCCTGGCCGGGCGTGCCGACGGCAAGGAGATTTCGGCCAAGGTCAAGGAACTCCTCGCATAAAATGCATCTGCTCGAAGAGTTGCACCGCAACGTAAGGACCATCGCCATGCCGTCGGCCATGGTGGCGGGGGCGTTGCTGTGCCGACCGATTGCGGCCCTCGAAACCGCCAGCCATCAGATGATCACGCCGACGCTGATCTTCCTGATGCTCTTCGTCACCTTCTGCCGCGTCAGCCCCAAACAGATGAAGCCCTCGATGCTGCACGTCTGGCTGCTGGCGTTTCAGATCGTGGTCTGCATCGCGGTCTACCTGTTGCTGCGGCCGCTGAACGACGTCGTGGCGCAGGGTGCCATGGTCTGTGTGCTGGCGCCCGTGGCGATGGCTGCGGTGGTCATCGGCGGCATGCTGGGTGCCAACGTCGCCACGATGGCCACATACAGTCTGGTGTGCAACATGGCCATTGCGCTGGTCGCTCCCGTGATCCTCACCTTCACCGGGACGGGCGAGTGCACCTTCGCGCAGATCCTCGCACGGATCGCCCCGCTGCTCGTCGGGCCCTTCGCCGCGGCGCAGTTCTGCCGCTTCGTCTTCCCGAAGCTGGCGAAATGGATCGGCGACCACGGCCAGATTTCGTTCTACATGTGGCTGATGTCGCTGTTGGTGATCATCGGCCGCACGACCTGCTTCATCATCGACCTCCACAACGCTTCGGTCTCCACAGAATTGTGGCTGGCCTTTGCGGCGCTGGTGATCTGTCTGGTGCAGTTCAAGGTCGGGCGCGTGCTGGGCCGCCGCTACGGCGATCCTCCCGCCGGAGGACAGTCCCTCGGGCAGAAGAACACCGTGCTGGCCGTCTGGATGGCGCAGTCGTTCCTGAATCCCATCGCCTCGATTGCCCCCACGGCCTACATCGTCTGGCAGAACTTCGTGAACAGTTATCAGATCTACAAGAAGGATAACCAGAGGCATGAATAGCGGATTTTCCTGTGAAAATCCTTTTATGTCTGTTTAATAATAAGGGCAACACCGGTCAGGTGTTGCCCTTTTAGCAAACGACGTGTTGTACGAGTTTTATTTCATTACGCCTGAATCGGTGTCTGAATCCCGAGGGATTCGATTTATAAGATTATTGTAGCTTGCTTTCTGTTGACGCTTACATGCGGTTGGTGAGGTCCTTGACCAGCTCGCCGTCGAACAGGTGCAGCACGCGGTGGGCGAAGGTCGAGTCGTACTGCGAGTGGGTTACCATGATAACGGTCGTCCCTTCGCGGTTCAGCTCCGAGAGGAGCTCCATCACCTCGCGGCCGTTCTTCGAGTCGAGGTTTCCGGTGGGCTCGTCGGCGAGGATCAGCTTCGGGTTGGCCACCACGGCGCGGGCGATGGCCACGCGCTGCTGCTGACCTCCGGAGAGCTGCTGCGGGAAGTGCTCGGCGCGGTGCGAGATGTTCATACGGGCGAGGATTTCGTTTACGCGGTGCTTGCGCTCCGAGGCCTTCACCCCCAGGTAGATCAGCGGCAGTTCGACATTCTCGAAGACGTTCAGTTCGTCGATGAGGTTGAACGACTGGAAGACGAAGCCGATGTTGCCCTTGCGGAAGCGCGTGCGCTCCTTTTCGCGCAGCGTGGCCACCTCACGGTCGAGCAGCCGGTAGCTTCCCGAGGTGGGGTTGTCGAGCAGCCCCAGGATGTTGAGCAGCGTCGATTTGCCGCAGCCCGAGGGGCCCATGATGGCGACGAACTCGCCTTCGTTTACGTCGAACGACACGCCGTTCAGCGCGATGGTCTCGATCTCTTCGGTACGGAAAACCTTGCGGAGGTTCTCTACTTTCAACATGGACATAAAAGATGATTTTTAAAAGTTTGCTGTTTCGATTATTCGGATTTTACGGAGTCGGCGGGGTTTTCGCCGGCCGTGCGCCACGAGCAGAAGGTCACGGTCCCGATCGTCACGAGCAGTACGGCGACGAAGGCCGCGGCGAAGACCCACCAGTGGATCGGTGTGCGGTAGGCGAACGACGCGATCCAGCGGCGGACGATCCAGAGGCTCAACGGTGCGGCGATTACGAAGCTGACGACGACCAGCCGGATGTAGTGGCGGTTGAAGAGCCGGAGGATTTCCGCCGTTGTGGCGCCCATGACCTTGCGCACGGCCACCTCGCGGCGGCGGTGCTGCGTCTCGAAGAGGACGATGCCGAAGACCCCCATCAGGGCGATGACCACCGAGAGCAGCGTGAAGAGCCCCACGACCGTGGCCAGCCGCCGCTCCTTGGCGTACTGCTCGCCGAGCTCCTCCTCGAAGGTGCGGATCAGGATCTCGCCCGGCGTCAGATGCGGGTCCGTCTCGGCGATGCACCGCCGCAGATAGTCGGCCACACCCTCCACGTCGGCCTCGGGACGGTAGCGCAGGTAGAGCAGCTGCGAGGCGCGGCCGCCTGCATTTTGCGACATCTCTTCGGGAATGACATAGAAGACGAAGGGTATGATATCGTATTGCATCGGCCGGAAGTGGAAATCCGCGCAGACGCCCACCAGCGGATCGGTGCCGCAGAATCCGCCGATCTCGTCGCCCAGTTCGAATCCGTATTCGCGGCGGGCGGCCTCGTTGCAAATCAGCATGCCGGTCTCCTTGTGTTCGTCCGTTTCGAGGAAGTCGCGCCCGTCGGTAATGGCAATACCCATCATCTTCGGGAAGTTCCAGCGGACGATGTAGGCCTGCATGCTGACCCGCTGCCCCTTGTAGTTGCGGCCCCACGACATGCGGTTGACACCTACCAGACGGCCTTCGGCTCCCGTAACGTCGACCACGCGCGGGTCGGTGAGCAGGCGGTCGCGCAGGGCGTCGTAGCCCAGCGCAGCCTTTTCGGAGAGCTGCACGGCCATCAGGTTGCGGCGGTCGAAGCCCATCTCCTGCCGCAGCATGAAGTTGTGTTGCAGGAGGATGAATCCCGTGGCGACGATCAGCCCCAGCGAGATGGTGAACTGGAAGCCCAGCAGCAGCGTGCGCAGCCGCCGGCCGCCGGCCGTACCGGAGAAGGAGCCCTTGACCACCATGGCCGGCGGGAACGAGGTGATGTACCACGCCGGATAGTGGCTCGCCACGAGGGCCATGACGACTGCCACGGCAAGCAGGACGCCGATGACCGGGAGGTTCTGCGCCAGGTTCAGCGGTGCGGAGATGTAGCTGGCCAGCTCGGTGCTCTGGATGGCGAAGGCCAGGTACCAGGCCAGCAGCAGGGCGATGACGACCAGCCCCACGGCCTCGAAGACGAACCCGAAACGCAGCGAGGCGTTCGGGGCGCCGAAGACCTTGAAGGTATTGACCGTGCGGATGCGGACGGGCACCAGCGCGAAGAAGAAGTTGACGAAGTTGATGAAGGCCAGCGCAATGACCAGCAGCGCGATGCCCAGCAGCGTGTAGGTCGTTACGAGCGACCCTTGGGCGCACGGCACGCGGCTGTCCTCCTCGAAGTAGAGATCGCGGATGCACGACAGCCGGAAGGGTTCCGTTTCGAGCTGGCCTTCTTCGTTGGCCTCACCGGGATACATCTCCACGAAGAGCCGCTTCCACTCCTTGATGACCGTCCGGAGGTCGGTTCCGGGCTGGAACCGGACGTAGTAGTTGTAGCTCCACTCCGAGGGGTCGTCGATGCACCGGTCTCCCAGATCCATGGCCATCTGGCACTTGGCCATGAGCGAATTTGCGGGGAAATCCTCGAAGACGGCCACCACCTCGCGGGCGTTCTCGGCCGTGGGCTGGTCGATGTTGCACCAAATCATGTCGCCGACACCGACACCGAGCTGTTCGGCCGTTGAGCGTGAGATGATGACGCTCTGCGCGCGTTTGAGGTCATGGACATCCCCTGCCACGGACTTGAAGTCGAAGACGTCGAGCAGCGGCAGCGAAATGGAACCCGTATAGATATTATTGAAGCGGTCGTAACCCATCTTCGAGGCATTCTCGCGCAGCACGGTCATAGGGCCGAAGCCGCCCCAGGTGCAGCCACCGGATTCAACGGCCGAGGTCGAGGTGATGAACCGCTCGACCATGGGCCGGCAGAGCCACGACTGCCAGGCGCCGGGCGTGTACCAGTCGGTGGACTCGACCAGATAGATGCGTTCCGAGTCGCGGAGCGTGCGGTTGTAGGTCATCTCCCAGCGCACCTGCACCAGGATGATGTAACAGGCCGTGAAGGCGAGCGTCAGCCCGACGATGTTGAGCAGCGACGAGGCCTTGTAGCGCCGCAGCGTGGTGAGGAAGTTTCGCAGTGCGATTTTCATATGCGGGGTTGTTTCAATTATTCGGATTTTACGGAGTCGGCGGGGTTCTCGTTGGCCGTGCGCCACGAGCAGAAGGTTACGGTCGCCGCTGTGACGAGCAGCACGGCGACGAAGGCTGCGGCGAATACCCACCAGCGGATCGGCATCCGGTAGGCAAACGTCCCGAGCCAGCGGTCCACGGCCCAGTAGCCGGCCGGTGCGGCAAGGAGGAAGCAGACCGTAACCAACGTGACATAGCGCCGGTTGAAGAGGCGGAGCACCTCGCCGGTCGTGGCGCCCATGACCTTGCGGATGGCCACCTCGCGGCGGCGGTGCTGCGTCTCGAACAGAACGATGCCGAAGACGCCCATCAGGGCGATGACGACGGCCAGCACCGTGAAGAGCCCCACGATGGTCGTGATGCGCCGCTCGCGGGCATACTGCATCTCGATATCCTCGTCCATGAAGCGGATGTCGGGCGCTTCGCAGTCGGGGTCGAAGCGCCGGGCCGTCTGCCGGATATGGTCGCAGGCGGCGTCGGGATCGGCACCGGCCGTCAGACGCACGTAGAAGGTGCCCATGTCGCCGGAGACGGTCACGAAGGCGAACGGCACGACGGGGTATTGCAGCGGTCGGAAATGGATGTCGGGACAGATGCCGACCACCACGCCGTCGTCGAGCCGGAAGCCGAGACCGGCCCCCTTGCGGGCAAGCAGGTCGTTGACGATGTAGTGCCACGTCGTATCGCGGTCGTACTCGGGCTTGAAGCCCTCACCGGCAAGAACCGGGATGCCCAGTACTTCGAGGAAGTTGCTGCGCACCGGGCGCACGTGAATCATCACCTCCTCGCCGGCAACCTCCCGGCCCCAGAGGGAGTAGTTCCCGACGACGAACGGCCCCTGGCCCGCGGTGACGCCGACGATCCGGGGGTCCTGTTTGAGGGCCGAAGCGAACTCCCCGAAGCGGTCGGCACGGGAGAGCCGCTGCGAATTCGTCTCGAAGGTAAGCACCCGACCGTGTTCGAAGCCCAGTTCGAAGCGGCGCACGTAACGCTGTTGCAAAAGCGTGCAGAGCGAGAAGACGATCAGTCCGATGGCGATGAAGAACTGCACGCCGAGCAGCGCCGTGCGGAAGCGGCGGCCGGCCGTCGAGCCGACGAACGACCCCTTGGCGGCCATCGCCGGATTGAACGAGGTGATGTACCAGGCCGGGAGGCTTCCGGCGACGAATGCCGCCGCGAACGAGACGCCGAGCGAAATGGCCAGCACGGGAAGGTTGTCGCCCAGTGCGAGCGAACTGCTGACATACGAGGCGAATTCGGTGCCTTTCAGCGCAATGGCCACATACCAGGCACAGAACTGTGCCAGGAGCATGAATCCGAGGGCTTCGAACAGAAAACTGAAACGCAGCGAGCGCGTCGGAGCTCCGAAGACCTTGAGAATGTTGACCGACCGCAGCCGCACGGGTACCAGCGCGAAGAAGAAGTTGACAAAGTTGATCAGGGCAATCAGGATGACGAGCACCGCGACGCTCAACAGCGAGCAGGTCAGCGTGGACGACCCGCTGGGGAAGGTGCCCATGCCGTCGAAGACCCGACGGTCGAAATAGAGCCTGTCGAGCGGCACCAGCAGACAGTCGCGTCGGTCGTTCCGTTCCTCTTCGCTGATCTCCTCGCCCCAGATCGGAGCCATGCGCTCCATGTAGGCGCGGTTGTTCTCCGTGTGGATCTCCTCCCAGCGGCGGGCCACCGCATCGGGGTCGGCCCCCGCGCGCAGGCGGACGAAGTAACAGTCGTTCCAGTAGCCGGAGTCCATGTCCCGGTCGCCGACGTCGGTCACGGCGACGATGTGCGCGAAGGAGCTGTTCGCCGGGAAATCCTCATAGAGGACCACCACCTCGTGTGGGTCGTCGGTCCGTTTGCCCTCCCGGTCTCCGAACCAGAGCAGGTCGCCGGCATGCAGGCCGAGCCGCTCGGCCTGCGAACGCGCGAGAGCTACGCCGTGGGGCTGCGTCAGGGCCTGCAAATCGCCCTCGACGACCCGCATTCCCACCGTCGCAGGGAACCCCGTTGAGACGGAATTGACAGACATCCGGAAACGGCGGAACTCGCCCTGGCGCTTCACCCAGACGGGCTGGTCATGGCGCCAGGGGCGGATGCAGCCGCCGGCCTCGATCTCGGGCGAGCGGGCGATGAGCTGTTCGCCGTCGGGCCGTGTCGAACAGATCGAATAGCCCGTCTCGTCGAACGGCGAGCGGGGCGCCACAAGGCAGATCTGTCCGGCGTCGGGGATGGCGCGGTTGAAGGTCATCTCCCAGCGCACCTGCACCAGAATGACGTAGAAGGCCGTGAAGGCGAGCGTCAGCCCGATGACGTTGAGCAACGACGAGACCTTGTAGCGCCGCAGCGTCGTGAGGAAATTATGGAAGGCGATTTTCATCGTAAATTATTCTGTTTTGATGCGGTTTATCGGATTCTCTGTGGCCATGCGCCGGATCCGGAGCAGCAGGATGACGAGAACCAGACCGATTACGGCGGCCGCTGCGCCGGCGAAGATCCACCAGCGCAGGGCGATGCGCTCGACGAAGAGTTCCAGAAGGCGCGCCAGGACGAAATAGCCCGCCAGCGTCCCGGCTGCAACGGCCGGAAACGTCAGCGCCGCCGTGCTGCGGGTCAGCAGTGCGAAGATGTCGGCGGCCGAGGCGCCGTTGACCTTGCGGATGGCGATCTCGCGGCTGCGGCGGCGCATCTCGTCGCCGAGATATCCCGTGAGCCCCACGAGGGTGATCAGCAGCACGATACTCCCGGCCAACAACGTCAGGTCGTGTACCCGGCGCTCCGTGCGCAGCGTCTCGTCGATGAGCGTGTCGAGAACGCGGATGCGGTAGTTGTCCGCGGTCTCGAACGCGTGCAGTTTTTCCGAGACGGCTTTCAGCACCTCGGGGGTTATCTCGTGGAGCCGCAGGCAGAGGTTCGTATGTCCGTACGCCCGATCTTCCCGGGGCATCCATTCGTTCAGGTTGTGCAATACGATGGGTTCGACGAGACCCGAAGCCACCTCCGTGCGGAAGTCGTGCACGACACCCCGGATCGTGTGGTAATCTTCGGGCGCCTGACCCGAGGAGTTGCAGATCCGTCGTCCGAGGGCCCCCTCCGGACTCCATCCCCGCAGCCGGCAGTAGGTTTCGTTCACCAGCACGTCGCGCGGAGCACTTTGCAGGGTGAAGTTGTCGCCGGCGATCAGGCGCATGCCCATCGTCGCGAGGTAGTTCTCGTCGATGAAGTTGATGCGGCAGCCGAAGAGCATCTCGCGGGTTGTTTCGTCGTAGCAGGGCTGTCCGCTGTAACCCCATACGGGGAGCTGGGCCGTCGCGCCGGCAGCCTCGACTTCGGGCATCGCCGTGAAGGCCTCCTCCATGTTGCGCCACTGGGCGCGCGTACCGACCGGACTCATGGAGACGACCCGTGAGGCGTCGAATCCGAAATCGCCGTAACGCAGGCGGTGGAGCTGCATGGAAAATCCCGTAAGCAGGACGAAGGCAACGGTTACGCAGAACAACTCGACTCCAAGCAGCAGGCGTTTCCACCAGCGGCGGTCGGAACTCATGCCCCGAAAGGCGATTGTGAGTGGTATCGCGGCAAAGAGTTGTGCGGGGAGAAACCCTGCGACAAGGAACGCGAAAAGCACGACGGTCAGCGGCACCCAGATGTGCGCGGGGGCGAAGAGCGCCCCGAGCGGCGTGTCGGTCAGCGTTGTGATCTGCTGCTGCAATGCCCAGATCACGAAAACGGCGATCAGCAGGGAGGCGGCAATGAGGATCAGTGTCTCATGCAGGAAAATGGCGAGCACGTCCCCGCGGCGGGCGCCGTTGCAGCGCAGCATGGCGAAGGTCTTCGCGCGGCTGGCGAGCGACGAGATGGAGAGCAGCACGTAGTTCATCACCCCCACGAAGAGGATCAGCAGCGCCAGCGCCAGGAGGATACGTGTGGTCTGCACGAGCGTGGAGCCGGTCTGCGCCGAGCGCGTGACGGGCAGCAGCAGGTAGTGCGAACCGAACTGCTCGATGCGCTTCGTCAGTCCGTGCCGTTCGAAGAGGGCCGGAAGCAGCGCCTCGACGTCGGCGGGCGTCTGGCCCGGACGGAGTTTGAGATAAGTAGGGAACGAGTCGCCGCCGTCCCAGCCCATGTAGAAACTGCCGGCGAGGGCGTCGAAGGGGATCAGGGTGTTGAAGCTCCCGAGGTGGGTGTTGCGGGGCGGATCGCGGAAGATTCCCACAACCGTGTGGGGCGTGGCGTTCTCGTACAGGACGATCTGCCCGATCTGCCCGATCGGGTCGCTCTCGCCGAAGATCGTGCGGGCAAACGACTCCGAGAGCATCAGCTTGTCGCGTCCCGTGAACGAGGCCATGTCGCCCTTTATGAGTCCGAAGTCGAGCACGCGGAAGAACATGGAATCGACGGCTACGATTCGTGCGTCGTATGCATGGTTGTCCCGGCAAAGTTCTTGTTCGAAATTGCCTCGCAGTCGCGTTGCTGCTTCGATGGCCGGGATCTCCTCCTGAAGGGCCGGACCCAGCGGGGCGATCATCGACGGGGAGATGTTGCCCTCGTCGTCGAAATCCCAGATCTGATAGATACGCGCGACGTCGGGGTAGAAACGGTCGAAGGTCAGCACATAATTCACATAAGAGAAGACCACGATGCTTACGGTCAGCGCCAGCGTCAGCGAAACGAGCCGGGCGAGGTTGCCGCCGCGCGGTTTGAGGAGATATCTGAATGCAAAGAGAATGTTGTGCATGGAGTCGGGCATTGGGTCAGTTTTTGAGCGATGCGACGGGGTCGGCATCGGCTGCGCGGCGGCTCTGCCACCCGACGGAAAGCAGCGCCACGACGGCCGCAAAGAGTCCCGCGGCAAGGAAGATCCACGGCGAGAGTGCGATGCGCACGCTGTACTCCTCCAACCAGCGCCGGAGCCCCCAGACGGCGATCGGCACGGCGATGACGAAGGCTGCGCCCACAAGCGCCATGAAGTTGCGCACCAGCCGCGTGAGCATCTCGCGGCGCGAAGCTCCGAAGACCCGGCGCACGGCGATCTCCTGTCGTTTCTGCTGGATGTAGTAGGCCGCCATGGCGAAGAGCCCCAGCGAGGAGATGAGCAGGGCCACGAGGGTGAAGATCCCGATGATGTGCAGCAGGCGCCGTTGTGCCGCGAAGTCGTCGGCAATCGCGTCGGTCAGGTAACGGGCTGCGAAGGAGCCGCCGTCGGTCGTCCGGGCGAAGAGTTCCTCGACGGCGCGGTAGGCCGCGGCATGATCTCTGCGGGTCTTCACGAGGATGTTCCAGGGCTGGAATCCGTCGGGATCGTTCACCTCGCGCAGCAGCACCGAGGTCGGGGCGTCGAGCGCCGTGCCGACCTGGAAGTCGCGGTAGATGCCCGCAACGACAACCGGATAGGAGAGCTCCTCGCCCACCTTGAATTCGGGGGCATCCTCCGCAATGCCCAGTTCGTGCAGGGCATACTGGTTGATGTGCCAGACATTCGAGGCCCAGAAATCGCGGGATGCGCCACTCCCGGCCGCGACGGCCACATGGTTGTCGCGCAGCCGTTCGAGGCCCAGGATCCGGAAGTAGGTCGAGTCGCCGATGAAGACCTGGAACGAGACCATCCGGTCGGGTCCATACGCGATGGTATTGTTGTTGCCGCGGTCGTGGGGCGTCCCGCATCCGAGTCCGACGGCTTCGATTTCAGGCAGGGAGCGGAGTTCGTCGCAAAAGCGGCGTATGGAGCTCCGGTCGGGGAAAATATCGGTCCCGATATTGAGGATGTCGTGCGTCTCGTAGCCCAGCGGGGCATTTACCAGATGGCGGATTTGAAGCTCAATGGTGATCGAGGCGGCGAGCAGTACGATGGTAATGACATTTTGCAGCGCGATGAGCACCCGGCCGTAGACCGTCTTGGCGTGGCGGCGGAAGGTGCCGCGCACGATGTCGATGGGCTGGTAGCGGGCCACGAGCAGTGCCGGGACAAATCCCGAGACTACGCCCAGCACGATGACGGCGAGCAGGCAGCCGCCGGCTGCCGGCCATGAAAGGTCGTCCCAGACCGCGACCTTCGTGCCGAGGAGTTGCGAGGCCCACGGGACGAAAAGTTCCGCAATGCACGAGGCGATGAGCAGCGCGGCGGCGCAGAAGAGCGTCGATTCGAGTACCCATTTGAGGAAAATGTTGCCGCGCGGGGCGCCCAGCAGCCGTCGGGCCGCCATCTCGCGGGCCCGGAACCCGGCCTGCGCCACCGTGAGGTTGATGTAGTTCATCACGGCGAAGACGAGCACCACCAGCCCCACACCCAGCAGTATGTAGAGAAACGAGCGGCTGCCATGGGCCAGTTTGTTGGTGTTGTTGACCGGCTCGAAGTAGAGTTCGCGGAGCGGGACGAGCCGCACCTGCGAGACGACATTGCCCTGATACGGCCAATAAATCTCCTTGAAGAAGGCGAGCATGTCGGGGACTTTGGCTTGCAGGTCGGCCCCCCGGCGTTCGAGCAGGAAGGTCACGCCGGCGCCGCTGTTGGACATGCGTTCGTCGTTGGCCGCATTGGTCTCGGTGATGCGCTCGGCCCGCATGACGATATCGGCCGCGGGGATCGCCGAGCGCTCGATGTCGCGCATCACGCCGCTGACGACGTAGGTGCGGTCGTCGTTGTCCAGACGGAGCGTCTGTCCCAGCGGGTCGAACGTCCCGAAGACCTTGCGGGCGAACGACTCCGAAAGGACGACGTTCTCGCGGGCGGCGAGCGCCTCCTCGCGCGCGCCTTCGAGCAGCGTGAAGTCGAACATCCGGAAGAAGGTCGTGTCGGCATAGAGCACCGAGGCGAGGAACTTCTGACGGCCGATCTCCACGGGCGTCGAGCCTGCATCCGAATCCTCGAAGAAGGCTACCGAACAGGTGGATTCGATCTCCGGATAGCGGTCGCGGAGGTGTTTTTGGAGGTAGTAGCCGCTGGCCGCCGACTCTTCGGAGCAGACGGCATAGATGCGGTCGGCCCTGGTCTGGAACCGATCGACGGTGAACTGGCGGACCGTATAGTCGGCCACGAGCAGCACGAAAGCCAGCGCAAGAGCCAGACCGATGAAATTGACGGCCGTATAAAGACGGTTGCGCCCCAGGAAGGTGAACCACGAACGGAGATCCAATTGCCGGAACATGGGCGAAGAGACTTATTTGTTGAGAATCAGCACGTCGTTGGCGCCGTAGTTTTCGTAGCCCGAGACAATGACGCGCTCACCCGGCTCCAAACCTTCGAGCACCTCGTAATACTGCGGATTCTGGCGCCCGATGCGGATTGCGCGCTTGTAGGCCCGGTCGCCCTCGGGCGCGAGGACGTAGATCCATGCACCGCCCGTCGTCTGGTAGAACGACCCGCGGGGGATGATGACGGCGTCGGTCGGCTGGCCCAGTTCGAGGTGCAGGTAGTAGGTCTGGCCGCTGCGGATGTTGCGCGGATGGGCCCCCGCGAAGGTGAAGTCGGCACGGAACTGCCCGTTGCGCACCTCGGGGTAGACCTTCCGCAGGCGCATCGTGAAGGCGGTGTCCTGCCGCTCGAAGGTGGCGTCGAGCCCCGCCCGCACGCGGTCGATGTAGCTCTCGTCGATCTGCGCCTCGACCTTGTAGTCCGACAGGTCGTTCACCTGCCCGATCTTCTGCCCCGAGGTGACCGACTGTCCCAGCACGACGTCCAGCAGGCCCACTTCGCCGTCGATCGGCGACTTGACCTGCAAGTTGTCGATCCGCTGGCGGATGAGCTGCATGTTGCGCTTCATGTTTTCGAGGTTGTCCTCCATCTGCCCGATCTGCACCGTGCGGTAGAGCGAATCCTGCACCTGCCGCTCGATGTTCAGCTCGCGCTTCTTCGCGGCCAGCTCGTAGTCCTCCTTCGACTGCAACCACTCCTCGCGGGCGATCAGGTTGCTGCGGTAGAGCTCCTCGTTCTGCTGCCAGGTGCGGCGCTTGCGCTCGACGTCGAGGTCCAGCTGCACCTTGTCGAGCCGCAGGTCGAGCTTCTCCTGTTCCATCGAGATGAGCGTGTTGCGCAGGATGTTCTGCTTCTCGGCCAGCTCGGCTTCGCTGTTCAGGATTTCGAGCGTCAGCGACGTGTTGCTCAACTCGACCAGTACGTCGCCCTTGCGGACCGAGGCGCCTTCCTCGACGACGAGCCGCTCGACGATGCCCGCTTCGAGGGGGCTCAACTGCACGGTCGTGATGGGCTGCACCTGCCCCGTGACGCGGATGTAGTCGTTGAACTCGCCGCGGGCGACCGCCCCGACCGAAATCGTCCGGGCGTCGATGCGCAGCGTCGAGGAGTGGTCGCGCAGCAGCAGCCACAAGACCAGCAGCAGGAAAATAGCGCCCGCGAGGTAGGGAACTCCCCGCCGGGTGAAGAGGGCCCGGAAGCCGCGTTTCTTTTCAATGCGAATATCCATGATCGTGTCGTTTTGTCCGGGTTTATCGGATCAGCGGCTCGCCGTTGTAGTAGGCCACCATCCGCACTTTGAGAATGTACTGCAATCGCGCGCGCAGCCGCTCCGAGCGTGCTTCGAGCAGTTTGTCGGCCGCCGTCTGCAAGTCGAGGGCCGAGACCATGCCGCGCTCGTACTTGCCCGAGACGGCCTCGTAGGCCAGCCGCGCGGCATCGCTCTTCTTCGAGGCCTGCACGAACTCCTTGCCGTAGCCCAGCATCTGCTGGTAGGTCTGCGCCACCTCGTTTTGGAGTGTGCGGAGGGTCTCCGTGCGGTTCTGCTCGGCGATGCGCCAGTTGTTGCGCGCGCGGTTCACCGAGGTGCGGCGCGTGAGTCCCCCGAAGATCGGGATCGACAGCTGGGCCGAGACGTAGAAGCCGCGGTTGTCGCGGAACTGGTTGGAGAACGAAGGGTAGAGCGACCGGTCGTCGAGATTCATGAAGAAGTTGGTCGAGTAGCCGCCCCCGACGTAGAGAGACGGATAGAGGTTGCCCTTCGCCACGGAGAACTGTAATTGCGAACGGCGCACGTCGTGCCGGGCCGCCACGGCTCTGGGGTTGTTTGCCAGCGCGTTGTCGAGCACCTCGCCGAAGGGGGCGACGCCGGCCGGCGTCTCGATTTCCAGCGTCGTGTCGACGCGCAGCGGCCGGTCGGCAGGGTAGTTCATTGCCTCCGCCAATGCGATCTCGGCCAGCGCGAGGTTGTTCTCCTGCTGCGTCAGGAGGTAGTCGTCCGAAGCCTGCTGCGACTCGATCTCCGCCACGTCGGCAGCGCTCTTCAATCCCAGTTCGAAGAGCTTGCGGCTCTTCGCGAGCTCGGCCGTACTGGTCGCTAACTGCTCGCGGGCCAGCCGCACGCTTTCGGTGTAGTAGACCACGTCGAAATAGGCCTGCATGGTTTTCAGGGCGATCTCGTCGCGGGCCAGTTGCAGCTCCTCGACCCCCTGCATCCGCATGACACGGGCGGCGCGCACCGTATTGATGCCCGTCAGTCCGGCGAAAACGGGAATTTGCCCCGAGACGGAGTAGGAGTTGTCGAAGTTCGAGACGTCGGTATAGGTGTTGGTCTCGGGATCGACCGAACGTCCGAAGCTGGTCGAGGCGCCGACCGATCCGCTTACCGAGGGGACGAGTGCGGCGATCGATTCGATATAATCCTGCCGGTAGTTGCGGTTCGCATAGTCCTGACGGCGGACGGCGGGGCTGTGCCCGACGGCATAGCGCATGCATGCTTCGAGCGACATCGGTGCCGGCTCCGCGACGTTCGGAGCCTCCGTCACGGAATCGGGGTGCTGCGGCACGGCTGCCGAAGCAACGGCCGCCGAGTCGGCTGCGGCACCTGCCGGCGTCGGCATGGCCGCAGACAACCGGAGTGTCCAGAAAATAGACACCAGAGGGATCAAAACCGTTCTTTTCATACGGGTTTCGGACGTTTGTTCTTTTGCCACGGAACCGTGCCAACCCCGTGCCAAAACGCGCAACTGGCTTACATACAGCAGAAAGCATTTTGCGTCAAGCCTCCGGACTGTAAAAAAAGTTTACAGTGCCGTAAAATATCTGGACGCATCGGATCTTTTTCCCTTCGAAAACACTAATTTTATCGCACCGAAAACCCGGAACCGCCTCGCCGGAAGCCGAGCAATACGCTTCCAGGCGCCTTCCGCCAATACTGAAATATATGGCCAAAGAAAAAGAGGGAACCCTGCTCGTCGTCGATGACAACCGGAGCATTCTGTCTGCCGTCCAGCTGCTCATGGGTAACTATTTCGCGCGCGTGCTGACCCTTCCGTCACCCAACCAGCTCCTCACGACGCTGCGCCGCGAGCCCGTGGACGTCATCCTGCTCGACATGAACTTCTCGGCCGGCATCAACACCGGCAACGAGGGCTTCTACTGGTTGCAGGAGATCCTCCGCAACCGGCCCGACATCAAGGTGGTGCTCTTCACGGCCTACGCCGACATCGACCTGGCGGTACGGGCCATGCGCGACGGTGCCGTGGATTTCGTCGTCAAGCCGTGGGACAACGAACGGCTGGTCGCCGCCTTGCAGGGGGCCTACAATCTTTCGCGTTCGCAGCGTGAAGTGAAGCAGTTGAAGGAGATCAAGCGCGAACTGACCCAGGAGGAGCCGATGTTCTGGGGTACGAGTCCGGCGATGATGCGCATCCGTGAGATTGTCGAGAAGGTGGCGGCCACCGATGCCAACATCCTCATCACGGGCGAGAACGGCACCGGCAAGGAGATGCTGGCGCGCGAGATCCACAACCGCTCGGCCCGCCACGGCGAGCTGATGGTTTCGGTCGATATGGGGGCCCTTCCCGAGACGCTCTTCGAAAGCGAACTCTTCGGCCACGTCAAGGGGGCCTTCACCGACGCCCGTGCGGACCGGGCCGGGAAGTTCGAGGTCGCCGACCGCGGCACGCTCTTCCTCGACGAGATCGGCAACCTCCCGCCGCACCTGCAATCGAAGCTGCTGACGGCGATTCAGAGCGGACGGATCGTCCGCGTGGGAAGCAACACGCCCGTCAAGGTGGACATCCGCCTCATTGCGGCCACGAACCGCGATCTCTACGGCATGGTGGCCGGGGGAGCGTTCCGCGAAGACCTCCTTTACCGCATCAATACGATCCACATCGACCTGCCGCCGCTGCGCCAGCGCCGCGAAGATATTCTTCCGCTGGCCGAAGGTTTCCTGCGCCGCTATGCCGCGAAGTATGCGAAGCCGATCGGGGGATTCGACGCGGCGGCCGTGCGCGCGATGCAGGAGTACCCTTGGGCGGGCAACATCCGCGAGTTGCAGCACACCATAGAGAAGGCCGTAATCCTCTGCGACGGCTCCGCCATCGCCCCGTCGACGCTCCTGCTGCGCCCGACGGCCGCTCCGGCTCCCGGGGAGGGATTCACGACCCTCGACGAAATGGAGCGCTCGATGATTGCCCGGGCCGTGGAACGCTGCGGCGGCAACATGACCGAGGTGGCCCGACAACTCGGGATCACGCGCCAGACGCTTTACAACAAGATCAAACGCTACGGACTATGAAACTCCCCAAAGGCATCGCATACGGGCCCATGGCCGCCCATGCGGGGTTGCTCGCCGCCGCAGCTCTTGCCGGCGGGTGGCTTGCAGCACAACGTCTCTACCCGCTGCTGCTGGTCAGCGTGCCGCTCATGACGCTGGCGTTTTTTCGGATCCTGCGCTGCTACGGCGATTCGGTGCGGCGCGTTACCTTCATGTTCAACGCCATCGAGAACGACGACCTCACGTTCCGCTTCAACGAGGACCCTTCGAAAGTCGACAATACCATGCTCAACGCGGCGCTCAACCGCATCAAGGAGATCCTCTCGCGGACCAAGTTGCGGGCCGAGGAGCGCGAGCGTTACTACCAGCTCATCATGGAGAGCGCCCAGACGGGGTTGATTACCGTCAATGATACGGGCAGCGTCTATCAGGCCAATAGTGAGGCTTTGCGGGTCTTCGGCCTCCAACAGCTGAACCATATCCGGCAGTTGGAGGGTTCGGCTCCCGAGGTGGCGCGGGCTTTGTCCGCCATCCGTCCCGGCGAGAAGCTCCGCGTGTCGTGCACGACCGAAACGGGCGAGATGGCCCTGACGCTGGGATGTGCGGAGATCACGCTCGAGGATCGACACCGGCGGGTGATCTCCGTGAGCGACATCAACAGCGAGGTGAGCGAAATCCAGGTCGAGTCGTGGAGCAAGCTCTCGCGCATTATGACCCACGAGATCATGAACTCGCTGGCGCCGGTCACCTCGCTCAGCGACACGCTGCTCCATATGGACCGGCCGCTGGATGCGGATGTCGAACGGGGGTTGGAGACCATCTCCGCCACGAGCCGGCGGCTGATGACCTTCGTCGAGAACTATCGGCGTTTCACGCGGATTCCGGCACCGCAGTGCGAACCCTTCGAGGTGCGCGAACTCGTCCGCCAGGCCGTGGTGCTGACCTCCGCCGAGAACGACCTGCGGATCCATGTCGCTGTCGAGCCGGCCGGCACGATGATCTATGCCGACAAGGTCCTGCTGGGACAGGTGGCCGTCAATCTGCTCAAAAATGCCCGCGAAGCGATCGCCGGGCGCACCGACGGAGCGATCGAGATCCGTTCGCGGATCGATGCGGCCGAGCATGTCGTCATCGAGTTCAGCAACAACGGCGGGGCCATCCCGACCGAGGTTGCCGAAAATATCTTTACCCCTTTCTACACGACCAAGCCCGACGGCTCGGGCATCGGATTGAGCCTCTCGCGGCGCATCATGCAGCTCCACGGCGGTTCGCTGCGCCTGACCTGCAACACCGACCGGCGGGTAACCTTCACCCTGCAAATCGGGTAAGAGAAAATTTGTCGGATTCAAATCCGCCGATCTGTAAAAAAGAGCTATTCCGTCAGGAATAGCTCTTTTTTTAACGGTAGTGCGAGGAGTCGGCTTGCCTTTTGTCGATTGTCTGCATCGACTTGCATGACGAAAGCCTTCGTTTTCGAAAGGCTTCGTATTCCATGCTGCGGCCCCGGAGCGTCAGAACTGCGTCAGGTCGATCTTCGTCACGTTGATCAGGTCCGAAACCGAAACCTCCTCGGCCCCCGACGTCTCGATGGTCACGATGTGCGTCCCTGTCTCCTGATAGGTGTGGGTCAGCGACTCGCGGTACTCCTCCTCCGTGCCGTCGCCCCACGATACCTTCCCCGGCAGGAATCCCTCTCCGAGAATGTACGGAACCCGGAACGTCGGATTCGAGTGTGTGATGTGGAGCCAGTTCATGTTGTCACGCGCCTGCTGGCGGATCGTGATGACCTGCTCCACATCGTCGGCCGTGAGGCGGATCGTTGCTTCCCGCGGCTCCGACTTCGGGTTGGGGTCGATGATGAAGTACAGCGTCTTCCCGACAAGACCCCGGACGGACGCCGACGTCGTCCGGCGGATCCATGTCTCGGAGAGCTCGATCCGGAAATCGACGTTCGCGTTGACCTCGAAATTCAGTTTCCCGCCCGTCGCTGCGATCGGATAGCTCTCCTCCGCAATGAGAATGGCGTTTTTCTGCATCTGCGTCAGGGTGAATGTCCGGCTCAATCCGAACGTCCGGTTGGTGAAGACGATGCGTGCCGTGCGGTTGTCGTAGTCCTCGTTCGGATCCGCCTCGAAGCGGTGGAGACCCGTCTCGGACGTGCCGGAGGTGACTTCGCGCAGCCACTCGGGGGCGTCGGGCAGTTCTACCGTGTAGTCGACGTTGCACTGCACCTCGACCGTAAAGGGTCCGCCCTGGCTGCCGATGGTCTGTTTGTCGGTCGTGAGCGTCATTTTCGCTCCCGTCGTTTTATCGTCGTCCGTCTGGCTCTTCGAACATCCGAACAGCACGAAGACCAGAACCGGAAGCAGAAGTCCTGCAATATGGAACAGGGTATCTCTTTTCATGGTGTGAACTTGCTTGGATGGTTTCTGTCGTAGATTCATTCGTTGTCGGGAAGGGCGATGAGCAGCTCCTTGCGTTCGGTCTCCTTTTGCAGGATGAGCCGGTAGGTGCCGCCCGGAAGGGTCGAGGTGTCGATGCGGATCTCCTGCCCCTCGGCGTTGCACGAAGCGCTGCAATCCGTGCCGTCGGATGTCTGCAACGTCGCCGTGACGCCCTCCTTCACCCGCAGCCGCATCATGTGCTCCGTTTTGTTGTAGGTCAGGCTCGTCGACTCCTCGATCGTGTATTCGTCGGCGAGGAGATACTCCCAGACGCAACCCTCGTCCTCATTGCCCCGTACGACGGACCAGTCCGTACCCGTATCGCTGATATAGAGTGCCCGGATGCGGTAGCCCGGAAGAAACGTCATGTTGATCTCGAACGGAGCGTTCATGGTGAACCCTGCTCCCGGATTATAACCATCGACTCTTCCTTGTGTAATGCTATGTATGACCTGGCCCTCCCGGTCCGTGACGGCCAGCTGACACCGGCCGGAGAATACCGTGCTGCCGAAGTTGCCGATGGCTCCGGCATGGATCCAGACTGTCTCGCCCTGGGCAATGTTGCCCTCGATCGAGATGCCGTTGTAGGTCCGGCCCTTCTCTGTATCGTCGTATTCGAAGAACCGCAGCTCCGTGACGGGCTCGTTGCCGGCATCGGGCTGTATGCCGACGATTGCGTTCTGACCGTCGTTGTAGTGGTCCGAGCCGCCGATTCCCTGCCCTTCGGGGTCGAGTGCCGTCAGCAGGAAATAACCGTTGCAGTAGCCGCTCCATCCCCAGTTGACGCTGTAATAGTTGGTGTCCGTGTAACCGTCGAGGATGAACGCATGCCCCGATTGGGAGTTGTAGCCGGAGTAGATGATCGGCCGGTCGTTGTCCAGTTCGTTTTGCAGGAGCTCGTTCCACTCCCGGGTCGAGTAACTGATGCGGGAACGCCAGCGGGTCTGGCGGTCGTAGCCCATGTGGTTGATCAACAGGTTCGGGATGTCGCTGCTGAATGCACCGGTGCCATCCGGTCCGAAGTCGGATTGGAGCATGACGGCGCAGTCGCGCATCAGCGTTGCCACGGCCGTCGCTTCGATCTGGGTAAATTCGGTGTATTCGTAGTCCGTGGTACCCTGATAGGAGTAAGCGTATTTCAGCTTCATGTTGGCCCAGTCGTAGGCATGGCCCAGCGTAACTCCCGGAACCGATATGCCGTAGCTCCCGGTGGTATAGGACGGCAGGGTGCCCGTGCCCCGTTCCGGCCACTGGTGGTAGCGGATGGCGATGGCCATGGCTGTGGCCGTACATCCGGTATAGGTCCGAGTTCCCTGATAGGTCGGGCACAGCCGATTGTAGGGCTCGTCCTGGTTCCAGAGTGCGGTTTCGAGCTTGACCACGGTGTTGCCGCTGCGCGTCGCGGCCCAGGCCTGCGTGACGCTGCTCTCGGCCTTCAATCCGGCCGCACGGGCCTTGTTCACGGTCTCCCGGAGCCCGTCGAGCCACGCTTGCAGGTTGGACGGCAGCTTCCCCGACGGGAATTCGCTGTCGAAGGAGTAGCCCAGTACGGGCATGGCCACGTCGTCGCCCGCGACGATGACGAAGCCCGGACCGGCCGTGTTGTCGAAAACGTAATAGGCGGGATCCGCTCCCGTGGAGCGGGTGGCGCTGTTTTCACTGTCGCGCACCAGCTGCCACGAGGGGGGCACCCCTCCCCGAGTCGCAGGGGCCGATTGCCAGAACCGTGTGGCGGCCTGCCGGGCCTGTTCGGCCGTGATCTCCCGGGCCGGGAGGGTACCCGTCCCGAGCAGCGCCGGCAATAACAGAAGGAAAAGTCTTTTCATGAGTGAGTGAGATTGGGTGAATTCAGGATGGGGTCGTTCGGATGTCGGAATGTCAGATTATGAAACCCTGTCCGGCATGAGTTGTCCCATGTCGGACAGGCCTGTTCCGAGTCCGGTCGAGGGTCGGTCAGAACTGCGTCAGGTCGAGTTCCGTGATGCCGATCAGGTCGGGGAGCGTGAACATGGTGGCGCCCATCATCTCGATGGTCACGGTGTGTGAACTTCCGCTCCGGTAGGTATGGGAGAGCCCTTCCCGGTACTCCTCCTGTGCACCGTCGCCCCACGAGACCGTCCCGTAGAGAAACATGGACGAACCGGTGAAGGTCGGAATGGCGAATGCTCCATTCGTGTGTGTGATGCGGAGGATGCCCGTACCGTCGCGTCCCGCCTGATAGACTTTTATGGTCTGCTCCATGTCGTCGGCCGTCAGACGGATGGTCGCTTCGCGCGGATTCTCGTTCGAATTGGCATCGACGGTGAATTTCAGCGAACGTTCTTCCAGCGCGCGGGTTCCCTGCGATTCATGGATCCACTCCTCGGAGGTCGTGATCTTGAAATCGACGTTCGTATTGACCTTGAATTCCAGTGTCCCGGCTGCGGCGTCGAGCATGTATTGCTCCTTGGAGACGAGGATGGCGTTGCGCTGCATCTGCGTCACCGTCACGGTCTGGCTTATGCCCGATTCCGTGTTGGTGAAGACGATGCGCGTGCTGCGGCTGTCGTAGCTCTCGTTGGGGTCCGCTTCGAACCGGTGCGTATAGGTCGAGAGCGTCCGGGTGGTGATTTCCCGCAGCCAGTCGGGCTGGTCGGGGAGCTGGATGTCGTAGGGAATGTTGCTGCGGAGCTCGACCGTAAGGGTGCCGCCGTTGCTTTCCACGATCGGATTCTCCTCCGTGAGGATGATCTGGGGCTCCTCGCCGTCCTGATAGACCGTGACGGTCTCCGTCAGATCCCGGCTCTGGATCTCGATGGTTCCGATGCGGCTGCGGGCCGAATCGTTCGGTTTGACCTGGAAGTGGAGCTGGGTGGTCTCCATGGCCCGCGATTCGATCGGGATCAGCCAGTTGACGGCATCCTCCGCGATTTCATACTCGAAAGAGATGTTGGCGATTACCTCCACGGTGATGTTGTCTCCGGCCTGTTTCACCTCGAAACGGTTCTTCGTGACGGTCAGGGCATTCTCCTGTTTCTGATAGAAGACCATCCGCTCGGTGGTTGTGCCCGAGTGCAGGATCAGCGTGGCGTTCCGCTCGCTGCCCGAGGAGTTCTTGTCGGTATGGAGTGTGACCGTGGCCTCTCCGGCATCGCCCTGACTCGGGGAGACGCTGCCCCAGGTCTGGTCCACTTCGGCGGTCCAGGCGGCCGTCGAGTGGAAGGTGATGAAGACATCCCCGCCCTCGGCCTCGAAAATGGGCGACATGGTGGTCAGGGTGATAATGCCGTTCCCGGGAGTAGCGCCCGGATCCTCCGCCGAATGCTTCTTGCAACCTCCCGACAAGACGATTGCCGAGAGCAGGAGGCCTGTAAGGTATGGTATGATGGTGTGTTTTTTCATGATCGGGTCCTTCTTGGAATGGTATTGTCGGATTTATTGGGCGCTGACCGAGAAGAGAAGTTCTTTCCGGTCGTTCCTTTTTTGCAGGATGAGCCGGTAGTTGCCGGCAGGCAGCTGCGAGGTGTTGATGCGTACCGTCTGTCCGCTGATCTGGCACTGTCCCGTATAGTCGGAGCCGCCCGTGGTCTGCAATGTCGTCGTCACGCCCTCCTTGACTTGCAGCTGCAAGACGCGCGTCTTGCGGTCGAAGGTTGCCTGCGTGGTCTCCTCGATGTTGTATTCGTCGTCGAGGAGCAGGTCCCAAACGTACCCTTCCTCTTCGTTTCCTCGGACCACTTCCCATTGTGAGGTGATCGAATTCTGATAATAGGCTCGGATACGGTATCCCGGATAGATCGGTTTGGTGATGGTGAAGGTTGAGGTAGGAGCTTGGGCCGTTCCGCGCGGATTCAGCGTGAAATACCAGGTTGCCAACTCCTGGATGACATTCCCGTCCCGGTCCGTGACGACCAGCTTTACCTGTTTGTTGGTGACGGTGGTCGATCCGCTGTTGTAGAACAGGCCGACTTGCATATTGAAAGGCTGTCCGGTGACGATGGTACTGCTGCAATTCAATCCGAAGTATGAGTTGCCGCTTTTGCAGAATCGGATCTCTTCGATAGCTCCGCTTCCCGTGTTTTTCTGCATGCCGATAACAACCGTATGGTTGTAGTTGTAGTTGGACGATCCTCCGCCTATGCCTTGTCCGGTGGGGTTGAGTGCTGTCAGCAGGTAGTACCCGTTGCAGCTTCCGTTCCATCCCCAGTTGATGCTGTAATAGTCGTCCTCGGTGTATCCGTCGAGCACAAAGGCGTGTCCGCCGCCATTTTCGCCGTATCCGGAATAGAGGATGGGACGATTGTTGTCCAGCTCGCTCTTCATCAGGTTGTTCCATTCGGATGTCGTGTAGGCCCAACGGTAGATGCAGCGGACTTGTCCGTCATAATCCATGTGGGCGGTCAGATTTCCGGGGATCAGTTCGAGCGGAGCCGATGTCGCCCAGGGGCTGAACTGGGCATTGATCATGACGGCGCAGTCACGCATCAGCGTGGCGACGGGGCCGGTGTCCCTGTCGAGATAGTATCCGGGTTTATACTGCATCTTCATGTTGGCCCAATCGTAGGTGTGGCCCAATGTGATACTCGGAACCTGAATGCTGTATGTGTTATTGGTGGTATATCCTTCCAGGACACCGGTGCCCTGGTTCGGCCATTCGTGATAGCGCATGATGATCGCCAGGGCTGTGGCCGTACATCCCGTGTAGCACGCCTGATCTCCGCTGGTCGTCGGACAATAGTTGTTGAAGGGTGCGCCCTGATCCCAGAGAGCCGTTTCCATCTCTACGACGGGTGTTCCGGCGCGGGTCGCGGCCCAGGCCTGCGTGACGCTGCTCTCGGCTTGCAGTCCGTTGTCACGTGCGTAGTTCACCTCATCCCGGAGCCCGTCGAGCCACTCCTGAAGGTTGGCCGGGAGGTTGCCCGACGGGAATTCGTTCTCGAAGGAGTAGCCCAGCACGGGCATGGCCACATCGTCGCCCGCAACGATGACGAAGCCCGGGCCGGCCGTGTTGTCGAAGACGTAATAGGCCGGGGCGGTGCCCGATGTGCGGGTTGCGGAGCTTTCGCTGTGGCGCACCAGCTGCCACGAAGGCGCGACTCCTCCCCGTGTGGTTGGAGTCGATTGCCAGAACTGCGTGGCAGTCTGCCGGGCCTGTTCGGTCGTGATCTCCTTGGCTGACAAGGCACCGCAGGTCAGCGACAGTGAGAGGATAGACAGCAGCAGAGTTCTCTTCATGAAACAGTTTTTTAGGTTGATGATTCATGCGAATTTACATATAAATTTTCAAACTTGCAATTCTCTCGTCCGTCGTTCGGATTTTGGTTCATGAAAAAGGTGCGGCGATTTTCGCCGCACCTTTGCGCCCTCCCCGACAAGGGCGGGGTCTCCCGCGGTGTCGGGAGCCTCATTCCCAGAGCCGGAAAAAATGGTGTACGGGACCGTGGCCGCGGCCGATCTCATACTCTGCACCGGCTTCGATCGCACCGGCGATATACTCCTTGGCCTTTGCGGCAGCCTCGTCCAGACCGCAGCCGAGGGCCAGAAATGCGGCCAGCGCCGACGAGAGCGTGCAGCCCGTGCCGTGGGTGTTGCGCGTAGCCAGACGCCGCGAGCGCAGCGGCAGGATCCGGTCCTCCTCGGCGTTGTAGAAGATATCGACGAGCTCCTCGTCCGTGAGGTGCCCGGCTTTCAGGAAGACCGAGACGCGGCCGCCGCACGAGAGCTCCCGCGCCGCTTCGGGAAGCGACTCCTGGCTCTCGATTTTCCGTCCGAGGAGCAGCTCCGCTTCGGGGATGTTCGGTGTGATGATCCGCACGGCGGGGATCAGTTCGTCGCGCAGCGTCGCGATGGCCTCCTCCTGCAACAGGGCGTCGCCCGACGTGGCCACCATCACCGGGTCGAGCACGATGTTGCGGATGCAGTACGGGGCCAGCGTGTCGCGCACGGCGCGGATCAGTTCCGAGGAGTGCAGCATGCCGATCTTCACGGCGTCGGTGCCGATGTCGTCCAGCACCGAGCGGATCTGTCCCGTGACGAACTCCACGGGCACGGGGTGCACGCCCGTGACACCCACGGTGTTCTCGTCCACGACGGCCACGATGGCCGACGTCCCGAAGCATCCGCACGCCGAGAAGGTTTTCAGGTCGGCCTGAATGCCTGCGCCCCCGCTGGGGTCGCTGCCTGCAATGGTCAGGGCTCGTTTGTAGTGTTTCATATCGTTCCGATTTTCCAGTTTTCGAGGTTCCGGGCGCTCTCCCAGAACATCCACTCCATCCGGGTGCAGCGCATGAAAATGTCGGTCATCCGGCGGCGGGTCTCCCCGCCGGCCGCCGCAGCCAGTTCGTCGCAGATCCGTGCGGCGAGCTCCGCCGATGCGGCGAACGCCGGGTCGGCATAGGTCGCGATCCACGCCCGGAAGGGATTTTCGTGGAGGGGGACGCTGTGCTTCGCGCCGTTGTCCGGGATTGCGCCGTCGTCCGGGGTCGCTCCGGCCGCCGCACGGCCGTCGGGGAGCGGGGTGCCGCCGTTGGTTCCGGCGGCAGGGGCGGCGCTGCCTTGCCCCACGGAACCGTTCGCCCGGGCGAAGATCGCCTCGCCGACCCGCTGGTAGACCACGAAGCAGGGGAGCAGGGCCGCCGCCTCGACCTCCACGGGGGCCGTGGCCTGGGCGTCGAGCAGCGCGGTGTAGAGCAGGCACGCCGGGCTCATTTCGTCCCGCGTCGGCGCATCGCCCGCGAGGAACTGCGCGTGCAGAGCGCGTTCGACGGCGATGCCGTCCAGCGCGAAGTGCAGGAACGCTTCCGTATGCTCCCGGCGGGTCAGCCGCGAGGCCACGTGGGCCAGCCTTCGGGCGTAGCCGTCCAGATAGAGGGCATCCTGACGGATGTAGTGCCGGAACTGTTCGGCGGGAAGCGTCCCGTCGGCCAGCTCCCGCACGAACGGGTGTCCGAGAATCTTCCGGTAGACCGGGAGGGCCGTCTCCCAGGCCTCGTCGCTCCATCTTTTCATGGCTTTCAGCGTTTATAGGCCGTTACGGCCACGTAGTCACCCTTTCCATATCCTTCGACGGGCTGCTCCTCCATGTCGTTCGACATGAGCGGGTGTGCGGTCAGCGTCTGTGCGAAGGCCAGGTCGCGGAAGCCCGCCGCTTCGAGCAGCCCGATCTTCTCGGCCGTCGTGCGCCAGGCGGCCACGTCGACGAACTCGATCGGGTAGGGGTTCGGCGGGTAGCACCCTTCGAGCAGCGGGTGGTCCCACGTCCCGACCGCCTTGGCCAGGTTGTACAGCAGCCCGTAGGAGCTCTCCTTCGGGACGTCGATCAGGATGATGCGTCCTCCGGCGGGCAGCGCCGCGTAGGCCTTGCGCACGACGCCCGCCAGGTCGCCGATGTAGCTCGGCGTGCCGTTGAAGAGCAGCGTGTCGTAGTCGCCGTTGCCGAAGTCGGCCTCCTCGGCCGTCGCGATGGTGACGTTCATGCCCCGTTTGCGGGCGATGGAGGCCATGCCCTCCGAGGGTTCGATGCCTTCGGTGACGGTGATGCCGTATTCGTCGCGCAGGATCTTCTCGAAAAGGCCGCTGCCGCAGCCCACCGAGAGCACGCGCCCGGCGTCTTGGAGTGTCGAGGCCACCAGATTGACCTCCGAATAGAGTACGTTCCGGTTGTCGAGGAACCACGCATCATAAGCCGATGCGTATTGATCGAAACCTTTTCCCATCTTGTCAGAATTCTATTGTTTCGGTTTGTAATGTTTTCAAATCAATCGTAAAGAGTTTCCCTTCGAGCGGTTCGCCGAAGCCGGCAATCCATTTGATCGCCTCCGAGGCCTCGATGGCGCCGATGACCCCCGGAACCGTCCCCAGAACCCCCGCCGTGCTGCGCGGAAGGGCGCACAGCGCCTCGCGGTCGGGGTAGAGTTCCGTGTAGCGGCGCCCCGTGCGTCCGTTGAAGAGGCTCACCTGCCCGTGGAACGCCCCGATCGAGCCGTAGACCCACGGTCTTCCGACCTCCGCGCACGCCTCGTCGAGCAGGTAGCGCGTCGCGAAGTTGTCGCAGCACTCCACCACCAGGTCGTAGGCGGCGACCAGCTCCCGGGCATTCTCCGCGGTCAGCCCTTCGGGGTGGAGGTCGAAGCGCGTCGACGACGAGAGCGCCGCGAGCCGTTCGCGGGCCGCCGCCGGCTTGGGGCGTCCGATCTGCGATTCGGTGTAGAGCACCTGCCGTTGGAGGTTGCTCTCCGAGACCGTGTCGGGGTCGGCCAGTCCGAGACGCCCCACGCCGGCACCCGTGAGGTAGAGCGCCGCCGGGGAGCCGAGGCCCCCGACGCCGACAAGCAGCACCGACGAGGCGGCCAGCCGCCGCTGTCCTTCCGGTCCGATCTCCGGCAGCATCGTCTGCCGGGCGTAGCGTTCGCGCGGGTCCATCAGTCGAAGATCTTGTCCCAGTCCTTCCAGACCACCTCGTAACCTTCGCGG
Source organism: Alistipes sp. An66 (assembly GCF_002161445.1). Classification (GTDB taxonomy): domain Bacteria; phylum Bacteroidota; class Bacteroidia; order Bacteroidales; family Rikenellaceae; genus Alistipes; species Alistipes cottocaccae. The sequence continues at coordinate 179,091 of NZ_NFHT01000004.1, forward strand.
CGGATCGCCGCCTCGACCTCCGCGGGGGTGCGCTCGTCGCTCACGGCGAACTGTTCGAGCGACTGCGGGTAGACGCGGTAGCCCCCCGGGTCGGTCTTCGACCCGGCGCTCATCGACGTCACGCCCAGCGTGGCCATGCGGTTGCGGAACTCGGCCCGCTCGCGCGTCGAGTACGAAATGTCGACGTCGTGGTCGAAGATCCGGAAGGCGAAGGTCACCTGCGCCAGCTCGCGGTCGCTCATCACGACGTTGGGCTGGAAATGACCCTCCGAGGGGCGCATGCGCGGGAAGTTGACGCTGTAACGGGTCTTCCAGTAGCGGCGGCGCAGGTATTGCAGGTGCAGGGCCATCATCGTGACGTCCGTGCGCCACTCTTCGAGCCCGATCAGCACGCCCATGCCGATCTTGTGCACCCCGGCCTGCCCCATGCGGTCGAAGCCGTTCACGCGCCACTCGAACTTCGACTTCATGCCCGCCGGGTGGTAGCGGTTGTAGTTCCTGCGGTTGTAGGTCTCCTGGAAGCAGACCACGCCGTTCAGACCCGCGTGCGTGAGCCGTTCGTACTCCTCGGCCGCCAGGGGCATCACCTCGATGGTGAGGTTGTTGAACCACGGGCGGCACGTGTGCAGCGCCTGCTCGATGTAGTCGACGCCCGCGGCCCGCGGGTTCTCGCCCGTCACGAGCAGCAGGTTCTCGAAAGGCCCCAGCTCGCGGATCGCCCGGCACTCCGCCTCGATCTGCTCCTGGGTGAGGATCACCCGCGGAATGGCGTTGTGGCGGTTGAAGCCGCAGTAGACGCACGAGTTCGTGCACGAGTTGGTGATGTACATCGGAATGTACATCGAGACGGTCTTTCCGAAACGCTCCTGCGTGTAGCGGCGGCTCAACCGGGCCATCGGTTCCAGATAGGACGCCGCGGCCGGCGAGACGAGCGCCATGAAGTCGTCGAGCGTCGGGTGTGCCTTCGCCAGGGCCCGTTCGACGTCGGCCGGCGTCTTCGAGAGGATCCGCGCGGTGGTCTCCTCCCAGTCGTATTTCGCCAATTCCTCCGAAAACATCTCCGTGTGCGTTTAGTCGAGGAACGAGGTCAGCGGACTGCTTGCTTCGGCGTGGCGCGCCGTGGCGCCGAGTCCCGATTCATAGGCTTCGCGGCCCGCCTCGACGGCCCGTGCGAAGGCGTGCGCCATGCGTACCGGATCGCCCGCCACGGCAATGGCCGTGTTGACCAGCACGGCGTCGGCACCCAGCTCCATGGCCGCTGCGGCGTGCGACGGAGCCCCGAGCCCGGCGTCGACGACGACCGGGACGTTGCTCTGCTCGATGATGATTTCCAGCAGTTCGCGCGTCACGAGTCCCTTGTTGGTGCCGATCGGCGCCGCAAGCGGCATGACCGTTGCGGCTCCGGCCTCTTCGAGGCGTTTGCACAGCACCGGGTCCGCCTGGATGTAGGGCAGCACCACGAAGCCCAGCCGCGCCAGCTCCTCCGTGGCGCGAAGCGTCTCGACGGGGTCCGGAAGCAGGTATTTCGGGTCGGGGTGGATTTCCAGCTTGATGAAGTTCGTGCCGAAGGCCTCGCGGGCAAGCTGCGCCGCCAGCACGGCCTCCTCGGCATTGCGCACGCCCGAAGTGTTGGGCAGCAGCTGGATGCCCGGACGGCGGATGTGGCCCAGCAGGTCGTCCTGCGGGTTCTCCATGTCGACCCGTTTCATGGCCACGGTGACCATCTCGGTCTCCGAGGCGGCAATGGCGCGCGACATCAGCTCGTTGGAGCTGAACTTGCCCGTGCCGACGAACAGACGCGAACGGAACGTCCGTCCGCCGATTACCAATTCGTTCATAGTTTGTGATGATTTAGGATATTCATGATTTTGCGGGTCTCCTCCGCCGGGTCTTCGGCGCCGAGGAGCGCGCCCGAGAGGGCGATGCCTGTGGCTCCGGCGTCGAGGAGCGGCGCGACGTCGGCGGCCGTGATCCCCCCGATGGCCACTACCGGGAGCGTGATCCCCGCCGTGCGGCACCGCTCGAAGATCCTCCGGTAGCCTTCCAGCCCGAGGATCGGACTCAAATTGCGCTTGGTCGCGGTGAAGCGGTAGGGGCCCAGTCCGATGTAGCCGGCACCGGACGCCGCCGCGCGCTCGATGTCCTCGAACGTATTGGCCGTGGCTCCGATGATCCTCTCCGCGGGCAGCAGTCGGCGCGCTTCGGCTACGGGCATGTCGTGCTTGCCCAGATGCACGCCGTCGGCGCCGAGCTCCGCAACGAGATGCACGCGGTCATCCAGGAGGAACGTCGCGCCGAACTCCCGGCACAGGCGTCCCACCTCGCGCCCCACGCGCAGGAACTCCGCGTCCGGGGCATCCTTCATGCGGAGCTGCACCCAGCGGCAGCCTCCTTCGAGTACGGCGCGCGTCCCGCTGATCTCGTCGTAACGCTCGTTCCGATGTGTGATGAATTGAAGCATGATGTTTATTCCTTTCTGTATTTGTCGATCTCCGCCAGCGTGCGCCGCAGCCCCTCCGCCGAGGTGTCGCGCCAGATGCAGCCCAGCAGCGCCGCACCCCCGAACCCCCAGGCGCGGACCCGCGGCAGCAGGTCGGGACGCACTCCGCCCAACGCATACGTCCGCGTGTCGATGACCCCTTGTGCCGCGGCATCATGCAGGTCGGCGTCCGAAAAGGCCGCGCGGTAGCCGCTCTTGGAGATGCTGTCGAAAATCGGGCTCAAAAAGCGGTAGTCGGTATCGGCGGCGTGTTCCGCCAGCTCTCCGGGCGTGTGGCACGAACGGCTCACCAACCCCCGGAACCCTGCGGGCGGCATCGGGTTCCGGCCGTTCAGGTGTACGCCTCCGAGCCCGTACTCCGCGGCCAGCGGCAGGCGGTCGTGGAGGCTCAACCGCGGGTAATACGCCTCCGGCAGCGACTCGATCAGCCGCCGCAGCGGCTCCTCGCCGGCCCCCGGCTTGCGCACGTGGATGCGGTCGATGCCCGCGTCGAGCAGGCGCCGGATCACCTCCGCCTCGCCGGCCGCAAAGGGCTCGGATGTGATGACGACGATCCGCATCATCCCCCGCAGACGGCTCGGATGACGGTGATCTTCATGCCCTCCGCGACGGCTGTCGCGGCCCATTCGCTGCGCGGCACCACGCGGTTGTCCACCGCCACGGCGACCCCTTCCGCCGGGATTCCCTCCCGCGCCAGCAGTTCGGCAAGGCTCGTCGGGACTTCGACCCCGACCGGTTTGCGATTGATGAATACTTCCATGCGAAATCCGTAATTTACAGAGATGTGCCCGCGAGAAATTACGGTCTATGAACAAGTCCTTTCGTCGGTGTTGCCCGCATCAAGTTCATAGGGTATGATCTCAGCCTTTTCGTGGGAAGACCCGATCTCCGGATCGTTGTGCGGTCGCCGTCTTGCGCGTCGGCGGCCTTTCTTCCCGAGGCACCCCTCTTGTGTCGGATGCAAATATAGGAAAAAAAAGGTTCCGATGCACCGCTGTCGGGGAAAAACCGCCTGTCGATCCCGGAATCATCGGTAATCGGGGTTGGAAAATCCGTAATCCGGGTCCTCGGATTGCGCGATCTTCTTCCGATCTTTGTATCGGAGAAACGGGGCGCCGTCCGCCCCGGGAAACGAATCCCGTAAAACGAAGGAACATGAAACGAATCATTCTCTTTGTCTCACTTCTAACAGCAATAACCATGAACAGCACCCAAGCCCGGGAGACGAACGACCGGACCTTTGCCCCGAGCGAACGGGTCTCGGTCGAGCGCGTGCATTTCCGCACCCGCTTCGGCACGACCCTCGCCGGCGATCTCTACAAACCGAAAAATGCCGTCGGGAAACTCCCCGCCCTGGCCGTCTGCGGACCCTTCGGGGCCGTCAAGGAGCAGGCTTCGGGACTCTACGCCCAGACGCTGGCCGAACACGGATTCCTCGCCGTGGCCTTCGACCCTTCGTTCACGGGCGAGAGCAGCGGCGAACCCCGTTACGTGGCCTCACCCGACATCAACACCGAGGATTTCTCCGCCGCGGTCGACTTCCTCTCCCTGCGCGATGACGTCGATCCCGGGAGTATCGGCATCCTCGGCATCTGCGGCTGGGGCGGTCTGGCACTCAACGCCGCGGCCCTCGACACGCGGATCAAGGCCACCGTGGCGGTGACGATGTACGACATGAGCCGCGTGACGGCCCGCGGCTACTTCGATTCGATGGATGCCGACGCCCGCTGCGAGTTGCGCCGCCAGCTCAACGCCCAGCGCACCGAGGATGCCCGCACGGGCAGCTATGCCCTGGCCGGCGGGGTGGTGGACCCGCTTCCGGAGGATGCCCCGCAGTTCGTCCGGGACTACTACGACTACTACAAGACCCCGCGCGGCTACCATCCCCGTTCGCTGAACTCAAACGGCGGCTGGAACCGCACGTCGGCCCTCTCGTTCCTCAATACGCCGCTGCTGGCCTACGCCGGCGAGATCCGTTCGGCGGTGCTGGTGATCCACGGCGGGAAGGCCCACTCGCGCTATTTCAGCGAGGATGCCTTCAAGCTCCTCCGGGGCGACAACAAGGAGCTCATGATCATCCCCGGCGCCAGCCATGTCGATCTCTACGACCGGACGGATGTCATACCCTTCGACAGGATCGAGTCGTTCTTCCGTGAAAATCTGCGACAGCCATGACGCTCGAAGCCTTTCTGGAACACGTGGCCGCACGCCGGCCGCTCGACACCCCCGAGATCGGGGCCTTCATGAATGAAATGAGCGACCGGGCGCGCCGCATCACCTGCGCGATGAACGGCGCATACCGTTCGCAGGAGGAGTTGCGCGAACGGATGGGGGAACTGCTCGGACATCCGGTCGACCCGACTTTCCGGCTCTTCCCGCCCTTTTACACCGATTTCGGACGGAACATCCGCATCGGCCGCAACGTCTTCATCAATGCCGGGTGCCATTTCCAGGACCACGGGGGCGTGACGCTGGGCGACGGTGCGCTGGTCGGCCACAACGTGGTCTTCGCGACGCTGAACCACGACCTCGATCCCGCACGACGGGCGGCCATGACGCCGGCGCCGATCGTCGTGGGGCGGAACGTCTGGATCGGCTCGAACGCCACGATCCTGCAAGGCGTGACGATCGGCGACGGGGCCGTCGTGGCGGCCGGCGCCGTCGTCGTGCGGGATGTCGCGCCGAATACGATCGTCGGGGGCGTCCCGGCCCGCATGATCCGGCGGATTGAACGCCCGGCGGAGGAGTAACCCTCCTCTCCTTCGCCCCGCACGGATGCCGCAGGGTGTCAGAATTTGAAGATTTCCGATTCCGTGCGGGCCGATTGCATGATTGCGGCGATTTTTTCAACGACCTCCGGATATTGTTCCGCCACGTTGCGGTCTTCGTGCAGGTCCGTACTCAAATCGTACAATTCGATCGGGGCATCCGGATTCTTCTTTACGCCCTGTCTTACGCCCTTCCATTTCCCCTGGCGCACGGCCTGCTTGCCGCCCGCCTCGTGGAACTCCCAGTACAGGTAGTCATGCTCCGGCTGTTGTCCTGCGCCCGTGAGCGTCGGAACGATCGAGATGCCGTCCTGCAACAGCGTGTCGGGAAGCTCCGCGCCGGCAATCTCCGCAAAGGTCGGCAGCATGTCCCAGAAGGCGCAGACATGCTCGCTCGTGCTTCGGGCCTCGATGCGGCCCGGCGCCCATGCGATCAGCGGCAGACGGATTCCGCCCTCATACAGATCGCGCTTGACACCCCTGAATGGTCCGCTGCTGTTGAAAAAGTCCGGATCGGCTCCGCCCTCCCGGTGGGGTCCGTTGTCGCTCGTGAACAGAACCAGCGTATTCTTGTCCAGCCCGAGCTCCTTCAACTCCGCGAACACCTCTCCGACGTATCGGTCCAGCCGGGTGACCATCGCGGCGAACGTGGCATAAGGTTCCGGTTGGGAGCAATATCCCGCAACCGTGGTCTTCGGCCCGTAGTCTCCGCCCCTGTTGAGATAGGGCTTCTCCCCGAATTTTCCCCGGTAGGAGCGGATGATTTCGTCGTCGGGAACCAGCAGTTCGGCATGGGGTAGCGTAACGGGCAGGAACAGGAAGAACGGCTTGTCGCGGTTTTCGCGGATGAAGCGCAGCGCTTCGGTATGGATCAGATCCGGAGCATACGAACCGCAGGCGCCGTCGCGGTTTTTTTCCAGTTCGACCCGTTCGAGGTTGTCCCACAGATGGGTGGGGTAGTAGCGATGGGATTCGCGCTGGCAGTTGTAGCCGTAAAAACGGTCGAAACCCTGATAGACGGGATCGCCTTCCGATCCGGGATATCCGAGCCCCCACTTGCCGAAAGCCCCCGTGACATAACCCGCCTGCCGGAACATCCGCCCCAACGTACAGGTCCCGGCCGGAAGCGGAGTCTGGCCTTCGCCCTCCATCTCGCGGTTGCCGCGGATCGGGGTGTGCCCGGTGTGCTGCCCGGTCATCAGGACCGAACGCGACGGCGCGCTGACCGTGCTGCCGGAATAATGCTGCGTGAAGAGCATGCCTTCGGCGCGCATGCGGTCGATGTTGGGCGTAAGGATCTTCGTGCTGCCCGTGCAGCCGAGGTCTCCGTATCCGAGGTCGTCGGCCAGGATGTAGATGACGTTCATGCGATGCATGGGCTCTTCCGCCTGCGGGGCGCATGAGGCGGCGCCGGCGGAGACGACGGCCAGAGCCAGGCCTTTGTTCAGTGGGCTTTTCATGTGGGGGGGTAGTATTTTCGTGTTTGTCGAAGTACCGTTTCCGGATCGGGTCTTGCCGCCGCAGGACTCTGGGTGTCGGCGCCGTCTGGAAGTCAGGCTCCCTGCATCCTGAACTCGTTCGGCGTGCATCCCACGATCCGCTTGAACATCCGGCTCATGTGCTGCGGATACTGGAATCCGAGGCCGTACGCAATCTCGCTCATCGGCTGGGAGGTCGAGAGCAGCAGCTCCTTTGCCCGACCTATGAGTTTGTCCTGAATGTGCTCCGTTACGGTCTTTCCGGTCTGCCTGCTGATCAGATCTCCGAAATAATTGGAGGAAAGGAATACCTTGTCCGCAAAGTATTTCACGCTCGGAAGTCCGTTTTCCAGGGGAGCCTCGCCGTCGAAATATTCGTCCAGCAGGCGCTCGAAACGCACGATGACATCCTTGTTGGAGACTTCGCGCGTGGTGAACTGCCGTTCGTAGAACCGCAGGCAGTAGTCGAGCAGCAGACCGATGTTGGCCGTGATCAGACGGCGGCTGTGCTTGTCGATGTTGTGTTCCAGTTCGGCTTCTATGTTGCGGAAACACTCCATGACCGTCGTGCGCTCCTTTTCCGAGAGGTGCAGGGCCTCGCGGGCCTCGTAGGAGAAGAACGAATATTTCCGGATCTCCTGCCCCAGGGCGGTTCCGCGGATGAAGTCGGGATGGAACAGGATGCCGTGGGCCGCCGGGCGCACGTCTTTCTGCATTTCCGTCTCGGCGACCTGTCCGGGGGCGAAGCAGACGATCGTTCCTTCCTGATAGTCGTACGGCTGGCGTCCGTAGGTGATGTCGCCGCATTTCGTGTCTTTCAGGTAGAGGGCGTATACGCCGTAGTTGATTTTGAGGTGTTCGGGCCAGACGGTGGCCTTCGACAGATCGATGACGGCGACCATCGGATGCAGCGTTTCAAGTCCGAACAGTTTGTTGTACTTCTCCACACTGTCCAGTTTAATCAAATCGTCCATATCGCGGCATTTTATCTTTTTTGCAAATATAATGTTTCTGTTCCGAATATTTTCCGTCTTCGTCGCCTTATCCGGGATTCGGGTATAAATAACCGTAAAATGGATACGGCCGTTCGGCGTGGATCGTCCTACCTTTGTACAGGAGCTCGAACGCAGGACATGGCCGCCGGGGCCGGATCTTTATGCAGCAGGAAACAGCGGGAACGCATTCAAATATCGCAATATGAAGATACGGATCATCGCAGTGCTTGTCGCACTGGTAATTGACGGAACAACAATCATGGCACAGGAAAAGATCAAACAGACGGCTGGCCGCGACCAGCTCGGGGCGTTTGCACCGAAATTCGCGGAGTTGAACGACGACGTCCTTTTCGGCGAGGTGTGGAGCCGGACGGACCTGCTCGGGCTGCGTGACCGCAGTCTGGTGACCATCACATCGCTCATCAGTCAGGGAATCACCGATTCGTCGCTGACCTATCACCTTCAAACTGCAAGGCAGAACGGCATCACCCGAGTCGAGATTGCCGAGATTCTGACCCATATCGGTTTCTATGCCGGATGGCCCAAGGCGTGGGCAGCCTTCCGGCTGGCCACGGATGTCTGGGCCGAGGAGACGCCGGAAGCAGATGCCCGGTCGGCTTTCCAGCGCGAGATGATCTTTCCCGTCGGCGAGCCCAACACGGCCTACGCCCGCTATTTCACCGGCAACAGCTACCTGGCTCCGATTTCGCGGGAGCAGGTTCCCGTTTCCAATGTCACCTTCGAGCCGGGGTGCCGCAACAACTGGCATATCCACCGGGCCAAAAGCGGCGGCGGACAGATGCTCATCGGCGTTGCGGGCCGGGGCTGGTATCAGGAGGAGGGCAAGCCGGCCGTAGCGATTTTTCCGGGTACGGTGATCCATATCCCCGCGGGGGTGAAGCATTGGCACGGTGCGGCGGCCGACTCGTGGTTCGCCCATCTGGCCTTCGAGGTGCCGGGTGAGGAGACCTCGAACGAGTGGCTGGAACCCGTCACGGATGATGAATACGGCAAACTGGAATAATCGGTCCTGCGCGGGCGGAGGGCTTTTGGGACACCTGCTGGAAATGACACGATTGATTTTGATTGCCCTGGCGCTGGTTGCGACATCCGTCACGGCGTGCGGAGGAGACGATTTCCCTGCATGGACCGTGGCGTCCGGGGCAACGGACAACGGGGATAAACCGGGCGAAAGCGATATGGAAAACACGACTCTTCGATTGTCGGTGAACGGACGTTCGTTCACGGCGACGCTTGCCGGGAACACCTCGGCGGAGGCGCTGAAAGCACGCCTCGCACAGGGCGCCGTCAGCATCCGCATGAATGATTACGGGGACATGGAGAAGGTGGGGGAGCTGGGGTTCACGCTGCCCCGGAACGACCGCCCCACGACGACCGCTCCCGGAGACCTGATTCTGTATCAGGGGAACTCGTTGGTCATCTATTATGATGTGAATACCTGGAATTTCACCCGGCTGGGCCATGTGGACGGTGTTTCCACCCGGGCGGAGATGCTCGGGCTGCTGGGCGGTGCGGGCGAGGTGACCGTCACGCTTTCGCTGCCCGGGGTGCAGGATCGTGCCGAATGAGAGCGACGCTGATTTTTTGCAGGGGCAGATAACATGACGGTCAGGAGCATAACCCGATGCAACCGGCTCTTTTCGGCAACGACGGCCAATCCGCTGGTCAGCATGATCCGGCTGTCCGCTGCGGAGGGGATCCGGCAGCCGCTCCGGTTCGGATTCTATACCGTATGGTTGAGGGGATGGTCCGATCCGTGTCCCGCACTTTTCGGCCGCAGGGCGTGCGATTTCAGTGACGGGACGCTGACCCTCCTGCCGCCGGGTCGGGCCGTCGATCCCGGGGTATGGAGTGTCGGGTCCGGACGGCCGGAAGGTCGTCTGCTCTGTTTCCACGCCTCGGTATTCGATCCGTTGGGTGCGGGAGGATCCTCCGGCGGGTATTCGTTCTTCGAATACGACACGAGCGAGAGCCTCCATCTTTCCCGGCGGGAGCGGGCGGAGCTGGAAGGCGAGATGGATAGGATAGAGGCGGAACTGGATTGGGGGATCGACGAATATTGCTATTCGATTCTCTCCGGGAGAATCCGTCTTTTGCTGGATTATGCGTCCCGCTTCTACCGGCGTCAGTTCATCATCCGTCACGATGAGAATCAGGCGGTGCTGGACTGCACGGACCGGCGGCTGGGCACCTTTTTCCGCAGCGGAAAGGCGCCGCATGAGCGCCTTCCGTCGGCAGAGGAGTTTGCGGGAGTCTTCGGCTGTTCGCCCGCCTATTTCAACGACTTGTTGAAGCACGAGACCGGGAAGGATACGGCGCGTTACGTGGCGTTCAGAGAACTCTCCTGTGCCGGGGAAGCGTTGTGCCGGGGGACGGCGCGGCCTGAATGACGCGGCGGTTCTTCCGCGTTTTTTTGCTTGCCCGAGCCGCAATTTTTTTGCCTGAACAACAATTTTTTGCCTGAACAACAATTTTTTGCCTGAACAACAATTTTTTTTGCCTGAACAACAATTTTCGAGGACTCGCCCGATAAAACGGGTTCATGACATTTTCAGATTGGGTTTTTTCTGCTAATTTTGTTTTCGAATTCTTCGGCTCAAAGCCATGCTCACCATCGAGAACAATCCCCGTGCTGTACGTTCGCCCTACGGAAGCGAAAGGGTGACACGTGCCCGGAACCGCAAAAATTCCCCCCCCCGAGAAAAAATCGAAACTGACGCTCCCGCGTCATCTCCGCTGCGCCCGAATCTGCACGATCCGGGCCGCGGGCGTTTTGTCCCGACGGCAATCCGAACAAATCTTATGATCCCATGAGACTCCTGACCCTTTTGTTTGCATGGGGCCTTCTCACAGGCCCGGCTTTCGGCCAGACGGCGGATGAAGCCTCCGCTCCGACCGAGTACACCTTCCGCTTCGTGGCGGACAACGACATGTTCTACATTCCGTGGAACGGCAACGGCGAAGAGCTGGAACGGCTGCTCGCCTGCATTGCCGGGAACCGCACAGTCATTGCCGACGGCACGGTTCCGGTGCTTGTCGACGGCTACTGCACCTCGCAGGCTACGGCCGACGAAAACCTTGCGATGGCCAAGACCCGCTCGAACCGCGTGAAGACGGAGCTGATCCTCCGCGGCGGGCTCACCGAGGCGTGCTTCACGACGCATAACCACACCTCGGGCGGCAATCTGGTAACCGTGCGGATCGTGATTCCGCCGGCTCCGGCCCCGGAGCCTGCGCCGCAGCCGGTCCCCGAACAGCCCGAACCGGCAAAACAGCCCGAACAGCCCGAGTCGGCGGAACAGCCCGTGGAACAACCGGCTCCGCAGCCTGCGCCCGTGCAGTCCGCTCCGACGACTGAATCCGTTTCGGACCGGGCGTCGGGCCTTGCCCTGCGTGCCAACCTGCTGCGGTGGGCGACGCTCACGCCCGACCTGGGGGTCGAGTGGCGGATCAACAGCCGTTGGAGCCTCGGCGTCAACGGCACGTGGACCTCGTGGTCATGGAACGACAAACAGCGCCGCTACGCCCTGTGGGAGGTAGCTCCCGAGGTACGCTATTATATGGGTAAGGCGCGGCGCGGCTACCTCGGCCTGCTATTCAAGACCGGCGCCTTCAACTACAAGTTCTCCGAGACGGGACGCCAGGGCGACCTTCTGGGCGGCGGGCTGACCGGAGGCTACATCCTGCCCATCGGCAAGCGCCTCTCGCTCGACTTCTCGCTCGGGCTCGGATACCTGAATGCCGACTATGAGAAATACGAGGTCATCGACGGCGTGCGCGTGCGCCAGGGCTCGGAGACCAAGGAGTGGTGGGGCCCCGTGAATGCCGGTATCACCCTGAAGTGGAACCTTTTCTAAACCAAGGAGGACGACGATATGAAACCGACACGATATATTCCGATTCTGGCCGCCGCAGCCGCCGCAGCCGCCGCGCTGCTGACCGCCTCCTGCGTCAAGGACACGCTCTACAACACGCCGCACCCCGACCACGGCAAGATTACCGTCACGGCCGACTGGTCGGCCCGCGGCGAAGGGCTCGACATCCCCGCCACGTGGACAATCGCCATGGGCGACTACACGGGTACGGAGACCTCCGCCACCCATGCTCCCGACCATCTGTTTACGCCGGGCAGCTACACCCTCGTGGCGTGGAACCCGGCCGAGGGCATCACCGTAAGCGGCACCACGGCCACCGTCGCCCCGGCCTCGGGCAACCAGACGACGGGCGCCTTCATCGACAACACCCCGGGGTGGTTCTTCACCCATACGGAACAGGTGAGCATCGAGAAAGACAAGGACTATCCGCTGACCGCCACAATGAAGCAGCAGGTGCGCGAGCTGACGCTTGTCGTCGAACCGACGGGTGATGCCGCCGACCGCATCACGGAGATTGTTGCCCATCTGACGGGTGTGGCCGGAACGCTGGATTTCGCAACCGGCACCTACGGTGCGGCCTCAAATGTCGAACTGCCCTTCACGAAGATTACCGAAGGTGCCGATGCCGGCAAGTGGACGGCCACGGTGCGGCTGCTGGGTGTGACCGGCACGGAGCAGCTGCTGACGGGTGAAATCCGCTATGCCGACGGCAACCCGACCCCCACCACGCTGGAGAGCGACCTCACGGAAGCCCTCGCGGCCTTCAACACCGGAAAGGACGCATCGCTGACCCTCGGCGGAACGCTTGTCGAGACCCCCGAAGAGGCCGAATTTTCGGGATTCGAGATCTCCGGCTGGGAACCGGTGGAAGGTGGCGATGTCAGCGCATCACTGTAACGGAAACTATTTATTAAAATAAAGACTATAAACAGAATGAATACAAGATTTTTTGCACTTGCAGCGCTGGCATTGTCACTTGCCGCCTGCAACAACGACAACGAGAATCTGAACAACGACGGCCCCGTGGCCGCCAAGTTCACCGCCGCCATCGGCAACAACGTGACTGCCACCCCCTCCACCCGCGTCAGCGGAACGGACGGAGACTTATGGGACAACGGCGACTGCATCGGCATCACCGGCGCCGGCTACATCAACATACCCTACGTGAGAGAGAGCGGCCAGTTCGTGCCCGAGGATATGACCATCTATTTCAATGACACCGAAACGAAGACCTTCAATGCCTACTATCCGTATCAGTCTGAGGGCGGAACGGTGACCGTCAGCACCGCAGCCGACAAGCAGGGCACGGGCATCGACTTCCTCTTTGCCTCGGGAGCCACGGGCGACACCCACAACCCGACGGTGAGCTTCACCGGTGACCATGCGTTCCACCACTGCATGAGTCTCATCAAGTTCACCTTCAAGGCAGGCGATGGTCTCAGTTTCAACGAAACGGAACCTGCCGGCTACACGTTGGAGGGGCTGAAGCATGAAGGCACATTCGACACGGCTACCGGCACGACTGCCGTAACCGCAGCCGTCGAATCGCCGATTACCATGCAGCTGGGCGGTGCCACCACTTCGCAAGTCATCATTCTCCCGCAGGGAGTGAACTCCTCTCTTGAACTTAAAGTGTCTTTCAACGGACTGGACTATACAACCACACTGCCGAATCCATCCAAGCCCGAAGCGAATCAGTTCTCCGCAGGCTATGCCTATACCTACAACATAACGCTCAACAACAAGGGCATCACGGTGGAAGAACCGGAGATTACCCCGTGGAAACCCGGAGATTCGAACAATGTAAGCATCACGCTGTAAGCCCTACATACCGCTGCCCCGGCGCAAGCGTCAAGCCGGAGCTGCCCATAGACACGATGGTGCGACGGCCGCCTTCGCAGGCGGCGGCAGCACAAAACGGAAACAAATAAAAGATAACCCGATATGAAGAAAAGACATTCCATCCATCTGCTTCTTGCCGCAGTCGCACTGCTCCTTGCCACGGCTGCCTGTACGACGGACGAACGGACGGACGGTGACCGTCTGCCCGAAGGACAATACCCCGTTGAGATAGCCCGCATCACCCTCGGCGTGGAGGGCGGCGAGGCACAGCCCTGGGGCGCACCGGCGACGCGCGTCAGCGAGAACGGGGACGGCACGGGCAGCGTGTTCGACGCAGGCGACCAGTTCGCCGTACAGATAGACGGCGAGGAGGGCATCTACATCGTGCAGGACGACAGCACAGCCACCTCCGACGCGCCCCTCTACTGGACGAACACGATACCCAATCGCACCGTCACCGCCTGGTATCCCGCCACGGGCGGCACCCTCGACCTCGGCGACCAAAGCCAAAGTCTTGCCTACCTGCTGCACGGCACGGGAACGGGCGACTACCTGACCCCGGTCACGCTGACCTTCACCCACTCGTTGGCAAAGGTGCGCGTCACGCCCACCGGCGATGCGCTCGGCGAAGTGCAGAGCCTCCAGCTCTATACCTACACACAGTGTACTTATGAAAAGGGTACGGTAGTGCAAGGCTCGCAAGAGGGCTGGATAGAGATGAAGAAGTGCGAATACACCGAAAACGGCAACGCCTTCACCTGCTGGGAGGCGAACGTGGTGCTCGGCTACACGATAACCAAGCTGATGGCGAACAACGACAACAAGGAACGCGACCTCTCTGCTGCCATCACCCCCGTGGCAGGCAAGTTCTACAACATCACGCTGGATAAGGACAAGGGATATACCGACGACGGACAGGGCAACTACACCGTGACCTCCGCCGAGGGCCTGAAGAACATCGCCAAGCTGGTGAACGAAGAATGGAAGTCAGACATCAACATCACCCTGACGGCCGACATCAACCTCTCGGGCATCGACTGGACGCCGATAGGCATAGACTATAACCACCAATACACCGGCACCTTCAACGGCGGCGGCCATACCATCACGGGGCTGACCGTTACGGGAAGTTATAAATATGCAGGCCTGTTCGGAGATATCGACGAGAACGGCACGGTGAAGAACGTGGTGCTGGAGGGCGTACAGATAACAAGCGACAACAGTTCGGGCTATGCCGGCGGCGTGGCAGGAGATAGCTGGGGTACCATTGAAAACTGCTCGGTGTCGGGCAGCGTCAGCGGCACAACGTTCGCAGGTGGCGTGGTGGGCTCTCAATGGGGCGGTTCCATCACCGGGTGCAACTCCTCGGCCACAGTGAAGGGCGTGATCTTTGCCGGCGGCATAGCGGGAGAAACGAATAGTGGGGCCTCCCTGACCGGCTGCTACGCCACGGATGACGTGACCGTTGAAAACGACGGTACGAACAACTCCCATGCCGGCGGCGTGGTGGGATACAACGGAGGTGGCACCCTGACCGCCTGCTATGCCACGGGCAGCGTGACCGGTAGCGGAAGCGGCACCATCTATGTAGGCGGCGTAACGGGAGACAATGCTTCGGGCACCCTGACCGCCTGCTACCATGCCAAAGGGACTGTCAGCGGCCCGGACGGAGCCACAGGCGGCGTGGCGGGACGGAACTTCAAGGGCCTCCCGTATAGCGGTATCATCACCGCCTGCTACTGGGGAGGCAACGGCCAGGAACAAGGCATCGGTGAAGACCAGGTAGGCACCGGCGGAACCACACAGGTGACGGACGGTAACTGGCAGAATGCCCTTGCCCACATGAACGCCGCATTGAACGCTGAAAGTTGGCGATACACATTTGAACCCGGCAATTCATTACCTCTATTGGTGCAGAATCCATAAAAAGGCAGCCCAAAAGTTTGGCTGATTGGTATAACAGCCCTGAAATCCGGGGGGCCAACGGACAAGTAAAGTCATAAGTCCGGCATCGTACCATCCGGCACGCCCGGCGCACCTGTAAGACCGTCGGCTCTCCCGTATGGTAATAAACGACGAGCCGCCGATGTCGCCCGCAAAGCAACCGAAGCCCCCCCCGCAAACAAAAAGTCCGGCAGCCTTCCGACGCCGGACTTTCTTGGTGAACCCTCTGGGATCGGAATATATTAGCTTAAATCTCTAATAATCAGATTCTTGATTTGATTATTAATTGCGTAGGTCATAATTTAGTCACAGCAGGCTGTCTTCCTTTGTCTGATATCTGTCTGTGCTATCCTCGGTTCAAAGTTACGCTTTTTCTTGTTTTTCTGAAAGTTCAGTCGTAAATTTTTTTGTGATAATATGCTTCTTTATTCTTGTGTGATTTTCCCCATTTTTAATTCCGATTTCAAGATCTCATATACATAGGCCGAACTCTCTATGTAAAGTCCCGTGTTCGGATCGGAGAGCTTCGCAAATGTCTCCGAATTGTGGAATACAGAAATGGCATCGGTCATTTTCATGCCATTGTCTTCCATCAAATAGGCGATGATGTCTTTACTGATTCCTTCGATCAGATATTCGATTTTTTTATCATTCATAAGGCTTGAGGTATTTAATGGCTCTATCCGTATGAAAGAAATATTGCGAAGAGACTTTATGAAAACGTATTTTTGATACTAATTTCTCCAGATCAATGATTCCATCTTTGAAATATCTGAATTGAGTTGCCATTTCATCATCTGCTACGGGACCAATTACGATGTCGAAATGGTGTGTTGGATGCTCACTGTTTCGGTCCCTGTTTCGGTCCCTGTTTCCCATCACAAAGAGAGCCCATTCTTGATTCGGAATTGTAAATTCCTTGATGGATAACTCTTTATCGGCAAAGGCACCTTCTCTGTCAAATTCAAATACGCTAACGATTCCTTTGCCGCCATAGATCGTTGCTGTTCTTTCGGCCATTTTCGTGGCTTGCTCTTCGATTTCGGTCAAGTAAAAACCTTGCCCGAAATCTTTATATGTCCTGCATCGGGAAAAATCGATTTCCCTGATGAGAATGTTTGATTCGTGGTATAGTTTCATCGCAATCCTCCCCCGTTGTTGTAGCATACCCGAGCCAGATCTTCTACACTGTCATCTATCGAAAGAAGGTGTTCGGCATCGTAATGCTGTTCCAGAAAACTCAATCCTTTGTGCAAATTCAGATAGTTGCTCGCTTCACGGATTGTCAGGTCATATTTTTTTGCGAATTCGCTGATGTTTGCAACAACATATTCAATCAGTTTCTTGTTGATTCCTGTTGCTGCTGCATTCAATTCGACTGTTGCCGTAAGATTCAGTGTGTCTAAAACTTTTTTCAGAGTCGAGATTCGTGATCCCTGCCCGTTCTCTATTTTTGAGATCTGTGCTTTTCCAACTCCGACCTTTTGTCCCAGTTCCTCTTGTGTCAGGCCCAGGTTGTTCCGCTCCTTACGAATCAGTTTCCCGATCTCTTCAATCTTTGCTCCCATTTTTTTTTGCAAATATATGTAAAGTTTCCTTAACTGGAAACTTTCTTGTTACTTTTATGACTTAAATAATAAAGGGACGATACAAATTTATCGTCCCTTTTCATTTGTTTAATGTTGATAGTTTATTGGAGCAAAAAACTCGCTGATTGATATCTTATAAAACTCACAAATTTTATATATTGACATCAATGTTGGAACTTTTGTTCCTGTTTCGTAGCAATTGATACTTAATCTTACTTTTTCGATGAGATATTCTTGTGAGTGATTGTGTTCCTTGCGCAATTCTTTTATCCGTTGTCCTATACTGATAACGAATTCTTGGTTTGAATAATATCGCGCTTTCTTTACCACGAATGCAAAAGAACCACCGAATTCGAATATTTATACATATTCGCGAATACTTATTCGGGTTTATTTTCTATATTTGCATCGGGATAACATAAATTGTGCAAATTCTTTGAATGCCCAAAGAATATTCAATTGATGAGGCATATATGAATTAGGCTGATAGCTATACAGCGTATATGTGAATTTATACTGCATGAATATACCAGACTTTATGTACCCGACATAAAGTCTGGGAATGAGGGAACAATAGCTATTATAATTTACATGATCTATCGCAATCACATGTCAATCGAATAGCGTTCCCTCATTTTTATTATTTTCTGTTCATAAAATAAAACAGGAGCATGTATGCGGGCATGTAATCCTTCAGGGCGATTTTCAGCGTGTTGAGGGCCTGGGTAATCTCCCACGTTACCCGGCGGAGCGGGATCCGGTATTTTTCCGAGATCTCCTTATGTGTCATAAGTCCGAACCGGCTGTCGGAAAAGATCTCCCGTCGGAGTTGCGGCATCTTAGCGAGTTCGCGTCGGATGATTTTTTCCACATCGCTTGAAAAAAGGTTGGCTTCGATCTCGTGATTTTCCAGTGAACGGAGACTGATTTGCAGTTGCCGTTCCTTGTGGCCCTGAATATGATTTTGGATTTTGGAATGAATGCTGTTCATTCGGATGTACTCGTAGCATGCGTTTTTGATGATTTGTACGATATACATTCGATAATCACCTTTTTGGGGATCCAGTTTGTCTTTGTGTTCCCATAGTCGAAGAAAACAATCCGATACGATGTCTTCCGCTACGGTATCATTCCGTACATAGGAATATGCCAGCAGTTTGTATGCCTCGATGTTGGCAAAAAAATGCTTGCCGAGTTCATCGAAAGTAAAATCGATTCCCATAGATGTTGCTGTCATACCCATAACTCGAAAACAAAGTTAAGATATTTTACAGAAAAACGAAATTTATTTGTTTGGCATCGATGTGAAGGGCCATTATGAATAAATAATTCATAATACAATGTTTATCAAGCAGATATTGTTAATAAACAAAATGAATAAATAAATTAAAAAATTTATTTGCAAAAAAATGCAAAATTTAGTGTAGTACCCCCTGTCCTTATTCATATTATATGTAGAACGTAAACTGAAACAGACATGCAAGACGAGGTAATATATCGCTATTTGACTGGAAAATGCTCGCCGGAAGAAGAACAACAGATTCAGGAATGGTATCAGCAGGATCCCGAGAATCATCAACGGGACATTGACCGGGTTCGTCTCGTTTTTGAGAGTGTTCTGGTTCATCAGGTAATCGGCGCGGTGGGGAAGCGTCCCAAACGTACCTGGACACTCCGCAAGGTGGTCCGATATTCGGCGGGCATCGCTGCCGGGTTGACTCTTTTTGCCGGAGGATTGTATTGGATGCGTGCGCACACCTATGATGAAATATCGGCTCAATTCACCTCTTTTGAGACACCGGCCGGACAACGTGTAAGCATGAACCTGTCCGACGGCACACATGTATGGCTCAATGCCGGTTCGAGAATCGAATATCCGGTGGTTTTTGATCGTAAGGCACGGCGGGTAAAGGTTTCGGGTGAGGCGATGTTTGAAGTCACTCACGATGCGGACCGGCCCTTTATCGTCGAAACATTTGCATCGGAAATAGAGGTTTTGGGAACAAAGTTCAATGTTGTCGCGGATGAATCGAGATCCTTGTTCTCAACAACATTGCTTGAAGGCAAGGTGAAGGTAACCTCGGGCGATCAGAATGTGATTCTCCATCCCGACGAGGTGGTCAATCTCATCAATGGTCATCTTCTTGTTTTTCACAACAATGACCCTGTGGCGATGCAGTGGACGGAGGGTATCCTGAGTATGAAGGGGATCTCTTTCGAGGAGCTGATGTCAAAATTCGAACGAATATACGATGTCAAGATCGTGTATGAATGCGAGAAGATCCCGACCATCGAATTTGCGAGCGGCAAGATCCGTATTTCAGACGGTATCGATCATGCGCTGCGGGTGTTGCAGCATGTGGCGGATTTCACCTATGAACGGGATGAGGAACACAACATCATTCGTATAAAATAGAAAATCTTGCGATAGAGTAACATATTGTGTAATTCGGGAAAAAAGAGTGCCTATGATAAAATGACAATGAGAACCTGAAACCATTGATTCTCTTGAAAAAGAAAGCCTGCGGATATTGCCGATCCGCAGGCCGGTAACAGAGAATAAAACTAACCTTACTACATCTATTACCTTTAATTTCACAAAAGTATGAATAAAACGAGATTCTGCAAAATCCGGAATCTGTTTGAGGTCATTCTGCTGATGTGTCTGTCGCTTCAGATTCGAGGAGCGCAGGCACAGACCGCCCGTTTTACGATCCATATGGAGAATGTTCCTATGGAACAGGTGGTCAATGAAATAGAGAAGCAATCGCGCTATCTGTTTCTATTCAATAAGGACATCGACAGCCGGCGTATTATCGTATCGGTTCACGCCGAAAATCAAACCATTACACAAATTCTTCCCGTGCTTTTCAAAGATACGGAACTTGATTACACGATCGAAGGCATGTCGATTCTTGTAACCAAAAAGGCGGAGGCTTCGGAGAAACCGGTACAAGTCCGGGGAAAAGTGCTTGACCAGCAAGGACAGCCGATCGTGGGGGCTTCAGTCATTGTTCAGGGAACAACCGTGGGTGTTTCTACCGATGCTCAAGGTCGTTTCGAATTGGTAGTCCCGGCTCCGGTTGCTTCACGGGTGCTTGAGATCAGCTACTTGGGTTATGAGACGGCGCATGTGGCAGTCGGTTCGCGTACTCGCTTCGATGTGACGCTGCGCGAGGCGGCTTCGGAGATCGAGCAGGTCGTGGTTACGGCGTTGGGTATTAAACGTCAGGAGAAAGCCCTTTCGTACAATGTCCAGCAGGTCGCTCCGTCGGACATCACGATGGTCAAGGACGCCAACTTCATGAATTCGCTCGCGGGCAAGGTGGCCGGTGTGACGATCAACACCTCCTCGTCGGGTGTCGGCGGTGCCTCGAAGGTGGTCATGCGCGGTACGAAATCGATTCTTCAGTCGTCGAATGCCCTGTATGTGATTGACGGTATCCCGATGAACAACGTCGGAGGCGGAGGCGGCACGGAGTTCGATTCGCGCGGTGCCACGGAGGCCATTGCCGACCTGAACCCCGAGGACATCGAGTCGATCTCGGTGCTGACGGGCGCTTCGGCCGCGGCCCTTTACGGGTCGAGCGCGGCGAACGGCGCCATCATGATCACGACGAAAAAGGGACAGGCCGGGCAGTTCAAGGTAACTTATTCGAGTCAGACGGAGTTCCTGGCGCCCTTCGTGATGCCGGAGTTTCAGAACCGTTACGGTACGGGCAGTTACGGCTCCGTTTCCGGCTCGCCGGTCTACAGTTGGGGTCCGAAACTCACCGATGCTGCCCGGACGGGCTATACGCCCGACGACTTCTTCGAGACGGGCCATGTCTATACGAATGCCGTGACGCTTTCGGGCGGTACGGAGAAGAATCAGACCTACTTTTCGGCTGCTGCGGTGAATTCTGACGGCATCATTCCGAACAACTACTACGACCGCTACAACTTTACGTTCCGCAACTCGACGCAGTTTCTTCAGGACCGGCTGCATCTGGATGTCAGCGTCAGCTATATCGTGCAGAAGGACCGCAACATGATCAACCAGGGTGTCTATTCGAACCCGATTGTATCGGCTTATCTTTTCCCGCGCGGGGATGATTTCGAGGCGGTGAAGATTTTCGAGCGTTGGGATCCGGCGCGCAAGATCAGCGTGCAGTACTGGCCGCAGGGTGAAGGCGGTGACTTGCGCATGCAGAATCCCTACTGGATTGCCTACCGCAACCCGCGTGATACGGACAAGAAACGTTACATGGCATCGGCCACGCTGTCGTATGACATCCTGCCGTGGCTGAACGTCAGCGGCCGCGCCCGCATCGACAACACCAATTCGGTCTATACGCAGAAGCTCTACGCCTCGTCGAACACCACGATCACCGAGGGCAGCTCGCAGGGCCACTATACGGAGATCACGAATGCCGACGAACAGATCTACGCCGACGTGATGGCGAACGTGAACAAGACCTTCGGCGACGACTGGTCGCTGGTGGCCAACGTCGGTGCCTCGATCAACGACGTGCGGAGCCGTGAGTTGTCCTACCGGGGTCCGATCCGCGATTCGGGTGTTCCGAATCTCTTCACGGTTTTCGACCTTGACCGCGAGAAGTCCCGCGCCCAGAAGTGGGGCTGGCAGGAGCAGACGCAATCCCTGTTCGGCTCGGTCGAGGTGGGCTGGAAACAGATGCTCTACCTGACCCTGACGGGCCGCAACGACTGGGCTTCGCAACTCGCCGGATCGCCGCAGAAGTCGTTCTTCTACCCCTCGGTGGGCCTTTCGTGGATCCCGACGGCGACCTTCGACCTGCCGGATGCGTTCTCCTATCTGAAACTCCGGGCGTCGTTCTCGTCGGTGGGTATTCCCTTCCCGCGCTTCCTGACAACCCCGACCTACGCCTATGACGAAACCACGCAGCAGTGGCTGCCTACGACCTTCCGCGAGATCGGCCAGCTCTATCCCGAGCGGACGAAGACCTGGGAAGTCGGTCTCGACGCCCGGCTGTGGAACGACGTGCGGTTGAGCGCCTCGTGGTACCTGGCCGACACGAGCAACCAGACCTTCCAGCCGACGGTCTCCACCTCGTCGGGTTATTCGAGCATGTACGTTCAGACGGGCTGCGTGCGCAACACGGGTGTCGAGGCGTCGCTGGGCTACGGGCACGCCTGGCGCGACTTCTCGTGGGATACGAACGTCACCTTCACCTGGAACCGCAACGAGATTCTTGACCTGATGGACGGCATGTGCGACCCGATGACAGGCGAACCCTTGAAGGACCGCCTTGAAATCAAGGGCCTCGGTAAGGCGAAGTATATTCTGAAAAAGGGCGGCACGATGGGTGACCTCTATACGACGTCGAATCTGAAATACGACGAGAACGGCTATATCCAGGTGGACCGCAACGGCAACTTCGTGACGACGGACGTCGGCGAGGAGATTTATCTCGGCTCGGTGCTTCCGGACTACAATCTGGCATGGCGCAACGACTTCTCGTGGAAAGGCGCGCATCTGGGCATTCTCTTCACGGGTCGTATCGGCGGCATCTGTTATTCTGCCACGCAGGCCAACATGGACCTGTTCGGTGTATCGGAGACTTCAGCCGCGGCGCGCGATGCCGGGGGCGTTCTGATTAACGGCCGTGAGATGGTCGACCCGCAGCGATGGTACGCCGCGATCGCCTCGCAGTCGGGACTGCCGCACTACTACACCTATTCGGCGACGAATTTCCGTTTGCAGGAACTCTCGGTGGGCTACACGCTGCCGCGCCGCTGGTTCGGCGACGTTTGCTCGATCGATGTATCGTTTGTGGGCCGCAACCTCTGGATGATTTATTGTAAGGCGCCGTTCGATCCCGAGGCGATCGCCTCGACGGGCAACAACTACCAGGGCATCGACTACTTCATGGTGCCGTCGCTGCGCAGCCTGGGCTTCAGCCTTCGTGTTACCTTCTAAAACCGAAAACGTATGAAACGAATCCAACATATCATCAGCGCGCTTTTCGGAGCTTTGCTGTTGCTGTCGTGGGGCTGCACGGGGGATTTCGACGAGATCAACCGTAATCCGAGCGAGGCGACGAACGAAGAGCTCCAGCGCGAGAACTATAAGATCGGCACCAACATCCGGGGGCTTCAGAACCTGGTCATTCCGGTGCAGGAACACCGTTATCAGTTCAACGAATCGCTCACGGGCAACGCCTTTGCGGGCTACATGGCCGAAACACCCGACGGCTGGAAGGAGAAGTTCTCGACCTTCAACCCTTCGGCCGACTGGCTGAAATGGCCCTTTGTGATTGTCATGCAGGAGGCCTATCCCTATTTCCGGGGCGTCGTGAACAATACGGACGACGAGGTGGCCATCGCCCTGGCGAAGTTGTTCCGCGTGGCGATCATGCACCGCATGACCGACACCTACGGTCCGATTCCCTACTCGAAGGTCATCGAGGACTCGGCCGAGTCGCTGACGGTGGCCTACGATACGCAGAAGGAGGTCTACATGAAGATGTTTGAGGAGTTGGACGAGGTGCTGGCGGTGCTTCACGCCAATGAGCAGCTCTCGGCCGATGCCTTCCGCAAGTTCGATTATGTTTACTACGGCGACATCTTGAAGTGGATCAAATACACGAACTCGCTCAAATTGCGTATGGCCATGCGTTTGTCGTATGTGAAGCCGGAGCTGTCGAAAACAAAGGGGGCCGAGGCAATCGCCGATGGCGTGATCACGGCCAACGCGGACAATGCGCAGATGCACGCTCCGGAGAATCGTGCTGCCTTGATCTACAACGACTGGGGCGACCATCGCGTAGCGGCCGACATTATCAGCTACATGAACGGTTACAACGACCCGCGCCGTGCTGCGATGTTCACGCAGGGAACGTGGAACAAGAAGAGCGACTACTACGGTATCCGTGTGGGTATTGACCCGACGAATAAGGCGACCATGGTGGAGACCTTTTCGAATCAGGTAATCAGTAGCTCTTCGCCCTATCTGTGGTTCAATGCCGCGGAGGCGACGTTCCTGCGCGCCGAATGGGAACTGCGTTGGGGCAGCCTGGATGCCGCGAAGGAGCTCTACGAGGATGCCATTGCACTGTCGTTCGAGGAACACGGGGCTTCGGGCGCCGACAGCTATGTCACGAGTACGGCGAAGCCGGCGAAATATATTGATCCGACCGGTGAATATACGGCCGATGCTCCGGCGAGCGACATTTCGATAGCCTGGGAAGCCGGTGACACGGAGGAGGTCCGCGAACGGAACCTCGAACGGATCATCACGCAGAAGTGGATCGCCATCTTCCCGCTGGGAATCGAGGCGTGGTCGGAGTACCGACGCACGGGCTACCCGCGGCTGCTGCCCGTGGTGGAGAACAAGTCGGGCGGCACGGTGGATTCGCGGTACGGCATGCGCCGCATACCGTACCCGGTTGAGGAGTACACGGAGAATCCCGTACACCTGCAGGCTGCGATCGACATGCTTGGCGGCCGCGACAACGGCGGCGTGCATGTCTGGTGGGATGTCAAACCTTTACAATAACGGACTATGAAAAAAATCGGAATATATCTCTCTATTGCGGCGCTGTTGCTCACCGCGGGGTGCAGCGACTGGACGCAGATGGAGCCTGTGGATCAGCAGCCCGTGCGGCCTTCGGAGCAGAATCCCGAACTGTGGGCGCAATATACGGCGGCGTTGCGGGCCTATAAGGCGGGCAAGCATACGCTCGTCATGGCGAGCTTCGAAAACGGCTCCACAAATCCTACGAGTGAGAAGGACTGCCTGCGCAGCCTTCCGGACTCGCTGGATGCCGTATCGCTGACCAATGCCGACAACTTCTCGGCTTATGACGCCGAGGATCTGGAGGTCTTGAAGGAGAAGGGCACGCGCGTGCTCTACTTTGTCGACTATGCCGCACGGAGCGGCGAATGGAAGGACCTCGCAGAGCTGACCGACTACCTCGACGGGGTTGTGGCCCGGACTCAGGAACTGGGACTCGACGGGCTCTCCTTCTCCGGCCTGCCGAGCTATGGCGACGAGGCCTCGCAGGAGGCCCAGCAGGCCGTGGCGGCACTCTTTCTCGAAAAATTTGGTGCGGTGGCAGGTCCCGGCAAGTCATTGGCGCTCTTCTTCGAGGGGGACCCGCAGTTCCTGACCGCAGCACAGCGGGCGAAGGTCGATTATATTGTGCTGGATACCCGGACGACGGACAATGCCAGCGACCTGAAACTGCAAGTCCTTCGGGCCTTGGAGATGGAGAACGTCTCTGCGGATCGACTGCTGCTGGGCGCGATGACCGAATATGAATTCCTTGATGAGGACAAGACGGCCTCGGATGCCATTTCGGCCCTTGCCCTGCGCATTCCGGAACTCGGCCCGCTGGGCGGATTGTGTATCTATGATGCGAATACGGACTATTTCGGCAGCGAGATCATCTACGCTTCCAGCCGTGCCGCCATCCAGTTGTTGAACCCTGCAAAATAAGCCAGCCATGAAACGAGTGCAAAAATATGCTTTAGTGCTGCTTGCGACGGCGGTGGCCGCTGCGGGCTGCAAGAACGACGAGTACGACAACCGCTCACCGTTCGACAACGTGGTTTACCTCGATGTCGCCGAGGCGGACGCTACCCAATTGACAACCTTCAAGAAGACGCTTCCGACGCTCGAACGCGACTTTTCCGTAGTGATGAGCTACCCGGCGTCAGAGGACGTGCAGGTTACGGTTGAGGTCGAGCCGGCTCTTGTCGCCGATTACAATGCCTGCAACGGAACGTCGTGGACCATGCTCGACGCCTCCTATTACGAACTGGCGGAGAATACCGTGACGATTCCGGCCGGAAAGACCATTTCGGATCGGCTGTCTCTGATGCTCAAGAATCTCGACGGTTCGGGCGACGTGGCCGAACTCCCGATCGACGAAACCTACCTTCTTCCGGTTACGATCCGCAGCGCAAGCGGCGGAGTGTCGCTGCTGGGAAGTTCCGCAACGGCCTACTACGTCGTGAAACGCTCTTCGGCGATCACCTCGGCGGCGTCGCTGCGCGACAACTGGATCAACTTCCCGACCCTCGACAAGGCTGGCCCGCAGAGCGACCTCTTCAACAATCTCACGGCCGTAACCTACGAGGCCATTATCCGCGTCGACGACTTCTCGAAACACTCCGAGATTTCGACCATCATGGGTGTCGAGAACTACCTCCTGCTTCGTATCGGCGATGCGTCGTTCCCGCGCCAGCAGTTGCAGTTCGACGGCACGGGGGATGCTGCTGCAACGCCGGGCTTCGGTAAGTTCCCCAAGAAGGACGAGACGAAACTCCTCAATGCCGGGGAGTGGTACCACGTCGCCGCGACGTACAGCTACGCCACGCGCGAAGTCTGCATCTACGTTAACGGACAGTTGCAGAGCCGCGGCACCGACCTCGGCAACCCCGCCTCGACGCCCTTCAACCTTGCGGGCCGGGCCTTCTACGACCTCTATTTGCAGAACCCCTCGCAGTACGAACAATACAAGGGCTGGGGCAATTTCCGGCAGTTCTTCCTCGGCAAATCCTACGATGACACGCGCCAGTTGAACGGCGATATCACCGAGGTCCGCGTCTGGAACGTGGCCCGCACCGAGCAGGAGATTTGGGAGAATATGTACGATGTCGATCCGCAGACGCCGGGGCTGATCGGCTATTGGAAATTTGACGAGGGCGAAGGCAACGTCATCCATGACTGGACCGGTAACGGCAACGATGGCGTGGCTGAATTCGATCTCGAATGGCCCTCTGGTATTGAGGTGCCGCAACTCAATAAAGAATAATCATGAAAGGGAACATTATGAAACATACAGGATTTATTCGATTGTTTCGGTGCGCTGCGTTTGGATGCGCAGCAACCCTGCTCCTCGCAGGCTGTACGGAGGAACCCATATCGTATGGAGCCGGACAGGAACCTGATGGAGAGGCGCTTGAAACAGTTTCCGGGACCTTGCGGAGCCGCAGGTCGCTACGGGACCGAATATCGGTTCAGCTTACAGAAACAGTAGAGGAAGACGTCACCGATCAAATATATTATAGGTTTAATACATGTATTGATCAGCAAATCACGTTGTCTGTAGCTCCTGATCTTTCTTTAGTTGATGTATACAACGATGTACATAAAACTGATCTTCATCCATTCCCTATTGAGAATGTAATGCTTCGTAATGGTGGCGTTTTTTCTGTGGCAGCAGGAACAATGACTTCTGAACCACTTGAAATTGTGTTCTCATCAAATGACATGATTCCAGGCACTTACCTATTACCTCTTGCTGTGCAGAATGGGATAGATGGAATCAAAATAACAGAAGGTCAGGCTTTATATTATGGGATTAATGTCCGAGAATTTGATAAAAACATATATCAATCGGGCGATAATTCCTGGGAAATTCCGCTCGATACGGAGTGGACCACGGTCTTCTATGTCAATACAAGCGAAGTGCAGGCTCATTATGCCGATTATGTGGCTTTGCAAAAAAAAGAAAAAGATAGTTTCGAATCTATTACACAAACATCATTGGGCAATATTATAGTATTGCGAATTGCACAAGTGGACTACGATGCTGCATTGCAACGGGTAATTTTTGCTCCGACCTCCGACCTTTTCTACACGTTGGAGCATTCGGACAAATATATTGCCCCGATGAAGGACAAAGGCCGAAAAATCTGTGTTTGCATCGAAGGTGCTGGCAAAGGGATCGGTTTCTGCAACATGACCGATGCGCAGATTGCCGACTTCGTAGCGCAGGTCAAGGCCTTTGTGGAAACTTATGATCTTGATGGCGTAAACCTGTGGGATCGAGGTGCCGGTTACGGCAAGGAGGGAATGCCCGACATGAACACTACCTCCTATCCGAAATTGATCAAAACCATGCGGGAAGCGCTTGGGAAGGATCGGTTGCTGACTGTGGTGGATTATGAGGAACCAACCGATTATTTCCATGATACAGAGGCAACGGGCGGTATTGCCGTAGGCGATTATATTGACTATGCATGGCACGGATACGTTTCTGATGATGAGCCGATTGTATTTTGCGATCCATATAATCTGTCATCTATGTTTCCTCAAGTATATCCCCGTAAGGCCATCGCCGGATTAGATAAAAGTTGCTATGGAACGGTTAATATTCCATTTTATGAGGAAAATTCGGATCTTGGTATTGATGCTTCAGGATCATTATGGATGATGAATATGATTATGTGGGGCTTGGAACGAACTAATAATATTATAGTTTTTAATGATTTAGTTTTACCAGCAGCCAATAGATATGAGAATGGATGCATTGGTATGATGATGAATCTTTTTCTTTGTCTCCAATACGATGCTACACTAGCAGAAAAGTGTTATTATAACGTAATGACCCGTATTCCTGGAATATATCGTAGTAGTGATAAAAACTATGATACATTTGCTAAAGACTGGTAAAAGCAGGTAAGCACCAATAAATTAACTATTAACCATTTAAAACTTTGTGTTATGAAACGATCTATTATTCTTTTTGTATCGCTTTTTATGGCAGCATCGATGATTACATCGTGCGCAAAAGATGCTATGGAACCCCAAGTTGATGCTGCAGTTGTATCGACTACCCGTGCTTATGGGGACAAAACCCCGAAGGTAATGGCCTACATTGAGGTCAATGATACCAACCCTCTTAACGCGATGCTCTATCGTATGGATGGCGAGCCTTTCATTGATATTGTAACTATTTTTGCAGCGAATATTCGGGCCAATGGAACAGAACCTCAATTGTGGTTAAACGACAACGTGACGAAGATTCTCGTTCCTGATGCAGGTTCCACGACGACCGGACACTACAAATACGTACAGCCGATCCGTCAGGACGGCGGCAAGGTGCTGATGACGATTCTCGGAGATCACCAGAGAGTAGGTGTAGCCAATTTGACCGAAGCCAATCAGGAGAAGTTCGCAGAGATTCTGGCTTGGGCTGTCGAAGAGTACCAACTCGATGGCATCGACTTCGATGACGTGCATATTTGACAAGTGCAAACAGCGACGGCATTTGTCGGCCGCACACCATTTGACCCGGTGTGCGGCTTCTTATTATCCGATAAACCAGTTGACTATGTGGAGTGATTCGAATTTTTGTTATGATTAATGACATAGAGATGCAAAAATGGAGCTGTATCTGCAAATACAGCTCCACACAAACTGGTTGAATTGCCCTGCACATTTGACAAGTGCCAGCGACGGCGTTCTGTTCGGGGTTCTTCCAGTTATACTTCAGTAGAATTGATCTATAATAAACAAAAAGGACGCAAGTACCATTCTTGAACGTCGGGCCTCGCATAGCCTCTCTATCAATCACAGTCCATGCGTCCACGGTAATACCGCAAGGTATATACCGAGGACCGCAAGCCGACTGACTGATAGAGATTACGAGAATTGCGAGTTCGACGTTCAGCTCAGTGGGTTTGTCCCATATGTTATTTCTTTGCAAAGATAGCATATCTTTTTTATCCTGCAAGCAAAAATAAAACGCTGTTTGAGAATATAGTTATATTGTATTGGTTGAAAATATGTATAAAAGTATCAATTGAGTATTATAAGGGTGTTATGAAACGATAAAACTACCTTATAATGAACATATTATACTTTATGTTCAACTCATAGTTGGTAGATTTTTCTTACTTTTTGTAACATCCATGAAACCCCAATCTTATGCTGACCTCGTACATTCACACATTGCAGAAAAAACAGAACGTGATATTCGTAAAATTGAATCTTCTGAAGACGAAATCATTTCAAGGGCACTGGCTGTTTCGTTGTTATTGGAGAAGGTTTTTGATAAGTTGAAACAGTTCATTTCGACGTATGAGTTTCAATCAGAAGCCGATGAGATAGAATTCTTCAAGGAGATAAAACCGCGGATTTTTTGCAAACTGATCTATTATCGAAAGATCTACAACATTGAGATGAACCGTCCGATGTCTGGCCCAGATTCAGTTAAAGCCTATTTGAATAGAGAGTTGGACAACATTCAGGATTATAACCACAAGCGTTTGGATTTTTATCGTTACTATCGAAGTGGAGCATCCTATTTGGACAACGTCTATTTTTTGCGAAATGTCTCTCATAATATTGAGCAGTATTTCGACAGCTTTTATTTTGAACGTGATCCTCTGTTTTCGACATGTGAAGATTTTCGCGTAGCCAAGATTCTCGCCGGTGATATGTTGAGTCAGTATTTGCTCAATGCGTTGAATGAGCTGGAAATGAATAATTTTGATTCCCGCTCAGAAGTTCGTCTGATCTGGGCGGACAGCAAGACCGATCTGTGCGAGTTGATATTTGCCCTGCATGCAAAAGGTTCTTTCGGCAATATTCCGTTGACAAGACTGTCGTCCTATTTTCAGAAGGTTTTCAATATTGAGGTTGGCAGTAACATGTCGCGGACATTCAGCGATCTGAGCTTGCGCAACAATCCCACACCTTTTTTGGACTCTCTTACGGATTCGCTGCTTGAAAAAATGCAGCGTCCAAAGCGGAAGAAATGACTTTCGCAACCGATTTCCCTTTATACCGACTTCCCCGTTTTCAGATGGACAGACATCTATTTGTTAATCAATAGAAATCTGGAAAAAATACCGTACTCGGTCGTATTCATCCGAAGAATTTTGAACGAAGGAATTGATTGTTATCCCTATCAGTTCCTTTTTTTGCTTTCTTGTGTATGTGATTGTTAATCAGCGTATTGTGAATAGCGCGTTTTCCCGTTGTTTTCAAAATAATTGCATACCGTATACGTTATAATTGGTCTCCATATCCCTTTACTTTGTCATCGTAAAACGGCACAGTCATGGGTATGATAACGATGGATTCCGAGGCCTATAAGGAGGTTGTCGAGCGTCTGGAACGAATTGAGCGTTACGTTATAGAGACAAGTCAGTCAAACGAAGATCTTGACAAGATGTGGGTGGACAGTTATGCCGTCTGCCAATATCTTCAAATCAGCGAACGGACTCTGCAACGGTTACGCAGCAAGGGCGAGATTCCCTATTCCAACCTCGGCGGTAAAAACTATTATACGCTTGGCGCTATCAAGCAGGCTCTTGAATCGCGGACGATCAAACGCCGCGAAGAACAATTTGCAGAGCTTCGGGCCCATTATGAAAAGATTCGTCATACTTTTAAAAAGTAATTTCCATGCTTCTGGAGAAAGAATACTTCGATATTTGGATGCGTCGGATCATGGATGTTTTGGAACGCATCGAACGGAATCAGAAGCCTCCGAAGGCATCAGAATATCCTGTGGTTGAGAATGGTGAAAAGCTGTATGACAATTATGATCTGTGTCGTATGTTGCACATCAGCAAAAGAACCCTTCAGCGCTATCGAACGCAGTATGGTTTGCCCTATAAGATGTTGAATCAAAAGGCATTTTATCGAGAGTCCGATGTATTGCGATTTATAGAGGAAAATTTTGATAAACTCCGAAACTTTCGGAAAGGAACTGTTTGATTGCAAAAAGTGTAAAGTATCAATAGATACGCTACAATTTTTCTTTTCGTAGACAAATCTTAATCTGTATCTTCGTGGCATGAAAGAAGATATACGAAAAATACGGATGCGCCAAAAATGGCTTGGGATATACACCGAAACGGGTTCTGTGACAAAAACAGCCCTTCGATGCGGGATTGCCCGTTCCACGTTATACCGTTGGATAAATCGCGAGAAAGAACAAGGTAAGTCAAAATTGTCCGATAAATCTAAACGCCCATCAAGACTCGCAAATATGAAGGTAACGCCTGGAATTGAAACCATTATTCTTAATCTGCGTGAGACGAGAAAATGGGGAGCGCAACGGATTGCCAACTATCTGCTTAG
>NZ_NFHT01000040.1 GCF_002161445.1 Alistipes sp. An66
TTTTACAATGGAGAGTTTGATCCTGGCTCAGGATGAACGCTAGCGGCAGGCCTAACACATGCAAGTCGAGGGGCAGCGGGGTTGAAGCTTGCTTCAACTGCCGGCGACCGGCGCACGGGTGCGTAACGCGTATGCAACCTACCCAGAACAGGGGGATAACACTGAGAAATCGGTACTAATACCCCATAACATACTGAAAGGCATCTTTCGGTGTTGAAAACTCCGGTGGTTCTGGATGGGCATGCGTTGTATTAGCTGGTTGGTGAGGTAACGGCTCACCAAGGCGACGATACATAGGGGGACTGAGAGGTTAACCCCCCACATTGGTACTGAGACACGGACCAAACTCCTACGGGAGGCAGCAGTGAGGAATATTGGTCAATGGACGCAAGTCTGAACCAGCCATGCCGCGTGCAGGAAGACGGCTCTATGAGTTGTAAACTGCTTTTGTACGGGGGTAAACTCGGATACGTGTATCTGACTGAAAGTACCGTACGAATAAGGATCGGCTAACTCCGTGCCAGCAGCCGCGGTAATACGGAGGATCCAAGCGTTATCCGGATTTATTGGGTTTAAAGGGTGCGTAGGCGGTTTGATAAGTTAGAGGTGAAATCCCGGGGCTTAACTCCGGCACTGCCTCTGATACTGTTGGACTAGAGAGTAGTTGCGGTAGGCGGAATGTATGGTGTAGCGGTGAAATGCTTAGAGATCATACAGAACACCGATTGCGAAGGCAGCTTACCAAACTATATCTGACGTTGAGGCACGAAAGCGTGGGGAGCAAACAGGATTAGATACCCTGGTAGTCCACGCAGTAAACGATGATAACTCGCTGTCGGCGATACACAGTCGGTGGCTAAGCGAAAGCGATAAGTTATCCACCTGGGGAGTACGTTCGCAAGAATGAAACTCAAAGGAATTGACGGGGGCCCGCACAAGCGGAGGAACATGTGGTTTAATTCGATGATACGCGAGGAACCTTACCCGGGCTTGAAAGTTATCGACGGACTTGGAAACAGGTCTTCCCTTCGGGGCGAGAAACTAGGTGCTGCATGGTTGTCGTCAGCTCGTGCCGTGAGGTGTCGGGTTAAGTCCCATAACGAGCGCAACCCCTACCGTTAGTTGCCATCAGGTGAAGCTGGGCACTCTGGCGGGACTGCCGGTGTAAGCCGAGAGGAAGGTGGGGATGACGTCAAATCAGCACGGCCCTTACGTCCGGGGCTACACACGTGTTACAATGGCAGGTACAGAGGGCAGCTACCCCGCGAGGGGATGCGAATCTCGAAAGCCTGTCTCAGTTCGGATTGGAGGCTGAAACCCGCCTCCATGAAGTTGGATTCGCTAGTAATCGCGCATCAGCCATGGCGCGGTGAATACGTTCCCGGGCCTTGTACACACCGCCCGTCAAGCCATGGAAGCTGGGGGTGCTTGAAGTTCGTGACCGCAAGGAGCGACCTAGGGCAAAACCGGTGACTGGGGCTAAGTCGTAACAAGGTAGCCGTACCGGAAGGTGCGGCTGGAACACCTCCTTTCTGGAGAGTGCGACTGTTCGCAGACAGATCGATCTACGGTTTTCTCTCAAAGTAGCCGGTAATTTTTTAACGTTATACTCGAGTGGGGTTTTCCCGCGGATAACAGTCCCGTAGCTCAGTTGGTTAGAGCACTACACTGATAATGTAGGGGTCTGCGGTTCAAGTCCGCACGGGACTACACCGATGCAACACTCGGGGGATTAGCTCAGTTGGCTAGAGCACCTGCTTTGCAAGCAGGGGGTCAAGGGTTCGACTCCCTTATCCTCCACTCGGAATCGAAAGATTCGACGTTCATTGACATGATTAAGGAGATGAGATATGGTTCTTACGTATGAATATATGTAAGAGTTGTAAGAAAGTAATAAAGGGCGCATGGGGAATGCCTAGGCTCTTGGAGGCGACGAAA
>NZ_NFHT01000041.1 GCF_002161445.1 Alistipes sp. An66
TTGCGTGACCTGTTCGACAAGACTAATTTCAATGATGTCAAAGATCTATATAATCCCATTATTCCGGGGCTATTTGATTAATTGTTTAACTCGTCCCATTTTAACGGGACGCTAATGATTTATTCTTTTAATTCAAACAAAAGGAGCATTAAATAAGGACTTAATGTTCTCCAGATAGGCGATGTCTCTAAACACCTTCGTTATCTCAACTCTTTCAAACGAGCCGTGGGCTGTAGCATCAGCATTTTCTTTCATGAGAATTAGAGAATTGTGTTAGAATGGGCCTGGAATCAGCGCCCATTTTTTGTGTGTAATCCTAAAGGAATATGCTATGAATAATATAGCAAAAAGATTTAGCCGGAGTGAATTCATCAAACTGCTTCATACAAAAAACTTAAACCCGAATAACTCCGATAACAAACGTCTTAGTTTGGCCTACACACGTTTTATCAATCGTATTCAGACTGTCTCCAAACTGGATTCCTGTTCCAGGCTGGAAGCTCTGCAAGCATTGGCGAGGACAAGAGAAATTCTTTTCCGGTTGCAGGCTCAACATAAGGATTCGGAGTCTCTCAGTTATCAATTGATCCGCTCCTCGCTCTCGCTGATCAATTTTGAGAAACAAATGATCTGTCTGCAGCTCAAATATCCGGGTATTCGGAATGTGCATACTTCGCGCCCTCATTCGCCGCTCAAAATTTCGAAGCGATTCACCAACTCAGATCTGATGGAGGTAATTGCCGCCTTATCGGCTGTGGGGTTCTTCTGCCAGCAGGACGACTCCCCGGCTACTTTTATGCAGATTACCCGCGAGTTTGAGACGCTATGCAATACGAGTTTCAAGAATCCGGACAATTGCCGCTGGGCTATTCTGAACCGCAAGAACCGTCTGACCCACTTTCTTGATACGTTGCGGGGTACGTTAGCCGAGTTGAGTCAGAAGTAAACGGTTCTTCCATAAACGACCGGCCGTAAGAAACTGGAATGGTTCCTCGCCGCCCGGTCGTTTGTCGGCATCAGGCCGTTAGTATTTTCCCGATTTTTTGCATCTCCCGACTGATATTCGCTTCGGATATTTTGGCATAATGACGGGTCATGTTGGTGTTCGAGTGGCCGAGGATCTTGGCGATTATATCAATTGGCATTCCGTATTCGATTGCCAGGGTTGCGAACGTATGTCGGGCCAGGTGGACTGTCAGATTTTTGTTGATCAGGCAAATATCGGCAATCTCCTTCAGATAGGCATTCATCTTCTGATTGCTCGGAACGGGCAGCAACTTTCCTTTGAGTCGTAACTCGGGATCCCGCTCGTATTTTTGCAGAATCCGAATCGGATGCGGCAGCAGCGGAATCCGACTTACGACTGCGGTCTTCTCCCGTGGTTTATGAATCCACAGAATACCGTTCTCGTCGGTTGTGATGTGCTCGGGACGCAGGTGGTCGACATCCGTGAAGGCCAGTCCCGTCAGCGCACAGAAGCAGAAGACATCCCGAATCCGTTCCAGCCGTTCGTTTGGCATCGGGCGTTTCAGCAGCAGGTCCAGCTCCGCCTTTGTCAACGGTACCTTGACATTCGTCTTGTCGATCTTCATCTTGTAGAAGCGGAAGGGATTTTTCTCGATCCACTCGTTTCGGATAGCATAGAGGATGAAGTTCTTCAAGCAGCAG
This sequence comes from Alistipes sp. An66, assembly GCF_002161445.1. GTDB lineage: Bacteria > Bacteroidota > Bacteroidia > Bacteroidales > Rikenellaceae > Alistipes > Alistipes cottocaccae. The sequence goes on from NZ_NFHT01000041.1 coordinate 1,669, forward strand.
AGCAGATTGACCGC
>NZ_NFHT01000042.1 GCF_002161445.1 Alistipes sp. An66
TTGATCCGGAGATTTCTGAATGGGACAACCCGTCAGGTAGAAGACCTGACATCCGGCGACGGAGGCCAACCCTCTGAACTGAAACATCTTAGTAGGAGGAGGAAAAGAAAGAAACATCGATTTCCTAAGTAGCGGCGAGCGAACGGGAAATAGCCCAAACCGGTATTGTTACGGCAATGCCGGGGTAGTAGGACTGCGATATTCAAGAGACAATGAACTGGAACGATCTGGAAAGTTCGTCCATAGAGGGTGAAAGACCCGTACAGGTAAGTTCGTTTGGCGATAGCAGTATCCTGAGTAGGGCGGGACACGAGGAATCCTGTCTGAAACAGCCGGGACCACCCGGTAAGGCTAAATACTCCCAAGAGACCGATAGTGAACCAGTACCGTGAGGGAAAGGTGAAAAGAACCCCGAACAGGGGAGTGAAATAGAACCTGAAACCATGCGCTTACAACCTGTCGGAGCGGCTTCGTGCCGTGACGGCGTGCCTATTGAATAATGAGCCTACGAGTTACTAATCACTGGCGAGGTTAAGTGACAGGAGTCACGGAGCCGAAGCGAAAGCGAGTCTGAACAGGGCGGCCAGTCAGTGGTTGTAGACGCGAAACCTTGCGATCTACCCTTGAGCAGGATGAAGGTCGGGTAACACCGACTGGAGGTCCGAACGAATAAGCGTTGAAAAGCTTCTCGATGACTTGAGGGTAGGGGTGAAAGGCTAATCAAGCTGGGAAATAGCTCGTACTCCCCGAAATGCCTTTAGGGGCAGCGTTGTAATAAAGAGTCTACTGGAGGTAGAGCTACTGATTGGATGCGGGGGCTTCACCGCCTACCAAATCCTGACAAACTCCGAATGCCAGTAGTATGATTTACAGCAGTGAGCGACCGGGTGCTAATGTCCGGTTACGAGAGTGGAACAACACAGACCAGCAATTAAGGTCCCAAAGCATATGCTAAGTTGAACTAACGATGTTTTGTTGCAGAGACAGCTAGGATGTTAGCTTGGAAGCAGCTATTCATTCAAAGAGTGCGTAACAGCTCACTAGTCGAGCGACAGAGCGTGGATAATAAACGGGCATCAAGCATATCACCGAAATTCTGGACACGAGAGTGTGGTAGGGGAGCATTCCATTCGCGCCGAAGCAGAATCGTGAGATTTTGTGGAGCGTATGGAAAAGCAAATGTAGGCATAAGTAACGATAATGCGGGAGAGTAACCCGCACACCGCAAGACCAAGGTTTCCTGATCAACGCTAATCGGATCAGGGTTAGTCGGGTCCTAAGGGTAATCCGAACGGAGATCTCGATGGATAATCGGTTAATATTCCGATACTGACATGAGCCTCGATGGAGAGACGAAGGGACGTAAGTGACGCCATCTGACGGAATAGGTGGTTAAAGGGCGTAGGTATAGGGACAGATTAAGAGTTAGTCCTTGCTGAAACCTGACAGTACAGAGCGGCTACGGCCAATTTGATAGTTCACCCAAGTTGACTTCCGAGAAAATCTTCTAAGTTACAGTTCATGTCACCCGTACCGTAAACCGACACAGGTGGTCGAGGAGAGTATCCTAAGGTGCTCGAGTGAATCACGGTTAAGGAACTAGGCAAATTAACCCCGTAACTTCGGGAAAAGGGGTCCC
>NZ_NFHT01000043.1 GCF_002161445.1 Alistipes sp. An66
GGGTGCCGTTATCCTCGAAACAACGCAAAAACCACCGACCATGACAACGCCATTCATCCCCTCCACGGCTCCCCACTGAAGAGCCGACCATCTTCCATCGGTTGCCCGCCGCCCCCGGTTGGACGATGACAAACCCCGATCTGTTTGGGCCAAAAACTACACGCTCCCCAGCCTTGCCGCGACATGAACCTCCTGCCGTTTGCCGGTACGGGAGCGCCCCCGCGCTGATGCCTTTGCGACCCCGGGATTCCGCACCGTTCGACTTCAGACGTCGAACGTGCTGCCGATTCCCGGGCCCGAAAACCGAAGGGAGCGAGGTTGTGTTCTCGTGGCACAAAAACCCCGCATCGGGTTTTTGATTGCCACCTCGAACCACCTCGCCCTGCGGGGCTGCCCCGCCCGGTCTGCTCCCGAGGGTCGCATACCGAGCCATCCGCCGCTCGCCGAGTTCGCCGCGGATTCGGGGCACGGGACGTCACTCCAGCCCGACAACGCACGCTGCGCGAAACCGCTCCCGCTTATTTGTTCCACCGCCAACGTTTCTGAGCCATGGAGGTAACGAAACCCAAGGGAGGTCGCCCACGAAAGAGCGCGGCGACCTTGCGCTCACGCACGGTACGTTTCCGCGTGAGCGAGGAGGAGTACCTCCGGGTGCAACGCAAGGCAAAGGCCTGCAATCTGACCCTCTCGGAATATGCCCGCCAGGCGGTCGTCTCGGGCCGGATCATGCGCCGAATCGGCACAGAGGAGTTGCGCCTGGTCTCCGAATTGACGCGCGAGCGGAACAACCTGAACCAGCTGGCCTACCTCCAGCACGCCTTCGGTGTCGCCTCCCACGAGGAGGAGCTGCAGCGCATCCTCCGCTTCTACGACGAGGTGATCGGACGACTGAAACAAAAACTCTAAGACGATGATCGGCAAAATCGTAACCGGCAAATCCTTCGGCGGCGCGGTGCGTTACCTGCTCGGCAAGGAGCCGGGAAAGGCGTACATTCTGACGAGTGATGGCGTGGAGCTCTCCGGCCGGCAGGCGCTGATCGGCAACTTCGAGTTCCAGCGCCGGGCCCGCCCCGATGTCGAACGGGTTGTCGGACATATCTCGCTGTCGTTCCACCCCGACGATGCCCCGCGGATGTCGGACCAGCTGATGCTCGACCTGGCGTGGGAGTATATGCGGCGTATGGAGATTACCAATACACAATACCTTGTCGTGCGCCACACCGATACGAAACATCCCCACCTGCATATTCTCTACAACCGGGTACGCTACGACACGACGCTGGTCTCGGACCGAAACGAACGCCTGCGCAACATGCG
>NZ_NFHT01000044.1 GCF_002161445.1 Alistipes sp. An66
CATTAGCGTCCCGTTAAAATGGGACGAGTTAAACAATTAATCAAATAGCCCCGGAATAATGGGATTATATAGATCTTTGACATCATTGAAATTAGTCTTGTCGAACAGGTCACGCAAGTGGTTTTTATCTGTCAATGATATGCTGAGAATTTGCAAAACTTCATAGGTTGAACGTTTCAACTTCATATCATGTTGGACAATAGCCACAAGACAGTATGTGATAATAGCCACACTGATTTGTATGCGGACGGCGTTCTCTGTTGTGCCCCAGAATTTCTTTATCTTCAGATGCTGCTTAAGCCATTTGAAGAACAGCTCGATCAACCATCTTTTCTTGTAAAGATTGGCAACCTCCAATGCAGAAAGTTGTTTCGCATTCGTCAGAAAAGTGAACTCACGGTCGTCTTCTTCATCGTAATATCGGACGAGTCTGAATGACTCCGGATATTTTTTCTCGGAGAGATATCCGGTCAGTTTCACTTCCGCATCTGTCATTATGTTCTTTGGCATTCTTCGCTTCCATTTGACTGTCTTATACTTTAAATTCGTCTTGGCTCTGACAACAAAGAAAGAGGCCGTAAGATGTATCCTATAGAGTTCTTTAAAGGAGTCATAAGCCCTGTCGAATATATAATAAGCATTTGGTTCATAATAGATTGAAGACATCGCTGTAGAATCATGCTTTGATGCAGTGGTTACAGTATAGAAGGCAGGAACTTGTGCTTCAATGTCGTATAAGACATGAGCTTTCACTCCTCCTTTCTTGCTTCGGAACTTTGCCCACGGGAATGTTGCAAGACATAACGGAATCGTTGTTGAATCAAACGCATATTTCTTTCCGGAAATGTCAAGGATGTTGGTCGTCCGCTTCTCGCAGGCTTCCTTCATCATATAGAAAGCAAAGTCTTCGAAGATTCTGTAATCGCGGTTCTGGTTGGCTGTGGCAAGAGTTGTCTTGGCTATCGGTTCACGACCTAACCCAAGATGATATTGCTTGCCCCTATGCGCCTCGAAAGCAACGATTAAGTCTCGCAGGCTCTCACGGTTACTCAGTTGCCCAAACATCATTGCAAGCATCTGATTCCAGCAAGTGAAATGTTTCACATACCGGTTGCCATCATACTTGCGAACATAGTTGTTGAACTGAGTCCTGTTCAGAAAAGCGGTTAATTGAGAGAATACGTATTTGTCTTGGAACATAGCAGCCATTTGTATTAGACTGCAAAGTTGCAAAATCAAGTCCGTTTCATCTCAAGAAAACACGTAATTGACTATATTTCAATAATTTCAAAGAA
>NZ_NFHT01000045.1 GCF_002161445.1 Alistipes sp. An66
GCATTTTACTCGTTTTAGCACTTCCTTTTCCTGCGCCCTGGGGTGGAAGAAGGGGCTCGAACCCTCGACCTTCGGAACCACAATCCGACGCTCTAACCAACTGAGCTACATCCGCTGCCAAATTGAGCCCGAACGCTGGAACCAACGGCTGGAACGCTCCCTGCATCGGGACAAGGTGGCCCTGCAGATCAACGGCATCGTGGACAGCTATCGGGCCAATATCCTGGCGGCCTACGACGCTCTGATTCGGGAAGGCAGGATACCAGACTGCTTCACCATCAAGGAGCGGCTGGAGAATCCGGGCGGCACCACCCGACTCTTCCTTGCCGAATTCTCGAAATACTGCGAAAAACGGCAGCAAGAGGTCGGTAGCCGCATCACACAGGTCACAGCCAACAAATACCACCGCCTGCTGCGTTACATGACCGAATACACCCAAGCTCAATATCAAAAAGAGGACCTGCCGCTGGACAGAATCTCCTACGAGTATATCGACGGGCTGAACACCCATATGCAGACGAGGCACAAATGCAAGAACAACGGAGCGGTCAATCTGCTCTGCTGCTTGAAGAACTTCATCCTCTATGCTATCCGAAACGAGTGGATCGAGAAAAATCCCTTCCGCTTCTACAAGATGAAGATCGACAAGACGAATGTCAAGGTGCCGCTGACGAAGGCAGAGCTGGACCTGCTGCTAAAGCGACCGATGCCTAACGAGCGTCTGGAACGGATCCGGGATGTTTTCTGCTTCTGTGCGCTGACAGGACTGGCCTTCACGGATGTCGACCACCTGCGGCCCGAGCACATCACGACCGACGAGAACGGCACCCTGTGGATTCACAAACCACGGGAGAAGACCGCAGTCGTAAGTCGGATTCCGCTGCTGCCGCATCCGATTCGAATTCTGCAAAAATACGAGCAGGATCCCGACTTACGACTCAAAGGAAAACTGCTGCCCGTTCCGAGCAATCAGAAGATGAACGCCTATCTGAAGGAGATTGCCGATATTTGCCTGATCAACAAAAATCTGACAGTCCACCTGGCCCGACATACGTTCGCAACCCTGGCAATCGAATACGGAATGCCAATTGACATAATCGCCAAGATCCTCGGGTAGTGTTTCAAAAAGTGTGTCTGGGGAGGTGCCTTCAGATTCTTCAGATATGCAAATATAGCGATTCTTGGTTTCAGAACAACACGCCGCGGCGTGTTGTTCTTCTTTTTGTGTTA
>NZ_NFHT01000046.1 GCF_002161445.1 Alistipes sp. An66
CTCTAACTCAATCGGACAAGTCCTCTTCCAGAGGGCGGATATCCGTGAAATTTATAATCAGCCGACAACTCCCGTTAGTGTTCCGGAGGCGGGTTCTGTCGAGCAACCTACTTTATGGTAAAATTTCTCCGGACAGCAGTGTATAAATTCAAAGACTCAATCTGAATTTAGAATCTCCGATAAGACGCGATTAAAAGCAAAAAAAAGAGCGCAGTCTGAAATTGAAGATTTTCACAAGAACGGCATAATCAGCACTTTGTCCATACCTTTTAAGATAGAATTTTCCCAAAGCTCTTTCACACCTAAAACATGCCGTAGAGAAAATGATACTTGGGTATTATCATATAGCCTACATTATATTGAAAAATATAGCGACCATATATCATTATTCCAGAATTTCCAATCTTTATTTGAATTTTTCGATTCGCAATCAAGAATATCTCTTGTCGCGCACATAAGCGATATCGATTTTTTGGATTTCATCGGTCTTCACTCTGCATATGCATACCCGAACAACCATGTTTTCCAGTTAAAAAATAATATAGCCATAGCTCAAATTAAAGCATATGAATTAATGCTGACCAAAAGGGGGATCTCTTTAGAAACAATTATTCAAGATACATTCAATAAATTTTGCATCGCAAATAGTATTGATAATTTAAGAATTAGATGTTTCTTACCCAATAGATCAACGCTGGAAAAAATCCGATTTATTCTTCCTGAACTCGAATTTATATTAAAGAGTTATAAACTATATGTCGAGGATGGAAATATTGACATGGAGTTATTAGGTATAAGTTCCGTTCCATGCCGCATTCAAGATATTCCCAGTTCTGTCACAAAAAAGTATACATATGTTATTGACAAACAAACATCACATATTCAACGCATATTCTTTTCCAATCAAACGGGACTAGGCTACATTAAAAAACTAGAGAATAAGACTAAATACCAGACGCTATACGAGTTATTACTTCATGAAGATATACGATTTGAAGATCATTAGCGTCCCGTTAAAATGGGACGAGTTAAACAATTAATCAAATAGCCCCGGAATAATGGGATTATATAGATCTTTGACATCATTGAAATTAGTCTTGTCGAACAGGTCACGCAA
>NZ_NFHT01000047.1 GCF_002161445.1 Alistipes sp. An66
ATGTGGGAGAGAGGCTCTATCCGACGGCCTTTGTGGAGCAGATGGCAATGCTGCGGATCGAATATAACGGGATCCTTCAGCCACAACACTTTGCTCGGGACATAGGTGTAGGTCTTCGGGAAATTACAGAAAATGACCTGGCAGCGGTTGGGCCTTGAGGTGTACCAACAGCGTTCGACGGAGTCGGTTTTATCCTCTCCGTCGATGATAATCCGGTTTTCCCGAGGGTCGTACATCCTGAATAGCGGTAGGTCTCACTATTTTAGCTTCTTGCCGCAGGAGAAAGCCTTGTCGACCGTAGCTCCCAATTCGATATATTCGAGATGGATGGGGTCGAAGCTGATCGGGCGCAACTTACGCAGGTCGATTTGTCCGTCGGTCAGAATGCTTTCGTCGGCCGAGATGTTGACGATACGTCCTGTCAGATGGCAGCTTGCGGGGTCATAGGAGAGTAGTTCGCACTCGAGCGTCATGGGCAGTTCGTCGATCATCGGGGCATTGACGTGTGCCGAAGGAGTGGCATGAAATCCCGCCCGGGTGAATTTGTCGGGAACTTTGTTCCCGGAGACGATACCCGCATAGTCGCAGGCAGCCACATGATCGACCGTGGCCATGCTGACGGTGAAGGCACGTGTCGCAAGGATATTTTTCGTGGTTTTATGCCCGGCGGAGAGACAGATTCCGATTGTCTCATCGGTAAACATGCCACCCCAGGCGGCATTCATGACATTGGGTATACCTTGTTCGTCGTAGGCTGCCACGATCAG
>NZ_NFHT01000048.1 GCF_002161445.1 Alistipes sp. An66
ATGTGGGAGAGAGGCTCTATCCGACGGCCTTTGTGGAGCAGATGGCAATGCTGCGGATCGAATATAACGGGATCCTTCAGCCACAACACTTTGCTCGGGACATAGGTGTAGGTCTTCGGAAAATTACAGAAAATGACCTGGCAGCGGTTAGGCCTTGAGGTGTACCAACAGCGTTCGACGGAGTCGGTTTTGTCCTCTCCGTCGATGATAATCCGATTTTCCCGAGGGTCGTACATCCTGAATAGCGATAGGTCTTGCTATTTTAGTTTCTTGCCGCAGGAAAAAGCCTTGTCAACTGTAGCCCCTAATTCAATATATTCGAGATGAATGGGGTCGAAGCTGATCGGGCGTAACTTACGCAGGTCGATTTGTCCGTCGGTCAGAATGCTTTCGTCGGCCGAAATGTTGACGATACGTCCTGTCAGATGGCAGCTTGCGGGATCATAAGAGAGTAGTTCGCACTCGAGCGTCATGGGCAGTTCGTCGATCATCGGGGCATTGACGTGTGTCGAAGGAGTGGCATGAAATCCTGCCCGGGCGAATTTGTCGGGGACTTTATTCCCGGAGACGATACCTGCATAGTCGCAGGCAGCCACTTGATCGACCGTAGCCATGCTGACGGTGAAGGCACGTGTCGCAAGGATGTTCTTCGTGGTTTTATGCCCGGCGGAGAGACAGATTCCGATTGTCTCATCGGTAAACATGCCACCCCAGGCGGCATTCATGACATTGGGTATACCTTGTTCGTCGTAGGCTGCCACGATCAG
>NZ_NFHT01000049.1 GCF_002161445.1 Alistipes sp. An66
TCTAAACGCCCATCAAGACTCGCAAATATGAAGGTAACGCCTGGAATTGAAACCATTATTCTTAATCTGCGTGAGACGAGAAAATGGGGAGCGCAACGGATTGCCAACTATCTGCTTAGGAAGAGAATAAAGCTCTCAGCCATGACCGTGTGGCGTGTGTTGAAAAGGCATCAGGTTAAAGCTGTTGTGAAACGGCGTAAAAAGTCAGACTATATCAGATATAGTAAAGAAATTCCTGGGGAAAAGATCCAGCTGGATGTAATGAAAGTACGAAATGGAGCATATCAGTTCACGTCCATAGATGATTGTACCCGTTTGAGGACCATTCGTGTATATCCCAATAAAAAAGCGGAAAGTACAATTCATTTTTTAGGAGAGATACTGAACACCTTTCCTTTTCCCGTTCAGCGGATACAGACTGATTGGGGAACAGAATTCTTCAATTATGATTTCCAATATGAACTGCATGACCATTTTATCAAGTTCAGACCTATCAAACCAAGGACTCCACATTTGAATGGCAAAGTTGAAAGGTCTCAGCAGACCGATAAGACAGAGTTTTGGAATCTTATAGATTTGTCGGATAAGACACTTGATTTGAATGCGATGGCTATGGAATGGCAGGAGTTCTACAATAAGAAACGACCACATTCCTCGCTGAACGGCAAGACTCCGATGCA
>NZ_NFHT01000005.1 GCF_002161445.1 Alistipes sp. An66
GCCCCCGCCCTCCCGATTGCGAAAATTCCTCTTCCGATTTTGTTTTGCCGAAATAAAAAGATAATTTTGTAGTCGTTAAACCCGAACGTTCACTTTTAAAACCCTTTATATCTATGTGTAAAGCGCTGATTATCGGAGCAGGAGGTGTCGGAACGGTGGTGACGCAGAAGATCGCCGCCAACCCCGTTTTCACGGACGTGATGCTGGCCAGCCGTACCAAATCCAAATGCGATGCCGTGGCGGCGGCCATCGGTGGCAACCGCGTGAAGACCGCCGAGGTCGATGCCGACAACGTGCCGCAGTTGTGCGAGTTGTTCCGGGCCTTCAAGCCGGATATCGTCATCAACGTGGCGCTCCCGTATCAGGACCTGACGATCATGGATGCCTGTCTGGAATGCGGCTGCAACTACCTCGACACGGCCAACTACGAACCCCGCGACGAGGCGCATTTCGAATATTCGTGGCAGTGGGCCTACCAGGACCGCTTCAAGGCCGCGGGCCTGACGGCGATCCTCGGCTGCGGCTTCGACCCGGGTGTGACGGCGATCTTCACGGCCTATGCCGCCAAGCACCACTTCGACGAAATCCATTACCTCGACATCGTGGACTGCAACGCCGGGAACCACGGCATGGCCTTCGCCACGAACTTCAACCCCGAGATCAACATCCGCGAGGTGACCCAGAAGGGCCGCTACTATGAAAATGGCGAGTGGGTCGTGACCGAGCCGCACGAGATTCACAAGCCGCTGAACTACCCGGGCATCGGCGAGCGCGAGTCGTACGTGATCTACCACGAGGAGTTGGAATCGCTGGTGAAGAACTACCCCTCGATCAGGCGTGCGCGCTTCTGGATGACCTTCGGACAGGAGTACCTGACGCACCTGCGCGTGATCCAGAACATCGGCATGGCGCGCATCGACCCGATCATCTACAACGGCGTGGAGATCGTTCCGATCCAGTTCCTGAAAGCGGTGCTTCCGGATCCCAAGTCGCTGGGCGCGAACTACCACGGCCAGACCTCGATCGGCTGCCGGATCAAGGGCGTGAAGGACGGCAAGGAGCATACCTATTATATCTACAACAACTGCGACCACGAACAGGCCTTCAAGGAGACCGGTACGCAGGCCGTGTCGTTCACGACGGGCGTTCCGGCGGCGCTGGGCGCTTCGATGTGGGCCAAGGGGCTGTGGCGCGGAGCGGGCGTCTTCAACGTCGAGGAGTTCGATCCGGATCCGTTCCTGGCCGAACTGGGCGAGCAGGGTCTTCCGTGGCACGAGCTGTTCGACGTCGACTTGGAGGTCTGATTTTCCGGTTCTCGAATAAAAAATCGCGGATGCGTTTTACGTGTCCGCAATTTTCATTATATTTGCCTTGGAAACCAACTCATTTCAGCCTATGATATAACCCAAATGAATTTCAATTGGGACGCCCGGACATAGGCGTCGAACATATAAAAGCGCATTGGCTTTTTTCTTACTCGCGGAAATTGGACACTTTCGAAAAAGGTAAGGAACAAAGGTTGATGCTCGCGCTGTTTTTTAGCGTGGGCATTGTCTTATATCTTACCTTTGGGTCGTCCAATACCCCGCGAGTGGATATAATGATATGTCCACGTTTTTTTATCTTATAAAATTACTGAGCAATGAAAAAAAATGATTTTTGGTGGCAACTTGCCTTGTACTCGTTAGGTGTATGTTTATTCTTGTTTTTACCCTGTTTTAAATACTCAGAGGCTACTGGTTGGGACATGATCGAAGAGTATATTGAATATTGGGGCTCAATTAGCCCAAGATATTATATTAAAGAATATATTGTGCTGTTTTTTCTATCATTTCCGGTTACCTTGCTTGGCGTTATTTTGTCCTCATGGAATAGGCTAATAGGGTCTATTATCTGTACAATTGCTTTTATTATGCCCTTAGGTTTTATTCTTTGGCTGGAACCTGATGAACAATCTTCTATAACCTACATATTTTCATTGGTTTTGCTTATTATTACCGCAGGTTGGTCTGTGCTCAACATTATACAGGCCTTTATATCCATAATTGAAAAGAGTAGAGAATGATGGTAAAATTTGGATTAAGAGGCTTGATCATGAATACCTGAACATGCTTAGGTATTTTTCAGGCGATTACGCATAAATACTTATTTTGACTAAAATCATCGACCGGGCGTCGCTCCGTGCCGATGATTTTGTTATTTTTGTCCCAGTTTTGATCAAAAAACGACGCGATGATTGACTTTCTGAAACTGCCGTCTCCGTGCTACGTGCTCGACGAGGAGCTGCTGGACCGGAACCTTGCGGTGATCGACCGCGTGCGCCGCGAATCGGGCGTGGAGATCATCGTCGCCTTGAAGGCCTGCGCCATGTGGAGCATCTTCCCGGAGCTGGCGGCTCATGCCGACGGTGCGACGGCCAGTTCGGCTGCCGAAGCGCGGCTTGTGCTGGAGGAGTTCGGCAGCCCGGCGCACACCTACGCCCCGACCTATACGGATCGCAACATCGACGAAATCCTGCGTTGCAGCAGCCACATCACCTTCAACTCCCTCACGCAGTACGAACGCTTCGGACAGCGGGCCCTGATCAACGGGCTCTCGTGCGGCCTGCGCATCAACCCCGCGTATTCGCCCGTGGAGACCGACCTCTACAATCCCTGCGTGCCGGGTTCGCGGCTGGGCGTCACGGCCGAACAGCTGGCGGCCCGCGGCGGGCTCCCGGAGTGGATCGAGGGGCTTCACTTCCACGTGCTGTGCGAGTCGCGCCCGGAGCATCTGCGGCTGGCTTTGGAGGCCGTCGAGCAACGCTTCGGCGCATGCCTCGATCGTGTGAAATGGCTCAATATGGGGGGCGGGCACCTGATGACGCACGCCGACTACGACTGCGACGAACTGATCGCCCTGCTCCGGGCCTTCAAGGCGCGTCACCCGCACCTGCGGCTGATCCTCGAACCCGGGAGCGCCTTCACGTGGCGCACGGGCTACCTGGTCTCGACGGTGGAGGATGTGGTCGTCAACGGCGATGTGCGCACGGCGATGCTCGACGTGTCGTTCGCCTGCCACATGCCCGACTGCCTCGAAATGCCCTACAAACCGGCCATCCTCGGGGCGCACGAGCCCGCCGACGGCGAGAAGCGCTGGCGCATGGGCGGCACGAGCTGCCTGGCCGGGGACTTCTACGGCGACTGGGCCTTCGACCACGAGTTGCAGGTCGGCGAGCGCATCGTCTTCGAGGACATGATCCACTACACGATGGTCAAGACGACGATGTTCAACGGCGTGCAGCACCCGTCGATCGTCATCGTGCGGCGCGACGGGCGCGTGGAGGTCGTGCGCGAATTCGGCTACGAGGATTACAAGACGCGGATGTCCTGACCGGGCCCGCAAGCCATACGAATACAAACAAGAAACCCAAGATAGATGGAAAAATTCGAACCTACCGCTTATACGCTCGAATGCGTGGCCACGGGCCGCGAGTTCGAGGATACGGGCTGGATGCTCTCCGACCCGCAGTGCAAGGAGCCGTCGCTGATCCGCGCACGGTATGCCAAGAAGCAGATCGAGGTGAAGCCCGCCGAATGGGGGCTCTACCGCTTTGCGGACTGGATGCCGGTGCGCCGGATGCTGAAAGGCTCGTCGGCCCCGGTTACCTATCGCAGCAAGGGCCTTGCCGAGCGCCTCGGACTGGAAAACCTCTGGATCACGTTCAACGGCTATTATCCGGCCATCGGGGCGACGATGACGACCTGCTCGTTCAAGGAGACCGAAGCCTATTCGGTGTGCGGACGCGCCGCCGAGGATGAGAAACGGGTGCTGGTGGTCGCTTCGGCCGGCAATACGGCGCGGGCCTTCGCCAAGGTCTGCTCGGACAACAACATCCGGCTGCTGCTGTCGGTGCCGTATGACAACATCGACGCGCTGTGGTTCGAGAAGCCGCTGAATCCGTGCGTGAAGCTGATTTCGTGCGCCGCGGGCGGCGACTACTTCGATGCCATCCATTTGAGCGATCTGGCGCTCAAGGGCGAGGGCTTCTATGCCGAAGGCGGTGCGAAGAACATCGCGCGCCGCGACGGCATGGCCTGTACGGTGCTGTCGGCCGTGACGACCATCGGCCGCATTCCGGACTACTATTTCCAGGCCGTGGGCAGCGGTACGGGCGCCATTGCGGCGTGGGAGGCCAATATGCGCCTGATCGGGGACGGCCGTTTCGGCACGAACCTCATGAAGCTGATGGTCTCGCAGAATGCGCCGTTCGTGCCGATGTACGATGCCTGGCAGGCTTCGTCGCGGGCCATGCTGCCCTACGACAGCGACAAGGCGCGCCGCGATGCGGAGATCATCGATGCGAAGGTGCTCTCGAACCGCAAACCGCCTTACAGCATCACGGGCGGACTGTACGATGCGCTGAAAGCCACCGGCGGCGAGGTTTTCGCCGTGACGAACGCCATGGCGCGCAAGGCCCGCAAGCTCTTCAAGGAGACGGAGGGCGTGGATATCTACTCGGCGGCGGGTGTGGCGCTGGCGTCGCTCGTCAACGCCGTGAATGCCGGGAAGATCGCCCGGGATGCTACGGTGATGCTGAACATCACGGGCGGCGGCGAGGAGTATTTCAAGGAGCGGAACGACCTCTGGTACCTGAAACCGAGCCATGTCTTCCCGCTGGACCCCGACACCGACGATGTGGTGGCGAAGGTCGAGGCGCTGTTTGCCGAGTAAGCGGTCGAACGCGGCGGTGAACGTAGGACGGCAAGCGGTGTGCAGCCGGTGGGGCGACCCCCCCCAGGCCCCGGCGGATGCGGCGCGGAGGACTTCGGTCCCGGTGCAATCCGACCGAATTCAGGAAAAGCGACCTTCGGGCCGCTTTTTTATTTCCCCGAAATGATTACCTTTGTCGGCGGTCCGCCCGGGGCGAAGCAGCCGGACCCGATGCGGACCGCGACAACAGTTTTATTAACCCAAATCTTTCAACACTTATGGAACACATCCAAACACGCCGGTTCCCCACCGGGATGCGCTGGCGGCGATGGAACCGCAAGGGCTGGTCGGCCTTTGCGAGCCTTCACCGGAGCGTGACGATCGGGGTGCTCGCCGTGGGGATGTCGATCCTGCTGCTTGCGACGCAAGGCGCATCGGCGCAGACTTCCGACACGACCGCCGTCATGAAGACGCTGCGGATCCGCGAGGTCGGCGTCACGGGGAGCCAGACGGCCCCCGCGCGCAACGCGCAGTCGCACACTCCGCTTTTCGACCGCAAAGCCCAGGCCGCGGCGCCAGTCCAGACACTGGAATCCGCCCTTCGCCTGACGCCTTCGGTCGACATCCGCGAACGCGGGGGAAGGGGAGCGCAGGCCGACATCTCCGTCCGGGGCGGCTCATTCGACCAGACCATGATTCTGCTCAACGGCATCGACTTCACGGATGCCCGAACGGGACACCAGTCCCATTCGCTGCCGGTCGATCTCGACTGTATCTCTTCCGTCGAACTCATCGACGGGGTTCCGGGCGTGGGGGCCTACGCCGGGGCGGTGAACATCCGCACGGCACCCCTGCGCCCGACCTATATCCGCTTCGAGGGTTCGGGCGGCCAGTACGGCTACGGCTACGGCAACCTCTCGGGTGCGGTGACCTCCGGACGCTTCTCGGTGCTGGGCGCTGCGTCGTACCGGCGCAGCGACGGCTACCGCCACAACACCGATTTCACGAACTGGAACGCCTTCGTGCGGGCGACCTGCGACGGCGGCCGTGCGGGCTTCTTCGACTTCCAGGCCGGGTGGCAGGACCGCGCGTTCGGCTCGAACGGCTTCTATGCGGCCTACAATCCCGAACAGTGGGAGCATACGGGCACGACGCTGACGTCGCTGCGCTGGACGAAGCGTGCGGGGCGTATTTCGCTGGGTGCGGCGGTGAGCTACCGCCGGAACCGCGACCGCTACGACTGGACGCGCGGCACGGCGCTCAACCGCCACCGGACGGACAATGGCGGGGCGAAGCTGTGGGCCGACTATGACTGGCAGTGGGGGACGACGACCCTCGGGGGCGACTGGGCCTTCAACCACCTGTACAGCACGAACCTCGGCGAGCCGCTCACGAAGCCGCACGGCGACTACACGCACGCCACGGAACGCCATACGGGAAACCTGTGGCTGCGGCACGCCAAACGCTGGCGGCGCTTCGACGCGGCGTTGTCGGGCGGCGTGAGCCTGACGCCCTACGGAACGTCGGCCCTGTGGAACGTCTCGGCGGGCTATGCGCCGACGGACGACCTGCGGATCGAGGCGGGGGCGTGGCAGTCGATGCGGCTGCCGACCTTCACCGACCTCTATTACAAATCCCCGGCGCAGATCAACAACCTCGACCTGACGCCAGAACACGCTGTTACATACCGCATCGGAGTTAGTTACATGAAGCGTTGCTGGAACTTGTCGGGTCAGGTCTACTACCGTTTCGGACGCGACATCATCGACTGGGTCTGGTACGCCGATTCGGACGAGAGCCCCGCCGCATGGCGCGGGAAGTGGCACTCCGAGCAGTCGAGCCGGCTCAATACCTTCGGGGCCGAGATTTCGGGCGGCTATGCCGCGGAGGAGGGGTTCCTGCGGCGCGTGACGCTTTCGTACGGCTACATCACGAATGACCGCAACGCCGACATCATCGCCAGGAGCGCCATGGACTTCATGCGCCACAAGGCGGCCCTGTCCGTCGGCGTGCACTTCCTGCGGCGGCTGTCGCTCACGCTCACCGGATCGTTCTACGACCGCAACGGCAGCTATACGGCCTATCCCGTTGCGGGGGATGCGTCGACGACCGAGACGCGCGATTATAAGCCCTATTTCCTGTTGGACGGTCGTCTTTCGTGGGAGAAGGGGTGCTGCCGCCTCTATGTCGACGCCACGAACCTCACCGATACCCGTCACTTCGACATCGGGGGCATCCCGCTGCCGGGCATCTGGTGTACGGGCGGTGTGGTGCTGACCTTCGGCAAGTGACTTTTCCGGGGAACAGGATTCGGCTCGTCGGGTTTTCCGGCGGAGGCCGGCGCCTCGATTCCCTGTCTCCGGCTGCAATTCAGGACCGCCCGGGAAGACCGGGCGGTCCTTTCTGTTTTTCGGAAAATAGCGCCTTTTTGTTACGCTCTGTCGGAAAAATTCCGAAAAAATTCGTATATTTGAAGCAGAAGAACCCTAAAAGCAGCAATTTATGCAGAAACGTATCGTGGAGTGCGTGCCCAATTTCAGCGAGGGACGCGACAAGGAGGTGATCCGACAGATCGTGGCGGCCATCGAGTCGTCGGGAGGTGTGAAGGTGCTCGACGTGGATCCGGGCGAGGCGACCAACCGCACGGTCGTAACCTTCGTCGGCGACCCTGAATCGGTCGTCGGGGCGGCCTTTGCCGGCGTGAAGCGGGCCGCGGAGCTGATCGACATGCGCCGCCACAAGGGGGCGCACCCGCGCATGGGCGCCACGGACGTCCTGCCGCTGATCCCGATTGCGGGGATCACGCTCGAAGAGTGCGCGGCGCTGGCCCGTGACCTGGCCAAACGCATCGCCGGCGAACTGCACGTCCCGACCTACTGCTACGAGGCGGCGGCCTTCCGTCCCGAGCGGAAGAACCTGGCGGTCTGCCGCGCCGGGGAGTACGAGGCGCTGCCCGAGAAGTTGGCCCATGCGGAGACGGCTCCCGACTTCGGGGCGCGGCCCTATGACGAAGGGGTGGCCCGCACGGGCGCCACGACCGTCGGGGCGCGGGATTTCCTCATTGCCGTGAACTTCAACCTCAATACGACCTCCACGCGGCGGGCCAACGCCATTGCGTTCGACGTGCGCGAGAAGGGACGCCCGGTGCGCGAGGGGAATCCCATCACGGGCAAGGTCGTCAAGGATGCCGACGGCAATCCCGTGATGCGTCCCGGCACCCTGAAGGCTACGAAGGCCATCGGGTGGTTCATCGAGGAGTACGGCATCGCGCAGGTCTCGATGAACATCACGGATATTTCGGTCACGCCGCTGCACGTGGCCTTTGACGAGGTGTGCCGCAAGGCCGATGCACGGGGCGTGCGCGTCACGGGCACGGAGATCGTGGGGCTGGTCCCGAAACGGGCGCTGGTCGAGGCCGGGAAATACTTCCTGCGCAAGCAGCACCGCTCGGTGGGGATCTCCGAGGAGGAGATCGTGCGGCTGGCCGTGAAGTCGATGGGGCTGGATGACCTGAAACCCTTCAAGCCCGAGGAGAAGGTGATCGAATATCTGCTTGAAGCGCAGGTTGAGAAGAAGCGGCTGATCGACATGACCTGCAAGGAGTTTGCCGAGGAGACCGCAAGCGAATCCCCGGCTCCGGGCGGCGGGTCGATCTCGGCCTACATGGGTGCTTTGGGGGCTGCGCTCGGCACGATGGTGGCGAACCTCTCGTCGCACAAGGCGGGGTGGGACGACCGCTGGGAGGAGTTTTCCGACTGGGCCGAGAAGGGGCAGACGGTGATGCAGGAGCTGCTGCACCTCGTGGATGAGGATACCGCGGCCTTCAACCGCATCATGGCGGTCTTCGCCATGCCTAAGTCGACCGACGAGGAGCGGGCGGCCCGCAGCGCGGCGTTGCAGGAGGCGACGCTCTACGCCACGGAGGTGCCGCTGCGCACGATGCGGGCGGCGCTGGCCGTCTTCCCGATTGTGCAGGCGATGGCCGAAGAGGGGAATCCCAACTCGGTGTCGGATGCCGGAGTCGGGGCGCTGGCGGCCCGGAGTGCGGTCTTCGGGGCGCGGCTGAACGTGCGGATCAATGCCGCCGGGCTGAAAGACCGTGCGAAGGCCGATGCGCTGACGGCCGAGGCTGATGCCATAGCCGCCGAAGCAGCCCGGCTCGAAGCGGAGGTGTTGGAGATCGTCGGGCAGAAGATAGGGTAGCGTCCTGCGGTGCCCGCAGGCTCCGGAGGTCGGATGGTCCCGGCGGCAAGCGCCGTGTCATCCGACGGACGCGGAGAGCGGGAAACGGGATATTCCCCGAAAGCCCCCGACATCTCTCGAAAAATCACGGAAAAATACGAAAAACGCGAAAAATATGACACGGGAAGAGTTTCAGAACGACATCCGCGCGGGAATCCCGGACCGGCTGCCCGCCGCGAAACCCTATGACAAACAGATCAACCACGCCCCGAAGCGCAAGGAGATCCTCACGGACGAGGAGAAGGTCCTGGCCTTGAAGAATGCCCTGCGTTACTTCCCGGCCAAACACCACGCCGTGCTGGCCCGGGAGTTCGCCGAGGAGCTGCGCCGCTACGGGCGGATCTACATGTACCGCCTGCGTCCCGACTACGAGATGTATGCGCGTCCGATCGACGAGTATCCGGCGCGGTGCCGTCAGGCGGCGGCCATCATGCTGATGATCCAGAACAACCTCGACCCGCGCGTGGCGCAGCATCCCCACGAGCTGATCACCTACGGCGGAAACGGCGCCGTGTTCCAGAACTGGGCGCAGTACCGGCTGACGATGAAATACCTCTCGGAGATGACCGACCGTCAGACGCTGGTCATGTATTCGGGGCACCCGCTGGGGCTCTTTCCGTCGCATCCGTGGGCGCCGCGCGTCGTGGTGACCAACGGCATGGTGATCCCCAACTACTCGAAGCCCGACGACTGGGAGCGCATGAATGCCATGGGGGTCTCGCAGTACGGGCAGATGACCGCCGGGTCGTACATGTATATCGGCCCGCAGGGCATTGTCCACGGCACGACCATCACGGTGATGAACGCCGCGCGCAAACGCTTCGCGCCGGGGCAGACCGATGCCCGTGGCATGTTGTTCGTCTCGTCGGGTCTGGGCGGCATGTCGGGAGCCCAGCCCAAGGCGGGCAACATCTCGAAGGTGGTCTCGGTGATCGCCGAGATCAACCCCAAGGCGGCGCAGAAACGCTATGAGCAGGGATGGGTCGACGAACTGCATGAATCGCTGGATGAACTGATCCCGCGGATCCGTCAGGCCGTCAAGGAGAAAGAGGTCGTCTCGCTGGCCTACGTGGGCAATGTCGTCGACCTCTGGGAGCGGCTTGCCGCCGAGCAGATCCCGGTCGACCTGGGTTCGGACCAGACCTCGCTGCACAACCCCTGGGCCGGAGGTTATTATCCCGTCGGGTTGAGTTACGAGGCTTCGAACAAGATGATGGCCGAGGAGCCGGTGCGCTTCCGCGAGTGCGTGCAGGAGTCGCTGCGCCGGCAGGTCGACGCCATCAACAAGCTGGCCGCACGCGGCATGTATTTCTTCGACTACGGCAACGCCTTCCTGTTGGAGGCTTCGCGCGCCGGGGCGGCTGTCATGGGGCGCGAGGGGCGGTTCCGCTATCCCTCCTACGTGGAGGACATCATGGGACCGATGTTCTTCGACTACGGCTTCGGGCCCTTCCGCTGGGTCTGCACCTCGGGCCGCGAGGAGGACCTCGCCACGACCGATGCGCTGGCCGCCGAGGTGCTCGAGGAGATCCGCAAGGAGGCTCCGGAGGATATTTGCGGACAGCTGGATGACAACATCCACTGGATCCGCGAGGCGGGCCGCAACCATCTGGTCGTGGGTTCGCAGGCCCGGATCCTCTACGCCGACTGCGAGGGCCGCACGAAGATCGCCATGGCCTTCAACCGCGCCGTGGCCGACGGTCGTCTGTCGGCCCCCGTGGTGCTGGGGCGCGACCACCACGACGTGTCGGGTACCGACTCCCCCTACCGCGAGACGGCCAACATCTATGACGGCTCGAACCGCACGGCCGACATGGCCGTGCAGAACGTCATCGGCGATTCGTTCCGCGGCGCCACGTGGGTCTCGATCCACAACGGAGGCGGCGTCGGCTGGGGCGAGGTGATCAACGGCGGCTTCGGCATGGTGGTCGACGGCACGGAGGAGGCCGAGCGGCGCATCCGCGAAATGCTCTTCTGGGACGTCAACAACGGCATTGCGCGCCGCAGCTGGGCCCGCAACGACGGCGCCCGGGCCGCCATTCTCCGCGAAATGGAGCGTACGCCCGAACTGCGGGTGACGATGCCCAACGCCGCGGATGACGAACTGGTGCGCAAGGCTTTGAACACGAACGAATAACAACGATCATTCGATATGGAACGTCACCTTATATCCGCCGAACGGCTGACCATCGGCCGTGTCCGCGAAATCCTCGAACGGCATCTTCCGATCGCGTTGAGCGACGACGCCAAACGGCGTATCGTCCGCTGCCGCGAGTATCTCGACCGCAAGATGGAGAATCCCGACCGTCCGATCTACGGCATCACGACCGGATTCGGGTCGCTGTGCGACATCTCGATCGGACGCGAGGACCTCGCGCAGCTGCAACGCAATCTGGTCATGTCGCACGCCTGCGGAACCGGCGAGCGCGTCCCGTCGGAGATCGTCCGGCTGATTCTCCTGTTCAAGATCCAGTCGCTGGCCTACGGCTATTCGGGCGTGCAGCTGGCGACGGTCGAGCGGCTCGTGGAGTTTTTCAACCGCGGCATCCTGCCGGTCGTCTACCAGCAGGGGTCGCTCGGAGCCTCGGGCGACCTGGCGCCGCTGGCCCATTTGAGCCTGCCGCTGCTGGGACTCGGCGAGGTCGAGTACGAGGGGCGCGTGCGGCCCGCCGGCGAGGTGCTCGCAGCGTTGGGTTGGGAACCCATCGAATTGCAGTCGAAGGCCGGGCTGGCGCTGCTCAACGGCACGCAGTTCATGAGCGCCTACGGCGTCTGGTCGGTGATTGCCGCGCAGCGGTTGAGCGAGTGGGCCGACCGCATCGGCGCCCTCTCGCTGGATGCCTTCGACGGCCGCATCGAGCCCTTCTGCGACGAGGTGCACAGGATCCGCGCCCACAAGGGACAGCTCACCACGGCCCGCGCCATCCGCCATTGGCTCGAAGGCAGCGAGCTGATCGCCCGGCCGAAGAAGCACGTGCAGGATCCCTACTCGTTCCGCTGCATCCCGCAGGTGCACGGCGCCTCGAAGGATACGATCGACTACGTGGCCGGGGTGCTCGAAACCGAGATCAACTCCCCGACGGACAACCCCACGGTCTTCCCCGAGGAGGACATGGTCGTCTCGGCCGGGAACTTCCACGGACAGCCCATTGCGCTGGCGATGGATTTTCTGGCCATCGCGCTGGCCGAGCTGGGCAACATCTCCGAACGGCGGACCTATCAGCTGATCTCCGGAGCCCGCGAGCTGCCGAAGTTCCTCGTGGCCAATCCGGGGCTGAACAGCGGCTTCATGATCCCGCAGTACACCGCGGCGTCGATCGTCAGCCAGACCAAGGGGTTGTGCATGCCTGCGTCGGTCGACTCGATCCCCTCGTCGCAGGGGCAGGAGGATCACGTCAGCATGGGATCCAACGCCGCGACGAAGCTCTGGCGCGTGGTCTGCAATACGGAGCGCGTGCTGGCCATCGAGCTCTTCAATGCCGCGCAGGCCATCGAGTTCCGCCGTCCGGCCCGCACGTCGCCCGCCCTGGAAGCGATGCTTGCCGGATACCGCAAACGGGTCCCCTTCATCGACAACGATCAGGTGATGTATCCCCATATCGCTGCGTCGGTCGAATTCCTGCGTGAACGATGAAACGGCTGCTGGTCAAGAATATCGGCCGCATCGTCGGCATTCAGCCCGCAGGGCGTCTGCGCGTCTGCGGCGCGGAGATGGACCGTCTGGAAACGCTCGACGACGCCTGGCTGCTGACCGACGGCCAGCGGATCGCCGCCTTCGGACGCATGGAGTCGCTCGACGGCGTGACGGCCGACGAGGTGGCCGACGCCGAAGGCGGGATGCTCTTCCCGTCGTTCTGCGACTCGCACACCCACCTGGTCTATGCCGGGAGCCGCGAGCAGGAGTTCCTCGACAAGATCCACGGCCTCTCCTACGAGGAGATCGCACGCCGCGGCGGCGGGATCCTGAACTCCGCCGACCGGCTGCACGACACCTCCGAGGAGGAGCTCTACCGGCAGGCCATGGAGCGTGTCCGGGAGATCGCGGCGATGGGAACCGGCTGCGTCGAGATCAAGAGCGGATACGGCCTCTCGACCGAGGATGAGTTGAAGATGCTGCGCGTGATCCGCCGCATCCGCCAGACCGCACCGCTGGAAGTGCGGTCCACCTTCCTCGGCGCCCATGCCGTTGCCCGCGCCTACCGCGGCCGGCAGTCGGAGTATGTCGATCTGGTCTGCCGCGAGATGATCCCCGCCGTGGCCCGCGAAGGGTTGGCCGACTTCGTCGACGTCTTCTGCGACGAGGGCTTCTTTACGGTCGGCGAGACGCGCCGCATCCTCGACGTGGGGCGGCAGTATGGTCTGCGGGCGAAGATCCATGCCGACGAACTGGCCGCTTCGGGCGGCGTGGAGGTCGGCGTCGCCTGCGGGGCCCTCTCGGTCGACCACCTCGAACGCGCCGGAGAGCCCCAGATCGAGGCCCTGCTCGGCTCGGAGACGATGCCTACGCTCCTGCCCGGAGCCGCCTTCTTCCTCGGGATGAGCTATCCCCCGGCCCGGGCGATGATCCGCGCGGGATTGCCCGTGGCACTGGCTTCGGACTACAACCCCGGTTCGTCGCCCTCGGGGAACATGCGCATGGTCGTCTCCCTGGCCTCCATCCGCATGAAGATGACCCCCGCGGAGGCCATCCATGCCGCAACGCTCAACGGAGCCTGCGCCATGGGGTTGAGTGCCGATTTCGGAAGCATCACGCCCGGGAAGGTCGCCAACTTCTTCATCACGCGGCCGATGCCCTCCGTCGAATTCTTCTCCTACGCCTACCAGACGCCGCTCATCCGGCAGGTCTTCCTCCGCTCTGAACGGAGGCTCTTATAGGCGTCCGGGCTTTTGAGGAGGGTGGTGCCGACGGCTGAATCCGAATCCGTTCGGCTGAAAGCCGGAGTCTCTGGGCGGAGGAGTGTCGGACGGCGCGGGTGCGCTCCCGCGTTTCTGTCCGGCGGGCGCGGGTGCCGGACAGGATTCCCTGCCCCTCACTTGATCGACCGGTAGGCCGAGGGGGTCATTCCCGTGTGCTCCTTGAAGTAACGTCCGAAGAACGACTGATTCGGGAAATTCAGGTAGTAGGCGATCTCCTGGATGTTCATCGACGAATATTTCAGCAGGTTTTTCGCTTCCAGAATCACGTAGGCGTCGATCCACTCCGATGCCGTGCGGCCGGTCGTCGTGCGCAGGAGCGTCGTCAGGTATTTCGGCGTCAGGTGCAGTCGCTCGGCATAGAACCCCACCGAGCGCTCCTGCATGTAGTGTTTCAGCAGCTCTTCCATGAAAGCGCTGAAATAGGCCTTGTTCCGGTTGCGGGACGGCGTGTCGTCGGCATGTTCCTCCGAATGGCGGCTGATGCGGCTGTCGAGGACCCGGTAGACCCGGTAGGCCAGCGTCCGGAACAACGAATACAGGATCTCTGTCGAAAACGCATCCTGACGATTCTTGCGGCCCTCGATGAAAATCTCCTCCTGGGACCGCAGAATTTCCGTCCACTCCGTATCGTCCAGTTGCAGGCAGGGATTTTCCCGGACCGCCATGAAAAGGTGCAGGACCTGTTTCAGGTCGATCTGCACCCGGTTGAGAAACTCCTCCTCGCACAGAATGAAATGGACCGAGGCGTTGTCGTCGTGCGACAGAACCTGCACGATCGTCTGCGGAGGACACAAGAACAACGTCCGGGGACCGATGGCGTGACGTTGCAGGTCCGAGGAGACCGTCAGCGAACCTTTGGAACAAAGCAACGCTCCGAACGAATTGATCCGCGTCGGAAAACGGAACATGTCCATCGCAATTTCATCGTCGAGGGCCTCCCGGTGCCCCAGTACGCACCCGTCGTAGCAGAGATCGTCCGCTGTGGGCGGGTAGATTTTCAGCAGGGAGCTTAACGAAACGCTCAAAATCTCCTTTTCGTTCATTGTAATGCGGGTTTGTGCTACAAATATAGGGTTTTTGCGGTTGCTTTTTCGCCGAAAAGTATGAAATCGAACCTTTCGGCGAACTCCTCCGACGACATGGCCTTTTGCCGAGCCTCCGAAAAAAGGATATTTGCATTCGAAACCAAGCGAACTTTTTATTATGAAATCTGCCTTTCTCGGAGCCGTGCTGCTGTTGGCGACCGGCTGTTCCTCGTCCGGAACCCGCACCGAAGCGGAACCCCTGCGGGTCGGAACCCTCGTCGTCGAACCCCGCGCCGATCTCGACGCCGATGTTTACGTCGGCGTCATCGAGGAGTTCAACTCCGCGGCGCTCGGATTCCCGCTCGCCGGAACCGTCGCCCGGATCCCGGTCGGCGAGGGCCAGCGCGTGCGGCGGGGCGACCTGCTCGCCGAACTCGACCCGACGTCGGCCCGGCAGACTTTCGAGGCCGCAGAGGCCTCCCTCGCACAGGCGCGCGACGCCTGCAACCGGCTGAAAAAACTCTACGACGAGAACAGCCTCCCCGAGATCCAGTGGGTCGAGGCCCGGACCAGACTCCGACAGGCCGAAGCCGCATGCGCCATCGCCGAAAAGAATCTCGGCGACTGCCGCATCGTGGCTCCGTTCGACGGCGTTGTCGGACAGAAACGCGCCGCTGTCGGCGAGACCGCGCTGCCCGGCGTGCCGGTCGTCACACTCCTCGAAATAAAGAGCGTCAAGGTCCGCTTTTCGGTCCCCGAACAGGAGATCGCGGCGTTGGGCGCCGATGCCCGCGTAAGCCTTCGTGTGCCGGCTCTGCGCGACTCGCTCTTCGTCGCCGGAGCCGTCGAGAAGAGTGCCGCGGCCAATCCCGCCGCCCACACCTATGACGTGCGCGCCGTAGTGCCCAATCGCGGCGAGGTGCTCCTCCCCGGGATGGTCTGCCGCGTGACGGTGGCGCCCGCCGCGGCCGTCGAGCAGATCGCCCTGCCCGTGCGCGCCGTGCAGCAGGCCGGCGACGGCTCCCGCTTCGTATGGCGTGTCGAGGGCGATTCGGTCGTCCGCACACGGGTCCGCACCGGCGGATTCGTCGGCAACGGGATCGTCATCGAGGAGGGGCTCCGCTCCGGTGACCGCGTCGTCGTCGACGGCATGCAGAAAATCGGTCAGGGTTCCAAAGTCTCGCTGCGATGAAAGCCTCGAACAACATCATAGCCTGGTCCATGCGGAACTTCCGCATCACCTTCCTCATCGTCGGGTGTCTCTTCCTGTTCGGGGTCTACGCCCTGGTGCACATCCCCAAGCAGGAGTTCCCCGAATATACGATCCGGCAGGGCGTCGTCGTCGGGATCTATCCCGGCGCCACGACCGAGGAGGTCGAGGAGCAGCTGGCAAAACCCCTCGAACAGTTCCTGATGACCTACAAGGAGGTCAAACGCCGCAAAACCACCTCCACGTCGCAGAACGGCATGTGCTACGTCATGGTCGAGCTGAACGACGACGTCAACAACAAGGACGAGGTGTGGTCGAAAATCAAGCACGGCCTCGCTTCGTTCAAGGCCCAGCTGCCGGCCGGGGTTGTCGCCCTGACGGCCAACGACGACTTCGGGGATACCTCCGCGCTGCTCATCACGCTCGAATCCGATACGCGCTCCTACCGCGAGCTGAAAACCTACATGGACGAGTTGAGCGACCGCCTGCGCCGCATCGAATCGGTCTCCAATATCCGTCCCTACGGCGTGCAGCAGGAGCAGATCTCCGTCTATGTCGACCGGGAACGGCTGGCCGCATACGGCATCGGCGAGAAGGTCGTCTCCGCGGCCCTCGCCGCCCAGGGCCTTACCCCGACGGGCGGCACGGTGAGCAACGCCGCGACCGAGACCCCGATCCACATCGCGGCGACGCTGGCCGGAGAGCAGGAGGTCGCCGAACAGATCGTCTGGTCGGATCCCGACGGGCATCTCCTGCGGGTGAAGGATGTGGCGCGCGTCGTCCGCGAATACGACGACCCGGACAGCTACATCCGCAACAACGGGCATCGCTGCGTGCTGCTCTCGATGGAGATGCTGGCCGGAAACAACATCGTCGAGTACGGCGAAGAGGTCGACGGGGTGCTGCACCGCTTCATCGAAGAGGTCCTGCCCGGGGATGTCTCCGTGCAGCGCATCGCCGACCAGGCCAAGGTCGTCGGCGACTCCGTACACTCGTTCCTGAGGGACCTCTTTGTCTCGATGGCCATCATCATCGTCGTGATGATGATTCTCTTCCCGTTCCGTTCGGCGCTCGTCGCCGCCATCACCATCCCCGTCTCGACGTTCATCTCCGTCGGGGTGATGTACCTTTTCGGGATACCCCTCAATACGGTGACACTCGCCGCGTTGATCGTCGTCCTCGGCATGATCGTCGATAACTCGATCGTCGTCATCGACGGCTACCTCGACCACCTCGGGCGCGGACATTCACGCTGGTATGCCGCCGTCGAGAGCGCCCGCGAATTCTTCCCCTCGCTGCTCCTGGCAACGGTCTGCATCTGCATGATCTTCTATCCGCTGCTCTTCACGATGACGGGCATGTTCCGCGACTTCCTGAACTTCTTCCCCTGGACGATTACGATCAACCTGATGGTTTCGCTGCTGCTGGCCGTGCTGATCATCCCCTTCCTCGAAATCCTCATCATCCCCGCCGTGCAGCCCCGCCGGGAGGGAAAGGTCGCCTTCACAGACCGCGTGCAGACGCTGTACAGCCGCGTCCTCGCGTGGACATTCCGCCACGGGTGGCTCACCATCTCGATGGGCATCGCGTCGGTCGTCATTGCGCTGGTGATCGTTCCGCAGCTCAAATTCCGTATGGTGCCCTTTGCCGACCGTGACCAGTTCGCCGTGGAGATCTACCTCCGGCCCGATACGCCCGTCGGGCGCACGGCCGAAGTCGCCGACTCGGTCTACCGCCTGTTGCGGGCCGATGAGCGCGTGAAGTCCGTGACGTCGTTCGTCGGGTGCTCGTCGCCCCGCTTCCAGATGAGCTACGCCCCGCAGATCGCCGGGAAAAACTACGCGCAGTTCATCGTCAACACCTCCTCGGTCGACGATACCGAGGCCATCCTCGACGACTATGCCGATAAGTGGGCCGACCGTTTCCCCGCGGCCTACGTCAAGTTCAAGCAGCTCGACTACCAGAACGTTCCCTCGCTTGAATTCCGCTTCTACGGTGATGACCTCGATTCGTTGCACACGGCCGCAGAGCGGCTGATGGCCCGGATGCGGGAGATGCCCGAGCTGCTGTGGGTGCACTCCGATTATGAGGAGCCGCGGAGCATCGTCGAGGTGTCGCTCGATCCCGTGACCGCACCGCAGCTCGGCATCACGCGGACGATGACCGCTGCGAACCTTGCACTGGCGGCCGGTGATGTGCCGGTGGGCTCCGTCTGGGAGGGGGACTACAAACTCCCCGTCGTGCTGAAAAACGATGACCGCAACGGCGAACGCTCGCTGGCGGACATCGGGGATACCTATGTCTCATCGCTTGTCCCGGGCGTGAGCGTGCCCTTGCGGCAGATTGCCGATGTCGGGGCACGGTGGAGCGAAACCCGGATCGTCCACCGCAACGGCGTGCGCTGCATCTCCGTTTCGGCCGACCTCAAACGCGGAGAGAATGCCATGCGCATGACCTCGAAGATCCGGAACGTCCTTGACAACGAGCTGGTCCTGCCGGCCGGCGTCACGCCCGAAATCGGCGGCGCTCACGAATTCGATGCCGAGACCATCCCGCCGATCGCTTCGGGGTTGGCTATCTCGCTGGTCATCATCTTCTTCTTCATCCTCGTGAACTTCCGAAAGTTCGGCATCTCGCTGGTCATCATGGCCGCCATGTCGCTCTGTCTGTTCGGGGCCATGCTCGGGTTGTGGATCGCCGGCTTTACCATCGGTCTGACCTCCGTGCTGGGGTTCATCACGCTGCTGGGCATGATCGTGCGCAACGTCATCCTCATGTACCAGCACGCCGAGGACAAACGCAAAACCTGCCACTGGACCGCCCGGCTGGCCGCCTATGACGCCGGAAAACGACGCATGGTACCCATCTTCCTCACGACGGCGACGACCGCCGTGGGTGTCGTGCCGATGATGTTCGGCGGCAGCACCTTCTGGGCGCCCGTCGGCGTCACGATTTTCGCCGGAGGGATCGGTTCGCTCATCCTCGTGGTGACGATCCTGCCGGTTCTCTACTCCAAAATCTACAAATGATGAAAAAGACCATCATCCCGCTGCTCCTGCTCGGACTCCTCTGCCCGCTCCTGCGGGCCGGGGCCCGGACACCGCAATCGGACGACCGGGTGCTCTCGCTCGAAGAGTGCCGCGAGGCCGCCCTCGAACATAACCGCACGCTCCGCAACAGCCGCTTCGATCTGGAAGCCGCACGGCAAAGCCGCCGCGAGGCCTTTACGAACTACTTCCCGCAGATCTCCGCGTCGGGTGGGCTCTTCCAGGCCCAGCACGGACTCGTGCAGGCCGATTTCGGGCTGACCGTTCCCCAGCTCGGGACGATGAACCTCCCGATCTCGATGGTCAGGCGCGGCATGTTCGGAAGCGTCACGGCCGTGCAGCCCCTCTTTGCCGGATTGAAGATCGTCAACGGCAACAAGCTCGCCCGGCTGGGCGAGGAGGTCGGGGAGATTCAGCTCCGGAAGACCGAAGGCGAGGTCCGCGAACAGACCGATACCTATTACTGGCAGATCGTCTCGCTGAAAGACAACCTCTCGACCATCGAGGCCGTCGAGCGGCAGTTGGCCGAGATCCGCCGGCAGGTCGAATTGTCGGTCAAGGCGGGGCTCGTGACGACGAACGACCTGCTGCGCGTCGAATTGCGGCAGCAGGAGATCGCCGCGAACCGGTTGACCGTCGAGAACGGATTAAAGGTCTCGAAGCTCCTGCTGGCCCAGCATATCGGTGTCGACTGGCACGGGTTCGATGTCCGGACGGCGGCGTTTGCCGATCCCGAAGCTCCCGAGAGCTGTTACGTCCCGGTCGAGGAGGCGCTGGACCGCAGGGCCGAGTATCTGCTGGCCGAGAAGAACGTCGAGGCGCAGAAGTATCAGAAGCGCATGGAGCGCGGAAAGCGTCTGCCGACGGTCGGCATCGGCGCCGGGTATCTCTATTACAACATGACGGACAAGGATGTCGATGATGGGCTGGTTTTCGCTCAGGTCTCGGTGCCGATCTCCGAGTGGTGGGGCGGGGCCCATGCCCTGAAAAAGGCCCGCATCCGTGAGCAACAGGCCGAGAACGACCGTGAGCAGGCCCGCGAAATGCTGGCCGTGGAGATCGAGAAGACCTGGTGCGAGGTGCAGGAGGCCTATGCCCGGATTCTCATCGCACGGCGGTCGGTGACCTCCGCAACGGAGAACCTCCGGCAGAACAAGAACTTCTATCGGGCCGGCACCGCACCGCTCTCCGAACTGCTCGATGCCGAAACCCTCTACACGCAGAGCCGCAACAACCTTACGTCGGCCTGCGCTGCCTATCGCACGTCGCTGGCCCGATACATGCGGGTGACGGGTCGCTGATCCGCGTGTCGTCTGTGCGGCGGTGAGCCGGCCGTGCGGAAGCCTGACCCGAAGGGGGGCAGAGGCAAACCCGAAAACTTTGTTTTCGTTTGCCTCTGCGCTCACCTTTCACTATATTTACAGAACATAGGATGCGGTTCGGCAGAGTCAAACCTGAAAACTTTGTTTTCGTTTGCCTCTGCGCTCACCTTTCACTATATTTGCCGCGGGAATGGTACTGCGCATCAAAAATATGGTCTGTGACCGTTGTGTGATGGTCGTCCGCGCCGAGTTGGAGCGCGCCGGATGCCGTGTCGCCGCTGTACAGCTCGGGGAGGCCGAGATCGAGGGCGAGTTATCCTCGGAGTGCAAGGAGGAGCTCGCTCGGCGTCTCGAAGCCCTCGGGTTCGAACTCCTCGAAGACCGCCGGGCCCGCATGATCGAGCAGGTAAAGCGTGCCGTGATCGGGCTGGTTCGGGAGTCGGAGGTCATGCCCGACGTGCGGCTTTCGGACTACTTGCAGGAGCGCCTGCGGGTCGACTACCGGCAAATCAGCGCCCTCTTCTCCGAAACCGAAGGGCGCACCGTCGAAAAGTACTTCATCGCCCAGAAGATCGAACGCGTCAAGGAACTGCTCGTCTACGACGAACTCCCGCTCGGCGAGATTGCCTTCCGGCTCGGGTATTCCAGTGTGGCGCACCTTTGTGCACAGTTCAAGCAGGTCACCGGTCTGACGCCCGGCTGCTTCAAACAAACCGGCGGTGCCAGACGCCGTCCGCTCGATGCGGTATAGCGGCACTGTTTTCGTTTCGACCGCTCCGCCTGCCTTGGCCGTCTGCTTGCTCCGTTCATCTTTTCCGTCCGCCTTATCCGCCCTGACCATTTCTTCCGGTCGTCCGCCTGTACCTCCCATCCCTTTTGGCCGCTCGCAACCGTCTCATCCGGCTGTGCGGAGTTTGTCGTTTTCTGCAAAATCCTGTAACGGATTCCGGGAATTCCGTAATGGACGGGCTTCGTCCGGAGGCTATCTTTGCAGTGGAAAACAAATACCGCCATGCAGGAGCATCTTTTGCCGTTCGTTGCGCTGCTCAACGAAATGTCGCCTTATCTGTTGCTGGGATTCCTCATCGCCGGAATCCTCCATGCCTTTGTCCCCGGGAGGTTCTATGCCCGCTATCTGGCCCGGAACGACGCCCGTTCCGCCGCACTGGCCGCACTCTTCGGCGTGCCGCTGCCGCTCTGTTCCTGCGGCGTCATCCCGACGGCCATGGCCATGCGGCGCGAAGGCGCTTCGCGTGCCGCAGTCGTCTCATTCCTGATTGCCACGCCCCAGACCGGCGTCGATTCGATCCTCGCCACGGCCGGACTCCTCGGCCTGCCCTTTGCCCTCATACGCCCCGCGGCAGCTTTCGTCACGGCACTCGCCGGTGGTACGCTCGCCGCACGTCTCCTCCCCGATGCGGACCGCGCTTCGGCCGCGCCCGGCTGCGAACTGCGCCCACGCTCGTTCGCCGGGAAGATCCGCGCGGTTTTCAGCTACGGTCTCGGTGAGATGATGCAGGATATCGGACGCTGGCTCGTCATCGGGCTGCTGCTCGCCGGAGCCATCACGATCTTCGTCCCCGACGACTTCTTCGCCGTCTCCGGGGCGCATCCTCTGGCAGGTATGCTGCTGGTCCTGGTTCTCTCGATCCCGATGTATCTCTGCGCCACGGGTTCGGTGCCTATTGCCGCGGCGTTGATGCTGAAAGGTTTGTCGCCCGGGGCCGCCCTCGTGCTGCTGATGGCCGGGCCGGCAACGAACATCGCCTCGATGCTCGTCATCGGAAAGGTCCTCGGACGGAAGACCCTGCTCCTCTATCTGGCTGCCATCATTGCCGGTGCCGTGGGCTTCGGTCTGGCGATCAACACGCTGCTGCCCGCGGCATGGTTCCAACCCCGGGCCGGAGCCTTCTGTGCGGGGCATTGTGCCGATGCCGGGCTCTCCTGGTGGAAGACGGCTTCGAGCGTGTTGTTCCTCCTCCTGCTTGCTGCGGCGCTTGTCCGCCGATTCCGGAAATCCTCAAAAAACAGACCTATGGAAAATACCTTTAAAATCGAAGGCATGATGTGCAGCCACTGCAAGGCCAATGTCGAACGTACGCTGGCATCCGTGGAGGGTGTGACCGCCGTGGAGGTCGACCTTGCGGCCGGAACCGCCCGCATCGAGGGCGTGTACGATCCCCGGCAGATCGTGGCGGCCGTCCGGGAACTTGGCTACGGTTGCTCGGAGTAGGGACGTGCGACGCCCGGCCTTTTTTCAGGAAGGCCGGGCGTTTGTCGTGAATCGGGATTGCGGGTCACGCCGTCGCGGCGGAGACGGTGGTATGGCGGCGCACGATCGTCATGAACTCCTCGCCCGTGATCGTTTCGCGTTGCAGCAGGAACGTGGAGGCTTCGTCCAGAATATCCCGATGGGTGGTGAGGATTCCGCGCGCCTTTTCGTGTGCCTGCTTCACGATCCGCAAAACCTCCCGGTCGATCTCCGCCGCCGTCTCCGCCGAGCAGGTCAGCGCGTTGTCCCCGCCCAGGTAGGCGTTGTTGCCCGTTTCGAGCCCCATCATGTCGTACTTCTCGCTCATCCCGAAGCGTGTGACCATCGCCCGCGCCAGTTTCGTGGCCTGTTCGATGTCGTTCGAGGCCCCGGTCGTCACGCTGCCGAAGACAACCTCCTCGGCCGTCCGCCCGCCCGTGAGCGTCGCAATCCGGTTGAAGAGGCTTTCTCGGCTCAACAGCACCTGGTCCCCTTCGTCGACCTGCATCGTGTAGCCCAACGCCCCCGACGTGCGCGGAATGATCGTGATCTTGTGCACGGGCGCCGAGGCCGTCTGCATCGCCGCAACCAGCGCATGTCCGATTTCGTGGCAGGCGACGATCCTTTTCTGTTCGGCGGAGAGGACCGAGTGCTTCTTCTGCGCCCCGGCCATGACCGTCTCGACACTCTCTTCGAGGTCCGTCGTCGTGACCTTCCGCCGCCCCTGCCGCACGGCCCGCAGCGCTGCCTCGTTCACGATGTTCGCCAGCTCGGCGCCCGACGACCCCGCCGTCGCCTGCGCCACGAGCGTCAGGTCGATTGACTCGTGTTTCACCTTCGACAGGTGCACTTGCAGGATCGCCTTGCGCCCTTCCAGGTCGGGCAGCTCCATCTGGATGCGGCGGTCGAAACGCCCCGGACGGAGCAGCGCCTTGTCGAGGCTGTCCGGACGGTTCGTCGCCGCCAGAATCACCACTCCCTTGCGGCCGTCGAAGCCGTCCATCTCGGTCAGCAGCTGGTTCAGCGTCTTGCCCGTCCCCGGAGGTCCGACCAGCAGCGCTCCCTTCGGCAGAGACGCCCCGATTTCGGCGTATTTCGACGGACTGTGCAGGAAATCGACGATCTCGGTCAGAGCCTCCTTGGCTTCGTCCTGCCCGGCCACGTCGGCGAAGGTCGTCTTCACGTCCGAGTCGGCGTAGATCCGCGCCCCGCTGTTGCCGAACGAGAGAAAGTTCCCGCCGCTGCCCGTCCGGGTCTGGAAACTCCGGCTCGCCTGCTTCCACAGCATGTAGATGAGCAGCCCCGGAAGAATCCACATCAGCAGCAGGTTCAGCATCGGCGAATTCTCCTGCGGAACGACCTGCGTGAAGGCGATCTTTCCGTTTTCGTTCGGGCTCGCCGCTTCCAGCAGGCGGTCCACCAGCCCCGGATCCTCCACGGCGCCCGTCTGGCAGGTCATGTTCCGGCCGTCCCGGTCCGTCGTGTAGTAGATCCGTCCGTTTTTGATCATCACCTCCTTCACAAGGCCGCTGTCGACCCGTTCGATGAAGGTTCCGTAGTCGGTCGTCGTGATCCGGCCCGGGCTGAACAGCGGAAAGATGAAACCGTTCAGAAATAATACGATCAGAATGCCCCACAGGATCCCCATGAAGGGATTGGCGCGGCGGGGCGAAGGGGCTTGCGTTTCCGGATTCATGCTGTTATTCGATACAAATTAAAGGTTTTGCTGCAAAACGGATTGTTGCCGGCAATGCGGGGCGGCATGAGACATAGGGCGCGGTTGATATGAACTGTTTTCCGCAACAAAGGTAGCCGATTGTGTCCGAAAGAGAATAACCGGAGATACGTCAGAAATGTGCAATATTTCGTATATTTGATCCATGAATCGTCTGATTGACTCTGAAAAACATGCCGAATATCCTGCAACGCGGACCGTTGTGCGGGAAAACGGAATGCGGATTCCGGATCCGGAAGCCTTCGACCGCCTGAATCTCTCCGACGGCGTGGCCTTCGGGCTCTGTCTGCGGGGCGGATTCCGCTTCCGGATCGACTATCGGGAGCACTGCGTCTCGGCCGGGCAGTTGTTCGTGGTGCTGCCGCGGCACCTCTTCACCCCGATTTCGGGTTCGGAGGAGTCCGACGTCCGCATCCTCACGGTTCCTCTCGACAAGATTCACCGCTCGTCACTCATTCCGGATTTCGACCTGCTGCGCAGAACCGAGGCTCGTCCCTGTCTGACACCCGACGGGGAGCAGTTGAAACGGATTACCGCCGTGTGGGAACTGCTCGCTCCGTATGAATCGGGCGGAGGACGTGCTGCACAGATCCGGGAGGCGCTGACTTCGGCGCTGCTGCTGATCATCACCTCGCTCGTCGAGGAGCAGCCTCCGCAGGGCGGCGAAGGTCCCGTGACCCGGCAGGAACAGCTGACACAGGACTTTTTCACCCTGCTGCTGGAACACCACGAACGACAGCACGGCGTCGCCTTCTACGCCGACCGACTCTGCATTTCGGCCAAGTACCTCTCCGCCGTGGTGAAATCCGTCACCGGCTATGCGCCCCACACCTGGATCAACGAGGCGGTCGTCATGCAGGCCAAACGGAAAATCCGCACCACGGACCGATCGATTCAGCAGATCGCCGAATCGCTGCATTTTGCGACGTCGACGTCGTTCGTGCGGTTTTTCCGGCAGCATACCGGCTCTACGCCGCTGGACTACCGCAAGAACGGAGTCCCGCGAGCTGTTATCCTGCCGGACCGCAACGGCAGATGACCTTTCGTCCGCTTCGGCAACGGACACGATGTTCGGGACGGATCTGTTTCGACGGCTTGTCGCTCGGTGTGCGGCCGGAGCCTCGATCCGGCGGCGGGACGATGACCCCGCCCCGTGCCGGGACGATGAAAGAGCGGCGGAAACCCCGAAAAAGGGGGTTCCCGCCGCTCTTCGTGCCGATGTGGGACGGTTATTGCCGGATGATCCGGTCGTCGGTGTCGGTTAGGTAACCGTCGGCCGGAGCTTCGTCCAGCGCATTGAAACTTTTGTTCGTCACCGACTGGATCCCTCCGGAGCCGTTGCCCGAGGTCCCGCTGTTCGTGCGCAACAACTCTCCACAGATGGCAATATCCCAATCCGTGCGCGCCTTCCAGACGGCATCTTGCTCGACGTCTCCCAGCGGGCTCGTCCCGACGGTACGCCCCTCTTCGAGAGAGACATAAACCCATGTCTGATCGTCGAGTCCTTCGATCGTGAGTGTCTCGACCTGTGCCGGCGTCGTGGGCGGCGTATCCGTGCCGTTGTCCCGGCTGCATCCCCCTGCAAACCCGAGCAGCAGAGCCGCGGCAAGCGTCAATCCGATGTTCGTATGCTTTCTGTTCATGATGATGTCAATCCGTTAGAGAGTTCAAATTGCGCGATCCGTCGTGCTGGTACAGGTATTTGATCGTCACGCGCCCCGCCCCCGGATCGTAGTCCGTCACGGCGAACTTGGCGTATTTCCCGCCTGCCGTGCGCAGCGCGTACGGCGTGGTGAGGGCATTCCCGAACGAGTCGAGCCACGACACCGGCGATGCCGAGGTCGTTTGCAGCGCCGTCGTGGCGATCGTGAAGGTGTTGGCGCCTTTGGCCAGCGTGACCGGCGACGGCAGATCGCAGACATATTCCCGCTTCTGCGACGGATCCCGCATGTCGATCACCGAGAAGGCGTCGAGTGTCCCGCTGCCCAGCTTCCCGAGCTCCGAGCGGGTCACCGTCAGGAAGTATTTCGGCTCGCCGTAACCGGCATAGCGCTCCACGGCCTCCGTGAAGTCGAACGCCAGTTCGATCGTGTTTCCGTTGTCGACGTATTCGCCCTGCATGGGGTGGTCGCCGCCCTGGTTCACCGCAATGACCGGCTGCAAGGTCAGCGTCGGCGTCGTGGCGTAGGGCTTGTCGGCCACACCCATCGTGAAGGCCAGGTCGTTGCGCGAATCGTAGCTCACCCGCACGCAGAAGACCACCTGCGGCGTGTACTCCATGCACCGGCATCCCGTGAACTCGTGGCTCAATACGGAGGGCTCGCGGTCGGTCAGGAAAAAGTGGTAGGGGAGGTAGAAACGCCCCTCGTCGCCCCACCACGTACCGTAGGAGTTCACGACGATGAACGCGCCCCGGAAGGTCTGGCCGCCGGAGGTGTATTCGACCGTGTCGTCGTAACCCACGATGGTCATCGCATGCGCGCCGTCCGTGGCCAGTTTCGTCAGCAGGTAGCCGTATCCCGTCTCCGAGGGACCCGCGTAGTTCTCGTCGAAGGTCCAGCCCGAAGCCAGCGCCGAGTAGGAGAGGATGCCTCCGTGCTCGCTTCCGTCGCCCGCATCGTAGAGGTAGCGGCGCGCCTGGTCGATCCCTTCCTGCGTCGTCGCGTCGATCGTGATGATCTCCTTCACCCGGTTGTGCATCGCCCGGATGTACTTGTCATAGCCGCTCTGCCACAGATACCCCGAAATGAACGTCGGGTCCGGAAAGTCGGCCAGCGACATGACTCCCTGTCGCCGGGCGATGTTGAGCCCCTGTTCGGCAAAGCCGCCCTGGTCGATCCCCTCGTTCAGAAAGTTCCAGGTGTAGAAGTAACTGTATGTGTTCTCGTCCGAGGCCTGTGCATCGAGATCCCGCAGGCGGTTCATCTCGTAGGTGAACAGGTAGCGGATGCCCGACGACTGGGCGCACGAGCCGCCCTGCTGGCTGAATACCGCCGGGAAGTATTTCAGGCGCGAGTTGTCGACGCTCGACGGGAGGGTGACCTCATCCGTCGAGGCGGGTTTCCACGCTCCGGCCCGCCGGATCTCCCGCACCTCGTCCGTGAGTTGCGGCACCGCATAGTTCCTGCGGTAGGGCTGTGCCGCGGCGCTGGCGAGCGTCGCCGCGCACAGCAGCATGAACAACAGGCGTTTCATCATTGCAGGCGGTTACAGGTTTTCAACGCTTCGGCTCGCACCTCCGGACACAGGCTCGTGTCGCGGCTCATCGCGGCGGCCGTCGCCGCAATCTCCTGCCGGTGCACGGAGTGCGTGAACCAACCGAAGGCTTCGAGCATGGCGCGCTGGATCTCCGGATCGTCGCTCGCCCGCAGGGCCGTCAGCAGCTCCGGAACCAGAAAATGAACGTGGTAGTTCCGCATCGCGCGGATCTCCTGCATGCGGCTCTTTTTCGTCCGCGTCGTGTCCTGAACCGCCTTCATCGAGGCGATCCACCGGTCGGCATTCACCTCGATGGCATGGCGGATCTGGTCGTGGACCCGCTCCGAGTCCATGTAGTTCGTACCGGGGAACTGGCGCTCGAACTCGGCGAGGAGCTTCTCCTTCTCGAACATCGGCATGGCCTGTTTCAGCGCGAACTCCACCCGTTCGGAGGTGTTGTTGCGGATCGCCGCGGCGATCATCGCCGGGATGAGCCGCTCATCCC
Source organism: Alistipes sp. An66 (assembly GCF_002161445.1). Classification (GTDB taxonomy): domain Bacteria; phylum Bacteroidota; class Bacteroidia; order Bacteroidales; family Rikenellaceae; genus Alistipes; species Alistipes cottocaccae. The sequence goes on from NZ_NFHT01000005.1 coordinate 28,145, forward strand.
CGATCCGGGCGAGCATGTTCGCCGCAAAGCGCTCGACCATCTCGTAGCTGTCCGACATGCCGAGGATCACCGCCTCGATGAAGGCATCGTCGCGGCACTCCGCAAGGTTGATGAACGCCTGCATGCGCAGCTGGTGGCTCGGGCTCTCGCGGAAGATCCGCAGCAGATCCTCCGACGTCAGCGCACCGCTCCGGAAGAGCTTCTCGACGGCCAGCGCCTGCAACGCCGGGTAGCGCTCCTCGTTGAGCAGGCGCCGCCACGTCGACGGCTTGTCCTCGCGCAGCAGCCGATTCACGTCGATCTTCGCATCCGCCGGGGCGAAGGCGAAGGTCGGGTCGCCGATCAGATGCTGTTCCAGATAGGGGGCGTATTTGACCAGATTGCCTACGTTCATCCCCAGACCCGTCAGTCCGACGTAGCGGTCGACCCACTTGTCCTGCAAGACGTTCACCGAGTTGGCCAGCACGGCCACCGTGCGTCCCGGGCTGAACAGATAGGCATTGGCGATGCAGTTCTCCCGGTGGAACGATCCGTTGAAGCAGGCATCCAGCGACACCACCCGGCATTCGGGCGCGTAGGCGCCGAAGTCCGACAGGTAGAGATCCAGATCCCGGAGGTAGAGCGAATCCCGTGCCCGCAGCTCCGCATCCTCGGCACCCTCGTACCACGCATCCGGGAAGGCGCCGTAACGGCGTGCGATCCGGGCCCGGGCGCTGTCGGCCGGAATCCCGTGCTCGGCGGCGTGGCGCAGCGACTCACGCAGATACATGCGGATCTGGGCCACCTGCTCCTTCGTGTCGTTCGTCAGCGGAAGGTTGTTCAGGTACTCCGTATTCCAATCGCCGTGGTGGTGCAGCACCGCAAAGTCCAGATCCCGGCGGCGCATCTCGTTCATCAGGCGCGGCTTGATGTGGGCGTCCCGCTTGTGGTCGATGTAGCTGATGCCGTTCGTCTGACGGTTCAGCCACGGGAAGTGTTCCAGCAGCGTCGCCTTCTCGTCGATGCGCGCCACCATGGATTCCGAAATGAAGCCGTTGCCGCTGAAAAAGAGAATCTGGTCGACAACCTCGGGGTGGCGTTTCGCCTCGACGACCTTTTCCAGATAGAGGCGCAGCTTCTCGTAACGGCTGCTGCCGTCGCAGTCCGTCGGGCGGATCCGCCCCGAGTAGATGTCGGGGCGCGTCTGCTGGGCCGATTCGGCCGTCAGCGAATAGTAATGGCACCCCGGGTGGAGCGAGTCGGCGCCCAGCGGCTCGAACCGAAGGCTGAAATCGTCGTAGAAACGGTCCGACGGCACGGACGACTCCCAGCGGTCGAAGGCCTGCTGGTCCATCTTGAAGGCGCTGGTCAGGTGCTGCGCGTCGCGCACCAGCACGACCGGAATGTCGCCGACGAGCACCGCGCCCTCGATCGGGGCTTCGCGGCGGGCGTGAAGCCCTCGCAGTATGTCACGCAATGAATCGGGCTGTCCCGTGCGGTCGATGACCAGATCGACCTGCAACCCGCTCTTTTCAATCTCTCCGATGTAGGCGTCGACCTGTCGACGGGCCTCGGTGTAGCTCCGGGCGTCGATCACGACGGCAAAACCGCTGCGTGCCGCTCCGTAGAGCGCCGCCTGGGACAACAAGGCAACAAACGCAAGCAGCGTCTTTCTCAATAATTGCATGTTTGTATGGGTGTGTGAGGTTTAGAACAGAATTTCGGCTCCGAAGGTGTACCGCTGGCGGTTGCTTCCCTCGAATCGTGCGGAGTACCGGTTGTCGCCCTGATAGCAGGCCAGAGCCGCATGGGCGTAGAGCCCGACCCAGAGGTTGCCGAACAGCCGCCGGTAGCGGACCTGCGCCTGACCGCCGAGCCACGTGCCCGTCAGGTATTCGAAGGCCGGAGCCGTGTAGCCTTCGAGCAGGCGCTCCGGGGCATTCTGCGAGGAGCTCAATGCCGATCCTCCTGCCGCGCCGAGCGTCGCCGTGAGCTGGTTCCGCCCGAAGTAGAAGTATTTCGACGCCGTGACGGCTGCCGTCACGCGGCTGTAACGCCGGTTGTAGCCGTCACCCTCGTAGTGGAGCGTCTCCGACTGCTCGAACCGCCCCGCGACGTCCAGCGTGAAGCGGGGGAGTGCTTCACGCAACTGGTCGAAACGGTATTCGCCCCGCACGGCAGTCTGCGTCTCCCGGTTTTTGAGCCCCGAACTCTGGACCTTGTACGAAAGCTGGTTGTTCTTGTCCGGGTCGGTGTAGGCCGTCTGTTCATACCAGATGCCCTTCCCGAGTTTGTGCTCCCAGCCTACGGTCAGCGTGTGGACCCGGCGCGATGTGGCCAGACGGATGCGGTCCGTCACGCAAAAGCCCGTGCGGGTGTAGTCTCCGCCGAGAAACGTGAAGGCAGCGCCTCCGTCGCGGGCCTTCTCCGTGTTCGACGCATAGCGCGCTTCCAGCAGGTTCGATACGCCCCGTCCGCCGTCCCAGGCGAACTGCATCGCACCCGTGTACTCCGTGCCGTTGTAGTCGCGCGGATAGCTCAACGAGGTGCCTGTCGAGATGGTGCTGAAATCGCCCAGCCCGTTGAAGCGGAAATAGACGTACGACTCCCGCGGGTCGATCACATCGTGCGTGATCGACTCGCTCATCAGGTCGAACGACCCCGAAAGCCCCAGCGAAAAGCCGCTGCCCAGTCCGTAATGGATGCCCGGCGTGATGACGAAGTGCATGCCGTCGGTCTTCGGCCGGGGGTCGGTCTGGTTGGCCGAGCTTCCCGTGTCGTAGTCGAGCTGCAAGGCCAGCGTCAGCCGTTCAAACGGATGGTAGGCCACGTTTCCCGACAGCCGGAACCGCTGGATGTTGAAGTCCGAGGCGATCGAGTCGCCCAGAATGAAGGGGTTGTCGTCGGCAATCTGCAACGTCGAGTTCCAACGGCGTCCGTACTCCTTGCCGTCGTCGTAGACGATGCTCCCCGAGCAGACGACCTTCGAAAAGCGCCGCTGTCCCGAAATGCCGACTCCGAAATGCCCGGTCTTCGACGATTCGTCCACATCGTGCCAGTCGCCCCGTTCCAGCTTGTAGTCCGCGTGGAATTCGAGCACGTCGTCCAGCGGCGAAAACCACAGGGAGGTCGGATTGTGGCTCCCGGCGTAGAGGTTGCCGCTCTGCTCCATCTCCCGGCAGACCGGCAGCTGCACCTTCTCCTGCCCCCGCAGGGACACACCGCTCCCGAGCACGTAAAACAGACACAGTAGACTCGTCGGGATTTTTTTCATGGTTCTTTTCCGTTTGGTGGTTTCTTTTGGGAAACCGGAACGGCCCTTCGTCACGGAAGGCACCGTTCCGGTCGTTTGTCGGATGCCGTGCGGCGTCAGTCGGCCTGCGAGGGGTGTACGCCCGGCGTCAGCGGCTGGTCCGTCAGGAAGTCGTTCGTCGAGTTGTTCGTATCCTGGTAGTAGGCGCGTCCGTTCTCGACGCGGGTGACCTTCCGGCGGATGCTCTTGCCGCTGAATCCGGTCACTTGGGCATTGCCTGAATCATCCTGTGCCATCACTAACTTGGCCTGTTCGGTCTCGGAGGCATCGAATATCTCGACGGCATCCAGCAGGTATTCGCTCGGAATCATCAGATTACGCTGGCTTTTTGTCGTATTCGGCTCGGTCATGTAGTTGTCCGCATCTCCGGCAAAAACGTCCGGAGTCATGCCCGCCGGTAATTTGGCCAGCAGGAATGCCCCTTTCATGTACCCGGGATTCAAGGCGCGTTGGGTGTTCTCGTTGAAGAGAATCGTCAGATTGGACGCATTGTAATCCACGTCGGCAGTCGGAATCGTGACATTCTGCACATAAATCTCCCAATCTGCATTCGAAAGGTCGGCACCCTGTTCGCCGCTCCAATCTTTGGCGTCGTTGGCTATTACGACGCTTTCTCCCGGTTGCAGCGCGTGCTCTTGTCCGGAACCCGGGAATGCGGCGGCTACGCCGTAGACGGGATAGCGCGGGTAGGCGGACTCCCAGGGATTGATCGACCCGACGGGCGGGGTGATTGTGGCTACGATCAGACCGTCGAGATACTGTACCTCATCTGAATTGTTGACGATTTCGAAATAGGTGTCTGTCAACTTGTAGGCTGGGTTCGACGTCGAATAGATCTCCTTGAAAAGCAGCGGCGATTCGTTCACCTCGGCCAGTGCGATCGTGACCGCCTTGTCGGCGAATACGTCGGCGGTCGTCGCTCCCGTGAAGGTGATCGTGTTCGAGAACTGTCCCGTGGCCGTGATCTGGTACTGGCCCGACGACACCTCGAACGTCACGCTCGATCCTCCGGCGGCGAGCGTCTCGGTGTAGGTCAGGTCCTTGTCCGAATTGGTCGCCGTGACGCTCATCTGCGGCATCTCCGCGGCCTCGTATCCCGACGGAACGCTCAACATGACCGTCAGCGTATACTTGTTCGATCCCTGATTGCCGTTGTCGTCGCTGTTGTCGCATCCCGTCGACAACGCAGCTCCCGATACCAGGAGCAGAAGGGCTGCTGCCCGCAAATTCATCTTTTTCATTTCACTTCTTTTTTGTCTGGTTTATCGTTGGGTATTTGTTTTGTCGTCATTTCCGGCCGATGTGCAGCTTCAACTCCGCGCCGAAGTACATGTCGGGGTAGATTTGCCTGTAACCGCTCCGCGTGTCGTAGTAGTGCCAGCGCGAGGTGCGCGTGAAGTTGTTGGCCGTGAACGAAAGCTCCACGAGGCGTCCGATCTCCTTCGTCAGACGGAAGTTGAACATCACCCACGGGCGGAACGTCTCCCGGTCGTAGGCCGTCGACAGCGATTTGCTGACCATCTGCGAATAGCGGTCGTCGGTGGTGAACTCCGGCTGCCACGGCGTATAGACCCCCTGCGTATCGTAGAAGCCCAGCGGCTCGATGAGCATGAACTTCCCGTCGTCCGACAGACGGAAACGGTCGTTTCCCGCGGCGTCCTGCCAGATGTTCTGCTGGCTCTCGTACCAGACGATCTGCATCGTCGTCGAGAAGACCAGTTTCAGCTGCGGTATGTGGGTGATGAAGCGGAAATTGGTGTTCACGCGGTCCTGGATCGTCCCGCTTCCGGAGGGCATCAGACGGATGTAGGAGTCGTTCTCGGTGACCTTCGAATAGTAGTTCTGCTCGTCCGTGCGGCGGATGTGGAACCACGCGCCGTCGATGATCAGCGACGTGCGCAACGCCTGCCAGGTCCCCAGGTCGAGGCTGTATTCGATACCCTGCTTGTCGCTCCGCGAATTGTTCGTCGGCGTATAGTACGTGCCGATGTAGGAGGCCTCCTGCGTGGCGGCTTCCACGGTGGCGCCCGTCGGGTCGGTGTAGGTGACCTTTCCGTCGCCGAAACGCAGATCGGTGGCATCCGACGGCACGTCGTACGTGTTGTAGTGCATGTAGTGGGGACGGCTTGCGAACCCGAATTCATGGGTGTGCTTCTCCCGGAAGTAGGTCACCGTTCCGCGGACGCCGCCCGCACGGAAGTTGATCCCCGCCTCGAACTTGCGGCTCCGGGCCGGTTGCAGGTCGGGATTCGACAGGCCCGTGAGAATGTCGGTCGTCATGACCGCGAGCGTGCCGTTCGGGTCGTTGTTCGAGACCTTTGCGAGGCTCACGCGGTCGAAATAGACGTCGTCCGGATAGAGGTACAGCAGCGTCGGCGATTTGTACGAGAGACCCCAGCCGCCCGTGACGGCCAGCGAACCCTGCGGCCGGTCGAGCAGCGTATAGGTGAGGTTGAAGCGCGGTTCGACGGTGAAGATGTCGTCCTGACGCGCCTCGGGATCGAGGAACATGTTCGTCAGGCGCACGCCCGCTTGCAGGGCGAGCGTCGTCGACCCGAGTTCGAGGTTGAGCCGGTCTTCGGCGAAGAACGCCAGGTTGTTCAGCGCCGGGACGTCCCGGAACGACCGCGGGCGGAGTGTCTGGCTCGAGGTGCTCTGCGGCGGTTGCTGGATGTCGAAGATCAGCCCGCGGCCGTAGTTGGCGTCATACCGCCAGTCGGCGCCGAGCCGGAAGTTCGTAAAATTCCCCCCCCCGAACTGGATAATCTTGTTGGTCTTGACTTGCAGGTAGATGTTCAGCGGCTTGCCCTCGATCTCGTAGTCCGAATAGTAGGAGGTCGGGAGAAAGATGGCCTCATGCACGCCGGGCGTCGTCGTGTTCGTGACCACGCCGCTCGGCGAGGCGACGTATTCGTGCAGACGGTCGCTCTGGTAGGACTGCGAGACCATCAGGTTGTAGTCGAGTGCCGAGAGCACGGCTCCGTTGAGCTTCCAGCTCCCCTCGACGCTGAAACGCGCACCGATGTCGCGGTTCTCGAAGGTGCTGTTCGTTATCTGCATCTGCGGGTCGGTCTTGCTGTTGTTCACGTTCGAGTAGAACGTGCCGTTCAGCCGCACGAGCATCGGGCGTCCCGCCACCTCCGCGTTGTGCGAATAGCCCAGCGTCGCCGTGATGCGGTCGTAGCCCAGGTAGCGTTTGCGCGTGTCGCCGAACGACTGCGACCAGTCGATGCCGGCGTTGACGGCGCCGCCGTTGCGGAGCGCGAAGCCCTTGCCGGCGTAGATCATCTTCGAGTAGGGATCGGCCTTGAATTTGGCCTCCCACGGCGTGGCTCCGGCCTTCGTCTTGACGATCACCACGCCCGACGTCAGGTTGCCGTACTCCACCGAAGGTATGCCGCGGATGACCTCCATCGACTCCACGTTGTCCGGGGATACCGACCGCAGGTCCACGCCCTTGCCGGCCGTGGTCTGGTCGCTCATGCCGTTCTGCGACTGGTTCGAGGCGCTGCCGGCATAGGACGGCGACAGCGCCTGGAGGTTTCCGTCGTTCGACAGCGGGGCGCCGTCGACCACCACCGCGGCGCCCATCGAGTTGTTTGCGTTCGAGCCGATCTCGCGGATCGACGCCTGACCCGCGGCATTCAGGCTCGGATTCGACGACAGGCTTCCCGGCAGCAGCTGGAACATGTCGCCGATGCTCATGGGCTGGATGTGGCGGATGGCCTCCTCGCCGATCTTCGACGTGGAGCCCGCTTCGGTGGGCTGTGCCGTGACGACGACCTCCTCCAACCCGAGGCTCAACGGCGCAAGGGCGATCTGCAAATCCTTGATGTCGGCGTCGAGCACGATCCGGCGTTCCACGGCGCTGAATCCCAGAAACGACACGTGATAGGTGATTTCTCCTCCTTTGAGCCGTTCGAGCCGGAACCGGCCCGCTTCGTCGGTGACCACGCCGATCGTGTTGTTGACCACGAACGAGGCGAGGGCGACCGGCGCTCCCGTTTCGGCATTGACGACCCGACCCGAGATCGAATAGAGCGGTGCGTTGCTCTTTTGCGCCCGGACGGCGTGTATCGACAGGAGCAGGAGCAGGGAGAGAAGGCGGAAAAATCGTGTCATGGTCGGGACGTCTTTGCGTTTCTGGGTGAATCTGTCGTTCTTGTTTTGTGAGGGTGGATTCGATTTGTAACTTTTGAAGGCGATTCGATGATTTTGTGGAATCATTTTTGCCTTAATATGAAATTTCTGTAAGCAAATAGCCTTTGTTGAATATTTTATCCAACTCGGTTCGAATCGTGAAAGTTTCGATCATCCGATGACAAATATAGAGATAAATTCAGGAATTGATTCGGAGTTTGTAACTTTTTTTGTTATTGCAATTATCTATTTTATGGTATAAATGCGTCTGAAAATATTATTTCATGAGGTGATTCAGCGTGTGAAAACGTCTTTTCGGAACATATTCCGACATCGGCAACGTGCGCTGGATCTGGTGGATGCCGGAACGGACACGGAGCCCGGGAGCGTGTGTCGTCGAGTGGTTTTTCATGGCGATTGGCGGTCGGAAAATTTTTTGGACAAAGGTAGAGACTTGCCGCCGGGGCGTCAATCGCCAAAAGTAGGTATATTTCGGCCGGGAGACCGGGAAATTGCCATTGGGGGCGGAAGGGTAGAAACGCGCCAGGAGTGAGTCGGCCGGGTTCTCGGAAGAGGGTGTCGATGCGAGAACCCGGAAAGTGAAACCCCGGTACCGGAGGTCGGAAGTAGGCAGAAAAGAGGAGTCCCGGACTGCTCCGCATCATGCAGAACCCGGTCCGGGACTCTTCTCTTGGTATGGAATGTGGAATAGGAACGTCAGCCGCAGTGGAACCACGTTGCGACGAGTTTCCGCGTCCGCTCCTCGTCGCCGGCGATCTCCTGCCGCAGCGTTGCGTCGCCGAAGCCCCGCAGACGGGCGATGAGACCGTCCAGCAGGCGCGCCGGGAAGACGCCGCCGCGTTCGTAGATTCCGCGCTGCTCCTCCAACCGCAGAGCCGACTCTTCGCAGGAACCCGGCAGATGGCTCAACCGCGAAAGAACCTCCTTGTGGCGCTCGTCGAAGATGTTCACATCCACATACCGTTCGCGCGCATAGCGGATGCCCTCCTCCATCTCGAATCCGTGGCGGACGGCCACCGCCAGCCCTGCCAGCAGCAGGTACACGTCCGCCGAGCCGTCCGGACACCGGAACTCCACGGTCTGTTTCAACTCCGTGTCGATCTTCGACGGCTCCTCCTGCGGGTTGGCGTCGCTTGCCATGCGTCCGGCGCCGGCACTCCATCCCAGCGGCACGCGGACCAGCACCGAACGGTTGCGGTCGCCCCAGCAGATGTTCGTCGGAGCCTCCTGGTGCGGAACCAGCCGGAAGTAGGAGGTCGGGTTCGTGTTCCCGAAGGCCGTCAGCGAGGGGGCCAGCGACAGATAGCCCGCGATGGCTTTCAGCGCCGCGTCCGAAAGGCTGCCGTCCGGGTTGATCGTGGCGTTGTGGCGACCGTTCATCAGCCGTGTGTGGATGTGCAGGCCGCTCCCGGCCTTCCCGACGGTGATCTTCGGCGCAAAGGTCACCTCCACGCCGTATTCGTAGGCCAGCGTGCGGAGGATCCATTTGGCCACGGTCAGCTGGTCGGCCGCCGATTCCAGATCCGTGGGCAGAAATTCGATCTCGTTCTGTTCGTACATCAGCCCCTCCTGCGTGAAGTTGCCCACTTCGGAGTGGCCGTATTTGATCTCGCCGCCCGCCTCGGCGATGTATTTCATGGCCCGGGTGCGGAATTCGGCTCCCTTGTTGAAGGGGGTCGATTCGTGGTACCCCCGCTGGTCGACGGCCGGGAAGAGCTCCTCCTGCGGACTCACGACGTAGAATTCCAGCTCGCCCATGGCGTGGAGGTCGAGTCCCGTGGTGCGTTGCAGCTCCTGCCGGGCGTGGCGCAGCGTCTGTTCCGGAGCCATGTCGAACGGCGTGCCGTCCTTCGTGTAGTAGCTGCACAGGATGTCCACGGTCGGGATCTCGCAGAACGGATTCCGGAAGGCCGTGCGGTAGCGCGGCACGACGTACAGGTCGCTCGCGCCGGCCTCGATGTAGGGGAAGAGGCTCGAACCGTCGACCCGCTCGCCGCAGGTGAGGATGCTTTCCAGATAGGATTCGTCGTTGATGACGAAATTCAGCGTCTTCAACCGTCCGTCGGCGCCGGGGTAGCGGAGGTTGAGCATTTCGATGGCGTTCTCCCGGATGTAGCGGACGATGTCCGAGCGGGTGAACGATGTGCGCGGTTTTCCGAGAAAGCGCACGAGCGGATCGGCGGTCAGTGTCGTCTTCATCTTTTCATTCATTTTAGGTCGATGTGCTTCGATTCGTAAGCATTTGCCGCCTTAAATATAGAAAAAATAAATTGATTTGCCTGTTTTTGTTGTGAAATTATAGCCGAATCCCGATTTTTCCCTTCTCCGCGGGATGCTCTCCTTCCGGATGGAGGCTGTGTCTCCGGAACGGGACGGATTGGCGGAATTGTCCGTAGGTGCGGCGGCGGGAGCCCGCAAAAAACGGGGCTGCGTTTTTCGCGCAGCCCCGTTGGTCCGATCGCCGGGATCTTCCGTCACCGCTCGAAGCGGGCGACAAGCCCTTCGCCCGGTGCGAGGATGAGTGGGAGCGTATCCCGGCCGGTGATGCGGCGGACTTCCCGGCTGAAACCGTCGCTGCCGTCGTCGCCGAGTTTCGTCATCGTCCACACGCCCGGACCCAGGAAGCCGAGCGAGACCGACTCCCGGATCTCCTCCGCGGCGGCCGCCGCCAGATACCACGTCTCGCCGGACCGCCGGGCAAGCAGTGCCAGACGCCCGATCCGGCTCTGCGGCAGGACGACCGTCTCGTCCCAGCAGACCGGCAGCGTGCGCAGGAACTCCACGGCCGGTTGCAGTCGCTCCTCCCGCAGCAGGTAGAACGGATTCTCGGCCAGCGTCATCAGCGGCGAGCCGATCAGGCAGGCACAGGCCAGCTGCTGCGCCGGGCGCACGTCGCCGGGCATCGAGAAGGCGACGGGCGTATAGTCAGCCGGTCCGGTGACACAGCGCGTGAACGGAAGCGCGGCGTTGTGACAGGCCGGGATGTTGCGGTTCTCGTCGCCCGGGCGGCTGGCCCGTGGGTCGACCGGATGACCCGCAGCCTGCATGCGCGAACGGTAGTGGGCCGTGATGCGGTTGAGTTCCATGCCCCGGACCCCTTCGCGGGTAAGTTCGTTGGGGTAGGTGCGGCTCTCGCCCGAAGGCTTCTGGCAGCCGTGGAAGTTGACCAGCAGGCGCCGCTGCGCCGCATGCCGCAGAAGAGCCGTCGTGAAGCGGATCTGCCGCAGCCCTTCGCCGTTCATGAAGTCGACCTTCACGCCCCGGACGCCGCACGCGGCCACGCTGTCCAGAAAATGGCGCATCTCCGCGTAATCGTCCGCGGGGTCGTTCAGCCGCTCCCAGTGGCGCCAGACGAAGAGCCCCACCTCCTTGCCGGCGGCGTAGCCGGCCAGTTCGCGGAGCGTCGCCCACTTGTCGGGAAGGGACTCCCAGCCTTCGTCGAGCGTCGAGTATTCGTAGCCCATGCCGGCCGCGGCGTCGATCACGGCGCGCTCGCCCTCGACGGTCATGTAACGGCCGTCGATGCCGCTCCACCAGCTCCACAGCGAGCGTCCGGGACGCACCCACGACGTGTCGGCGAAGAGCGCCGGATCGGGGGCCGGATTGAGGTTGGTGATCAGGTCCGTGTTGACCAGCCGGTCGAGGTCTTCGGCGACGAGCAGCACCCGCCACGGCGTGGTGATGGTATCGCGCAGGGTGAAGCCCTCCTTCTCGGTGAAGTCGGCCCGCAGGCTCCCGTCCGCTTCGGCCCGCAGCCGCATGCCGCTGTATGCGTAGAGGGCCGCTTCGGTGACCATCAGGCAGAGGCTGTCGCGGGTTTCGTAGAGCAGCGGCATGGTCTGCACGGGTCCCTGCGGCGAGACCGTGGCGAGCGCTTCGGCCGGGGCCGAGATCCATTCGCCGGCATAGGTGAGCAGCTTCCACGCCGAGTTGCGCTCGGCGAACCACACCCGGCTGTCGGGCGGCAGCCGCCACTGGGCCGCCTCGCCCGTGACGAGCCGGTCGCCCTCGCCCGGCAGGATGAACCGGTAGGCGAAACCGTCGTCGTAGAGCCGTGTTTCGAGCGTATAGCGGTAGTTCGTGGGGCGGTGCGTGACCTCCCAGCGGTACTCCCGGGCGTGGTCGCGGGCTTCGGCGTGCGCTCCCCGCACGGCGTAGGTTTCGTCCCGTTCGCCGCTCGCCGCAAGGCGCAGCGCGACGTCGCGGAAGGTTGCCATGCCGTCGACCGTCACGCCCAATGCCGACGTGTCGCAGAGCATCCGTCCGTCGCGCGATACGGTATAGGCCAGCGCTCCCTCCTCCGTCGTGAACACCGCGGCCGAAAGCCGTCCGTCGGGCGAGCTCATCGTCTGCCGGCTGCATCCGGTCAGCGCCGGCAACAGCAGCAGGAGTGTAATCAGGGGTTTCATCATGGCGGCAACGGCTTTCATCGGGTTACACACACGAAGTTGCGCCCGGCGCGGAAGCGGCCGAACGACGAGAGGTCGCCTGTCGTCGAGGTGAAGAGCACGCGGCTGATGACCTCGTCCGAGAATCCCTTCTGGTTGATGTGCCACCCCTGCGTGGCCGACGTGTTGCCGTTCTCGTCGATGTTGGGGTAGAAGTAGGGTTCGCGCGCCTCGCGGGCCTCGTCGACCGGCACGCACCAGACGCTGATGGCATCCTTGTCGTACTTTTCATGCCCGGCTTTGGCCGTGATGCGGCAGACGAGCAGCATCTTCCGGTTCTCGGGGACGATCTGCGTCCCCTGCACGGGCGATGCGGCCACCAGACTCGACGTCAGGCGCGTGATGCCGGTCAGCAGCGAGCCCTCCGTGTCGACGATCACCTTGCCGACGGCCGAACCGTCCGCCTCGACGAACGTCAGCGTCAGCTCCTCGCCCGCCTTGCGCGTGATCTCCGTGCTGAAATAGCTGCAACCCTCCTCGGCGAGGCTGTACGTGCGGTCCAGTTCCACCTCCGCCGCGGGTTGCGGAAGGTCGGTCTCCGGCGTCGGGTCGAGCAGCGATTCGGGCTTGTAGATGCGCACGTAGTCCACGGCCATCCACGTTCCGTCGGCCTCCTCCTCGACGAGCGGCGACCAGCTCGATCCCCAGGGAATGTTGGCCAGGATGACGTGCATCAGGTCGCCGTTGTAGCCGGCCTGGTAGTTCCAGTCCTCCTGCCCGTACCTGCCGTAGGCGCGCTGCTCCTCGACCGGGTTCCAGACCGGGGCCTTGCCGACCCCCGTATAGTACTGGTCGGGATAGCTCGTGCTGGTCTTGCGGCGCCACATCTCCTGGCCGTCGAGGTAGTAGATCATCTCGTTCTCGCCGTACCAGAGGCCCCAGATGTGGTAATCCTCGAAGCTGTGCTTCACGGAGATGCCGGCCGCGATGTCGCATTTGTTGCCGTTCTTGTCGAGGGCATAGGGGTAGGTCTTCCAGTCGTGGTAGGCCAGATGCCCGTTTCCGAGGCCGGTGCGGACGTCCTTGCGCGCCTCCACGATGTCGACCTCATATTTGTTGCACCACGTGGTGTTGGGCGGCGTCTTGCAGGCCAGCCAGAAGGCGTTGTTCACCCCCGGGCACTGTCCCGAACGGAAGCGGCACTCGATGTAGACGTTGTTTTCCAGCGGCTCTTTCAGATAGACGTATCCGGAGATCCATTTGACCTTCTCGCTCCGGTTGACCCGGCGCACGTTCAGCCGAAGCTCGCCGTCGCGTACCTCCACGGCTTCGGGGCCGCGGCTGGTCTCGTTCTTGATGTTGTTCGGGTCGTCGGCCGCCCAGAGGTCCCAGTTCATGCGGCGGCCGTCGAACTCGTCGGCGAAGATCAGCCGGTAGCCGGTGAGGTCGATGGTCGTGCCGCCGCCCGTGTCGCCCGAGTTGCCGTCCGGAGCGGAGGCCCCGGGCCTCTCCGCGGTCTCTCCGGCGCAGGAGGCCAGCGCGGCGAAATGCAGGGCCGCAATCAGAAGCAATGCTTTCAGTTTCATGGTCGTATGTCAGTTTTTCGAGAGTTTGAAGGGTTGGCTGCGCACGAGACGTCCGTCGGTCGTGATGCCCGAGAGCGCAACGACGATCTGCCGGGCGTCGGACGGCAGCGCAACGGTGAATTCATAGGGATAGGAGGTGTCGTTCAGCGCCTGCGGCGGATTGCCGTCGATGCTGTACGTCATCGAGACGTGGCGGAAACGGCTGTCGTCGTCCTGCAAGTAGATGTAGCAGCTTTTCAGATCCCGGCCCAGGTTGAGAACCATGGCACGGGCGCGACCGAAGTCCAGTTCGCCGTAGTCGTGCGCCCAGCCCCGGGCATCGTGCTCCGTGAGTCGCTCCTGGAAGCGGGGCTCGATGCGGACGCCGCGCAGCATGAGGGCCGTGATGCCCTCGGGGGAGACCGTGACCTCCGTGCGGCCGTCGGTCAGGGTCGTCTCGCCGCTCCGGCGGTTGTCGGTCCAGACCTCGGCCCGGATCTCCCGCCCGGCGAGCATCGGCAGCAGTTCGCGGTTCAGTTCGACCTGCGATGTGACCGTGCGGCGGCTCTGGTTCGTGAAGGCGATCAGCAGCTCGTCACCGCAGCGGGCGGAGAGGTAGTTCAGCTCGACATCGGAGGTGCGCAGCAGGCGGCGCGGCATCCAGAGCCACGCCCCCTCCCGGTCGTAGAAGCGTCCCGGACGGTTGCCGTAGAACTTCGCTTGAAGATAACCGTAGCCCTCGATGTAGTCTCCGGGGAAGGCGATGGCTCCCTGCGAGCGGACCGAGGCGTCGGTCACCAGATAGTCGTACAGCACGGAGAGCAGCGGGAAGGGGTGGTTGTAGTGGAACGACGTGACGCTCATGCTGTCGTGCGGGTGCAGCGGGAAGTCGGGCTTCTCGTAGGCCGTCGTGCGGGCCATGTTCATGTGGTAGCCCGGGAAGTTGGCGTAGCGGCCCACGATGGCGCTGCGGGCGATGTCGTGCAGGAACCGATCGCCGGTGAGCCCCGCAATGCGCAGCATGTAGGGGGCGTGGTGCGCCATGAAGACCGCGCGGTGGCCGATGCAGGTCGTCGAGCTCTCGGGCACGAGCCCGATTTCGGAGAGGCGCCACGCCGGAACCCGCTCTTCGGGGCAGCGCTGCTGCGGAATGCCGCGGCTTTTCAGGTACCAGTACCACGGGGCCAGCCCGCCGCGGTTCACCGTCACCGAGTCCTGCGGGATGGTCGGGACCATCCACACGAACATGGCGTATTCGCGGGCTCCCTCATGTGCGGCGTCGAGATAGCGCCGCTCGCCGGTCTCCTCGTAGAGTTCCAGCAGGTTCACGTAGAAGGGTGCGTAGCGGTTCCAGAAGAAGGCGTTCTGGAACTTCTCGGGCTGTGTGCGGATGTACTTTTCAATATAGATGTCGGCCTGTTTCTTCGCATGGTCGAGGTAGGCCGCGTCGCCCGTCGCGCGGTACATTTCGAGGGCGTCGTACCAGCTGCCCCCGACGCCCGGCGTGCGCTGTGCGGCGGGTTTGCGCTTGTAGTACTTCTCCTCGGCCAGGTAGCGGAGCACGGGGCTCCTGCCGGCGGAGAGGCGGTAGAGTTCGGCCAGCTCGCTCACCGGAGCGCACGGCCCGGCCAGCTCGCGCGACGGAGACTGCACCTTCTGGGTCGTGTCGAGACAGAAGAGCGTGTTCTTGCGCGAGAGCATGTACTCCACGATCGGGTAGGCCCGGCGGCGGTAGATCTCCTCGTCGTCGGCGACGAGCGCCACCGACAGCGGGTTGAGCGAACTGACGTTCTTCGTCGATCCCGGCACGTCGGTCGAGTAGGAGCACCCTTTCAGGCTGTCGATGAAGTTGCTGTACGGACTCAACGTGTAGTCGATGATGTTGTCGATCGTGTTGTTGAGCGTCGAGATGGCGTTGCTGCGGTAGTCGTGGAAGTCGTAGAGGTTGCGGGCCATGCTCTGGAAGGCGATGTTCAGCGGGCCCGGCCCGACCCAGAGCCGCATCCGGAAGGCGAACTCTCCGCCGGACTCCATCCGCGACCCGACGTGCCCGAGCACCGGCGCGAAGAGCATCGGCTGCACTTCGCCCGCAGGGTTGTGCAGTGCCACGCCGAAGCGGTTGTTGTCGCGCGTGGGCAGCGGCTCGAACGGCATCTCGGAGGTGTCGGCCGCCACGCCTGCCGTCGCGCCGCCGACCTGCACGAGCGTCGCGGGGATCGGACAGGTGTAGGCCAGCGTCATGTACGGCTGCGCGGGGAAGATGCGCCGCTGCCAGACCATCGGCTGCCACAGGGCGTCGACCCGTGCGAGGTCGCAGGCCGGGGCTCCGAGATATCCCACCGAGTAGTAGCCTGGCTGCGAGGGCGTGAAGCGGAACTCCATGCAGGGAGCCGATCCCTCGACCGGCACGATGCGGCATTCGAGGCGTCCCCACGCCGACTCGGGATAACGGAAGCGGATCGTGTCGCCCGAGCGGAGCGTCTCCTCGGGGCGGAGGTCGACGAAGGGCGCCGCGGCGAAGAGGTCGAACGTGCGGCCCTGTACGGAGCCGTTGGCCGAGTCGTCGATGCCGTCGCCGCCCATCGTGCGGCTCTTCCGGATCTCGGCGATGGCCTTCCCGGGCGGGAGGTTGTCGGCGACCCACGACGGGGCGAAGTAGCGGCAGTCGGGCAGCGTCCGGAGCTCCATCTGCGGGTCCTTCTCCGTGCGGAAGAGCCGGAAGTCGGCCCGGAACGTGAAGCGGGCCTTGCCGTTGGTGATCGTCACGGAGCCTTTGCCCGGCGTGACGGTCATCGTCTGCGGCTCCCGGGGTGCGGCGTCCGCGCCCGCGGCGGCCAGCGCCAGAAGCGCGGGAAACAGCAGCAGGATCTTTCTCATGGCAGCATCTTTTTTACGGGATAAACGGGACTCCAATCGCCGGCATAGCCGTAGCGGAGGCGTTTGCGGATCCGTAGGAAGTAGTCGGCGTCGGCGTCGGGAACGGGAAGGCGGCAGGCCCCCGTGACGGTCGTGAGGATCCGGCGGTCGAGCCGCTCGGGCGAGGCTTTTCGCCGCTCCGTGCCCACGATGCCCGGCCTTCGGGAGGTGTGAAAACGCCCCATTTCCGTATTTCGGTCACGCGGATATGCGATTTTTCTCTTTTTTCACTATCTTTGGCCGCAACGAAGCAGCACGCGGCGCGCGGAGCCAAAGGGAAAAACTTCGTTTTTCGTTTGCCCCGGCGCTTGCCTTTCGTTATTTTTGCGCCGTTAATCCCGAAACTCCGAATTGTTGATGAAAGAACCATAGCTCCGGACGAAGATTCGACCTTATAGCATAACAACGTAAATTCAGCGGAAAAACATGTTGAAAAAAGCAGCGAAAATCCTCTCCAAGAGCCTTGCGGCGCTTCTTCTGATCTTTCTGCTGGCCCTTCTGGTGACCAGTGTGACCCCGATCTACGATTTCGCCGAAGCGAAGCCGTTCAGCGGACCCGACATCTTCAACCCCTACAAAAGGGCGGAGACCGATACGCTCCAATATTGGAAACGCGCCAATTTCCATACCCATACCCGGGTGAAAGGCCCGCTGAACGAGTGCGAATACTGGCCGGCGGAGACCGACGAACGCTACCGCCGGTTCGGCTACGACATCGTGACCTTCTCGAATCACAACGAACTGACCGTACATCCGTACGACTCGACGTTGCAGGTCAATGTCTACGAGCACGGCATCAATCTGTTCAAATACCACAAACTGGTGTTCGGATGCCGGTCGGTGAACCGTTTCGACCACCTGATTCCGTTCTTCGCCTCGCAACGGCAGTTCCAGCTGGAACTGCTCGGACGTGAGTCGGATTTCATCCAGCTGAACCATCCCCTGCGGACGAACTTCACCTCGAAGCGGATCATGCAGCGGCTCGAAGGCTACCGGATCATGGAGCTCGACAGCGGGAAGAGCACCGAAAACGAGTATTGGGACTGGGCGTTGAGTGCCGGGCGTTACAGCTTCGGGCTGGCGAACGACGACCTGCACCATCCCGACCGGTCGAACTGCATTGCCGTGCGCTGCAACTTCCTGCACACCCCGTCGGCGCGGTACGAGGATCTGAAAGCGACGCTGCTGCGCGGCGACTACTATGCGATGCGGGTTCCCGACTACGGACACGGCGACTGGGAGACGAAATATGCCCGCAACCGAAGACTTCCGGCGATCCGCACGATCGGGCTCTGGGGTGACACGATCCGCATTGCGCTGACGCAGCGGGCCGACAGCATCAAGGTGACGGGACAGCACCACACGACCCTGTCGCTGGTGCGGGACACCACGGCCGCCGAATACGTCATGAAGCCCGGTGACCCGTATGCCCGCATCACGGCCTATTTCCCCGACGGGGAGGTGATCTACTCCAATCCGTTTGCGCGCTACGACGCCGCGGTGTCGGCGACGCCCTATGCGGAACCCTCGTATCGGGTCCATATTCCGCAGACGATACTTTTCAATTTGCTGATCGTCGTCCTGTGCGCAGGCGTGATCCTCGTATTCCGTAAAGTGGTTGTGAAATGGTAAAATTCCTGAAATCGCAGACCGATCTGACGCGGGTCGCTCTCGTATTGAGTCTTTTTACGCTTGCGGCCTACCACGTGCCGTTCTTCCGGCTGGCGCTCGACAACATCGAGGGGGGCTTCAACGGCGCGTTGATCATCGGCAGCCTGGCCCTTGTGATGCTCGGGCTCAACTTCTTCTTCTATTATCTGGTGCTTTTTCTCGGTCGGTTCGTGGGCAAGTGCATCCTTGCGTTCACGTTCCTCGCCGATGCCCTGACCCTCTATTTCATCAATACGTACCATGTGCTCATCACCGACAAGATGATGGGCAATGTCTTCAATACGCAGTATTCCGAGGCTTCGGGCTTCTTCTCGTGGGCCGTCGTGTGGTACCTGCTCCTGCTGGGGGTCGTGCCCTGCATCTACCTCTTCGCGCGTAAGTTCGATTACGGAAGCTGGCGGCGCTTCTTCGCCCGGACGGGTCTTGCGCTGGCCGTCATCGTGGCGGTGGCGCTGGTCAACATGCAGAACTGGCCGTGGATCGACCGCCACATCCCGAAACTCGGCAGTCTGATCATGCCGTGGTCCTATACGGTCAACACCGTCCGCTACTACAATTCGGAGCGTGAGCGCAACCGGAAGGAGATCCTGCTGCCCGACGTGGAGCGCATGTCCGAGAGCCGGGACGTCTGCGTGCTGATCATCGGCGAGTCGGCGCGGCGGGCGAATTTCTCGCTCTACGGCTACGACAAGCCGACCAATCCGCTGTTGGAGCGGGACAGCGTCACCGCGCTGGTTGCGGACGCTTCGGCGACCTACACCACGGCGGGCGTCAAGGCCATCCTGGACCACAAGCCGACGAACAAACTGTACGAGATCCTGCCGAACTACCTCTACCGCAACGGTGTGGAGGTCATCTGGCGGACGAACAACTGGGGCGAGCCTCCGGTGCATATCGGCCGCTACCTGAAAGCGGGGAACATCAGGGATCTGTACCCGGACGGTGATCCGCAATACGACGGTATCCTGCTTGCGGGGCTGAAAGAGGAGATTCTCGCGACGGAGAAGGACAAGCTGCTGATTGTGCTCCATACGAGTACGAGCCACGGTCCGACCTACTACAAGAAATATCCTCCGGAGTTCGAGGTGTTCCGCCCGGTATGCCGGACGGTGGAGATGTCGAAAGCTGATCCGGAGGAGCTCATGAACGCCTACGACAACACGATCGTCTATACGGACTACCTGATCCATTCGGTGATCGACCTGCTGCGGGAGATTCCCGAACGTCGGGGATGTGTGATCTTCGTTTCGGATCACGGCGAGTCGCTGGGCGAGGGGAACCTCTACATGCACGGCGTGCCGATGTTCGCGGCCCCGAAGGAGCAGATCGAGATTCCGTTCATCGTCTGGACGTCGGACCGCACGATGGCGGTCAACCCCGACGAAAAGGTCGGCCAGTATCATGTATTCCACAGCGTATTGCACTTTCTGGGAATCGAAAGCCCGGTCTACGACGCATCGCTGGATATTTTCGCTTTGGGCGGCGAAAGGTAGGGCTTTTCTTCGCGGAACCGGCCGGAGGTTTCCGGACAACGGCGCCGATGTTGCCGTCGGTTCGTGATTCGGATCGGCTTGCCGCCCTGTCGGAGCCGGGCCGCCGGATGCCGGATCGGGGCGAGGCGTCCGGACCTCTTCCCGTCCCCGTATTCCGTTCGGAGTGTTCGGACTCGCTTTACAGGATGATTTCGCCGTCGACCGTGCCCTGATTGCCCCAGCCTTCGATCGTCATGCCGGCAAACAGGATTTTTCCATCCCTGACCGTCAATTTGACCGTCAGTTCCTTGCCGGATTCCAATTCATCCTGTTTCGGCGCCAACTCCGAGAGCGTCCACTGCTTGGTCGCCTCTCCGGCATGTACTTCCAGCGATACTCTGTCCGTCGGTTGCGGATAGAGGAGGATATTTCCTTCCGGCTTCGTGACCGAGAAGGTCTCTTTCGAGTCGTGGAGGCTGCATGTTCCGGTGGCGAGGTCGAACCGGCCGCTGGCATGGGCCGAGCACAGTATCTCGACCGACGCGGCATCCACCGATTCATCCTCGATCTCGACCTGCACCGTCAAACGGTGCATCGCATGCCGGAACGTCAATTCCACCGGTTGTTCCGAACCGACCGCAGCCTCCTTTCCGGTGACCAGAAGCAGGTCTCCGTCCGGAGACTGTGTCACCGTGAAGTCGAATGCCCCCTTGTCGAGCGTCTGCTTCGGATAGCAGGCTGCAAGGTTGATCCGTTCACCCTCCTGTGCGAACGCTATTTCCCGCCAGTAGAGAGCCGTGGCGCCTATGGTATAGTCCAGCGCTGCGGAGGCTCCGTTTCCGTCGTGTGCATAGAGCGTGAAGGTGTCGCCTGCGGTGAATGTTCCGCTGCCGTCCGCTTCCAGCTGCGGGGACCGGGTCGCGGCAATCGCCGTCGTGAAGATGATTGGCCGGTCGGCCGGCGCCGTCGGGGTTCCCGGAGTCTCCGGATTTGCCGGAACCTTCGGTTCCTCGTTCTTGTCGCATCCAGCAATGGTCAGGGCCAGCATCAGGGCCGCACTCGATATCATTCGTCTCATAATGGTCTTTTTTTATTTTCGTTCCCTCTTCTCTCCGTCGCCGGATCCCGCATTACTGCACAGGCTTCACCGACGGGTATTTCTTCGCCCAGATATCCTGCCGCAGATCCACGGCGCACAGACTCGATATCAGGTATTTTTTGTTTTCCACCGAACTCCCGTTCTTCGGCGGCAGGTGTTGCAGATAGGTCCGCTTCCGCCCGGACGACGTCGTGGGGTCCGGGACATAGCAGATGCCGCGGCGGGTGATGACCGCACCGTTCACATCCTGATCCGCATAGTTGTTGTCGCAGAAATACACGTAGGCGATCTTTCCCTCGGCATCGAACTCCGCACCCCAGATCACCATCGCGTGGGCTCCCGTATTCGTGCCGGCGATGTCGTGGGCCGTGAATCCGATTGCCTGCCGGTTCCGGAGGGCATTCACCATGAATTCGTTGAACTCCTCTTCCGTAGGGGAACGCTTCGAGTCCGTGGCGATCACATCCGTCTGTTTGAATACCTCGGCGAAGAACCCCGGGAAATAGACGCTCCCGTTTTCACTCGGAATGCCCGTGTTGTCGCCCGTGATGAACCACCGCACGCCCCGCGAATTCCAGGATCCTTTGTTCTGGGCGTAATCCTTGAAGAACTGGAAAACCGCATTGCGGTTCTGCTCCTGGTCGGGGTCGTCATCCCCGGTTCCGCCGTTGGGAAGCAGCGGCAGGAACTCCATCGACGGCTGGGTGAACGTATACACATAATTCCCGTCGCCTCCGGAGACCGTCGTGCCGTAATCGGCGTTGTAGGCCTCGATGTAGTCCCGGTTGTTGTTCATCCACCACAGCACCAGGTTCGAGGCCGAAGCGGCCCAGCACGTGTTGGCATCGTCTTCGGTGTACCTCGGGGACTTGTTGCAGTCGTACCACCCGCAGCCCGCTTCCCAGGTCAGGTTCTGCACCTCCTCGTAGTCCCGATCCCGGCGGAACCAGATTCCGGCCGGAACCTTGTCGTAAAGCTTGTAGGTCGGCAGGTTCTCCTCTCCCGGGAACTCCGGGACGTTCAGACCGTAGACCCACAGCGTCTTGTTCGCCAGATCCGGGTTGCTCTGCTTGACGGACAGGCGGATCGTCAGCTGTGCCCCGGCCAGGAATTCGGTGAACGCCTTGCCGTCGAGCGTCTCGGGGGCCCGGTAGATGCTTTCGCCCTCCGGAGTGGTGATTCGCAGAAGCCCCTCGTCGCTGCGGTAGTCGTCGGCCGCCTGCGGGAGGATCAACGCTTCGAAAGATCCGTCCGTATTCCGGCGCGGAGCGATCTCGCCGAACGAATCCTCCGGAGTAATTGTTCCCGTCAGCAGGTTCACACGCCCCGCCATCCGGCTGCGGAGCTGCACCGTAAGCTCTTTCCCGCCGTTCGTGAATTCGAGCCGGAGCCGGTGCAGGGCATGCGTGAAGGTCATTGCCGCGCGGTTGTCTCCCGCGGCGAGTTCCTTGCGCGCAAAGAGCAGGTCGCTTGCCGCATACCCTTCGGCGGTTTGGTCGGCGGCGATCGGAATCACCCTTTCGGTTCCTTCCGACCCGTCGTCCGGAAGGATGGGGTAGTGCGCCGAAAGCGTCAGCGGACCTTCTCCGAAATCGCTTCGCCGCAGCCGGGGCTGCCAGATTCCGTTTGTGAGGGTTACTTCCCGATATTCGACGGAAGTGTTGTTGTTGATGTAGAGACCGATTTTGTCGCCTTCGGAAAAACTTCCCGTTCCGTCGGGATTCAAGTTGGCGCGTGTTTCGGCCGTTGTAAAATTCAAATCGAGGTAAATACCGTTGAGTTCCGAGATCGATTCATCCAACTCACTCGTACAAGCTGCTGACATGCAGGTCAGAAAGCTTGCAGCCATCCATAAATACTTTTTTCATTCGATCGTGTTTTCTCCGTCTTTTCCTGGATTTTTGGCCGGCACGGGACCCGTATGGGGTGGTCGACGGATTGAGGGTAGGGTCCGCTCGTCGGCTTTTTGCCCGGAAAATCGGCACAAAAATAGGCTATTCTTTTGGATTATGCAAATTGGAGCCCGGCGGGAGCCGTTTTTGCGGGTCGAGAGTCTGCGGAGGAAGGCGGGGTCTCGGGGTCTGGCCCGGCCGATGTGAAAACGGGAAGACTTCAAGGACAGTTTGTTACAAGGTGGAACCGTTCGGCATGGCCGGAATTTTTCGGAGAAATGAGGCGCTTTGACCCGACCCGGCGCTTTTTTTCGGAAAAAAACGATAAATTTGGATGTTGTTCAAAGCCGGAAGAGTGATTGTTTTATCGATATACACCACTGTTTTATGTCTTTTGCCATCTTGCTCCGTCGTCTGTGTTGTTGCTTGTTTTGTTTGGGAATGTTTTTCCAGCGTGTTTCCGCACAGGATATCACGTTCCGTCATCTGACTCCGGATGACGGGCTTTCGCATGTCTCGGTCAATGCCCTGTACTGCGACGAACGGGGATTCATCTGGATCGGTACCCGGGAAGGGCTGAACTGCTACAACAGCAACGGCATCCGGGTCTTCAAATGGCATAAGGACGATCCCAACAGTTTGTTTTACAACGCCGTACAGCGCATAACGGGAGACGGTGCAGGCAATCTGTACCTGTTGTGCAGCGAGGGAATCGCCCGTTACGACAGCACTCGGGAGAAGTTCGGCACGCTGTTGCAGGGTAACGTTTCGGCAATCTGCTACGAAGAGGGGCTTTTTGTCGCCCGCGGAACCGGGATTTACCGTTGCGACACGGAGACCGGGGAATTGAGCCTTCTCCACGAACTTCCCGCCGGGAAGGCCACCGAAATAACGTGGATGCTGCGGGACTCCCGCGACACGTGGTGGATCGGAACGAACACCGGGCTTTTCGAATACGCCCCGGACGGAAATTTCACGCAGCCGATTGCGGGTTGCAACATCACGAATATCTATGAAGACTCGCGGAATAGGCTGTGGGTGGGGACCTGGAATCAGGGCTGTTACTTCCGGAGTGCCGAGGGGCGTTGGGACAACCTTCGGGCGTCGTCTCGGGGTTTGCGGTCGGATTTCGTGCGCTGTTTTGCCGAGGACTCCGCCGGGAAGATCTGGATCGGAACCTTCCTGGGGCTGAACCGTCTCGACCCGGAGCAGGGGAGTCTGAAATCCTACGTCTCCGACGGATCGGCCGGATCCCTTTCGCACGATTCGATCTGGGCGATGATCTGCGACCGGCAGGGTACGGTCTGGGTGGGAACCTATTTCGGGGGAGTCAACTATTTCAATCCCGAATGCGAAATCTTTACCCGTTACGGGACATCCGACAGAATCGGCGAGGGGTTGTCGTCGCCTATTGTCGGGAAAATCGTGGAGGACGGATCGCACGACCTGTGGATCTGCACCGAGGGCGGCGGGTTGAACATTTTGGATCGCCGGACCGGGAAATTCCGCCATTATCGCCATTCGGGCGATCCGAACAGCCTCTCGCATGACAACGTTAAGGCCATCTGCAACGATCCGGAACGGGGTGTCGTCTGGGTCGGGACCCACCTGGGTGGATTGAATCGTTTCGATCCGAAAACGAATCGCTTCACCCATTACCGGTCCATTCCGGGCAATCCGCGGACGATTCCGTCGGACATAGTCCGCGATATCGTCCTGCATGACCAAAAACTGATCATTGCCACACAGGACGGAGTCTGCGAATTCGATCCCGATACGGGAGAGTCCCGGCAGTTGTTCCAGGATCCGCCCGGGAATCTTATACGGGCCGTATCGTCGCTGCTATACGTCGAAGACGACGGTTGGAATTGGTTCGATCCGTTTCCAGAGTTCGGTTTTCGAGTTTGAGAACGCAAAGAGCATCGCCTTCTTCAATATCGGGACGACCGCGAATCCGTCGGTTTTCGGATCGTTGTATCTGGAAAACAACCTGCTGTACCACAAGACGACGGTGGAGCGGATCCAACTCATGGGTTGGAATTTCGACACGGTAACGAGTGACGAGACTCCGGTGGAGGTGACGATCCGCAACAACAGCTTCGTCAATCTGCGGGGAACGAACATCTTCCTGGTTCTGAACCGTGCGAATGTGGTTTACGAGCGGAATATTTTCTGCGTGACGCTCGACAGCTCCTACTCGTCGTACCTCTACAAGCTGAAATCCGATGCCTCCACCGCGACGGTTGCCGATAATATTCTCTATGATGCGGGCGTCAACTGGGCGGTTGCGGCGAGCGGATCGGCGGTAATGCCGGACACGAATACGCTGGAAAAGGTTGCGAGCAATCCCTTCACGACGGCAGACTGCTCGTCGGGTATTTTTCGGAAATCGGTCCAGTATGCCGATTACGGCTCGGATATCGAGCAGATGTAGTGAAGTCCGGTTTTCGGTGTGCGGAGACGATTTGATCACGGTCAAATCGTCTCTTTTGTTGCCCGGGCGTTCCGGGCCGTTTTCCGCCGTCTTTCCGCGAGTCGGACCCGATACTGGGGCGAGAGGCGGCCCGGGCTTCGGCGCATTGGCCGTTTACCGTGAGGCGCCAAAAACGGCGCTTTCCCTCCCTGTCGATCCGGGCCTTGCGTGCAGGTAAACAGATCGGCTCGTCAGGTGTTCTTTTTCGATGTAAAGCGGCAAATGGTTGTAATTGTCGAAAAAAGAGTATCTTTGCTCGATGAAAAAGTCTCTCCGGTTCCGGGAAGCGGCCGGCGGAGGTTTTTCTGTTGAGGTAGAATGATGTTGTAGGACACGGATTTATGCCGGTTGCAACGCATCGGGCCCCGGGTATGCTTTCCGCATCGTGCGGATCGGCGGGGTTCCGGGCCGTTTCGGGATCGGGCGTGTCGAACTTGTGAGATTTATGATGGAGAACGAACGGCCGTGTCCGATCATCACGGCCGCCGAATTTGGAAAACTCTTTTCCGAGCTCAAGCCCCGTTTCGTCTCGGTGGCGTGTCGTTATGTGCGTAATGCGGTCGTAGCCGAGGATATCGTCTCCGACAGTTTCGTCTCCTTTTGGGAGATCCGGGACAGCCTTCCCGCAGAGATCAATATTCCGGCCTATATTTTCACTTCGGTCAAGAACCGCTGTCTGAACTACCTCAATGCCGAGGTCCGCCATCGGCAGGCCGAAATGGATCTGCATTCGACGCATCAGCGGCTGATGAAGGCCGATATCCGTTCGCTCACGGCGTGCGATCCGGATATGATCTTTTCGGAAGAGATCCGGATTCTGATGAGCGCGACCCTTGCCCGGATGGGCACCACGACGCGGAATGTCTTTCTGTTGAGCCGCGAGGAGGGCAAGACCTACAAGGAGATCGCCGAGGAGCTCGGCATCACGGTCAGCCGGGTGAATTTCGAGATTCGCCGCTCCCTCGATCTGCTGCGGGATGCGTTGAAGGATTATCTTCCCGTGACGCTGATCGTCTGGTTCTTCACCCACCGGCTCTGACCCCCCCCCTTCCGGAGGCCTCCGGAGGGCGTTTTTCCATTTTTTTTGAAAAAAATCCGTTTTTTTACTACTTACCCGTCTCGCTTGTTTGTTATCATAGTACAAAGCAGACGAGATGGACGATCTGACCCTTCGGAAATACTTGCGCAACGAGCTCTCCGAGCAGCAGCTTGTCGAGGTGCTCGACTGGCTGGACGCTTCGGCTGAAAACCGGCAGCGGCTTGACCGGCTCGACTACGTGTCGAACATCGGAATTCTCTTCGGTGAGGCCGGAAGCCGGGTTTTTCCCCGCCCGATGTCCGGTTGGAAGCGCACCCTGCACTGGGGTGCGGGTCTCGCGGCGGGAGTTCTGCTCTGTGTCGGAGCGACACTCTTCCTGACGCGGCAGGCTGTCGAGCGGCATGCCCGGGACTTCATGTCCCTCACGGCTCCGAGCGGACAGAGCATCTCCGTCACGTTGAGCGACGGAACCGTCGTGTGGCTCAATGCCGGTTCGAAACTCGAATATCCGACCCTTTTTTCGAGCCGCAGGCGGCAGGTGAAGGTTTCCGGGGAGGCGATGTTCGAGGTGGAGCACGATGCCGACTGGCCGTTCGTTGTGGAGACTTTCGCCTGCGAGGCCGAGGTTCTGGGTACGAAGTTCAACATTCTGGCCGATGCTGCGACGCGGAGTTTCTCGGCGACGCTGCTCGAAGGGCGGCTCGAAATCCGGAATCTGGAACATGCCGGCGAGCGGCTGATCCTTTCACCCGACGAAGAGGTGCATCTCGTCGACGGTCATCTGCACTTGGAGCGGATCACCGATCCGGACGATTTCCGCTGGGTCGACGGTCTGATGAACCTCAACGGACTGACCTTCGGGGAGGTCATCGCCAAACTCGAACGCTACTACGGCGTGCGGATCGACGTCGAACATCCGGAGGCGATCTCGCAGCGGCGTTATCACGGCAAGATCCGGGTCTCCTACGGCATCGACCACGCCCTGGATCTGTTGCAGATGATGACTTCGGATTTCATCTACATGCACGACAGTGAAACCAATACCATTTATGTCAAAAGCCGAAAAAGTTTGCCTATGAATTGAACCCGAGATCCGATTTTACAGCCTCTGTTTGTCCGTTGCAACGAAAAGTCCGCAGATGCTGCCACATCTGCGGACCCGAGGACAAACAGTCTTACGAAAGCTAACCTATTTATCCTTTGAACAAAGTTATGAAAAAAACAGGTATCGGGCAAATCAAATGCCTGATTACTCTACTTGTCGCCGTACTTTTCTGCGAAACCGTGTCGTGGGCGCAGACCCGGGAAGTTACGGTGAAGCTCGACATGACGGATGTTCCGATGAAAAGCGTCATGACCGAGATCGAGAAACAGACCGGATTTCTCTTCCTCTATACCAATGACATCGACACGGCTCGTCCGGTTTCGATCCGCCTCGATTCGCGTCCGTTGGACGAAGCTCTGGCGCTGCTGTTCCGCAATACGGACATCGCCTACAAGATCACGCTTCCGAACATCGTGCTTTCGAAACGTCCGGCATCCTCCCGTCCGACGACGGTTTCGGGTGTAGTGAAGGATGCCGAAGGTGTAGCGGTTATCGGTGCCACGGTACTGGTCCGAGGCACGACGGTCGGTACGACGACCGGTCTTGACGGTTCTTTCACGCTGTCGCTTCCGTCCTCGGTTCCGCAGCCCGAACTTCAGGTCAGTTTTATCGGTTACCAGAGCGTCACGCTATCTGTCGGCACTCGTTCGACCTTCGACATCGAGCTCAAACCCGAGTCTGTCGAGGTTGAATCCGTTGTTGTTACGGCCCTGGGTATCAAGCGTTCGGAGAAGGCTTTGTCGTACAATGTCCAGCAGGTCACCTCGGAGTCGATCACGTCGAACAAGGATGCCAACTTCATCAATTCGCTCAACGGAAAGGTCGCAGGTGTTACGATCAACGCCTCGTCGTCGGGAGTTGGCGGAGCCACGAAGGTGGTCATGCGCGGTACGAAATCCATCTCACAGTCGTCGAACGCGCTTTATGTGATCGACGGTGTTCCGATGTTCACCAAGGCGCGGGACGGCGGTACGGAGTTTTCGTCGCAGGGCACGACCGATCCCATTGCGGACATCAACCCCGAGGACATCGAGTCGATCTCGGTGCTGACGGGTGCTGCAGCCGCGGCCCTCTACGGGTCTGATGCGGCGAACGGGGCCATAGTTGTGACGACGAAGAAGGGCCAGTCCGGCCAGTTGACGGTGACGGCCACGTCGGGCGTTGAGCTCATGTCCCCGTTCGTGCTTCCGCGTTTCCAGAACCGCTACGGTACGGGCAACCTCACGACTCCGATCAACGTCGACAGTTACAGCTGGGGCAAGCGTCTCAACCGCGCCAACCGGCAGGGCTACGAACCCCGCAGGGACTACTTCCGCACGGGCGTTGCCAACACCGAGAGTGTTTCGCTGTCGACGGGAACGGAGAAGAACCAGAGCTATCTGTCTGCGGGTGCGATCAATTCGCAGGGCATCGTGCCGAACAACACCTACGACCGCTACAACTTCACGTTCCGCAACACGACGTCGTTTTTCGGCGACCGTATGCGTCTCGACGTCGGGGCGAACTACGTTTTGCAGAAGGATCTGAACATGATCAATCAGGGGACGTACAACAATCCGTTGACGGGGGCCTACCTTTTTGCGCGCAGCGGCGACTGGGAGGACATCAAGATGTACGAGCGCTACGATCCAGTTGACAAGCTTTCGAAGCAGTACTGGCCGATGGGCGACGGGAGCATCACGATGCAGAACCCCTACTGGGCCAACTACCGCAACCTGCGCGGCAACCGCAAGGACCGCTACATGCTCAACGCCTCGCTGTCGTATGACGTGCTGGACTGGCTGAATGTCTCGGGCCGCATCCGCCTCGACAACTCGCACAACACCTACACCGAGAAGATGTACGCTTCATCGAACGTGCAGCTGACGGAGCAGTCGTCGAACGGTCTCTACGGCGTGACGAAGACCATGGACCGGCAGGTCTACGGCGATGCGCTGGTGAACATCAGCAAGACCTTCGGCGACGACTGGTCGTTGCAGGCCAATATCGGCGGTTCGTTCTCCGACATGAAGAACGATGCCATGAAGATCCGGGGTCCGATCTCGGACGGTTCTTCCGGGGAGAAGCAGGGTCTGGCGAATGTTTTCAACATTCAGAATTTGAGCAATTCGACCAAGACCACCCGTCTGGAAGAGGGCTGGCGCGAGCAGACGCAGTCGGTTTTCGCCTCTGCCGAGGTCGGCTACAAGGGCACCTACTACCTCACGCTGACGGGCCGCAACGACTGGCCCTCGCAGCTGGCCGGCCCCCACTCGAACGCCAAGTCGTTCTTCTATCCGTCGGTGGGTCTGTCGGTCGTGCTGTCGCAGATCATCCCCGACATGCCCGAGAACCTCTCCTACATCAAGCTGCGCGGATCGTTCGCCTCGGTGGGCGTGGCCTTCGAGCGCTACATTGCCAACCCGCTCTATTCGTGGAACGAGAGCGGCCTGTCGTGGAACACCCAGACGCAGTATCCGGCCTTCCACCTCAAACCCGAACGGACGAAATCCGTCGAGTTGGGCCTGACGATGCGCTTTCTCCGGCACTTCAACCTCGATGTGACCTACTATAACTCCCATACCTCGAACCAGACCTTCGACCCGCAATTGTCGGGAGGCACGGGCTTCTCGTCGATCATCATCCAGTCGGGCAACGTCCGCAACCGCGGCGTGGAACTCGCACTGGGATACAAGAATACGTGGCGCGACTTCACCTGGGACTCGAACTTCACCTTCTCGACCAACAGCAATAAGATCCTCTCGCTGGCCAACAACGTCATCAACTACGCCACGGGCGAGCGTTTTTCGATCGAGCGGTTGAACATGGGCGGATTGGGCGATGCCCAGTTTCTGTTGCAGGAGGGCGGGACGCTGGGGGATCTCTACTCACGTCGCGACCTTCGCTACGACGAGAACAATGCCATCTACATCGACGAGAACGGATCGGTTTCTACGGAGACTCTTCAAGACGTGAACCGGTACATCAAGCTCGGATCGGTGCTCCCCGATGCCAATCTGTCGTGGCGCAACGATTTTCGCTGGAAGAATCTCACCTTCGGGTTTATGGTTACAGCACGTGTCGGCGGTATCGTCTACTCGCGCACGCAGGCGATGCTCGACCAGTACGGCGTTTCGGAGGCCACGGCCGCGGCGCGGGATGCCGGGGGCGTGTGGATCAACGGCGGCGACCGCGTTGATGCCTACACGTGGTACTCTGCCATTGCCGGGGGCAACTCGATCCCGCAGTTCTACACCTATTCTGCCACGAACGTTCGTTTGCAGGAGGCCTCGATCGGATACACGATTCCGAAGAAGAGACTCCGCAACGTCTGCGATATCACCCTTTCTCTCGTGGGTCGCAATCTCTGGATGATCTACAACAAGGCACCGTTCGATCCGGAGTCTATCGCCACCACGAGGAACTACTATCAGGGTATCGACTACTTCATGATGCCGTCGTTGCGCAGCGTCGGTTTCAATCTGCGACTCAAATTTTAAAACTTCCCAGCGATGAACAAGCAAACGATAAAGTTTTACCTTTTTTTTGCGGCTGCGGTCTTTCAGTGCTCCTGCACGAGCAACTACCTTTCCATCAACAGCAACCCGTATGAGGTGACCAGGGATCAGATGGCGGTCAGGGATTATGCCGTCGCCTCGGGTCTGTCCGCGATGTTCGGGAGCGTGATCTCCACGGACGTCAACACGGCGCAGTTCACCGACTGTCTGTTGGGCGGGACGCAGGGCGGTTACTATGCCGATGCGAACAACGGGTGGACGAATACCATCTCGAAATACAATCCCACGGACGACTGGACGCGCGTGTTTCTGTACAGCGACAAGGTCATACCGCAGCTTTACAGCAACATGTCGAACGTCGAGGGGATCTCGGACGATCCTCTGGTGCATGCGATCATGAAGATCGTCAAGGTTTGCGTTTTGAGCCGTGTGACCGACACCTACGGGCCGATACCTTATTCGGAGATCGGGAGCACGGGCAAGATCCAGGTGGGCTACGACGACCAGCCGGATGTCTACCGGCAGATGTTCGATGATCTGGACGAGGCGATCGCCCTTCTCGACGCGAACATCGACCGGAGCATCACGACCACCACCGATCAGGTTTTCGACGGCACGGCCCGCAAATGGTGCCGTTTCGCCAATTCGATGAAGCTGCGCCTTGCGATGCGCATCGTCTACACCGATTTCCGCAGTTCGCAGGGTCTTACACCGCAGGAGTTGGGCGAGGCGGCCGTGTCGCATCCCGTGGGAGTCATGCAGACGAACGACGACAATGCCCGTCTTTCAGCAAAGGCCTTCGGCAAGGATGGCAATTCCCTTTATACGGCCTGCATGTACAATACACCCGCGGGCTCGAAGACGGGGGGCGACTCCCACGCTGCGGCCGACATCATCTGCTACATGAACGGTTACGGAGATCCACGCCGAGAGAAGTACTTCACGAAGGCGCAGTTTACGGGCGATAACGCCCCGGAGTATGTAGGGTTGCGGCGCGGTATAGCCATTCCGGCGTTGAGCACCGTCGGTCTGCTCTATTCGGGCGTCAACTTCGTCGAAGGCATGTCCACGCCGCTGCAATGGATGAATGCCGCGGAGGTGTTCTTTCTTCGGGCGGAGGCCGCCGGAGTTTTCGGCTGGGAGGTCGGCGGCGATGCGAAGAGCTTCTACGAGCAGGGCGTACGTCTGTCGTTCGAGCAGTGGGGCGTGGGGGGAGTCGACGAGTATCTGTCGGGCACTCATCTTCCCGAGACATACTCTGACCCCAATGGCGGACTGAACACCTACACCACGCAGCTCTCGTCGCTGTGTGTAGCCTGGAACGATTCGGCATCGAAGGAGGAGATGCAGGAGCGGATCATCATCCAGAAGTGGATTGCGAACTTCCACCTGGGCAACGAGGCGTGGGCAGATTTTCGCCGCACGGGCTTTCCGCACCTGATTCCAGCCGTGGAGAGCGTTGTGAGCAACAACACCCAGGGAGTCCGCAATCTGCGTCTGGGAGCCCGTCGGATGCCCTATCCGGCCGACGAGGCTACGAACAATGCGGAGAACTATCTCCGCGCCGTGGATTTGCTGGGCGGTTCGGACAACATGGCAACCCGCATGTGGTGGGACTGCAATCCTGCGATCCAATAGGTCTGGGGGCAAGCGATACGAAAACGGAACAAGAACAAGCATAAGAACAGGAATATATGAAAATGAACAAGATACTGATCCCGGTTTTCTCCGCGTCGCTGCTGCTGGTTTCGTGCAGCGACTGGACGGACCCGGACAACAAGGATTTTCTTCCGGGCATGTTGCAGCACGATGCGGCCACGCTGGCGGGTCTCCGCGCGTTCAAGGCCTCGGCACATCCGTTGCTGATGATGCACATCGAAGGTAGTTCTTCGGCCCCGAGCCATCAGAACCAGCATCCGATGTCCATGCCGGACAGTGTGGACTACCTGCTCATAAGCGGAATCGAAGATCTGCATCCGACCTTTGTGTCCGAGCTTGGCGAGGTTCGGGCCTTAAAGGGCACGCGCACGCTCAACGTTGTGGACTACACCACGATCCGCACGTCGTGGGAGGCGCTCCGTGAGGAAGCCGAGGATTCGGGCCAGGGCGGGGATTACACGGAATCGTCTTTTGCCGCCTACTGCAAGGCGGAGACCGAGCGGCAGCTGTCGGCCAGTGCGGCCTATGGTTTCGACGGGATCGTGGCCTCCTACCTGGGCGGTTTCGATAGCAGTGCCGCCGCTCCTTTCGTTCAGGCCATCGACTCCTGGGCGCAGTCCCATCCGGACAAGCTTCTTTTCTTCCGGGGCTATCCGGCCTATGTTATCCGGCTCACGGATCAGACACTCGTATCGCGCAGCAGGTATATCCTGATTCTGACGGAAGATGCGAAGGCTTCGGTTTCGATCTCCCGTCAGGTCCGCGATCAGCTGGTCGAGGGCGTTCCGAGCGACCGGATCATCCTCGAGGCCTCGGTGCCGTCCCTGGCGGACGGCGGCGAGGATGCGCAGGTCGGCGCCACGGTTCAGGTTGCAGCCGACTGGGTTATGGACCCGAATACGGCGTCCACGGTCAAGTGCGACAAGCAGGGGCTTGCCGTCTCGAACGCACAAGAGGACTACTTCAACATGCCGACCTACAAACGGATCCGGGCGGCGCTGGCGATTCTGCATCCTTCGATTTCTGACTCCAACACCGAAAACAGGCATTGATTATGAAAAACAGATTTGCATTGGCAGGCATCCTTCTTGTTCTCCTTGCATTGATCTCCTGCCGGGGCGATGAGGAGGGCAAATACCACTTCGACAACAAGGTCTTCGTTTCGGGGTCGTCGTTTGCCGACAAGGTCTTCATCAAGCGGGACAATCTCGATGTCACCGAGACGCATCGTTGCGAGGTCAGGGTCGGCATGGCCCAGCCGGAGTCTCGGGATGTCACGGTTACCTTTTCTCTGGCCCCCGAGCTGCTCGACCGCTACCGGATGTTTTACGAGGATCCTGCGGCCGAACTTCTTCCGGCCGATGGGGGTTACTACGTTTTTTCGGATGTTTCGGTCACGATACCTGCGGGGTTGGTCGAGAGCGAGCCGCTGGACTTCGACTTCGGGCACCTCGACCGGCTTCCCATCGAGGAACGTCAGCGTTATGTGCTTCCCGTGACGATTTCGGGCTCCGACGGCATGCCGGTACTCGAAAGTGCCCGCACGGTCTACTTTGTCTTCACGAAGGCGGCACTGATCAACGTTGTCGCGGGGATGGAGAACAACTGTGCATGGCCCGAGTGGACGGAGGATACACTGGCGGTGCAGGATATGGAGAGCTTCACGCTCGAAGCGCTCGTCTACGCCAATTCGTTCAACCGGGATATTTCGACGATCATGGGTGTCGAGGACCTCTTCCTGGTTCGTTTGGGCGACAGCGGGCCCTCGAACCAGTTGCAGGTAGCCTTCGCCAAGAAGGTTTCGGAGGAGGCGACCACACCCTCCCGGGGCAAGATTCCCGGGGATCCCGACCGTCGTTTTGATCTCCAAGCGTTCCGCTGGTACCACATCGCCGTGACGTTCGATCGCGGGACGGTCGGGGTCTACATCGACGGCAAGCTCAAAGAGTCGTCCCGGGCCGAGGTTTCGGGTCCTGACGGCAAGCCTGTTCTGATCGACCGAGTGAACTTCGCCATTCCGCATTCGGACGAGACCGCAGGCAAGCCCCGATGTTTCTGGATCGGCCATTCGTACCGGCTGCAAACCGACGGAGACGATTTCTACGAGCGTCGTTTCGACGGACAGATGAGCGAAGTGCGCATCTGGAACCGGGCACTTTCGGCCGAGGAGATTGCGTCGGAGAACCATTTCTACAAGATCGACCCGCAGTCGGAGGGGCTGGTTGCCTACTGGAAGTTCGACGATAACGCCACGGGCAAGGTTGTCCGGGACTATACCGGAAACGGGTTCGACCTGAAAACCGAACGCGAGATCGACTGGCAGAGCGTCTCGCTGCCCGAAAACTGATCCGATCCGACACGCAGAATGCATATTCACTAACCTTTAATTACCAAAACAGACATGAAAAGATCAATTTGGATGCTTTTGGCGGGAATGCTCGCCATTTCATCGGGAAGCCTTGTCTCGTGCAAGAAGTCCGAGAAGGTTGACAAGCAGAACACGTTGAGTGTGAAACCTGCTTCGGACATTTCGTTCAAGGCCGACGGCAACGAGGACGTCGTTCTGACGATCATGACCGATGCCGAGTCGTGGAACGTCGAGAAGAACGACTGGATTACGGCCAAGAAGGAGGGCAATATGCTGAAGGTCAATGCGCAGACCAATACGGCCGAGTCGGTGCGCCCGGGACGTATCACCATTTCGGCGGGCAATGCGCAGCCCGTGCGGATCAACGTGACGCAGGCGGCCGCCGAGGAGGGCGAGATCGTGCTGGGCGTCACGCCTTCGGACCCCATCGCCTTCGAGGCAGCGGGCAACAAGGCCGTCGAGCTGACCGTGAAGACCAACGCGGCGGACTGGAGCTTCACCTATCCCGAGGAGTGGATGACGGCCGAGAAGAGCGGGGACAAACTCATCGTGAACGCCAAGGACAACACGGGCGAAGCCCGCGTGGGACAGATCGTCGTGAAGTCGAGCGAAGGTGACAAGTCGGTGCGTATCGCCGTGACGCAGAAGGCTTCGGACGAGGAGCCCGCACCCGGAGAAACGGTGACCGGTTCGCTCGCGACTTCCGACGAGGTGAGCATCGAGTTCCCGGCCGAGGGTGCCGAGGCCGTGAAGAAGACGCTGACCTTCACGCTGGAGAAGGCTGCGGCCAAAGACGTGCAGGTCGAGGTTCGTTTCGACGCGCGCCACGTCGACGAGTACAACTTCGACAACAGCACCGACTACAAACTCTTCCCGGCCTCGGCGTGCACGATCGCCGGCAACGGTCTGGTGACGGTCAAGGCTGGCGACACCTCCGCTTCGGTCGAGGTGACGATCAGCCCGAGCGAGGAGCTTGCCTACGTGACCACCTACATGATTCCGCTGTTGGTCGTGGCCAAGAGCGATGGCGTGGCGGTCCAGAACAGCGCACGCTATGTCGAGCTCTTCGTTTCGAAGGGCAGTTCGAAGAAGATCCGCAACATCTGCTACTTCGAGATCAACGACTGCAACCCGCTCAACGCCCTGGAGTATCTGCTCGACGACGGACAGCCCTTCTTCGATGCCGTGGTGCTCTTCGCCGGCAACATCAACTGGGACGCTTCGAAGCAGAAGGTCTACATGCACGCCAATCCCAACGTCCGGGCGCTGCTCGACGAGTCGGAGGTCTATCTCCAGCCCCTGCGCAAGAAGGGCATCAAGGTGCTGCTGGACATCCTGGGCAACCACGATGCCGCCGGTGTGGCCGGTCTGACCGACTGGGGCTGCGAGCAGTTCGGGCGTGAACTGGCCCAGATCTGCCTCGACTACAAACTCGACGGCATCGGTTTCGACGACGAGTACTCGAGGTACGGCTCCTTGACCAACCAGTGGATTTCGGGTTCCGCCACCTCGCAGCAGGCTGCACGCCTCTGCTATGAGACCAAGAAGGCCATGAAGGAGCTCTGCCCGTGGGAGACCTGGGTGCACCTCTACTACCTGGGCAAGATCTCTTCGAGGCTGCCTTCGGTGACCATCGATGGCCAGGAGCACAAGCCCGTCGAGTTCATCGACAACGTCTGCGCCGACTACGGAGGTGCTGCACGTCCGGTTACCGGCATGACCCTGAGCGGCTGTGCGGGCAATTCCATCCAACTCAACCACGGCATGTCCCTCTCGTCGGAGCAGGCCAAGGGATACATGGATCAGGGCTACGGCTGGGTCATGTGGTTCGCTTTCGACCCCTCCGGAACCGGGAGCATCAAGAACAACCGCACCCATTCGCTGCAACAGTTCCGCAACATGGCCCAGGGCTGCTACGGCCAGGGAGTCCAGGATCCGAAGAACGTCTATAACAAACTGGGCGAGGGCCGCTACGATCCCAAGCCCCATCCGATCAACTAACCGAACCTTTTCCTGCGGAGGGTTCTTCCGGCCATGTCCGGGAGAGCTTCCGCCGCGGGGGAAAACGACCGGGCGGATCCGGTCGCAACCAACCATTGTCAATTCAACAGGAACATGAAACTGAACAGTCTATTTATCTGTGCCGCGTCGGCGCTTCTTCTCTGCGGCGCCTGCGACAAGGGAGACAAGAAAGTGGAGCCTCGGATCGTCGAGGATGCCATCTCGATCAATCCGTCGACGGCGACCGTCGGCAGCAAGGGCGGCGACGTGCCTGTCCAGGTCACCAGCAGCGGGGCCTGGAGCCTTTCGGGTGAAGGGAACGATCTGGTGACCCCTTCCGCGATGAAGGGCAAGGACGGCGACATCGTCTCGTTCAAGATCAAGGCCAACGACCAGGAGGTCGACCGTCTCTTCACCTACACCTTCACCTGCGGCAAGAAGAGCGTGCCGCTCAAGATCACCCTCAAGAAGAAGGCCCCCGAAGCCGAGGCCCAGCTTGAGATCTACTATCCCGAATTGTCGAACAACCTGCCCCGCGAGGGCGGCAAGGTGACGGTGCTGGTGACCAGTTCGAAAGCCTGGACGCTCGAAGGGGAGTCGGATTTCGTGACGCCTTCGGCCCTGAGCGGCGAGGACGGAGCCGAGGTTGTCTTCGATGTCAAGGCCAACGAGACCGATGCGGAGAAGATCGCCGACTACACCTTCAGGATGGACGACAAGCAGGTTCCCTTCCGCATCACGGTTGCGGGCGGCATTCCCGAGAGCATCGAGATCACCTCGAAGCCCGAACTGCGTCTGGCCTACACGAAGGACGAGCGGGTGGCCGTGAAGCTGACGACGAATGTCGATCCGCGCGACCTTTCGGCCGAGATTACCGGAGCCGACGACGGTTGGCTGACGTGGTCGATCGCTCGCCCCTCGGAGAGCGGCGGGAACATGGTGACGGCCTATTTCAGCGTGCGCCAGAACGACGGAGAGACTTCGCGCGAAGCCTTGGTGAAGATCAAGGGCCTGAAAAAGGGCGAGGCGACGCTGAAGGTCACGCAGCTGGTCAAACCGCAGCTGACGGCAGAGAAACAGGCCTATTTCGTCGGAGTCGAGGAGCAGACGCTCGATATTCCGGTGACGGCCAATATCGAGTTCGACGTTGCGCTGGGCGAGTCGGGCGACGGGTGGCTGACCTATAAGAATTATGCGGACGGGGTGCTGCACTTCTCGGTCGGGGCCTTGAACGGCGGCTCCGCACGCGAGTGCGAGGTGACGCTCACCGAGAAGAACGCTCCGGACAATGCCGAACCCGTCAAGCATGTCGTCCGGATCACGCAGAAGACCAAAGGTCTGATCGAGAAGGTGGCCGACATGCGGGCATCGCGCTGCTATTTCGCGACGTTGAGCAACGCTGCGGCGCTCAACAATCTGACTGCCGGGACGATGGAGGCGCTGGTCAACATCCAGGAGACGCGCACTGCCGGGAGCATCTCGACCATCATGGGTATCGAGGACAAGTTCCTGCTTCGTCTGGGCGATGTCGGGGTGCCCTGGAACCAGATCCAGGTGGCGACCTCCCGCGGCAACCGGACGAATGCGAAGCTGACTCTCTCCGAGTTGAACCGCTGGTATCATATTGCCGTGACGTGGACCCCCTCCAGCGTCTCGTTCTACATCGACGGAAAATTCATTCACAGTGCCTCGCTTGCGCTGAATCGCGGTGTGAACCTGGGGTCGACCTTCACGGGTAACGAGAGCAAGTTTTCCCGGGCCTTCTGGATCGGATATTCGTACAATGCGGATCGTTACTTCCCT
Organism: Alistipes sp. An66; assembly: GCF_002161445.1. Lineage (GTDB taxonomy): Bacteria > Bacteroidota > Bacteroidia > Bacteroidales > Rikenellaceae > Alistipes > Alistipes cottocaccae. The sequence goes on from NZ_NFHT01000005.1 coordinate 66,546, forward strand.
GGATACATGTCCGAGGTCCGCATCTGGAATCGCGCCCTCTCGAAGGCGGAGATCAACTCCGAGAATCACTTCTATTCGGTTCCGGTTAACTCCGAAGGTCTGGTGGGCTACTGGAAGCTCGACGGCGGTTCGGGCAACACGGTGATCGACTCCTCACCTTCGGGCAACCACATGACGGGTCAGATCAACGTCCGTAGCCAGAACGGCGAGCAGGTCGGCGATCCGGGTATGCACTACGTGGAGATGAGCCTGCCTTAGTGTCGGGACCTTGTTTCACGGATGAAGCGGCAGCCGGGACCTTCGGGTTCCGGCTGTCTTTTTCGGGTTGCGGGCGTGAGGCCTGCCCGGCACGACCGGCTGCAATCCTCTCTGAATTGTAGCGCTTCCACATCCGGCAATGCGGAGTGTGTAATACTCGTTCCTTCGTATCGTCTTGTCGATCGGGCGAATAACAGAACGATCGCACTCTTGTTCTTACGATGACATAGCGATCGAACGGGCCCCTGATATTAATTCAAGAATAAAATATGGCTGTTTGATTTGCAACATGTTTGCGGTACGCAGGGGAGATGGGTATCCGTCCGGTGCCGTAAGGGTTATCAGCATGATGCGCGGTTGTAAAACGTTGTCCGGCGATCGGTGATCGTAGCGCGGGAGACTTCCGAACTACTCTTTCATGAAAACACGGAAAATCGGACGGCAAAAGAATTGAAAAAGGACTCTTGCAAGGGCCCCTTTTCAGAATTTCCAGCTTGCACCCAGCAGCAGGTTGCACGGCCGAATGGCGTAGCGGCTCGCCGAAGAGCTCAACCCGTCGAAGAGCGTGTAGGCGTACTCCCTCTCGTTGAGCAGATTCGCAGCCGAAGCCCATAGTTCCCATCGCTCGCCCACCTTCCAGCGTACCGAGGCGTCGAGCAGCACGAGGTGCTTGCTCCGCGTGTCGGAGAGTTGCGTGCGGTAGTGCTCACCGGTCAGTTGCAGGAGCAGATTCTTGGCCGGCGTCAGATTGAGTTGCAGCCGCTGGTCGAACGCATGGCGGTCGGTCGGGGCGGCGGATTCGATCCGCAGTTGCGTGTAGCGGTAGTTGAACGTATATTCGACATTGAGCCAGCGGGCCGCACGGAGGTTCACGCGCGGCGAGAGGGTCAGCACCCCCGAGCGGTAGGGCATCCGAACCCCCTGCTGGCTGATCTCCATCCGTGTGTCGTTCCACGCGAGGTCGACCCCGGCCTGACCGTGCAGGACATCGATGTTGGTGCTGACGCCCGTCGCGAGGCTCCACGACACCATGCGGTTCGTCTCGCGGAGTTGTCCCGAGACGATGTAGTCGCCCTCGAAATCCTGCGTGGCGAGCCACGGAAGGTCGTACCACGAGCGTTGGAGGAAGAGGTGGGCGAAGATTCCGTTCAGCGGGTTCTTGTAGTTGGCGCCGGCCGTCAGCATCCGCACGGGGGTCGATACGGGCGATGCGACCCCGGAGACCAGCGTACGGTAGTCGCGCAGCAGGACGGCAGGGTAAATCGTCGCGTCGGCAGCCCCCTGTTCGCCTGCGGCTCCCGATGCCGAGAGCGCCCAGCAGGCCGATGGAGTCCAGCGGGCCGAGAGGTTGGCCGACCAGAGCAGCGGCGTGCTGCTGCCGCCCGTATAGCGGTAACAGCGCCAGTCGACCGGCAGGGCGAGGATGAGCCGCAGCCGCTGCGTGCGGCAGGTGGCCGTCGGCCGCAGGTAGAGGCTCCCGTAGCCGAAGCGCGTATCGGCGGCAGGCGGTGCGGAGGTCTCGACCCCGAGGCCGCTCAACGAACTGTCGAACCGCCGGCAGAGGGCTGCGAGGCCTCCCTTGAACTGGAACGACCAGCGGCGCCCGGCCCCCAGCCCCCAGGCGACGTTGTGGTTCATGCGCAGCAGGTCGATGTCGAGCCGCTGCCGCTGCGCGGAGCCCTCGCGCACGACATCCAGTCGCTGCGGCTGCGTGAGCCACAAGAGGTTCGACGTCACGGTCAGCGTGCGATGCCCCGTGCGGCGGATGTAATTGAGGTCGTTCTCCACGCGGTGCGCCGGAGCCTCGGCCTGCTGGCGGTTGGGATAGCTGCCCGTCGTGGCGGCGTCGAAGTCGCTCCACGCAAGGTCGGCCGAAAGGCGGTCCATGAGGTAGAAACGCTCGGTATTGGCCAACAACTTCACGTGTGCCGCCAGCTGCCGGTCGGTCAGCCGGGCCTGCTCCGCGAGCTCTTCGGCCAGCTCCCCGTCGGAGAGGTAGCGGACGATCCGCGAGGCGTAGTCCGAAGCCAGCCGGTCGTAGCCGTAGGCGACATGGCCGCTCAACTGGCAGTCGTCCGTGAGTTTGCGCAGGTGGTCGGCACTGGCCATCGCCGAACGGTTCAGCCGCGTGCGGCGATCGTCGAGCGGCGCCTCGGAGAGCCCCGTCGAGAACCACTCGGGAGTCTCGCAGCGATTGTCGGCGCTGTTGAGCAGCTCCTCGACCGTGAGCTGGTGCAGATCGGACGTCGGGTCCTCGCCCGTATTGTCGCCTTTGAGGTTGAACATCGTCTGGCTTTGGGCGGCGATACGCATGGCGAATACCGAGCCGCTGCCCAACGCCTCGTCGGGCGACCAGCCGCCCGCACCGCGAAGCGTTCCGGTCCAGTGCGATCGGGCCTGTTTCTTCAAGCGGAGGTTCAGGGCCGCACGGTCGCTGTAAAGCACGTCGCGCAGCGCCTTGATCGGCTGGTGGTTTTCCATCACTTCGACGCTGGCCACATCCTGCGGGGCGATGTTGTTCGTCGCCAGAGAGTAGCGGCCGTCGAGCATGTCCATTCCCTCGATGTAGAACTTGTTGATCGCTTCGCCGTTGTAGCGGATCTCGCCCGTCTTTTCGACCTCAATGCCCGGCATCTTGCGCAGCACGTCGGCGATCGTGCGGTCCTGGGCCTCGGTGAAGCCCGCGACGTTGTAGCTCACCGTGTCGCCCCGCAGCGAGAGGCGCGGGGCCCGGATCTCGACCTCGCGGATCTCCACGGCACTGGCTTCGAGACGGATCTCCTGCGGCAGGCGGGCGGCGTCGAACCGCTGGGCGCGGTAGCCCATCATCGAGACGTCGATCCATGCGGCCCGCATCCCCTGACGCGGGCGGAGACGGAAGCTGCCGTCCGCGGCCGAGGTCGTGTAACCCGCCTGCCGGCCCGTGCTGTCGGCGGCCAGCAGGATGGCCCCGGCAAGGGGCCGCCCGTCGGCCGCATCCACGATCCGCCCGGTCAGTCCCTGCGCCGATGCTGTTGCGGCAACTATCAGCGACACAACGAAAAATGCGATCCACTTCATGCGTTACGGCAGGTTATTCGAGTTCGATCGCGTTGTAGCCGCGCAGCAGGTCGCCCGGGTTGAGAGGCGTGCCGTCCTCCGACTTGATCGTCATCCGCACGTTGGAGTTGCCCGCGAGGTAGCCGACCGGATCGGTCATCACCTTCTGTTTGAGTTCAAGGTACTTTTTCCGGTTTGTTTTCATGTAGTTGCGGTCGGTCATGCAGATGGGCTCGACGCGCTGCTCCACACCCGTGGCTTCCAGTTCGAGCACCCCGGCGGCGTCACGGACGGCAAGGATCAGACCCGGCAGCCCGCCGAACTTCCACGGTCCGCAGCTCACGGCGATCTCGGGCGTGTACCACGCCTCGTAATTGCGGCCGCGGAAGGTGCAGGCGGCCCGGCGGCACGCATAGCCGAGGATCGTCCGCTCGCCGTCGGTAAGCTCCCACCCGCAGTCGGGCAGCGGCTCGGTGTAGAGCAGATGATCCATGCCGATCTGGTCGGTGTGGGTCAGCCGGCCGGCCGCCGCATTTCGGAAGAGGACGTCCTGCACGCCGCCGTGGAAACTTCCGAGGTTGGCCATCACCTGCTCGGGCGGCGTGACGCGCACGAGCGAGTCGGTCTGCCACGTCTTGTAGGAGTAGAATTTCGTAACGTTGCGCCCGATTTGGAGCAGCAGGAGGTCTTCCATCGGGTGCTCGTTCTCGGGGCGCTGGCGGTAGAGCATGCGGTAGCTGACGACGAATTGCGTCGTGTCGAGCAGTTCGCTGGGCGGTTCGGCCGTGTCGTAGGTCTTGACGCCGTCGGGCGTATAGGTAACGATGGTCTGCTGGGCCCGAAGCGCCCAGATCGTCGCAAACAATGCGATGACGAAGCACGCAAATCTTTTCATGGCAGGATTGTTTTTGGTTCCGAGACAAAGGTCGGAGGAAATCCGGCAGGCGATGGTTAATGCTCCGTTAAGGAGTGTTAAATAGTCTTAACGCCGTCGGCCGTGGCGTTTTTATGCGTACCTTTGTTTCGCACAAAACGCCGCATCGGGATGAACAAACGTCGCTTCGGCCGCATATCGCTTCTGGTTACCGCCACGCTGGCGGTGCTCGTCGCCGTGCAGGTGTGGAGCCTTGTGAACATGTACCATACTCGCCGTGAGGAGTTCTCGCGGCAGGTCATGCAGGCCATGACCCGCGCCGCCTACGACGACCTGCTGCTGGGCAACAAACCCTCCGGGCACAAGAGCCATATCACCTTCTCCTCGTCGGGCAACATCGACTCGATCCGGGTGGACATGATTCAGGAGATTGCGGTAAAGAACCTCGCCGGAGCGGGCAAGAGCCTCTCTTTCACGCCCAAAACCGATACGATCCACCACGATATCAGCATCTCGAACGGCGAAACGACCCGCCACATCCGGCAGGAGATCCGCATCCCGCCCGTCTATGTCCTGCGGCTCAATATGGCGCGCTACGACTCGCTGCTCACGCGCAACCTTGCGGCGGCGGGCATCGACCTGCCCCACAAGGTGGATGTCGTGCGCGGCCCCACCGACAGCACGACGTTGGTGAAGCTCTTTACGACGAAGCCGCTGACGGATCCGGAGGTGGTGCTTGCCGCGCGTAACGACTCGTTGCGGCTCACGGACCCGCTCACCTTCACGACTTCGCTCACGACCGACGAAGAGCTCTGTTTCCGCCTGCGCATCGAGAATCCCGACCGGCAGCTTGTGCGCGACATGGCCGGAGTGATCGGCTCGTCGCTCCTGATGCTCGCGGCGGTGGCCGGGGCGCTGATCTACCTGCTGCGGACGCTCTTCCGGCAGAAAACGCTCGAAGAGATGCGCCTCGACCTGACGCACAACATCACCCATGAGTTGAAAACCCCGATCGCCGTGGCCAACGCTGCGAACGACGCTCTGCTCGACTTCGGGGCGGCGGACGATGCGGCCAAACGGACACGGTACCTCACGGTCATCCGCGAGCAGCTGGCCGCCCTGGGCGGCATGGTGCAGCGCATCCTGACGATGAGCGTCGAGGAGCGCGGCGAAATCTCGCTCCGCCGCGAAGAACTGGAAATTCGGCCGCTGCTGGAAGAGGTTGCTGGCCGCTTCCGCATGAAGGGCGGACCCCGGGCCATGATCTCCGTAGAGGTCGTACCCCCTGAATTAAAGGTTTCGGCCGACCGTTTCCACCTCACGCATGCGCTGGACAATCTGGTGGACAATGCCCTGAAATACTCCGGCGGGAAGGTGCGGATCCGCCTCTCGGCCCGACGTACTGCAAAAGGGGTCGAACTGCGCGTCGCGGACGACGGCATCGGCATCGACCGCACGGCACAGGCCCATATTTTCGAAAAGTTCTACCGCGTGCCGACCGGCGACCGCCACGACGTCAAGGGCTTCGGACTGGGGCTCTACTATGTGCGGCTGATCGCCCGCAAGCACGGCGGCGAGATCACGGTGGAGAGCGTCCCGGGCCGCGGCTCCACCTTTAACCTGACGCTTTCCGATGATGAACGATAAGATCCGCATGTTGCTCGTCGAGGATGAGCAGACCCTGGCCGACATCATCGCCGACACGCTTGGCGAGAAGGAGTTCGACGTCTCGGTGGCCTACAACGGTGTCGAAGGGCTGCGCCGTTTCGACGAGGCACGTCCCGACGTCGTCGTGACCGACATCATGATGCCCGGCATGGACGGTTTCACGTTTGTCGAAGCGCTGCGGCGCCGCTCGGCCGATGTTCCGATTCTCTTTCTCTCGGCCCGGTCTGCCGTCGATGATGTGGTCCACGGATTCGAAGCGGGCGGCAACGACTACCTGCGCAAGCCCTTTGGCATGAGCGAACTGGTCGTGCGCGTCAAGGCGCTGGTCGGACGTTCGAGAATTGCACATGCAAGTCCCGCGACACACTATCGGATCGGACGTTTCGCGTTCGATGTTGCCCGGCAGCGGCTCAACGACGGCAGCCATACGCAGGAACTCTCGGCCCGCGAAGCCGACATTCTGAAATTGCTCTGCGAGCATCCGGACGAGGTCGTCCCGACGCCGTTGATCCTGCAACGCATCTGGGGCGACGACACCTTCTTCAACGCCCGCAGCCTGCACGTCTTCATCACGCGGCTGCGCCGCCGGTTGGCCGCCGACCCTTCGGTACGGATCGTCAACGCCCGGGGCGTCGGTTATAAGTTGTTGTGCTGATGTAGAAGAAAAGCGTAGAGATAACAGCTTCGTTCAAGAGAGCGCTCACGCACGAACTTCCGGGTTCGTGCGTTCAGGAAAAGGGTCCGGCACGAACAAAGGGAAGCATTTCATCATGAAGGAACAGATGCCGGAAACTGTTCCCGAAATCCTGAAAAACAGGATCAATGAACAAATACAATAGCAGTTTCATGGATGGATTGTTGGACGTTTGCCCGCAAGGTAATGCGGTTTTCGGGGGATTGGTTCCCGGTGTCCTCCGGAGGTCTTGCATGGCCGCCAACAGCGCTTTTCAATCCCTGAATATCCTCGTAATATTGCAGCGGAGAATCCGCCCGTGCTTTTTCGTTTCGGATCTGCTTTTTCAGGAGAGGAATTGTCCTCTACGGATGCCGAAACTGTACCCGTCGCCTGACGGGAGCGAGCTGTGTTTTTGTCACCGGCGGTTTGTCCGACAAAAACGCTCGCTCTGCGAGGCGGACGGGGTTCTCCCAAGTCGCACACTTCTCCAATGTCTCGATTCCGCGCCAGATTGCTGCGTTGGAACAGCATACCCGCGAGCTGAAAGCGTTGAGCATCGAGATTCGTGATCTTACCAAACAGGCCGAAGGATGGTTGCGAATATAAGGACGGGAGCGACTGTCGGCGGCGCTATCCGCTACAACGAGGAGAAGGTCAACCGGGGGCAGGCCGGGGCCGTCCATCCATCCGCTGGATGCGGTTTTGGGATTAGCCAATGTACAAACCTGCGAGGAGCAACAACAGCAGATTCGGAAAGGAAGAAAAGGTCCATGAATCGGCACTGATCCAACCTCATTTTATACTACACAGGCACAATGAACACCGTCACTGCCGCCCGGTCCAGCAAGATAGCCACCCCATGCAAAGATGCCAAGAGAACTGCTCTTGTCCTCGTTTGCACAGGGCGCCTTGTCTCTTTTGCTGTCCGGGCGTTCCGAAAATTCCTCAAATGTTCCGACGGGTTACAACGCCATATTTTCAGCAACGACCTCCATGTCACGCATGATTGACGAGTCGAGGACCTTCGCATAGCGGCGCGTCATGTTGACATTGGCATGGCCGAGCATCTTGGCGACGTTGTCGATCGTCGCGCCGCTGGCCAGCGTCAGGGTTGCGAACGTATGGCGCGCACAATGAGTCGACAGATTCTTGCGGATGCCGCAGATGTCGGCCAGTTCCTTCAAGTAGGAGTTCATCTTCTGGTTGCTGCATACGGGAAGCAGCACGCCGTGCGTCTGGCAGTAGGGGTGATCCCTGTAACGGTCGATAATTTTTTGCGCCTCGTCAAGCAGCGGAATGTTGCACATGTTCTTGGTCTTCTGCCGCGCCTTGCGAATCCAGATCTTGCCGTGGATGTCCACCACGAGATGCTCCGCCTTGAGCTGTTGCACGTCCGTAAAGGCCAGCCCCGTCAGACAACAGAAACAGAAGATGTCGCGGACCTGCGCCAGTCGGGGAATAGAGATCTCCTTGTGAAGCATCGACAAAAACTCCTGTTTCTCCAAAAAAGGTCGGTCGACCGGCTCCATGTGGATATGTTTGCCGTGAAACGGGTCCTTCGGAACCCATCCGTTGCTTTGCGCGATGCGGATGATCTTCTTGAAGTTTTTCAGATTCTTCATCACCGTATTGTGAACGCATCGTCTCTCGGTCTTCATGTAGAACTCATAATCCTCGACCAAATGGACCGGCAATTCGTCCAGATAGAGATCCTCGGAGCCATACTCCTTTAGCAGAAACTCCCCCGTGATGCGCATCAGACTCTCGTAACGCTGTACGGTCGATGCGGTGAAGTCGATTCCGATCAAAGCCCGGCACCGTTTGTTGTGTTCCCGAAAGACCTCCATCAGGGTATGGCGTTCGGGAAGGTCCTTGCCCAGGTAGCGATCCATAATCCCCGTAGCCGTAATCTCTTTCCCTTCTGCCTCCAGCGTGCGTCGCGTTTGCGCAATATTGAACGAGATGGCCTCCAGCAGCCGGTTGATCTCACGGCCCTCCCGGTTGTTTTCCACAGCCTTGCCACGGGCTTGATTCCAATACCGGGGCAAGATGCGGGCCCGGGCACAAACTTCGGCACGTTGGCCGTTGACTGTGAGGCGTACATAAATCGGCGCTTTCCCTTCCTTGTCGATTCGGGTCTTGCGCAGGTAGTAAATCAGCGTGCAGGTTGTCCTTTCCATAACATCGTATTTACAGGTTGCAAAATTACTTTCAAGAGCCTTTTGCGTCAAGATGAAATACAATGCAAATCAATGAGTTAAACGCTTATTCGGTGGACGGTTCGGCTCTCGGAAAAAGTCCACCGATTTGGACACCCGCTGCCGGTTGTTTTTTGCTTTCTCATGCAGATAATCCAAAAACAAAAAACCTCGTAAACTCATCGTTTACAAGGCTTTTGCTTCATTCGGACCTTCTCTTCCGGTTTTGCCCGGCTTCTCTTATCGGTCCCTGGCGGTGCGTAGGGGACTTGTACTTATAATTTTGCAAGATGCTATACAGCTGTATTTGTCTGTTAATTAGTAGCATATTGCATATCTGAAGAAAAGTGGATAATCGCAGAATATTACTTGAAGACTTAAAATTTGGGTGTGAATTTGGGTGTAAATTCTGGGTGCATCCATTTATATGATCAACCTTGTACTAGAGAACCGAAAAAGGGAAAAAGTTCATTGCGGAAACGCATTTAATAGCCCTAAAAGAGGATTCTGATATGCGTTTAATGAATAATAGAATAGCCCAAGAAATCATTATATGCGATTTGCCTTATTCAGTTATTTTTGTTCATCAATTGATCGAAAGTCGATCTATTGTTAAACAAAACCATTACTAATTATGAATATTCAGGAATTGTTAGCAAAGCCATTATGGCAAATGACAGGAGAAGAATTTTTGTTTCTTCAACAGTACGGGAACCCTGTGGAACCACAAGTTAAGACCGTGACTGTCGCAACAAAGCGATATGTATATGGACTTCGAGGTATCGCAGAGTTGTTTGGATGCAGTTTACCTACAGCGAACCGAATTAAACAAAGTGGCAGGATTGACAAAGCTGTAACCCAAATTGGACGAAAGATTATTGTAGATGCAGACCTTGCTCTTGAATTGGCGGGACGCAAAATTGGCGGAAGACGGAACAATTCCAGGTAAACGGTAAAGCATCTGATATCACCAAATAAGGCAAATTTATAAGAAATAAATTTGCCTTATTTGCTGTTTATTATTTTTCACCTTTTTTAATAATTTCACTCCAGTCATCCGGAACAATGTTTTCTTTTAGATGTACAAGGAGTTGAACAAGTCCCTCATCAAGACGCTCCACTCGGAGTTGGCCAGGGTGTGATCGCGGCCGGTATGACAATGATCTGAAGTAGCGCTACGTACTGATGAAGGGCAAGGTATCGCCGAGGTGGCTGTCGGAGTTGGAGGAACTGTTAGAATTCGAACGGAACCAGCGGCGCATTGACTCGACGCAAAGGAATGTCGAGGCGTATGACGTCTGACACGCAAAAGATCGACTCTCGACGAACAAGCACGCCAGAACGCCCAAGAGGTGAAGCGACTCAAACATGACGCCGCAAAGATAAGCCGCCGGACGGACAACGCAAGGTCAGGACAAATTACCACAGGTAAACCCTCACGCAAAGGCCCTCCGGCAACTGCGGCTAGTCGCGCCCAAAGGGGAAGGGCAGCATGGAATGAAAACTGTATCATCACACCTCTTCGACCGGGGCAATCACCTCTATATGATCCGTTATCTCAATCCCGGCACTTGCACATGTCTCCGGGTCGGTTACATCCAATGACAGATTCAGGGAGATAAAACAGATATAGTCGCGATTGTCATGTCGGATATGGGAGATGGTCGACTGCATGAGATCTTCTTCCAGCAGCAAGCCTTCGCGTGGTATTTTATACCAGGAGAGAATCTTCCGTCCGTCCGATTCCGTGAGTTGGCTCGAACGCTCGACATAGACATGTTGGAATGATACGACCCGTTCGACCGACAGATATTCGTAATGGCCCGTCACGCATACAATGTTCCAATGCTCCCTGGCCGCCAATTCAACGACAGGATCCTCCGTGCGAATCATCCGAGTCGGGAAATTATCATAACGGTTTGTCGCGAATATCCATTCGATTGACATGGGGTGCTGCCAATCGTCAATCCTGCAAATACCCTGCATATAGGATTGTTCCGGGATGGGAATTCCCTTACAGATATGCTCTACTTCGGATTGGCGCAGCAGACGGAAGAAGATATCCTCCTCTTCCCGAAATAAGATCAATTCATAACGGGCTTCCGTGATCCGTTCGGCAGCCCGGTCATATTCTCTTCGGGTTACAATGAAGTCATTACCCAGGGTTTCAAACGTCCAATATACGGTTTTCGTGCCGCAATGGCCATATTCACCCCATAAGCCCTGTGTCAGATCGGGCTGTATCTTGTATTGGGCGTAATAACTGTTGGCCTGTAACAAGCGTGAAGGGATCAGATTGTTTTCCAGATTGGCGATAATCTCCTCCGTGAAGTGAATAAGCTCCAGACGCGTGTACAGTTCGCCCTTCCGGATGCGTCGTACCGAGTCCTGGTACATCTCCGTCAGATAGGGCGTAAATCCAAAGACCCGACTCCCTTCATAGAGAGGCTGGAAATAGTCGCGCAGTTGGATGAGGTGTCCCAGATGCATGTTCGGGTCAACGTCGCCGCTCTTGGCCTGAAACGAAGGAATAACGTTCAGAACCAGCAGGGTAAAAAGCGCCGTGTCCACATCGGGAAAAGATTCTGCTGCGGCGCGATAGGGTTTTGCGGCTTCGGAAGCAGCAAAGCGTTCATCGAGCAGACATCGCAACACCTCGCGGTAGAACTCGGGTTGGGCATTGCGCGTCTTGGCAATCTTTTCAAAGCTGCGCGATGCAGTACAGTAACGGTTCATCAAGTCCTCAAGATCCGCATGTGTGCGCTCGTGGACCTCCCGGCAAAACTCGCTGTATATGCAGCGGGCAATGAACGGCGCCTTTTTGCTGAAACTGTTGTTGCGGAGTTGTATGCCGGTGTGAACCGACAATTCCCCCGTCGTATTGCGTAGCAGACGCAGGCGATGGATTGCATTGAGCCGGTCGGCACAGGACATGGTACGGTAGTCGTTATTATATGTGGACATCGGAGCCTGTTTTTCTCGAAACAAAGGTAGCCAATTCTCGGAATCCACGGAAAAATCCGGAATGAATCTTTGTTTCGTTCCCGCATTATTTGCCTGTATTCAGTCGTATTTTACGGGATGCGGAGTTTGTCGGTATTCCGGCTGAAATCCGGTCGTATGGCAGTACGGAGAGGAGCTTTCCGTACTATACTTTTGCCTTCGAAGAAGCGAGCGAAAGTCATGAAAAATTTGACAAGCAGTTGATTTATCCCACCGCACCCTGCGGATTGTGCGAAAATTTCTATTACCTTTGTAGAGCAAGCCTGTGATGGGCCTGCGACATGATAATAGATGCGTGAATCTTAGGATTCCTTGAACAACGAAACCGCCAATTTTGTTTGGTCATTCTGACAGAAGGCCAGCCTCAAGGGAAAATAAGCACGGTCTGTGCACATATCCGTATGGGTGCGGACTGCTTGTATTTCCATTTTGAGGGAAGGCGCTTGGCGGTGCCTGTTGTTCGAGTGGGAACAAGTAGGACCGCACTTTTTTAGCACATTTAATTAAACAGCTATCAGCCAATACAGCTAATGACGTATACGACTACTAACTTAAATAACTTTCAAAATAATAAGTTTTATGACCAATGACGACATTTTAAAAGAATGGCTCTTTTATAGTTTAATAGAGGGTAGAACTGGTGTTCTCGATTATTTATTTGGGGGAGGCTATTTATCTGATATAGGGAGACGTTTGTTTGATTTTCACCCTCATATATATGAATACCCTAAAATTTCTCTTGACAAACAGAATCAAGCAAGGAAATTCTATAATCTTAATGAAAATGAGGTTATTTATTATGTGGCATACCGAGATGTTAGACTTGAATGCAAAAAATTGAAGTATGTATACTTCGTAATTAGTACACATTATATTTGTTTTAGTACAAATGATGGTCGTCATTTAAGAGTGCGATGGGAAGACATTGATATAGTATGGTCAGGAAGGATACAATTAGTTGATGGAAATACTTTTTGGATCCCATTAGCAACAATAGCGCGCTATGATGATGATCACGATATATCTAATAGTTTTATAGAGAATTTAAACGAGCTTGTTGAGGTAATTAAAGAGAATTCGGACGAGCAGAAGATGCAATATCTTCAAACAATACGAGATATTAAAAGCATCGAACAAATGCAGTCAGTCTATAAACAATATGAGAAGATACTCTCCAATCTCCCCAACGAAGAAATAAAAGAACTCTATCTTGAAGCAATAATAAAAAGGTGCTTCGATTTTTACGAAACAGAAAAAAATACTTCCGGCCATAATTCTTCAACATCAAAGGAACTCGGCGAATACGCAATGAATATGTGCGAAACGTATTTGCAACGATATTCGGAAGGGGCGCATATTGCAGAGATTTATTTTCTCAAAGGCATGTTGCTCGGAGAGAAGTCCGACGTATACGATAAATACGAAAGTCTTCGCTGTATACGCGCCAGCATGAATCATACGGAGAAGAGTAAAATCGATCATAGATTACGCAATGAGCTGAAAAATAAAGCATTGTCTTTTGCCGATAGCTTTCTTTCGATGCCTTCGAAAAAACGCCAGTTCCTTGTGATTGACGATTCATTGTCTTATTTGGAGTCCAATGCAATAATCGTATTACCTCAAGAGCTGCCGGAGACCATTCATTTCCCGATGGGACATCCTCAGGAACATGTTCTATACATCAAGCATCCATTTATAGATGATTACTATATTCCCTATGAGACGAGTGAATTCGAATTGTTCAAGGACAAGATGGACGAATTGCGTCGGGTATTGCAGGCAATGGGAGCTACGCGCATAACCATTTCGGACACCAAAAATCTTGAGAACTCTACAAACCGAAAGTCTCATACAAATATAGACACCAACATTAATGCAAAAATCAACTCGTTGAAAGGGAATGCCGACTTGACACGAGATGAGTCAAGCTACGAATCTCTGCTGAACGAGTATGGTACGGAGTCTACCTATGGGCCGACAAAAAAACCTTATATTCCTGATGGCTTGGTGTGGTATCCAAATGAGTCGAGTTGGCAACGACTTTTTGATGAACGCAAAGATGGACTTTTGCACCATAAACTTAGAATCTCAAGCAAGAGTTCATCTTCACTAACAAAGATACAGGAGCAAAAACTCAAGGCCGACTTTAAGGCATTGATTCTTCATATCGACGCATCGTTGGAGCATGAAGCCACAGAAACTTTTGAACAAAATGCTTCCGCTACCTGGGAACTGGAAATCGACTTTGCACCTTTGGAACAATTGATCGACGATTCGGGCAACGAGGAAAAACCGAGTGTGACAACGATACCGGAAAACACACCTTCAAACAACAACTGCGAAACAGCCGATGAAGCAGCATATCTGGAAGAGGTAAGATTCTGTCTGGAGGACGATGGACAAATCGATGAAAAGGAGCGTCGCATGTTGGAGCGCATCCGAATCAAATACAACATCGATAAGTCTCGGGCCGAAGAGTTGGAAAAAAACTTGATACAAGGAACGGCAAAAATAGGAAGTGGAGAACAATTGTCAAGAGTATCTGGCAGACAAAAACTGACAAAAAAAGCTAATGCTTTATTGGAAAATGTCGCTAACCAATTGGAGAAACACATAAAAAAGCAGAAGAGTAAAAACAAATAATAATTAAAGATGAATAATCAAGTAGGAGAAAAATCGACTGGAAGCGGATGGGCATGGGCATGGATGGTACTGGCGATATTGTACAGTTTATCCCCCATCGATATAGCGCCCGATGTTTTACCAATTGCCGGTTGGGCCGACGACATATTGGTGCTGGGAACCTCGGCTTTGAATCTATTGCAGACTTATACGCAGAATCCAATGCGACTTTGTCTGCCATACTGAAGGTACTGAAATATATCCTTCTTTTCGGAGGGATAGTAATAGTGATGATTCTGGTGCTCATCGCTTTATTGGTTTACAAGGTAGTTGCGTAATAACTATAAATCCACAAAACTATGGAAAATGAATTGTTACCTAAAGAGGTAAATTCAGAAAATGTAATCAAAACTGTAGGGAACGAAGCATTAAAAAAACTAACCGGTGTCGGCGAAAAATTAGGCGATAATATATGTAAAGCTATCGACTGGTTGGTAGATAGTATGATTCCCAATAAAAATTCCAGGCCATGAATGACATTGTAAAAGGTGTGATGAAGGTTGCAACTGCAATCATTCTTATTATTGCCGGTAAGAAGACCCTGGATTCTGCAAAAAAAGACTTCAATAATGCAAAAACAAATCAGTCGAATAATTAACTTAAATAATTGAGCTATGGCACTGTTCAAAGTTACGGTAAAGCGAAGCGCCAATGTAGGCGGCATTCGCTTGGAAAAAGGAATGAGCGTCGAGATCCCGACGACGGGGTACAACCCGCTGACCTCGAATGGCGGCAATGATGTCGCCGCGGCATTTATGCGTATTTATGGACTCGATCTGAAACGGGCCGGAGCCTGTCATATGGGTTATCTCGATGTGACAAGGATCGGGTAGGATGCAACTTCGGAGCCGCCTTGGGCTACCCCACCAGCCGTACCCGGGGCGTTTCTTTAATATCTGCATGATGGAAAACCAATTCGAATTGTTGAAACAACGTGCCGAACAGGGTGATGCAGCCGCCCAATGGGATTTGGCGCTGTACTATTGCGAGCATCCCGACGAGGGGAGACCCTACGACTGGATTGATTGGGCTCGTAAGGCGGCAGAGCAGGGGCTTTCCGAAGCAGAAGTTTGTGTGGGCAATTTTTGCGAGGAACATCTCGATGAACCGCAGGCTGTGATATGGTACAAACGCGCTGCGGAGCATGGGTATACGCTGGGAGACTATTATCTCGGGCTCTGTTACAAAGAGGGGCGAGGCGGGTTGCCTCTCGATTTGAAGCAGGCCGAGCGGTGTTTTCTCCGTGCGAGCAATTATGTCGAAGCAGCGTATGAATACTACGAATGCTATCGGATACGAACAGGCAATGATGATGAGACCGAAGAGGAATCGGAGCAGGCAATTCGCCTATTGGCGCAAAGTGCCAATGGCGGCTATGCGCCGGCACAATATACATTGGGAAGGCTATATGAATCGTTCAATGACTATGAAGAGGCCCGGACCTACCTGGAAGCTGCTGCCAAACAGGGGTATGCTGCAGCGGTTGAATATCTGTGTGCTGTATATGCACAACAATGCATGGATGCCGGCGATTTCAAAACAGCGCTCAAGTATTTGAAAAAGGGAATTAAAAAAGATGTAATAGGAATTTGTACCTATATGTGCGGCGATTTTTGGGAACATAATTACGGGGACCTGTTGCCATGGGATGACAATCGCCCTAACCGCTCGCCTCGAATCGCTATCGCAACACGCTGGTATTCATGCAGCTGCATCCGCGGATATGAACCGGCCCTGCAACAAGTGAAACGGTGCTTTTTGATTGAAAACCAGGTTGAGCCGACAACAGAGCATATTGCGGCAGTCGGAAGTTCGCTTAAAAATGGAAGCCTGCTCCTAATATACAAAAGTATCAGAACGATATACTACGACGGGCACCCCGACTGGTAAATAACCCGCCGAACTACTGACACCCTGCCTGTAGGGATAACAAAAATTTAAACCGTTCCTTGAAAATCCGATCCGACACTTTGCAACCTGTCTGCTGTATCCGGCAGACTTCGTTCCGACTTTGGTCGGAACGCCGCCAAAGTCTGTTTTTGCGGCTGTGCCCATGCACGCCCTCGGTCGTCATGCACTACGGACATCATCTCCGGCTTTGCCGTCCATGATGCAAAGTGCACTCCTTCCCTCGTGCGCACCTGGCCGCAGCCTTTACCTCTGACACACACGAAAGGCGGATCGGATTTTTCAAGGGACTTTTTATCATTCACCATGGCTCGCCTACGAGTATCAGCCGAAGAGTGGCCGAAAATAAATGATCTGCCCGATTTTTTCGAGATCCTGCACACTTGCGGTTATTTAAATGATTGCTGGGCCATGACCGATCGACCGGAACGGACCGTCCGACACTTTCTGCCCGCACGTGTCCGTGCAGCTTCCTATGTGGAGTTCACCATCCCCAAGAAGACCGGCGGCACCCGGTTGATCTGCGCGCCAGTCCAACCGCTGAAAGCAGTACAACGGGCTCTTGGGACGATGTTGCAGACACTCTTCCAGCCCTCGGATGCAGCCATGGGATTCGTGACGGACCGAAGCGTCGCGACCAATGCCCGCTGTCACTTGCACCAGAACTGTGTACTCAACCTCGATCTGGAAAACTTCTTCCCGAGCATCACGAAAGCAAGGGTTCGCCGCGCACTGGAGCGGGAACTCGCCGACCGGATTCCTTCGTCCGAGGTTCGCAGCCTGATTTGCAGTCTCTGCACCATACCGAACCAGTCCGGGATCGAGGTGCTGCCGCAGGGAGCTCCGACCTCTCCGGTATTGTCGAATATCGTCTTGAAGGGTTTGGACCGACGGTTGGCGGCATTTGCAGGGGCACACGGATACAATTATACGCGCTATGCCGATGACATTACCTTCAGCCACGACCGTCCCATACGCCGTTTCTCCCCGTTCTTTATGGAGCGGGTTCGCACGATCATCGAAGAGTACGGCCTGAAGATCAACGACCGCAAGACGAAAGTAAGCGTCAAGGGCGAACGATTGGAGGTCACTGGACTGACTGTCGGCGAAAAAGTAAACGTCCCGAAGAACTACATCAAGCGGTTACGCACGCTGCTTCACTTGTGGGAGCACTACGGGTACGAACAGGCCCGGTTAATTTACAGTCGCGACTTCAGCCAGGGAACCGGCAAAAGTCTGAAAACGGTCATCTACGGTAAAATCAACTACCTCGCCATGGTCAAGGGGCGGGAGGATCCGACTGTCGTCGGTTATCGCAACCGATTCAGACGGCTGGTTCGGATAGCGAAAGCCGAAGAACGAACAAGCATTTCATAAGAGTTCTCCATGATCCGTTACATTCAAGATGAAGCCCACTATGCCGAAGTGGTCGAACGCATCCGCAGTGTCCGACAATGCCTCTGGATAGGTACGGCCGACATCAAAGACCTATATGTGAAAGAAGGTTTGACATCGGTTCCTCTACTGAAAGTATTGGAAAGTCAGATTCGCCAGAGAGTCGAGGTGCGCTTGCTTCATGCCAAAGAGCCCGGTCGGAATTTTGCCGACGATTTCGACAAATACCCGCTGCTGTGGAGCCGATTGGAGCGGAAGCTGTGTCCGCGCGTCCATTTCAAGATATTGATCTTTGACTGTGAAGTGGCTTATATCGGTTCGGCCAATCTGACCGGAGCCGGACTTGGCATGAAAGGCTCGACAACCCGTAATTTCGAAGCGGGGATCCTGACCGACGTCCCTGCGCTGGTTGATGCTGCCGCAGACCAGTTTGATGCCGTATGGCACGGCCTCCACTGCAGCAAATGCCGACGAAAAGGTTTTTGCAGCGACAGGATTCGGAACTAACAGGATATTGTCCACATATTAAAGTGCATCATATAATGTATTGATGCCAGGTTGCCTTGATTAGAAAAGGGCCAGCGCCTTTGTGATTTGGAAATGGAGGATGATACGAGATAAAGATCGTGTACACCTTGGGGCAGAATTCCAAGGTGTAAATCTCCCAAACTATTGGCATTGACAGATGGTGCGCAATATCTGCCTCATGTCTACGATCCTGTCAAGCAACAGTTTTGTCTTTATTATGGTTCTGTATGAGAATGAACCTTTGACAAGATGATTGCTGACACCATTGTCCAGAGAGCCTCGGAGTGGTTGCCGACATAACCCCGTTTTACATGTACGGCGCCTATCACACTTCTCCGCAGGAAGAACCGTTTATGGGGTTCACACCGGGTTGCCGGGGGCTTGAGATTGCCGAGTGGCTGACCCGACATGCCGAGCCGGATGCATCTTATGTCATTTTGGATGATGAGGAGGATTTCCTGCAGCGGCAGGCATCCCGGCTGGTCCGAATAAATCCGGAAACAGGCCTAACGCCGGTAGATGCCCGAAAAGCGATGGTCGTATTAAAATAGCTCAAAATGATTTCCTCTGATATGAACTTTCCGCACTACCACCTAAATAAAGATCGATCGCTATTTTATCCAATTTGTTCAGAGAGCAAAATAGCGATCGATTGTTGTGTCTGAATTTTGATTGTAAACTTGAGAAAATAAATTAAAGTTTCACGATTTAAGACATAAAAATTGGGTGTAAATCTCGTAACTACTTGATTTACACCTAATTTTAGCGGTGCGTAGGGGACTCGAACCCCTGACCCCGTGCGTGACAGGCACGTATTCTAACCAGCTGAACTAACGCACCGTTTTCTGGTATTGCGAGTGCAAAGATAGTGCAATTTTTTGAATTGACAAGCGTTTCAGGCTTTTTTGAAGAAAGAAAATTGCACGCTTCCGTAACTTCTTAATTGCCAGAATCCCCTGTAATCCGAAAAATCCATCTTCTTGGAGTGTTCGAAGATCAATAACCCTCCCTGACGCAGCAGATCGCCCTCCATCACTTCCTGAATGACCCGTTCACTGCCTTCCAGATCGTATGGAGCGTCGGAGAAGATCACGTCGAACTGTTTGCTGCAACTCTTCAAATAGAGGAATACGTTCGCCTTGACCGGATAGAAGTTTTCGAATCCCAACGTTCCGGCCGTCTGCCGGATGAAGTGATAGTGCACGGGGTTGATCTCCACGGCGGTCACGCTGCGTGCGCCGCGCGAGGCGAATTCGTAGCTGATCGATCCGGTCCCGGCGAAGAGATCCAGCACGTCGCACTCTTCGAAATCGATCAGATTGGACAATACGTTGAACAGATTCTCCTTGGCGAAGTCCGTGGTAGGTCTTGCCCGCAGGTTGCGGGGCGGATTGATGGTCCGGCCCTTGTATTTTCCGCTGATTATTCGCATATTGCCCGGGCAAAGATTTTACCGATCCGTTTCCGGAGTTTCCCGGCCTCCTCTCCGGCCGCACGGAGTTCGAACTCCGCCAGCGGGAAAGTCCCATTGAGCCGCTCCACGAAGTAGCGCAGATCGTCATCGGTTTCCGCCTCGATTGCCTCGGCGAGGAGCAGCACTCCTTCCCGATATATCTTTATATAGAGCACTTTTCCCCACCGGGCCATCCAGACGCACTTCCCGCTCTCTGCGGGGCGGTGGAGCAGGGGAGAGGTGAATCGGATATTTGCGGGGTATTTTGCTTCGATCTGTTGCAGCACCTCACCCGCTACGGGCATGACGGCCACGGCACCTTCCCGGACTTCGGAGCATACGATCCGCTCGTCGGCCGTTGCGGGCGTTCCGTTTGCGGCGAGCAGTTCCCGGCCGGTCTGGGGGTCGAACAGGGATTCCGGGACCAGCATCGTCCGGGGACTGATCAGTTCCACCCATACGCCATCCTCGCCCCCGGCCCGCTCGGGAAGCGGGGAGGGTGAAAAAGAGTGTCCATCCAACGACAGCTGAATGGACACCTTGTTTTGGGCCTGGATCGGCTTATTCCCAGTTTCCGGCTTCATTGTTACCGCCGTCCATGGAACCGAATTTCAGACCGGCATAACGGTTGAAATTGTTCTCCTCGTCGTCGATGAGGTTGATGACCTCCTGCCGGTATGCGACCGTATCGAGGAACATCTTGTAGGGAGCGCGGCACTCCACGACGGGGATCACGACCTTGGATTCGGTGGTGAGGATACCGGCCTCCATGATGAACTGTGCCTTGTTGTCGGTTCCGGGGATGTATCGGAATGCCTCGACCTCTTCACGCGAGAGTTTCTTGGGCGCGAAGATGGTGTCGATCACGGCGATCTTGAACTTTTCGACGTTCTTGCGACCGGACTTTTTCAGCATGGCCATAGCGACGGAGTCATCCTCGTCGACGATCTTGCGTTCGAGTTCGAGGGTATCGTTCAGGACGAACGCCTCGAGGGTGTCGAAACTGGCGGTAAAGCGCTGATATTTGGTTTTGAAAGCCCGTTGAGCGGTGCGGATGTCTTTGAGTCGTTCAATGACCTGTGCTTTTTTGTCTTTGGTTTCCTGTTCGAACCGAATCGGAGTAGCGATCTGGTCGTAGATGACGTAAACCAGTCCGATGATGGCAACGGCAAGGATGATTTGAAAGAGTTTTTTCATTTTAAAAAAGATATTTGTTATTAATTTTGCACCGTAACTCATCGACACATGTTCAGCACACATATCGCGACCCAAATTTACGGTAAAATTTGTTTCGAAACAACCCCCGGGCAAAAAAAAATCATAGAAAAGTTGTCCGAATACCTTTCGGGGGATGATTTTTCGCGTATTTTCGTGTTGAACGGCTATGCGGGGACAGGGAAAACGACGTTGATAGCGGCGGTGGTCGGCGCGTTGAAGGAGGAGGGTATCAAGCCTGTGCTGCTGGCCCCGACGGGGCGTGCGGCGAAGGTGCTTGCACGGTATGCGGGGGAGAAGGCGCTGACGATCCACAAGCGGATCTACCGGGAGCGGACGAATGCGGATTACGAATCGAAATTCACGCTCAACCCGAATCCGGAACGGGGTGCGGTCTTCATCGTGGACGAGGCGTCGATGCTCTCGGACACGACGTCGGGCGGAGCGGTTTTCGGCAGCGGGTCCCTGCTTTCGGATCTGGTGGACTACGTGCGTTCGGGTCGGGGATGCCGGCTGATTCTGGTCGGCGACAGTGCGCAGTTGCCGCCCGTGGGGAGCGATTTCAGCCCGGCGCTGGACCCGTCGACGCTGTCGGCCTACGGTGATGTCGAGTACGCGACGCTGGACGAGGTGGTGCGCCAGGAGTCGGAATCGGGGATCCTGTTCAATGCGACGCTCGTTCGGTGCATGCTGGAAAACGGTCTGTGCGAGATTCCGCACTTCGACCTGAACTACCCGGATATCGAGGCGCTCGAAGGCGGGGAATTTCTGGAAAAGTTGCAGGATTGCTACGACCGTTACGGACGGGACGAGACGATCGTCATCACGCGCTCGAACCGCCGAGCGAACCGTTATAATGAAGGTATCCGCCGGAACGTGCTCTACGCCGAGGAGGAGATCGAGAGCCGGGACATGCTGATGATCGTCAAGAACAACTACTATTTTCCGGAACATACGGAGAACTGCCCGATGAACTTCATTGCGAACGGCGACATTGCGCGGCTGAAACGGATCCGTCGTTTCGAGGAGTTCTACGGTTTCCGGTTTGCGGATGCGGTGGTCGAGTTCCCGGATTACGAGGATACGGAGATCGAGTGCAAGCTGCTGCTCGATACGCTCACGTCGGAGTCTCCGTCGCTGACGCGTGAGGAGTCCACGCGACTGTTCTACGAGGTGGAGAAGGACTACACGGAGATCCGGAGCAAGTTGAAACGGTTCCGGGAAATACGTGAGAATCCGCACTTTAACGCCCTTCAAATCAAGTTCTCCTACGCCGTGACGTGCCATAAGGCACAGGGCGGCCAGTGGCGTGCGGTCTTTGTGGACCGTTGCCTGTTCGGCGAGGAGCCGATGACGCGGGACCTGCTGCGCTGGCTCTATACGGCGCTGACGCGGGCGACGGAGCGGCTCTACCTGGTCAATTTCGACAAAACCTTTTATGAATAGCGAACAACATCCCTTGCGGCCCTTTCTGCCGCCCACGGCGCGCCTTCTGATGCTGGGGAGTTTTCCTCCGCAGCGGAAACGGTGGTCGATGGAGTTTTTCTACCCGAATCTCCAAAACGACATGTGGCGGATCGTGGGCTGCCTGGCGACGGGCGACCCGCGGCACTTTCTGACTGCGGACGGACGGCGTTTCGACCAGGTGCGGATCGAGGCCTATTGCCGGACGCAAGGGATCGCACTCTACGACACATCGGAAGAGATCATCCGACTGAACGATAATGCATCTGACGCGTCACTTCAAGTAGTCCGCGAGGTGGATCTCGGGACGCTCCTGGCCCAAATTCCGGATTGCCGGACGATCGCCGCCACGGGCGGGAAGGCGGCCGAAACACTGTGCCGGATTCTGGGATGCGAACCTCCGGCGGTCGGGGCGTGGTGCGAGACCGGGTTCGGGGGCCGGATGTTGAAGATCTGGCGCATGCCCTCGACGTCGCGGGCCTTCCCGCGCCCGGTGGAGTGGAAGGCGGCGTTCTACCGGCGTCTCTTCACCTCTGTCGGCATCTTTTGATCCCGGGATCCGCAAGGGCGTTCGGAGCGAAAAAAATTCGCCCCGGGGCTTTGCACGGCATCCGAAAAAGCCCTATCTTTGTAGAAGAAACAGACACTCCTTTGCTTTGGCCACAGATAAGAAAACAGATAAGAATATCGACCGGAAATACGTCGAGACGCCTTTGATGAAGCAGTATTATTCGATCAAGGCGGTGCATCCCGACGCCATTCTGCTCTTCCGCGTGGGAGACTTCTACGAGACGTTCGGCGAGGACGCGATCAAGGCAAGCGGCATCCTGGGCATCACGCTCACCCGCCGGGCCAACGGCGCAGCCTCCTACGTCGAACTGGCGGGATTCCCTTACCATGCCATCGACACCTACCTTCCGAAACTGGTCCGCGCAGGCGAGCGGGTTGCGATCTGCGAGCAGCTCGAAGACCCGAAACTGGTGAAGGGGCTCGTCAAGCGGGGCGTCATCGAACTGGTTACGCCGGGTATCGTGTTGGGAGACAACATTCTGGCCAACAAGGAGAACAACTTCATCGCCGCGATCTACTTCGGCCGCCAGACGACGGGCGTGTCGTTTCTGGATATCTCGACGGGCGAGTTCTACGTGGCCGAGGGCACGGACGCCTACGTGGACAAGCTACTGTCGAACCTTCAACCGAAAGAGGTTGTCTATCAGCGCGGTTACGAGGATCGTTTCACGGGATCCTTCGGGTCGCGGCTCTATACCTACCGACTCGACGAGTGGGTTTTCTCGGAGGAAGTCAACCGCGAGAAACTGTGCAAACAGTTCGGCACGACGTCGCTCAAAGGCTTCGGCGTCGACCACTTCACGAGCGGCATCTCGGCTGCGGGGGCGATTCTCTACTATCTGGAATTCACCGAACACCGCGATACGGGCCACATCGCGTCGATTTCGCGCATCGACCAGGAGGACTACGTGTGGGTCGACAAGTTCACGATCCGCAATCTGGAACTCTTCTCCTCGAACGGGGCGCGCGAGAAGTGCAGTTTCGCGGACGTCATCGACCGCACGCTGACGCCGATGGGCGGCCGTCTCTTGAAGCGCTGGATCGCCATGCCGATCAAGGACCCGGCCCGGATCAACGAACGTCTGGACGTGGTGGAGCGCTTCACGAAGGATGCGGATCTGTCGGAGGTGATCCGCGAGCAGGTGTCGCTGGTGGGGGATCTGGAACGGATTGCGGGACGGATCGCCGCGCAGCGCGTCACGCCGCGGGAGCTGGTCCAGTTGAAGAATTCGCTCGCGGCGATCGAGACCCTGAAAGCCGCGCTGGACTCCACGGACGACGCCCGCCTGCACACCCTGTCGGAAGGGATCGACGTGCTGGCGGATGTCCGGGAGCGCATTGCGCGGGAGATCTACCCCGACCCGCAGAACAACCAGATCCAGAAGGGCGGCGTGATTGCCGACGGTGTGGATCCGGAACTGGACGACCTGCGCCGCATCGCGCTGCACGGCAAGGACTACCTGGCGCGGATCCAGCAGCGGGAGAGCGAGGCGACGGGCATTCCGTCGTTGAAGATCAGCTACAACAACGTCTTCGGCTACTATATCGAGGTGCGCAACGCACACAAGGACAAGGTCCCGGAGACCTGGATCCGGAAGCAGACGCTGACCAACGCCGAGCGTTACATCACCGAGGAGTTGAAGGAGTACGAGGAGAAGATTCTCGGCGCGGAGGAGAAGATGCTCATCCTGGAACAGCGGATTTATGCCGACATCCTGGCCTTCATCTGCGGGTCGCTGACGCCGATGCTGCGGGATGCCGCGGTGGTGGCGCGCATCGACTGCCTGCAATCGTTCGCGCGGCTGGCCGTCGAGCGGCGCTACGTGCGTCCGGTACTCGACGAGGGGAAGCGGATCGAGATCAAACAGGGGCGCCACCCGGTGATCGAGACGCTGATGCCCGTGGGCGAGGAGTACATCCCGAACGACGTGATGCTGGACGACCAGAAGCAGCAGATCATGATGATCACGGGTCCGAACATGTCGGGTAAGTCGGCGCTGCTGCGCCAGACGGCCCTGATCATCCTGATGGCGCAGATGGGCTCGTTCGTTCCGGCCAAGTCGGCGCATATCGGCGTCGTGGACAAGATCTTCACGCGCGTGGGTGCCTCGGACAACATTTCGCAGGGCGAATCGACCTTCATGGTGGAGATGCTGGAATCGGCGAGCATCCTGAACAACATTTCGGACCGGAGCATCGTGCTGCTGGACGAGATCGGCCGCGGGACGAGCACCTACGACGGCATTTCGATCGCGTGGGCGATGGTCGAGTACCTGCACAACCATCCGACGGCGCGTGCCAAGACGCTCTTTGCGACGCACTACCACGAGTTGAACGAGATGGAGCAGATGTGCCCGCGGGTGAAGAACTTCCACGTTTCGGTGAAGGAGATGGGCAACCGGATCGTCTTTCTGCGGAAGCTGGAACGGGGCGGTACGGAGCACTCGTTCGGTATCCACGTGGCGCGGATGGCGGGCATGCCGGCGTCGGTGGTTTCGCGTGCGGACGAGATTCTCCGGAACCTGGAACTGGTCTACGGCAACAACGAGATCGTTCCGAGCCGCAGTTTGAAGGATCGGGGGAAGAAGTCGGCGGCGCAGGCGGTGAAGGAGGCTGCGGAGAGCGGTCTTCCGCAGAGCATGCAGCTGTCAATGTTCCAGCTGGACGACCCGGTTCTGGTGCAGATCCGGGACCAGATCAAGGGGATCGACATCAACGCGCTGACGCCTTTGGAGGCGCTGAACAAGCTGAACGAGATCAAGAAGATCACGGGACTCTGATTCCGCCGGGGGCCGGGACGCTCCGCATGCTGAAAAACAACCCCCATCCTGCATCGTCAGGATGGGGGTTTTCCTTGTTTGGGGCTGTCTCCGCTATTTGTTGCGCTCGATCAGCGAACGGATGCTCTGGATGAGCATCGTGACGGCCACGGAGTTGAACCCGCCTTCGGGGATGATGACGTCGGCATACTTCTTCGAGGGTTCGACGAATTCGTCGTGCATGGGCTTCACCGTGGAGGTGTACTGCGTGATGACGGACTGCATGGTGCGTCCGCGCTCGCAGACGTCGCGCAGGATGCGCCGTGCGAGCCGGATGTCGGCATCCGTATCGACATAGACCTTGATGTCCATCAGGTCGCGCAGCTCCTTGTTTTCGAAGATGAGGATTCCGTCGACGATGATGACCTTCGAGGGCTTCACGCAGACGGTTTCGGGCATGCGGTCGTGCTCGACGAACGAATAGACGGGATGTTCGATCGGGACGTTGTTTTTCAACGCCTTGATGTGCTCGACGAGCATCTCGGTATCGAATGCCTGGGGATGGTCGTAATTGAGCTTCGTGCGCTCCTCGTAGGTGAGTTCGGGATGCGCCTTGTAGTAGTAGTCGTGGCAGAGCGTAGCCACGTCGTCGCCCTCGAATGCCTCTTGCAGGCGTTTCACGAGGGTTGATTTTCCCGATCCGGTACCTCCGGCGACTCCGATAACCGTAACTTTCATGGGGTGTCTGTGGTTTTAGGGTGGTCTGATGGTTTAAAAAAGGACCGCCCGCAGCGGGGGCAGTCCTTTTCCGTAGGTTTAAGCGTCGATGTTGGCGTAATGGGCGTTGCGTTCGATGAATTCGCGGCGGGGCGGCACGTCGTCGCCCATGAGCATCGAGAAGATGCGGTCGGCTTCGGCGGCATTTTCGATGTTCACCTGACGCAGGATGCGCGTGTCGGGGTTCATCGTGGTCTCCCACAACTGGTGGGCGTTCATCTCGCCGAGACCTTTGTATCGCTGGACGTGGGCGCCCTTTCCGAATTCGGCGGTGATTTCGTCGCGCTCCTTTTCGGTCCAGCAGTAACGCTCCTGCTTTCCCTTCTTGACGAGGTAGAGGGGCGGGGTGGCGATGTATACGTGGCCGTTTTCGATGAGCTCCTTCATCTTGCGGAAGAAGAAGGTCAGCATGAGCGTTGCGATGTGGCTTCCGTCGACGTCGGCATCGGTCATGATGATGATCTTGTCGTAACGCAACCCTTCGAGGTTCAGGGCCTTGGAGTCCTCCTCGGTACCGATCTTGACGCCCAGGGCGAGGAACATGTTCTTGATCTCCTCGTTCTCCCACATCTTGTGCTCCTGGGCCTTCTCGATGTTCAGGATCTTACCCCGCAGCGGCATGATGGCCTGGAAGTTGCGGTCGCGGCCCGACTTGGCGGTACCGCCTGCGGAGTCACCCTCGACGAAGAAGATCTCGGCGACGGAGCGGTCGCGGCTCGTGCAGTCGGCGAGTTTTCCGGGGAGTCCCGATCCGGAGAGTACGGTCTTGCGCTGGACGAGTTCGCGGGCATGTCGTGCGGCGTGGCGTGCCGTGGCTGCGAGGATGACCTTCTGGACGATGGCGCGGGCATCCTTGGGGTTCTCTTCGAGGTAGTTTCCCAGGGCTGCGGCCATGGCCTGGTCGACGGCGGCCGAAACCTCGTCGTTTCCGAGCTTGGTCTTGGTCTGCCCCTCGAACTGGGGTTCTGCGACCTTCACCGAGACGACGGCCGTCAGACCCTCGCGGAAGTCGTCGCCGTTGATGTCGAACTTCAACTTGGCGAGCATGCCCGAATCCTCGGCGTACTTTTTGAGCGTTCGGGTCAGGGCGCGGCGGAAGCCCGTCAGGTGCGTACCGCCTTCGATGGTGTTGATGTTGTTGACGTAGGAGTGTACGTTTTCGGAGAAGGAGTCGTTGTACTGCATGGCGACCTCGACGGGTACGCCGTTCTTTTCGGTGTCGAGGTAGATGATCTGCTCGATGATGGGGGTTCCGCGCGTGGCGTCGAGATACTTGACGAACTCCTTCAATCCCTCTTCGGAGTGGAAGTGGTCCTCGCGGAGTTTGCCCTCCTCGTCGGGGCGGCGGTCGTAGAGGTTGAGCCGGATTCCCTTGTTCAGGAAGGCTAACTCGCGCAGCCGGTTGGCGAGGATGTCGTACTTGTACTCGGTGGTATGGGTGAAGATTTCGGCGTCGGGCTTGAAGGTGACGATCGTACCGCGGTCGGAGCACTCTCCGACGATCTCGACCTGCGACGTGGGCTTGCCTTTGGAGTAGGACTGTCGGAAGATCTTGCCGTCGCGGTGGATTTCGGCGATGAGGAGCGTCGAGAGGGCGTTGACGCACGATACGCCGACGCCATGGAGACCTCCGGAAACCTTGTAGCTTCCCTTGTCGAACTTACCTCCGGCGTGGAGCACCGTGAGGACGACTTCGAGGGCGGACTTGCCCTCCTTTTCGTGGAAGTCGGTCGGGATACCGCGGCCGTTGTCCTTGACGGTGATGGAGTTGTCCTCGTTGATCGTGACGTCGATGTCGGTGCAGTATCCGGCGAGGGCCTCGTCGATGGAGTTGTCGACGACTTCGTAGACGAGGTGGTGGAGCCCCTTCTCGCCGATGTCGCCGATGTACATGGCGGGACGTTTGCGCACGGCTTCAAGGCCCTCGAGGACCTGGATGTTCGACGCGGAATATGCTTCTTCCTGTTTCTTAACGTTTTCTTGTTCGGTACTCATTTCGTCGTTTTGAAATATCGTACAAATGTACGAAAAAGTTTCGGATAATCCAATAGAGCGGAACGCCGCCGCGGGGTTAAAATTACGCCAGTTCGGCAGCGAGATCGACCTCGCGGATCTTTCCCTGCGCGAAGAGGACGGCGCGGGCGGGGTAGTTCTCAATGAGTGCGGTGTTGTGGGTGGACATGACGACGGCGCATCCGTTCTCGGCGATCCGGCGGAAGAGCTTCATGATGCCGTCGGCCGTCACGGGGTCGAGGTTTCCGGTGGGCTCGTCGGCCAGCAGCACCTGCGGGTCGTTGAGCAACGCGCGGGCGATGACCAGGCGCTGCTGCTCTCCTCCGGAGAGTTCGAAGGGCATCTTGTAGCTCTTGGCGCCGAGTTCCACCAGTCCGAGCACCTTGTCGATGCGTTCGCGAATCTCGTGTTCGTGTTTCCATCCGGTGGCCTTCATCACATAGTAGAGATTCATGAAGACGTTGCGGTCGGTGAGGAGCTGGTAGTCCTGGAAGACGATGCCGATGCGGCGGCGCAGATAGGGAATATCCCGGCGCCGGAGTCCGCGCAGATCGAACCCTGCGACATACCCCTTTCCGGTCAGCAGCGGCAATTCGGCATAGAGGGTTTTCAGCAGGGAGCTCTTCCCGCTTCCGACGCGGCCGATCAGGTAGACGAACTCTCCGGGTCGGACCGTGAGGTTTACGTCCGAGAGGACCATCTCGCCCTGCTGGAGGAGTTTTTTCTCGGAGACGCTTCCGAAGGGATCGTCGGCGTGGTAGATGGCCACGTCGCGGAGTTTTACGACATATTGGTTGTCCATGACAGTATCGGTTTTCCGAGTCAAAGATAAGAAAAATATCCGGAACGGGATCTGCGGCGGGAAAAAACGGAAAAAATGTATTATCTTTGCGGAGTCTACGGTCGGCTTTCGGTCCGGAGAAACTGGGGGTGCCCGGTTTTGACAGCAGGCAGAGTTTGATTGTAAGCACGCCGAGCGCTGTGTGGCGGCTCGTAAATCCCGACGCTCGAACTATAAATGGCAATAACAGCTACGCACTCGCTGCCTAATTTTCCAGGAAAATTGGCTTAATCGCCGGGACCCAGGAGTTCTGGCGACGAGTATCCCGGAGGGCGGTTCCGCTCCTTAACGGCTCTCCATACGGGGTATCATTCATTTGGGGATAGTGCACCGGAAGTCCCGGCCGGTGTGCGAAAATCAAGGGACTGGGCTCCGGGTTGGGTTGCTGCCTGCCAGACCCGGGGAGGAGGACGAAACGGCAGATAAGCGTGTAGAAAGCTTTCGGGTTCCCTGTTTGGACGCGGGTTCGACTCCCGCCACCTCCACGAACGAAACCGGCATCTTCCTGAACAGAAGGGGGATGCCGGTTTTTGCTTTACGTGCGGTCTGCCTGAATTCCGGATTTTCCCGAAACGGCGCCGCCGATCGGGAAAAAATGCTATCTTTGCGTTGCGAATCATAAAAACTACCGTACCGATGAAAAAAATATTGTTGCTGGGCTCCGGGGAGCTGGGCAAGGAGTTCATGATTGCGGCCCAGCGTCTGGGCCAGACGGTCATAGCGTGCGACAAATACGCCGGGGCTCCGGCCATGCAGGTTGCCGACGGCTTCGAGGTCTTCGACATGCTGGACGGCGATGCGCTTGCTGCGGCCGTGGCGAAACACCGCCCGGACGTGATCGTTCCGGAGATCGAGGCGATCCGCACCGAACGGCTCTACGACTTCGAGCGTGCGGGCATTCAGGTGGTGCCGAGCGCGCGTGCCGTGAACTACACGATGAACCGCAAGGCAATCCGGGACCTGGCGGCCCGGGATCTGGGGTTGAAGACGGCGCGCTATTTCTACGCCACGACGCTGGACGAACTGCGTGCGGCGGCCGACCGGATCGGCTATCCGTGCGTGGTGAAGCCGCTGATGTCCTCCTCGGGCAAGGGCCAGTCGGTCGTGAAGGGCCCCGAAGAGGTGGAACACGCCTGGCACTACGGCTGCGAGGGGTCGCGGGGCGACATCCGCGAGTTGATCGTCGAGGAGTTCATCCGCTTCGACAGCGAGATCACGTTGCTGACCGTGACGCAGAAGAACGGTCCGACGCTCTTCTGCCCGCCGATCGGCCACGTGCAGAAGGGCGGGGACTACCGCGAGAGCTTCCAGTCGCCGCACATCGCGCCGGAACATCTGGCCGAAGCGCAGCGCATGGCCGCTGCGGTGACCGAGGCGCTGACCGGGGCCGGACTCTGGGGCGTGGAGTTCTTTTTGAGCCACGAGAACGGCGTCTACTTCTCGGAGCTGTCGCCTCGCCCGCACGATACGGGCATGGTGACGCTGGCCGGGACGCAGAACCTCAATGAGTTCGAGCTGCACCTGCGGGCCGTGCTGGGGCTTCCGATCCCGGAGATCACCTTCGAGCGGATGGGAGCCAGCGCGGTGATCCTCTCGCCGGTGGCCACGCAGACGCCGCACTACGAGGGCATCGAGGCGGCCCTGGCCGACAATCCGCGCACCGATATCCGGATCTTCGGCAAACCCTCGGCGCGCATCAACCGCCGCATGGGCGTTGTCGTGGGCTACGAGCCGCACGGGAGCGATCTCGACGCGCTCCGCACGCGGGTGAAGGCTGCGGCCGAGCGGGTGAAGGTCACCGAATGACGAACGAATCCTCTAAACAGATACAGCGCATGAAAACCTACGCAATCATTGAGACCGAAAAGGGGACGATGAAGGCCGAACTGTACGCCGACGCGACGCCGGGTACGGTGGCCAACTTCGTGGACCTTGCCGAACACGGCTTCTACGACGGGCTGACCTTCCACCGGGTGATCCCGGATTTCGTGATCCAGGGCGGCTGCCCGCGGGGCGACGGCACGGGCGGTCCGGGCTATACGATCAAGTGCGAGACCTCGGCGCCGCGTCAGCGCCACGACCGGGGCGTGCTGTCGATGGCCCACGCCGGGAAGGACACCGGGGGTTCGCAGTTCTTCATCTGCCTGAACCGGGAGAACACGCAGCACCTCGACGGCGTGCATACCTGCTTCGGCCAGGTGGTCGAGGGGCTGGACGTGATCGACGACATCCGGCGCGGCGACCGGATCTTCACGATCCGCATCGTGCGGGAGTAACCCCGAACTCCGGACCGCATAGCGACCACTCCGATTGCATCGGGGTGGTTTTTTCGTTCCCGGGCCGACGGTGACACCCCTCCGGATGCACTTTTCGGACCTTCGTGTTTTTTCGGATCCGTGCCGACCGCAACCTCCTCCGGACGACTCTTTACGGGTCTTCTCTTCCGACCGGCCCTTCCGTCACCCTTTCCTCCCTTCCCTTCCGAAAAAAATCAGCCGTCCCGGATGAGGACGGCTGACGGATGATCGGAACCCGAAGGCCGGGTCTATTTTCCGAACGCGGCCTTGATCTTGTCGGTAGCCTTTTTGAGCAACTCCTCGGGGCAGCAGAGCGTGATGCGGATGTAGCGCTTGCCTTCCGAGCCGAAAATGGCACCCGGGGTCAGGAAGACGTCGGTCTTCTCCATCACCTCGTCGGAGAACGAGAAGCTGTCGCCCTCGTAATCCTCCGGGAGCTCGGCCCAGACGAACAGACCGGCCTGATGTTCGCGGTAATGGCACCCCAGGGCGTTGAGCAGTTCGTAGGCCTGACGTTCGCGGCCGTAGTAGATCTCGTTGAGTTCCTTGTACCACTCCTCGCCGAGCGACAGTGCAGTTTCCGAGGCGGCCTGAATGGGGTAGAACATGCCGGAGTCCATGTTGCTGCGGAAGGTCATGACGTCTTTGAGCCACTCGGCCTTGCCGACCAGTACGCCGACGCGCCATCCGGCCATCGAGTGTCCCTTCGAGAGGGAGTTGAGTTCGAGCGCTACCTCCTTGGCACCCTCGACGGCCATGATCGAGAGCGGTCCTGCGGAGTTGCGGATGAAGCTGTACGGGTTGTCATGGACGATGAGGATATTGTGCTTGGCGCCGAAGTCGATGATCTTCTCGAAGAGTTCCATGGAGCCGACCTGACCGGTGGGCATGTTGGGATAGTTGACGAGCATCATCTTCACGCCGTCGAGCCCGGCCTTTTCGATGGCCTCGAAATCGGGGTAGAAGTTGGTCTGCTTGTTGAGCGCGTAGGGGACCATGACGCCGCCGGCGAGTTTCACGCCTGCGGAGTAGGTCGGATATCCGGGATTGGGGACGAGGACCTTGTCGCCGGGATTGAGGAAGGTCATGCAGATGTGCATGATACCCTCCTTGGAGCCGATCAGGGGATATACTTCGGACTTGAAGTCGAGGTCGACGTGATACCATTTTTTATACCAGTCGGCAAAGGCTTTGCGGAGGATGGGTTCACCCTGATAGGACATGTACTTGTGTACATCGGGTCTTTGGGCCTCTTTTGCCAGCCGGTCGATGACGGACTGATGGGGCGGAAGGTCGGGGCTACCCATGGCAAGTTTTACGATCTGGCGACCGGTTGCCGCCTCGATTTCGGCGATTTCGCGCAGGCGGCGCGAGAAATAGTACTCTCCGATTCCGTCCAGCCGGTGCGACCGGGCGATGTTGACTGCTTTTGCCATACTGTTTCTGTTTTGGGATTATGCGCTTTGCGCAAAGATAGGGAATTCGGGTGATATTAAAAAATTATAGGAATAAAAAAAGCGGCCGGAGCCGCAATTTTATCATAAGGCGAAGAGAATGAATATCTGTGCCGTGAGCACTCGCAGGAACATGACCATGGGGTAAACGGTCGAATAACCGACGGCGGGCATGTCGTTTCCGGCCGTAGCGTTGGCGTATGCGAGGGCGGGGGGATCGGTCGTGGATCCGGCGATCAGACCCATGAGGGTGTAGTAGTTCATTTTGAACCGGAGTCGGGCGATGATGGCGACGATGAGGATCGGGACGACGGTGATGATGAACCCGTATCCGATCCAGCGATACCCGCCGTTGACGACGGCTTCGACGAATCCGTCTCCGGCTCCGATTCCGACGGCGGCGAGGAAGAGGGCGATGCCGACTTCGCGGAGCATGAGGTTGGCGCTTGCGGTGGTGTAGGTGACCAGATGGAAGTGGGTTCCGAAGCGTCCGATGAGGATGGCGACGATGAGCGGTCCGCCGGCGAGGCCGAGTTTGACGGGCTGGGGAACGTTCATCAGGGGGATCGAGCCGAGCAATACGCCGAGTGCGATTCCGACGAAGATGGTGATCAGGTTGGGATGGTCGAGTTTTTTGAGGGAGTTTCCGAGGACGTCGGCGACTTTGGCCACGGATTTGGCGGGTCCGACGACCATGACGCGGTCGCCGACCTGGAGTTCGAGCCCCTGATAGGGGATGAGGTCCATACCGGCGCGGTTCACGCGGGTGATCGTGATTCCGTATTTGGTGCGCAGGCGGAGGTCGGAGAATTTCTTGCCGTTGATCGACGATTTGGTGATGAGGATGCGCCGGGAGATGAGTTCGGCGTTGGGGGTGTTGTTTCCCCAGTCCTCGTCGGTAAGCTCGACGCGGTGTCCGAGGAATGCCACGACGGCTTCGACATCTTCGGCCTGACAGATGACCCAGAGCCGGTCGCCGAGGTGGATTTTCGTGTCGGTGTCGGCCATCGTGATGGAGCCGTCGGGGTGCATCACGCGGGAGATGACGAACTGGCGGTTGACCAGATCGCGGACATACTCGACGCTGCGGCCCTCGATGATCTGGTTGGTGAATTCGACGGAGACCTTTTCGGCGAGCTTCTGCTCGTTGGCGAGTTCGGCGAGCCCCTCGTCCTCCTTCTTGAAGTCGACGCGCAGGGCATAGCGGATGAAGATCATCGAGAGGATGATTCCGACGACGCCGAGCGGATATGCGACGGCGTATCCGAGGGCGATCGAGGGGTCGTTGACGCCCGAAGCGTCGGCGTATGCCTGCTGCGCGGCGCCGAGTCCGGGGGTGTTGGTGACGGCTCCGGAGAGGATCCCGACCATGGTCGGAATGGGGGTGCCGGTTGCGACGTGGATGATG
Source organism: Alistipes sp. An66 (assembly GCF_002161445.1). Taxonomy (GTDB): domain Bacteria; phylum Bacteroidota; class Bacteroidia; order Bacteroidales; family Rikenellaceae; genus Alistipes; species Alistipes cottocaccae. The sequence continues at coordinate 101,026 of NZ_NFHT01000005.1, forward strand.
TAGGCGGTGAGCACGCCGAGCAGGACGATTGCCGTGGCGCACCCCACGAGGGTCATTCCGCCGTGTTTGAACGAGGCGAAGAATCCGGGGCCGACCTGCAATCCGATCGAGAAGACGAAGAGGATCAGGCCGAATTCCTGGACGAAATGGCGGACGTCGTTGTCGACGGTCATTCCGAAGTGGCTGAAAATGATCCCGACGAAGAGGATCCAGGTGATGCCGAGCGACACGCCCTTGATTTTGATCTTGCCGAGGAGAATGCCGACCGTGATGACGAGAGCGAAGGTCAGCACGGCGTGTGCGACGCTGCTGCCGAAGAACAGGGAGTACAACCAATCCATAGTTTGAGGCGGAACGAGTTTAGTTTCGTGGAGGATTGGTGCAAAAGTAGTTGTTTTGACAGAAATTTAAAAACTTTTCGCTCCGATTTTTCCGATCAGTAGAGGTGCCGTTCCATGAGGGGCATCAGCAGGGCGGTGGCCAGTCCCATGAGGGCCATGGCCAGACCGCTCAACGCCCCCTCGACGGCTCCGATTTCGATGGCGCGTGCGGTACCGATTCCGTGGGCTGCGGCGCCGAGTGCGAATCCGCGGGCTTCGGGGTCTCGGACGCCGCACTTGCGGAGGATCCATTCGCCGAAGATGCTGCCGAAGATTCCGACGCAGAAGACCACGACGGAGGTGACGGAGACGTTGCCTCCGAGGGGTCCGGCGACCGATACGGCAATGGGCACCGTAACCGATTTCGGGGCGATGGAGTTCAGGATCTGCCGTTCGGCACCGAATGCCATGGCGATGTAGACGACGCTCAACACGCCGACGACGCATCCGGCGAGGGTTGCCGCACCGACGGGCAGCAGACTGCCGCGCAGCCGTTCGACCTGCTCGTAGAGGAGGTAGCCGAGTGCGACGACCGAGAGCCCGAGGGCGAAGTTGAGCGCACCGGTGGCCTGCTGATAGCGGGGGTAGTCGATGTCCGTGCATTTCAGGAAGACGATCACGGCGACGAAGGTCAGCAGTACGGGGTGGAGCAGCGGCACCCGCACGCGGCGGTAGACGAGCCCGCCGAGGCAGTAGAGCCCGACGGTGAGCGTCAGCAGAAAGAGGTCCGAGGTAAGGAACGAACGGTCAAGCATCGTGACGGAGTTGTTTGATATGACGGAGACGGGCCCTTCGGTTCAGGCTCTGGAAGGTCTTTCCGGCGACGAGCAGCACGAGGATCGTCGATACGATTCCGGAGACGAGGATGGCCCAGAGGTTTTCGAGGATGACGCGGTAGGAGTCCATGAGTCCGACGCCGTAGGGGACGAAGAAGAGGGCCATGGCTCCGAGGAGGAATTTTGCGGCGGGTCTTACGGTTTCGGGCTTGACCCAGTGCAGGCAGAGCGATGCGAAGAGGAGGATCATGCCGATGATGTTTCCGGAGACATAGCCTCCGGTGAGCAGGGAGAGCGCATTTCCCAGCAGCCAGAAGAAGAGGATGAAGAAGAGTCCGGTCATGAAAACGCGAATTGGTTACGAACGGGGTCTTTGTCAACGCGGAAGCCGACTCTGCGGAGCCGGCTTCGGGAGTAGGTCCGCCGTTTTCGGGCGGCAAAGATAGCGCATGGGAAACGCAAACGCAAATTTATTTTCGATTTCTCGCTTTGAGCGGGCATTCCGTTGCGGAGCAGGAGGCGCATCCGCCGTTTTTGCGGCCGCAAAACTGCCTCCATCCCCATACGGCGGCCCGGACGACGGCGACGAGGAGGATTGCTCCGACGATCCACTCCTGCCAGTCCATCGATCAGAAGATGCTTGCGATGTGATAGACAACCCAGGCGACGATCCAGGCGACGGCCGTGTTGTAGAGGATCGAGGCGACGGCCCATTTCCAGCCGGCTTCGGTGCCGATGGCGACGACCGTGGCGATGCAGGGGACGTAGAGCAGGATGAAGACGAGGAATGCCAGCGCTGCGGCCTTCGAGAAGTCGCCGCTGGCCAGCAGACGCCGCGACAGCGAGGCGTTCTCCTCCTCTTCCGCGAGCTCCGCCGACGGCTTTTCGGCCGCAGCCGCCCCCTCGGCGACCGCAATCGACGGCTGCCCGTCCGCCGTTGCGCCCTCGACGACCGCGATCGACGTCGGGCCGTCCGCCCCGCCGATCACCTCGGGCTGCGTCTCTCCGCCAACCGCTGCGATCCCGGCCTTAACCGTATCTACTTCGGCACCTCCGCCGACCGCCGCAACGCTTCCGGCGTCCTCACGGGCAACCATCGGTTCGGCCGCATCTGGGGCCTCCGGACCTTCGGCATAGAGGACGCCGAGCGTCGAGACGACGATCTCTTTGGCGGGCAGACCCGACAGGAGGGCGACGCCGGCCTTCCAGTTGAACCCAAGCGGTTGGAAAACCGGTTCGCAGGCCTTTCCGATCCTTCCGAGGTAGGAGTTTTCGTAGTGGGCCTCGGTTCCGGCGGTCTTGTCCGTGCGGGGGTAGTAGCTCAACGCCCAGACGATGACCGACGCGACGAGGATCATGCCTCCCATTTTTTTGAGATACTGCGCACACTTGTCCCACATGTGGGAGAGCGTGGTTTTCCAGGTCGGGAGGCGGTAGGGCGGGAGTTCCATGACGAACGGGGTTTCGTCCACGGGGAATAGGAATCGCCGCATGAGGCGGGCCGTTACGACGGCGAGCACGATGCCCAGCAGGTAGAGTCCGAGCATCACGGCGCCGGCGTTCGCCGGGAAGAAGGTGGTAGTCAGCAGGATATAGATCGGAATTCGTGCGCTGCATGACATGAACGGCGTAATAAGTATGGTAATCAGGCGGCTGCTTCTGCTTTCGATGGTGCGGCAGGCCATGATGGCGGGGACGTTGCACCCGAATCCCATGACAAGGGGGATGAACGACTTGCCGTGTACGCCGATTCGGTGCATGACGCGGTCCATGATGAAGGCGGCGCGCGCGAGGTACCCGGAATCCTCCATGAAGGCGATGAATAGGTAGAGGATCATGATGTTGGGGAGGAAGACGATGACCGATCCGACGCCGCCGATGATTCCGTCGACGATCATGTCGCGGAGCGCTCCGGCGGGCATCAGGGCGTCGACTCCCGCGCCGATCCATCCGACCAGAGCCTCGATCCACTCCTGCGGATATGCCCCGAGACTGAACGTGCACCAGAACATGAGCCCCATCAGGGCGAAGAAGATCGGGAATCCCCAGAGTTTGTGCGTCACGAAGGTGTCGATCAGTGCCGTGGCGGATACCTCCTCGCTTTTTCCGGGGGTAAAGGTCTCTTTGAGGGCCCCCTGGATGAATCCGTATTTCTGGTTGGCGAAGGCCGTCTCGACATCTTCGCCGAGGGCTTCGGCGATGCGTCGGGCTTCACGGTCGCGGATCTCGGCCCAGACGGGATATCGTTCGCAGCCGCGGAGCATCTCTTCGGCCTGGGCGTCGCTTTCGAGCATCTTCATGGCCCAGTATCGGGGAGGAAACGCCTTGGGCAGTTCTTCGCGGTGGAGACTCATGTCACCGTTGAGTTTGCGGAGACTCTCGTCGATGACCGGCCCCATGTTGATGTGGATGTGCCGTACGCGCTCGTCGCGGTTCTCGTACACGTCGATCACCGTATCGAGCAATTCGTTGATACCCTTGTTGTTGCGTGCCTCCACCGGAACCATCGGAACACCCATCATGCGCCCCAGACTGTCGTAGTCGAGCCGTGCGCCGCTGGCCTGCAACTCGTCGAACATGTTGAGCGCCACGACCATGCGCGGGTTTATATCGATCAGTTCGGTAGTCAGATAGAGGTTTCGTTCGATGTTCGAGGCCACCACGGAGTTGATGACGACATCGGGGGTTTTCGTGGCGAGATGATGGCGCACGAAGCGCTCTTCTGGGGTGTATGCCGAGAGTGCGTATGTTCCGGGGAGATCCGTGATCTCGAAGCGGTAGCCTCGATAACGGCAATAGCCGCTTTTGGCGCCGACGGTGACGCCGCTATAATTGCCGACGTGCTCATGCCCGCCCGAGATGGCGTTGAACAGCGACGTCTTGCCGCTGTTGGGGTTCCCGACGAGCGCGACGGCAATGGTCCGGCTCTGGCGCGTGAGGACCTCTTCGATCGACGAGCAGCCGTCGTCGGATTCATTTCCGTCGTCGCCGGTCTTTTGTGTTTCGGAATCGGTTTGTGGCGATTCATCTCCGGCTGCGGCCAGTCGGATCCGTTCGGTCCGTCGGGCCAGATATTCGTCGGCTTCGCTGTCGGAGAGGACCTCGACCATTTCGGCCTCGGATCGTCGCAGCGAGATGTCGTATCCCATGATCCGGTATTCGATGGGGTCTTTGAGAGGGGCGTTCAGGATCACCTCGACGCGTTGTCCGCGCACGAAACCCATCTCCATGATGCGGCGTCGGAATCCGCCGTGGCCCACGACCTTGACGATCGTGGCGGACTCGCCGCTTTTGAGTTCGGAAAGACGCATTTTTTACGAATTTTTCAAGGCCCAAAAATACGATTTTATTCGGATATGGGCAATCCCGAATAGCAGGTATCTTCGATTTTGTTTCCGGTCTGCGAACCGGCAGGCGGAGGAGGCTCCCGAAAGCTGTTCGTTCCGTGATCATTCCGGGTTGCGGAGTGCCATTTGCAGAGGCTTCGGAATCGTTTTTGCGGCAGCGGGCCCCGAAATGTGGAATCCGATCCCCGAAAAGTTACATTTTTCGTGTAAAAAAACGCGTTTTTTGGCCTCCTGACAACGTTATTTAGAATATTTTTATATCTTTGCGATGATAACAACCCAAAAACTCCAATTATTTTTTAAATTCACAAAACCATGAAAGAGTTAGTAGAAAAAATCAATGCTGAATTCGAGGTATTCGCAGCCAACGCTGCCGCACAGGTTGAGAAGAACAACAAGGCAGCCGGCACGCGTGCCCGCAAGTCGGCTCTGGAACTTTCGAAGCTGATGAAGGAGTTCCGCAAGGTTTCCGTAGAGGCTGCGAAATAGTTCGGATTCGATTCGAAACAGGAGCCGCTTCCCGGGAGGGGAGGCGGCTCTGTCATTTTGTCTTCTGCTGATTCTTCCGTCCCCGGCTTAAAACTCGATGCCGTAACGACGGAATACCTCGTAATCCTCCTCTTTGAGGCCCGTTTTGGGATAAGGGACCGCTTCGTTGTGGTCGTTCAGATAGTAACGGGGTGTCGTCCGGTCGTAATCGGGGCTGACGAGCGAGACTTTCGTCGAGAGGTGCCGTCCCCGGATCGACGCCATGTCGGCCATCGTGTGGAACAGGGCATGCGTCGTGGCGGGTGCGGAGCCGTTGGCCGCCGCCGCTGCGGTCTTTTCGGGGAACAGCCGGCGGTACTCTTCGGAGAACCATGCCAGCGATGCCACATGGAGCTGATAGGCCGTAGTGGTCGGGGAGGCGTGCAGGAATCGCTCCCGCCGGTCGTCGATCAGATCCTCCCCGTGGTCGGCGCAGTAGAGCAGCGCCGAGGCGGTTCCGTTCAGCGATTGCAGATACCCGATGGTCTCGGCCAGGAAATGATCCGTGTAGAGGATCGAGTTGTCGTAGGCGTTGACGAGCATCTCCCGGTGCTGGGGTGCGATCGCCACGTCGTCATCGGGGAGGAAGCGGGCGAACTCCCGGGGATAGCGCTGGTGGTAGCTGAAATGCGACCCGTAGCAGTGGAGGATGAAGAGGAACTTGCGTTTGTCGCTGCGTTCGATCACCCGGCGCATTTCGTCGAGCAGCTGCATGTCGCGGCGCGGGGAGCGGATGTATACGAGGTGTTTGGCGTCGTGGGCCAGATGGTCGATCATGGCGCCCTGCCGCGACTGGTTGGAGATGAACCAGGTCTCGAACCCGGCTTCGTTGAAGAGGGCCGGGAGTCCCTTCCGGCGGTAGAGCTCCTCGTGTTCGCCGGTGGCCACCGACGAGAGGATCAGCGGCACGCTCTTGTGGGTCGTATTGCTCTGCGTCAGCATGTTGCGGAATACGACCAGATCGTCGACTTCGGCCAGTCGGGGGTTGGTTTCGCGGTTGTAGCCATAGAGCTGCCAGTTCATGGCGCGGGCCGCCTCGCCGATGATGTAGACGTAGATTTCGCGTCCGGGAGCCTCTGCCGAGCGATGGGCTTCGAAGGTGAAATCGCGCGAGGTTTTCTCGAAGTTGTAGGACTTGCGGAATTCCGAGCCGCTCAATCCGAGGTTGTAGACGACGTTCAGCGGGAAGATCTCGTCGCGCAGGACATGCCGCTCCTCGCTGACGTGGTAGGCGGGCCAGAGAGCCAGCAGACCGACGGAGAAGAGTGCGGCTCCGGTCAGGCCGATGCTCATGCGGGTGGTCCGGGTGATGTAGCGTTTGTGAGCGATTTCGCGGGCCGCGAGCCAGAGCAGCGGGAGGTAGATCGCGCAGACGAGGACGACCGAGGGGTATATGTTCCCGAGGAGTTCGCCGGCTTCGCCGGGGTTCGTCGTCAGGAGGTTCGTGAACATGTCGGTGGCGATGATCGAGTTCCCGAACAGGTAGAGCAGCACGATCTGGAAGGCGCAGAAGAAGATGAACGGGACCCCGAGCCAGATCATGACGCCGGATCGCCGCAGGGCGACGCTCCACATCATGTAGAATCCCAGCGGGAGGAGGATCAGCGCCTCGGTCGACCAGATCGAGTATCCTTCGGTGTTTGCCAGGACGCAGTTGGGGATGATCAGTGCGACGAAGAAATAGACGGTCAGCAGCGTGGTGAACCGGCTTCGGGTTTTGACGCTTCTTGTTTTTTTATCGGCACTCATGACAGATCGGGCTTAAAAAGCTTCGTTGATGTTGAGCAGGAAGCCGCTGGTCTTCTTGCCGAAGCCGTAGTCGAGACGTACGTTGACGCGCTTTTTGAGTTCCCATCGGAGTCCGATGCCGTAGTTGGGGAGGGTTTCGTCCCAGCGGAAACGGTCGAAAGCCGGGAATACGTTTCCGGCCCCGCCCCAGACGACTCCGCCGATACGACGCCAGATGCGTTGCCGCAGTTCGGTCTGGAAGGTGATCATGCAGTTGTCGGTGTACTGCCCGAGGTAGTATCCGCGCATGCGCTGGTTGTCGCCCATGCGGGCGAGCATGGTCCAGGGAGCTCCGTCGGAGTTAAAGACGCCGTAGAGGTCGGCGGCGAGGACGGCGTTTTTCCAGACCGGCAGGTAGAAATCCGCGGTGAAGGTGGTCCGCCAGAGCGTCTGTCCGCAGTTTCCGAGAGCCTTGGGGTAGACGGTTTCGCGGAAGCTGACGTAGATGCCCCGGAAGGGATTGGGGATGAAGTCCCGGCTGTCGTACTCGGCGACGATGCCGATTCCGGTTGCCGTATATTGGGTCCGTTCTCCTTCGAGGTAGCTCGGTTCCGAGAATTTGATACCTCTCGCGTAATCGAAGCTGGCGACACCTCCGAGGTAGGTGTGGGGGAGGATCTCACGCAGGTAGCTGGCGTCGATCTGGATTCGTTTTTCGGAATAGGTGCTCACCTTGTTGTAGCGTCCGTTCCGGTAGCCGATACCCCAGAAGTCGCGGGGTGCGGAGGAGAACATCGCCGTATAGGAGATCCGCTGTTTGTTTCCCGTGAAGATGTTGTTGCCGGAGATTCCGACGGAGTAGAACCCCGACACGGAGACGTTTGCGAAGATCGAGACGTCGGAGGGCACGGTCACCGAATCGGTCCGGTCGATGCGATAGAGTCCGGCGGCGAGGACTCCGATACCGAAGTTTGTGTTTTTCGAGTAACTGGGGCCTCCGGCGAAGGTGAAGTCGATTTTTTTTTCGAAGGTGCGGTCTACGGTCGACTCCCCGAAATAGTCCACGATGCGTCTGAAAAAGTTTTTCTTCGGAGCTTCGGACTGTTGGAGCGGGGTGTAGGTATAGCGGATCGTATCCCGGTCGGAGACGAGGGTGTCGGCTTTCTGGGCGAAACCTGGGGAGACAGCGCCCAATGCCGTAAGGAGGAGGAGAGATGACAGGACGAATCGGCGGGACATTCGCTTACCGGTACTTGTCAATCGTTTCGTAGAAGGCCTCTTTGTCGGCCTCGGACAAGACGCCCTTGCGCAGGAAGACGAGTTCACCCTCTTTCGAGACGATCATCAGCACGAACTGATTGTTGCAGTCACCGAGGCCCCAGGCCGAAGAGAGTGTGCGTTCCTGATCGGCGAGGACCGTGGCGCCGTTCTTTTCGGTTCGTTTTTTGGCCATGGCGCGGGCCATTCCGTTGGGGATCATGGGGGCGTCCTTGAGGTTCATGATGCCGAAACCGTAGATGTTGTCGCCCTGTGCGCGGTGGTTTTTTTCGAGATCGAAGGTAAACTCTTCGTTCTGTTTGTGGCGATCGGGGTCGACATAGAATATCATGAGGTTCTTTTCTCCGAAGCAGGGCAGTTTCGTCGGATTCCCGTCCAGATCGAGCAGCTCGACATTCCGGATTTTCCGGGGGAGTTCCTGGGCTGCGGCCGTCGACAGCGTCAGTGTGCCGGCGATCAGCATCGCAATCATTTTCGTTTTCATAGGTTTATTCTCTGTTTTTTCGAAAATCAGGGGCAAAGGTACGACAAATTCTCTGAACATAGGGGCCTTCGGAGCCTATATTATTGTTCTAATCGTCATTTTTTTCGATCGGAAGGAAACTGTTCCGGAGGTCGGGTCCTCTCCGGCGGATGCCCTAATTTTGCCGGCGAGTTTTTCCATGCCGGCCTGCCATGCAAAATGCGTTCCGGAATTTTGTCCGGAAATTCTCCGGATGAAATTTGGTACGGAGTCCGGCAAAGTGTATCTTTGGGGCGATGAAAACACGTATACTGTTTGTCTGTTTGGGCAACATCTGCCGCTCCCCGGCCGCCGAGGGCATTTTGCGAGCGAAGGCCGGGCTTTCGGGACTTTCGGAGCGGATCGAGGTGGATTCGGCGGGGACCTACGGCGGACATCGGGGCGAACTGCCCGATCCGCGGATGCGGAGTGCGGCTTCGCGGCGCGGCTATGCGCTGACCCACCGGGCGCGTCAGGTCCGGGAGGAGGATTTCGAACGCTTCGACCGGATCATCGCGATGGACGACATGAACTATGAGACGCTCCACCGCCTGGCCCCCTCGCGGGAGGCGTCGCGCCGGATCTTCCGCATGACGGAGTTCTGCCGCCGGCATCCGGATCGGACGTATGTCCCCGACCCCTATTATGAAGGTCACGAAGGTTTCGAACTGGTGCTGGATATGCTGGAAGACGGTTGCGAGGGGATCCTTGCGAGCCTGACACCGGACGAGTGACCGCCCGTCCGGCCTGATGCGGTGTGAACTCCGGTACCTCCGTTCCGCTCCGACACTCCGAAGCCGCCTTGCGTTCCGGCTTTCCGTGCCGCCCCGATGCTCCGGCCCCGCCTTGCGTCTTGGCCTCCCTCCTCCGTTCCGCCCCGATGCTTTGGCCCCGTCTTACGCCCCGGCTTCTCCGGACCCCTGTTCCGCGGCGAGCCGGTCCACATAGAGAATTCCGTCCAGATGATCCAGTTCGTGCTGGAAAATCACGGCCGTGAACCCGGCGATCTCCTCTTCCCGGGGTTCGCCGTCTTCGTCGATGTAGCGGACCCGGATCTGCTGCCAGCGCTCCACATCCCCATATCGGTCCGGAACCGAGAGACAACCCTCCCGGCCCGCCTGCTTTTCGCCGCTCACGCCGATGATTTCGGGATTCAGGAAGAATTCGAAGGGCTCGCCCGCTTTGTCGAAACGCTGTACGGCAATGATCCGCCGCAGGACCCCCACCTGCGGGGCGGCGATTCCGACGCCTTCGTTTTCGGGATTCCGCACGGTGGCCAGCATGCGTCGGCGCAGCGTGGCATACGTCTTCCCGCGCAGCATTCCGCCGTTTACGGGGCGGCTCGTCGACCGCAACACCGCTTCATCCTCCCCGTTTCCGAGGATCAACACCCGCATCGGCCCCTCCCCGGCGGCGATCACCCGCCGCTCCTCGCGGGAGAAATCCGCCGAGCATCCCGGCAGCAGGGCCAGCAAGGCCCCGGCAAACAGCATCCTTGCCGCAATCATTCCTCTCCTTCTCTTCGTCATGCCTTTCATCACCCGTCTCCTCCGCGATCAGAAGTCGAATCCGAAGCTGATGCTGTACGTGTTTCGCAACGGCGTATCCTTCGCGGCGAAGAGATAGGCGAAATCGAGCCGCAGATGGAGGAACCGCACGCCGACACCAGCCGACCAGTAGCTGGGGTAGTAGTAACGCCGTTCCCCGAAGTGGTATCCGCCGCGGAACTGCACGAGCTGCATGAGGTTGTATTCGGCGCCGACGGACATCTGGAACCCGCGGACCTCTTTCGGCAGGAAATAGTATCCCCAGTCGGCACCGACGGTGATTTCGTGGGCGTCGGTGAGGAAGGTATCGAGTGCGACGCCGGCCGTGAGGTCGACGGGCATGCTGTAATCCGTCTTGTCGAGGTAGGCGCCGAGGTTGGCCAGTTTGGCGCCGATGCGCAGCAGGGAGAACGACCCGACGTTTTCGAGCGGCAGCTGACAGGCGACGCTCAAATCGGCGGCCAGGGCATCGGCCGACGCATCGGGACGTTGCAGGTGGAGATACCGTGCGACGATTCCCACGGCCCATTTTTCGTTGATCCGGTGCGTGTAGCCGAGGTCGACGGCCATGTCGTTGTTCCCGCGTTCGCGGAGATACTGCCTCCATCCGGCCTGTACGGTTCCTGTCGACGTGATGTGGTATGCGCCCGAGACGGCATAGTAGTCGAAATCGCTCTGTCCGTAGTAGGAGGAGGAGAGGTGGAGGGGCGAGCGCGAGAAGGCTGCGAAGGCGGAGTTGTTGTAGATGACGTGCGAACTGGACAGCGTGGTCATCGTCACGCCTCCCATCCCGAGGACCTTTGCATCGGGGGTCGGGAGCGTCGCCTCCTGTGCGGCGGCGATTCCTGGGGTCATGGCCGCGGCGGCCAACAGAACAACGATCGGTTTCATGAATGCAAATTATACGGAGCGGCGGTCGCAGCGGCAAACGGACCTTTCGGGTTCGGCCGGGACGACCCGCCTCCTGTTTTTGCAAATATATATAAATCGGGCCCAAAACTGCAAACCCTCCGGGATTTTTTGCATCGGGCGGTCTCGAAAGGGTCTCATTTCCGGGATTTCCCCCCCCCTGTATGAAGAAGGCCGCCTCCTGCATCCGGAGACGGCCTGTTCGCGTTCGCGGCTCGGGACCTCGGGCCCGGGGAGCGATTTAGCAGTTCATGGCACCGCAGCAGTGGATCACCTGACCGCTGACATACGACGAGAGGTCCGACGCGAGGAACAGAGCCACTTTGGCGACATCCTCGGGCGTACCGCCGCGGCGCAGGGGGATCTGCTTGTACCACTCCTCCTTGACCGAGTCGGGGAGCTTGTCGGTCATGTCGGTGATGATGAATCCGGGGGCGATGCAGTTGGCGCGGATTCCGCGGGGTCCCATCTCCTTGGCGATGGACTTGGCCAGGCCGATCATGCCGGCCTTCGACGCGGAGTAGTTGCACTGACCGGCGTTTCCGCTGACACCGACCACCGACGACATGTTGATGATCGATCCGCTCTTCTGCCGGGCCATGACCGGCGTGACGGCGTGGATGAAGTTGAATGCGGATTTGAGGTTTACGGTGAGCACGGCGTCCCACTGTGCCTCGGACATGCGCATCATGAGTCCGTCCTTGGTGATTCCGGCGTTGTTGACGAGGATGTCGATGCGGCCGAAATCCTTCATGATCTGATCGATGACCTGATGGGTCTCTTCGAAGTTTGCGGCATTCGAGGCATAACCTTTTGCCTTGACGCCCAGGGCGGCGATTTCGGCCTCGGTAGCCTTTCCGTTATCGTCGATCACCAGGTCGGTGAAGGCGACATCGGCGCCTTCCGAAGCGAATTTCAGAGCGATGGCCTTTCCGATACCGCGTGCGGCACCGGTTACGACAGCCACTTTTCCTTCGAGCAGTTTCATAATCTGACTATTTTTAAGGTAATATCTGCCAAATTTCCGGCACAAAGATAGGAAAAATATCTTAAAAGCACGCGCGGGGCGCGAAATTCGGCAATTTTGCTTATCTTTACCCGCCGGAAAGCATGCCTGCACGATGAAAAGCCTTGTTTTACTCTCATTGCTGGTTTCCGCCGCCGCGACGGCCGCCGAGCCGTGGATCTGCACCGCCGACGGGACGCGACTGATCTACGAGGAGTCGGTCGGCGGGAGTGCGACAGGCACGCTGGACAAGCTCGTCACGACGGGCGACGAGGGCGAAATCCTTCTCACCTATACCCGGGAGGGGCTTCCGGTCGTCGAACGCTGGACGGTCCATCCCGATTCTACGGTCCTGCACATCGAGGCCCCGGAGCCGATGTACGAACTGCTCCGCACGATGCAGGTGGAGGATATCGAGTTCACGACGCGGAACCAGAGCCTGCCCGCGACGATGACGCCCGGCGACGAGTTCCCGGGCTTCGGATTCACGCTCTCGGGGTGGAAGGAGGGTGAGCGCTCCACGGTATCCGTTGTTTCGGACCGCGTGCGTGTGGTCGGGCGGGAGCGGATCAAGACCCCGGCCGGGAAGTTCGAGGCCGTGCGCATCGAATACCGCACGACCACGACGATGGGGGACTCTTCGGTGGAGAGCCGCATGACGCAGTGGCTGGTTCCCGGCATCGGAGTTGTGCGTCAGGAGATTCCGCTCTTCGGGGATATGGCCGGCGTCACGGAACTGCAAAAAATCATTCAATAACCCAGATAAAAGATGAAAAGAGATTCCCGGATTTTCGAATTGATTGCCGAGGAGCGCAGCCGTCAGATGCACGGCATCGAGCTGATCGCCTCGGAGAACTTCGTCAGCGAAGAGGTGATGGAGGCCATGGGCTCGGTGCTCACGAACAAATATGCGGAGGGCTATCCCGCGGCGCGTTACTACGGCGGCTGCGAGGTGGTGGACAAGGTGGAGCGTCTCGCCATCGAGCGGATCTGCGAACTCTACGGTGCGGAGTGGGCCAACGTGCAGCCGCACTCGGGGGCACAGGCCAACATGGCGGTTTTCTTCGCGTGCATGCAGCCGGGCGACACCTTCATGGGTCTTGACCTCGCACACGGAGGCCACCTTTCGCACGGTTCGCCGGTGAACATGTCGGGCAAGTACTTCAAGGCCGTGGGGTACCAGCTCGACGAGGCGACGGGCCGGATCGACTACGACGCCATGGAGCGCAAGGCGCTGGAATGCCGTCCGAAGCTGATCGTCGGCGGCGCTTCGGCCTACTCGCGCGAGTGGGACTACAAGCGCATGCGCGAGATCGCCGACAAGGTGGGCGCGCTGCTGATGGTCGACATGGCGCACACGGCGGGACTGATCGCCGCGGGGCTGCTCGAAAACCCGGTTAAATACGCCCACATCGTCACCTCGACGACGCACAAGACGCTGCGCGGGCCGCGCGGCGGCATCATCCTCATGGGTAAGGACTTCGAGAACCCGTGGGGACAGACGACGCCGAAGGGTGCGGTGAAGATGATGTCGCAGATCCTCAATTCGGCCGTCTTCCCGGGCATCCAGGGCGGACCGCTGGAACACGTGATCGCCGCGAAGGCCGTTGCGTTCGGCGAGGCGCTGCAACCCGAATACAGGGAGTACCAGCGTCAGGTCCAGAAGAACGCCGCCGCCATGGCTGCCGCCTTCACGAAACGCGGGTACAAGATCGTTTCGGGCGGTACGGACAACCACCTGATGCTGGTCGACCTGCGGACGAAGTTCCCCGAGCTGACGGGCAAGCTGGCCGAGAAGTGCCTCGTGGCCGCCGACATCACGACGAACAAGAACATGGTTCCGTTCGACACGCGCTCGCCGTTCCAGACGTCGGGTCTCCGCTTCGGTACGCCGGCCATCACGACGCGCGGTCTGAAAGAGGAGCAGATGGACTACATCGTCGGACTGATCGACCGGGTTCTGAACGATCCGGAGAACGAGGAGAACATCGCCGCCGTTCGCCGGGACGTGAACGCGCTGATGGCGAACTATCCGCTTTTTGCCTGGTAGGATGCGTATGGAGGAGGTGCTCGATTTCCTGCGCCGGTTGTCCGACAACAACGACCGCGAGTGGTTCGACGCCCACCGGGCGGAGTGGACGCATGTCAAGGGCCTGTGGGCGGACTTCACGGCGGAACTGATCGAGGGCGTCGCCTCGTTCGATCCTTCGGTCCGGGGCCTTCGTCCGCAGGACTGCACCTACCGCATTGCCCGCGACACGCGCTTTTCGGCGGACAAACGCCCCTACAAGAGCTGGCTCGGGACGTTCATCGCGCCGCATGGCAAGAAGTCGGGCTATGCGGGCTACTACTTCCACGTCGAACCCGTGGGCGACGGCCTTCTGGGCAACCACCTGCTGGCTGCCGGGGCGGTCTGCATCGAGCCGGCGGTGCTGCGTTCGATCCGCGAGGAGGTGCTGGACCACGGAGATGAGCTGACGGAGTCGATCCGCCGGGCCCGCGGCTTCCGGCTCGACACGACGAACCGTCTGAAACGGGTCCCGACGGGCTTCCCGGCGGAGAGCGAACATGCCGACCTGCTCAAACAGAAGGACTATTGCCTGGAAAAGAGGGTTTCGGAGGAGTTTGTCCTGTCCGACGGCCTTCCGGAGCGCCTGGTGGAGGAGTTCCGCCATACGAAACCCTTCCTCGACCAGCTGAACCGGGCGATCCGGTACGCCTGCGAGGAGATGTGACCTCCGTTTCCGGAGGTCGGGAAAAGAAGAGAGACGATCCATACGGACCGTCTCTCTTCTTCATTCGCTGCCGCCCATGCCGTCACCGGACGTACCGTCGCATCTCGGCGACCAGCTCGGAGGGTCCGGCGAGGAGCGATATGCCGCGGTCCGTGCGTAACGGCTTGACGACGCCTCCGGCCTCCGCGACGATCAACGCTCCGGCGCAGACGTCCCACTCGTGCAGGGCAAGTTCCCAGTAACCGTCGATCCACCCGGCCGCCACGGCACAGAGGTCGTAGGCTGCCGATCCCATGCGGCGCAAACCGCGGATGCGGGGCAGCAGCCGGCCGACATTGTCGAGGTTGTTGTCCGGATTGAGATCCTTGTCGTAGGGGAATCCCGTGGCAAGGACCGCCGAAGCCAGACTCTCCTTCCGGGCGACCCGGATCCTCCTGGGCTCCTTCCCGCGCTCCGCGAGCCACGCCCCGCCGCCCTTGACAGCCGTGTACAATTCGTCCGGACAGGGTGCATAAACCACGCCGACGACCGTTTCGCCCCGGTGTTGCAGGGCGATCGAGACGGCGAAGACGGGCAGCCCCTGGCTGTAATTGGTCGTCCCGTCCAGCGGGTCGACCACCCAGCGCCAGTCGCTTCCGGCCTTGCCGCGTTCCCCGTCCTCCTCGCCTAACAAGGCGTGGTCCGGGAAACGCTCCGCGATGCGGCGACCGATCAACGCTTCGCACTCCTTGTCGATACGGGTCACCACGTCATAGACGTTGGACTTGGTCTGCACCCCGAGGTCGCCGCTTCGGAACGCATCAAGCTGAACGGCCCCGGCCTCGCGGGCCAGCGTCACGGCAAAATCCAGCAACTCCCCGTACATGGCGTCAGCGGCTTTCGGCGAAATACTTGTAGAATAACGGAATGGTCTCCACGCCGCGTTCGAACTGTTCGAGTCCGAAGCTCTCGTTGGGGGAGTGGATGGCATCTTCGGCGAGCCCGAAACCGATCAGCAGGGACTTGATGCCGAGAATCGCCTCGAAACCGCTGATAATGGGAATCGACCCTCCGGAGTAGAACGGCAGGGGTTTCTTGCCGAAGGTCTCCGCGATGGCCTTTTCGGCGGCCTTGTAGGCGGGCATGTCGGTCGGTGCGACGTAGGGCATGCCGCCGTGCAGCGACTTCACGACGACCTTGACGCTCCTGGGCGCGATCTGCCGGAAATGGCGTTCGAAGAGCTTCGAGATCTTGCGGTAGTCCTGATTCGGGACGAGACGCATGGAGATCTTGGCCGAGGCCTTCGACGGGATGACGGTCTTGGTTCCCTCGCCGATGTATCCGCCCCAGATTCCGTTGACGTCGAGCGACGGACGCACGCCGGTGCGTTCGAGCGTGGTGTAGCCGGCCTCGCCCTCGACATCGCCGATCTTCAACGACCTTTTATATTCGGCGAGACTGAACGGCGCCCGGTTGAAGGCCCTGCGTTCGGCGGGCGTCAACTCGCGCACATCGTCGTAGAAACCGGGGATCGTCACGCGGCCGTTCCCGTCGATCAGACCGGCGACCAGCCGCGTCAGGACGTTGGCCGGATTGGCCACGGCGCCGCCGAACAGCCCCGAATGGAGGTCCTTGTCGGGTCCCGTGACCTCGACCTCCATGTAGGCCAGTCCGCGCAGCCCGCAGGTGATCGAGGGGGTCTGCATCGAGAGCATCGAGGTGTCCGAGACGAGGATGATGTCGGCCTTCAACAGTTTCTTGTGTTCGCGGCAGAAGTCGTAGAGGCTGGCCGAGCCGATCTCCTCCTCGCCTTCGAGCATGAACTTCACGTTGCAGGGCAGCGAATCGGTGGCGCACATCGCCTCGAAGGCTTTGGCGTGCATCCACAGCTGTCCCTTGTCGTCGTCGGCGCCGCGGCACCAGATGCGGCCGTCGCGGATGACGGGCTCGAACGGATCGGTGTGCCACTCTCCGCGCGGATCGACCGGCATCACGTCGTAGTGGCCGTAGACCAGCACGGTTTTGGCCTTCGGATCGACGATCTTCTCGGCATAGACCACCGGATTCCCGGCCGTGGGCATCACCTCGGCACGGTCGGCGCCGGCCTTGACCAGTGCAGCGGCGAGGAACTCGGCGCAGCGCTGCATGTCGGGTTTATGCTCCGACTGGGCGCTGATCGACGGGATGCGCAGCAGATCGAACAACTCATTGATAAAACGCTCTTTATTGTCGTTTATATAAATCTTTACCTTATCCATTCCAACTATTTTTTCTGCAAGACGTAATATTCGGCCAGTTCGCCGGTGACCGGCTGTCGGTCGGCATTGAGGTGGCGCAGGCGGTTCTCCTCGACCTTGTAATACGCGGGCTGTTCGCCGTCGGAGGGCACGAGCGTCAGCAGGTTGCCCTCGACCCGGAACGTGCCCTTTTCGTCGAATGCCGCCTCACGTTCAAGATAGACCATGTGCAGGGTATAGGAGCCGTCGGCTGCAAGCACAAGGGTGGTCTCGATGCCCGGACAGTCGGCCGCGGGCAGCGTACCTTCGTACGTGCCGAGGTAGTCGAGCGACGTCTCGGCCGTGTGCATGTCGGGGGCGGTCCCGGCGATTTCAGCCGCTCCGACCGTTTGGGATTTCACCGCACCGGCACCCTCTCCGGTCCCGGGAGCCTGCCTGCGGCCGTTTCCGCCGCAGGCGGCCAGCAGCCCTGCGGCGGAAAGGATCAACAGGTATCTTCTCATGGCGGTCAAAGGTTGCAGATGGCCTTGATCTCGGCGATGAAACGCTCTGCCAGCGCGTCGGCCTCCTCCATCGACTTGGCCTCGGTGTAGACGCGGATGATCGGCTCGGTATTCGACTTGCGGAGGTGTACCCAGTTCTCCGGGAAGTCGATCTTCACGCCGTCTATATCGTTCACGTTCTCATTGGCATAGCGGGCCTTTACCTCACGCAGTACTTTATCCACGTCGATGGCCGGCGTCAGCTCGATCTTGTTCTTCGAGGCGTAGTATGCCGGATAGGTTGCGCGCAGCTGGGTCATGGTCATGCCCTTCCTGGCGAGCCACGTCAGGAAGAGTGCCGTGCCGACCAGGGCGTCGCGGCCGTAGTGGAGTCCGGGGTAGATGACCCCGCCGTTTCCTTCGCCGCCGATCACGGCGCCGACCTCCTTCATCTTGGTGGTGACGTTGACCTCACCCACGGCCGAGGCGTAATATTTGCCGCCGTGACGCTCCGTGACGTCGCGCAGGGCGCGCGACGAGGAGAGATTCGAGACGGTCACGCCGCCGGGGTTCTGCGAGAGGATGTAGTCGGCCACGGCTACGAGCGTGTACTCCTCGACGAACATCGAGCCGTCCTCCGAGACGAAGGCCAGCCGGTCGACATCGGGATCGACCACGACGCCCAGATCGGCCTTTTCGCGGACGATGACCTCCGAGATCTCCGTAAGGTTCTGCGGCAGGGGTTCGGGGTTGTGGGCGAATTCGCCCGTGGGGTCGCAGTTGAGTTCGACGACCTCGCAGCCCAGTTCGCGCAGGAGCTTCGGCATGACGATGCCGCCCACGGAGTTCACGGCGTCGATGACGACCTTGAAATGGCGCTTGCGCACGGCCTCGGCGTCCACGAGGGGCAGGGCCAGCACCTGACGGATGTGCTCGTCGTTGAAATCCTCGCGGGCGATGACATGCCCGATTCCGTCGATTGCGGGGTATTCGAAGGATTCGTCCTCGGCCAGGGCCAACACCTGTTTCCCTTCGGCATCGGAGAGGAATTCGCCGCGGGCATTCAGGAGTTTGAGCGCGTTCCACTGGCGGGGGTTGTGCGAGGCGGTGAGGATGATTCCGCCGTCGGCCTTGCGGGTGATGACGGCCATTTCGGTTCCGGGCGTGGTGCAGAGCCCCACGTTGATGACGTCGGCGCCGCAGGCGAGCAGCGTACCCTCGACCAGGTCCATGACCAGTTCGCCCGAGAGGCGGGCGTCGCGGCCGATGACGATGGTGAGTTTTTTGCCCGGGTTGCGGCTTGCGATCAGGCGGGTGTAGGCCGTGGTGAATTTCACGATATCGAGCGGGGTGAGGTTCTCGCCCGAGGGGCCTCCGATGGTTCCGCGGATGCCCGAAATGGATTTGATAAGCGTCATGTTACGTTAGGTTTTATGGGTATTTTACAAGAATAAAAATTCGCGGCGAAGTTTTGATATTCGAGGTAAATATATTACTTTTATGCCAATTATGGAAATTTAAAAGCAACAATTTATGAGGACGATTCCGGCTTCCGAATTGATTATCAACGACGACGGTTCGATTTTTCACCTTCACCTGCGTCCCGACCAGCTGGCCGACACGGTGATTCTGGTCGGCGACCCCGGTCGTGTGGCCCTCGTGGCGGAGCATTTCGACACGCGGGAGTGCGAGGTCTCGAACCGCGAGTTCCGGACCGTGACGGGCAGCTACCGCGGCAAACGCATGACCGTGCTCTCGACGGGCATCGGCATCGGCAACATCGATATCTGCGTCACGGAGCTCGACGCACTGGTCAACGTGGACTTCGCCACGCGGCAGGAGAAGGCCGAAAAACGGCAGCTGACGCTCGTGCGGTTGGGGACCTCGGGGGCCATCCAGCCCGACATCCGCGTCGGGGAGTTCGTCTTCTCGCGCACGTCGTGCGGCTTCGACGGCCTGTTGAGCTACTACAAGGGCCGCGACAGGGTCTGCGACCTGGCGCTGGAAGAGGCCTTTGTCCGCCATACGGGATGGTACGAGAAGATGCCGCGCCCCTACTTCGTGAATGCCGACGCACGTCTTTTCGAACACTTCCGCGACGTGACGCGCGAGGGGATCACCATCGCCGCTCCGGGCTTCTACGCTCCGCAGGGCCGCTGGGTACGCCTCGAACCCCACGACGTGCACCTGAACGAGAAGATCGAGTCGTTCGATTTCGAAGGCCGCCGCATCACGAACTTCGAGATGGAGGGCTCGGCGCTGGCCGGGCTGGCGGCGCTGATGGGCCACCGTGCCGCGACGATCTGCACGATCATCGCCCAGCGCATCGCCCACGAGGCCAACACCGACTATAAACCCCACGTGAAGCGGATGATCGCCACGGCGCTCGACAAGCTGGCGACGCTGGACTGACCTTTGAATCCCGCTTCGGAAGCCGGGAAACCCTCCTTCCGGAGAGAAACATGAACAAGAACATTATATATAAATTACACAAGCAACTATGAAATTTTCCGTATCAAGTTCGGCGCTGCTGTCGCTTCTGGCGACGACCGGCAAGGTGATCAGTAATAAAAACACGCTGCCCATTCTGGATTACTTCCTCATGGAGCTCAACGGCAATACCCTGAAAGTTACGACGTCGGACCTCGAAACGACGCTCGTCGGCCAGATCGACGTCGAGAGCGTCGAGAGCGAGGGTACGATCGCCGCTCCGGCCAAACTGATGCTCGACTCGTTGAAGGAGTTCCCGGAGCTTCCGCTGACGATCGACGTCAACGACAAGAACTGGGAGATCCGGATCAACTGGAAGAGCGGCTCGCTCTCGATTCCCGGGGCGAGTGCCGTGAGCTACCCGGCCGTGCCGCAGTTGAGCGCCGAGCGCAAGGAACTCCGGATGGATGTCGACACGCTGGTGAACGGCATCAACAAGACGATCTTCGCCACGGCGGACGACGAGCTGCGCCCCGTGATGAACGGCATCTACATCAACCTGGCGCCCGGAGCGCTGACATTCGTCGGCACGGACGCCCACAAACTGGTGAAGTACGAATCGGAGAGCGAGAACGAGGTTGCGGCGTCGTTCATCCTGCCGAAGAAGCCGGCGAACCTGCTCAAATCGGTGCTGCTGAAAGAGGACGACGCGATCGAGATGGCTTTCGACTCGAAAAACGCGCTCTTCAAGCTCAAAAGCCATACGCTGGTGTGCCGCCTGATCGAGGGCAACTACCCGAACTACAACGCCGTCATCCCGGCGAACAATCCCAACAAGGTGCTCGTGGACCGCATCGAGCTGGTGAACGGCATCAAGCGCGTGGCGGTCTGCTCGAACCCCACGACGAACCTCATCCGCATGGACATCGCCGACAACCGGATCAACCTCACGGCACAGGACATCGACTTCTCGGTGTCGGCCAACGAGACGATCTCGTGCAGCTATGACGGGCAGCCCATCTCGATCGGCTTCAAGTCGACGTTCCTGGTGGAGATTCTCTCGAACATGGACACACCGACGGTGGTGATCGAACTGGCCGACTCGACGCGCGCCGGGGTCTTCAAGCCGGTTTGCGATGACAAGCAGACGAGCTCGACGCTGATGCTGCTCATGCCGATGATGATCAACGCATAAGGGTTCGCGACATGAAGCTGAACCTCAAACGCCCGATCGTCTTCTTCGACCTGGAAACCACGGGAGTCGATACGGCACGGGACCGGATCGTGGAGATCTCGATGATCAAGGTGATGCCCGACGGCGAGGAGATCACGAAGACGCGGCGGCTCAATCCGGGTATGCCCATCCCGGCGGAGGCGACGGCCGTGCACGGCATCACGGACGACGACGTGAAGGATTGCCCGACGTTCGCGCAGGTGGCCAAGTCGCTCGAACAGTTCATCCGGGGGTGCGATTTCGGAGGGTTCAATTCGAACCGCTTCGACCTTCCGGTGCTGGTCGAGGAGTTTCTGCGTGCGGGCGTGGATGTGGACCTCAAACGCCGGAAGTTCGTGGACGTGCAGAACATCTTCCACAAGAAGGAGCAGCGCACGCTGGTGGCGGCCTACAAGTTCTACTGCGACAAGGATCTCGACGACGCACACTCGGCGGCGGCCGACACGCGTGCGACCTACGAGGTGCTGCAAGCGCAGCTGGACCGCTACGGCGACCTGGAAAACGACGTTGACAAGCTGGCCGAATTTTCGAGCCGCGGCGAAACGGCCGACTACGCCGGACGAATCCTCTACAACGAAAAGGGGGAGGAGGTCTTCGGCTTCGGCAAGTACAAGGGGCGCTCCGTGGCGGAGATCTTCCGCATCGAGCCGAGCTACTACGCATGGATGATGAACGGCGACTTCCCGCTCTACACGAAGCGGGTGATCACCGAAATCCGGATGCGGGACAAAATGCAGAAATAGACAGCGATGAAACGACTCTGTGCCACTCTCCTGACGCTTGTGTGGGGACTTTCGGCTCTTGCGGGCGGGAAGTCCGGGACGATCGTCTACATCAACGGTGCCAAATACTACATCCACACGGTCCGCACGGGCGAGACGCTTTACGGTCTTTCGAAGACCTACGGTGTGGGTGAGCAGGTCATTGTGGAGAACAATCCGTCGATCGCCCGTGGGCTGAAAGCCGACGAGAACATCCGGATTCCGTTCGTGGCCGAGGCTCCGGAGCTCAAATCGGACCGGAAGCTGCGCAAGACGTTCGATTTCCACTACGTGGCGAAGGGCGAGACGCTCTATGCCATTTCGCGTCAGTACGAGATCCCGGTGAAGACGCTGCTGGATGACAACCCGAACCTCGACCCGCTGCACATGCGCCTCGGGGAGCGGATCCTGATCCGGAAGAAGCAGATCGGCTCGGAGGACGAGGCGGGGACGCAGCAGCAGTGGGAGGAGTACAGGCAGTCGCTGAACAGTGTGGCCGATGCCGGGACGTCGTACCATATCGTACGCCCGGGCGAGACGTTCTATTCGCTCTCGCGCCGCTTCGGCATTACGGAGGAGGAGTTGAGCCGGCTCAACAAGGGTCTGCAACCCGCGGATCTGAAAGCCGGAGCGATGATCGTGGTGCCAGGAGGACGGGAGACACAGCCGGAGGTGGCTGCGGCCGACAGCCTGCCGGGCGTGCATCCGGAATCCCGGGAGACGAAGCAGGTTGAGTTCCGGTCCCTGCGGCGCAGCGAGACGCTCGACATCGCGGTTCTGCTGCCGCTGGCCGTCAACGGACAGCCGAACGACAACTATCTGGATTTCTATCAGGGCTTTCTGCTGGGCCTGGACAGCGTGAAACGCACGTCGGGGATCTCGGTGAACGTGAATCTCTACAACACGGCCCGCGATACGGCCCGGATCCGGGAGATCGTTGCGGACGAGGCGTTCCGGCAGTCGGATCTGGTTGTGGGTCCGGTCTACGAGGAGGGGCTCGGCGAGGTGGTACGCTTTGCCGAGGAGCGGGGGATCCCGGTGGTCTCTCCGCTGGCGAATATCGAACGGACGAACAGCGACGTGCTGTTCCAGCTGGCCCCGGACCCGGCCCGGAAGTATGAGAAGGTGGAGGATCTGGTGGGCGACGGCAAGCGCGTGACGCTGATCTGTACGGCGACCACGGACAAGGAGTTCGAACGGGAGATCCTCGCGTTGCTGGGCGACCGCAGCTATACGCGCTACACGTATAAATATGAGCATCCGTCGTCGCGGGGTGCGAACAGCCCGAGCGACCTGACGCCGTTGCTGGAAAACGATGCGGAGAATGTCTTCGTGATCCTGTCGGACAACGAGGTGGACGTGGACCGCATTCTGGCGGCGCTGGCCTCGGCCGACACGAGCATCACGTCGCGCGGACGCACGGCGCCGCGCTTCACGGTGCTGGGCAACGCCCGCTGGAACCGTTACAACAACCTCGACCGGGCGATCTTCTTCAAGGACCGCGTGGTCTTCATCTCGACCTACCACGCCAAACGGGATTCGGAGCGGGTGAAGGCTTTTGACAGCGCCTACCTGCGGTCGTTCGGGATTTTGCCGACGCTCTTCTCCTACCGGGGTTACGACACGGCGATGATCTTTGCTCCGGCGATGTACGGCGATATCGAGTACGACCTCGAAGACCGCCGTTTCACGCCGTTGCAGACCACCTATCTGTTCAGCCGACCCGAGGGGCGCGCGAACCACGTGAACCACAACTGGACGCGGGTGAACTACCACAAGGATTTCACGATAACGATCGAATAATCATGGCATCACTGACGAATACGATTCCCGAAAAGACGATCGAACGGTTGAGCGAATACCGGCGGACGCTGCTTTCGTGCCACCGTCAGGGCATCACGCACGTCTTCTCGCACGTGCTGGCGGGCATCCACGGCATCACGGCCGTGCAGGTGCGCCGCGACCTGATGCTGATCGGGTTTTCGAGCGACACGAAGAAGGGCTACGACGTGCAGGTGCTCATCGAGTACATCAGCAACATTCTCGACAGTCCCTCGCCGATGAACATTGCGGTGCTGGGCATGGGCCACCTGGGTCAGGCCATCACGAAATATTTCAACGGCAAGGGGCTGAAACTGAAAATCACGGCGGCCTTCGACGTCGACCCGGAGAAGGTGGGCAAGACGATCGACGGGATTCCGTGCTACCACATGGATACGTTCGAGGCGGTGGTCGAGGACAAGGATATTTCGATCGTGATCGTCTCGTCGCCGACGAAGGTGGCTCCGACGCTCGTGCTTCCGATCATCAACGCCGGAATCAAGGGGGTGCTGAACTTCACCTCCACACCGTTGAACTTCCCGCAGGGAATCGTCGTGGAGAACTACGACATCACGACGCTGCTGGAAAAGGTGGCCTATTTCGTCAAGGAGAACGACAACAACGCCAATTCGTGACATTGCGGGAGGGAGTGCAGATGCAAGGGACGAACGAGTTCTGCGGCCGCCGTGCCGAAGCGATGCAGCCAAGCGGGTACGCCGCGCGGAGGAGATAAGAGCCAGGCGGTGATGAATTGGAGACGATATGTTGCGCGTGCCATGAAGGTATTCCAGGGATTCGAGGATCTTCCGCATTTTATTCGTCCGGCGGTTACGGTCGGGTCGTTCGACGGCGTGCACCGGGGACACCGGGCGCTGATCGGCCGGCTCGTCGCCGAGGCGCGGGCCGTCGGCGGGGAGAGTGTCGTGCTGACCTTCGAACCGCACCCGCGCATCACGCTGGGCCGGGCCGAAGGGTTGCGGCTGCTGACGACCTTTGAGGAGAAGGTCGCCCTGCTGGCGGAGCTGGGCGTGGACAACGTGATCGTGATCCCGTTCGACCGGGCGTTCAGCGCCCTTTCGGGCCGGGAGTTCGTCGAACGCTGCCTGATCGGCCGCGTGGGCGCCGAGACACTGGTCGCGGGCTACAACCACCGCTTCGGACACGACGGCGTGGCGTGCGATGCCCCGGAAGTGGCGTCGCGGCTGCGGGTCGTGCGCGTGGGGCCGTGCACGGTCGATGGCGTACGGGTCAGCTCGACGGTGATCCGCCGCCTGCTGGAAGCGGGCGACCGGGCCACGGCCGAACACCTCGCAGGGCATCCCTTGTCGGATTCTCGATTCGTCCCGGAGCCTTCCGGACAGGCCGGAGAGGGGTCGGAGGGGAGCAAGGGATGCGGAGCGTGTCAAACAGAGTCTTGAAAAATCAATAAAAACCGAATAATTATGGTAAGCCACGACTGTAAGATCCGGGTCTGGTACAAGCATACCGACCAGATGGCGATCTGCCACCACTCGAATTATATCTGCTACTACGAAGCGGCGCGGAGCGAGCTGCTGCGCGAGCTGGGCATGTCGTTCGCGGAGGTCGAACGGCGGGGGATCATGATGCCGATCCTTGAGGTGCAGTCGAAGTACCGAAAGCCGGCCTATTTCGACGAGTTGCTGACGGTGCGGATCATCTTGAAGGAGATCCCCTCGACGCGGATCAACTTCTTCTACGAGATCTACAACGAGAAGGGGGAACTGATCAATACGGGGATGACGCAGTTAGGGTTCATCCACAGCGATACGCGGCGTCCGTGCCGCTGCCCGGAGTGGTTCCTGGACCTGCTGCGGAGCCGCTGGACGGAGGAGCCGGCCGAGTGACGCCCGGTCCCGGAGCGCGGAAAGAGAGACAACGGCCCGGTCCAGACGGCAAAGAGACATCCCGGCCGAGTAAGGGTCCGGAACCGGACCGCGGAGAACGGCTACGGCCTGCCCGGAGATGAAAAAGAGACGCCCCGGTTATCGGGGCGTCTCTTCGTTTATGCGCCTGCGAAGGGCCCGTGCACCCGTGCGGGCTGCCGGGTCGCCGCACGGCTACTTCTCGATGAGCGAGATCGAGCGCTGGATGAAATCCGTGAGGTTCTTGCCCTTCAACATGCCGTTGGTCAGGAGCGCCAGGTCGATGATCTGCTTGACGAGCCTGTTCTCGCCGCCGATCTGGCGCAGGCGCTCGTTGCGCTCGTCGCGCAGCGTGACGACCTTCTTCGACAACTCCTCGCGCATGGATTTCTCCTCGGGCGTGAGGTCGGCCTCCTTCTTCTCCTTCGTAACCTCCTCGAAGCGCTTCTCCTCGGCCACCGCGGCGTCGATCTTCTTGGTCATGGTCTTCAACTTGTCGCCGTAGGCCTTCTCGACGTCGGCAAGAATGTCGATGACGATGGGGTGGTTGCCGTTCACCGCGATGGTGAAGTTGTCGGGCATCTGGCCGTAGAACTGGCTCATGCCTCCGCCGCCCATCTGGGCCATCTCCTTCATGCGGCGCATGAACTCGTTCTGCGTGATGACCACCGGGGCCTCGTCGGGCGACATGGCTTCGAACGAGATGTTGTAGTGGATCTTCTCATCCTTGGGCATCTGGCTCTCGAAGACCGGCATGAGCAGCTCCTGCTGGGCCTCGGTGAGCGACATCTTGATGCTGTCCTCCTTCTGGATCAACTTGTCGATCACGTCGCTGTCGACGCGCACGAAGCGCACGTCCTTGTTCTTCGACTCATACCAGTTGATGTAGTGGCTGTCGAGCTGTCCGTCCATGACGAGCACGTCGTAGCCCTTGGCCTTGGCGGCTTCGAGCGAGGTGTACTTCTCGACGGGATCATCCACATAGAGGAAGACGACGGTCTTGTTCTTGTCGGTCTGGTTCTCCCGGACCTTCCCGGTGTACTCCTTCGGGGTGAAGTACTTGCCTTCGACGTTCTTCCAGAGCATGAAGTCCGAGGCCTTTTCGGCAAACTTCTCGTCGGTGAGGATGCCGTACTGGATGAAGATTTTCAGGTTGTCCCACTTCGACTCGTAGTCGGGGCGCATCGTGTTGAAGAGCTCCTGCAAACGGTCCGCGACCTTGCGGGTGATGTAGTTCGAGATCTTCTTGACGTTGGCATCGCTTTGGAGATAGCTGCGCGAGACGTTCAGCGGGATGTCCGGCGAGTCGATCACGCCGTGGAGCAGCGTCAGGTACTCGGGGACGATGCCCTCGACCTGATCCGTGACGTAGACCTGGTTGCAGTAGAGCTGGATCTTGTTGCGCTGGATTTCGAAGTTGTTGTGGATCTTCGGGAAGTAGAGGATGCCGGTCAGGTGGAACGGGTAGTCGATGTTCAGATGGATCGAGAAGAGGGGTTCGTCGCTCAACGGGTATAGTTCGCGGTAGAACTCCTTGTACTGCTCCTCGGTGATCTCCGACGGCTTGCGGGTCCACAACGGGTCGACGTCGTTGATGACGTTGTCCTTATCGGTATCGACGTACTTGCCGTCCTTCCACTCCTTGACCTTTCCGAAGGCGATGGGCACGGGGAGGAAGCGGCAGTACTTTTTCAGCAGCTCCGAGACCTTCGACTCCTCGGCATACTCCTTGGTATCCTCGGCGAGGTGGAGCACGACGGTCGAGCCGCGGTCATGGGCCTCGTCGGTCTCCTCCATTTCGAACTCGGGGGTTCCGCTGCAACTCCAATGCACGGTCTTTGCGCCCTCCTGCCACGAACGGGTGAAGATCTCGACCCGGTCGGCAACCATGAAGGCCGAGTAGAATCCCAGTCCGAAGTGCCCGATGATGGCCTGGTCCTTGTATTTCTCCATGAACTCCTCGGCTCCGGAGAAGGCGATCTGGTTGATATACTTGTCGAGCTCCTCGGCGGTCATACCGATTCCGCGGTCGGTGACGGTGAGCGTGCGGGCCGCAGGGTCTACGGCGACATGGATCGTCAGGTCGCCCAACTCGCCCTTCATCACGCCCTTCGCCGAGAGGGTTTTCAGTTTCTGGGTGGCATCCACGGCGTTGGAGATCAGCTCGCGGAGAAAAATCTCATGGTCCGAATAGAGGAATTTCTTGATGACAGGGAAGATGTTCTCTGTCGTAACCCCGATTTTACCGTTTTTCATAGTTCAAGTGTATTTTGTTTTGCTATTTTTCTGCCCCGGAGATCAACAAACGGTGTGCCAGCCCTGTTTTTCTGCCAGATTGTCAGTCGCAACTGACAGCGCCTGCCTTCTTCGGGTCGGAAGCGGCGCCGGGACGGATGCGGATCGGCTTCTTCCGGGCCTTCGGGATCTCGATCCGGGGAAAGCGGACCTCGGATTTGCCGTCCTGCCGAATTTTGCGTATCTTCGCGGAAAGCTGATTAATGATAAAGAGTATGGATTTTCTCGCACTGGCCAAACGGCGCTACGCGTGCCGTCAATACAGCGACCGGAAGGTCGAACCCGAAAAGTTGGAACGGATCCTCGAAGCGGGGCGTGTGGCCCCGACGGGGGCGAACCGCCAGCCGCAACGGCTCGTGGTCGTGCAGTCGAAGGAGGGAATGGAGCGCCTGGCGCGCTGCACGCGGGATTTCGGCGCTCCGCTGGCGATCATCGTCTGCGCCGACACCGACGAGGTGTGGACCCGGAAATACGACGGCAAGAAGATCGGCGACATCGACGCCTCGATCGTGACGGACCACATGATGCTCTGCGCGGCGTCGCTGGGGTTAGATACGCTGTGGATCTGCATGTTCAAACCGGAGGCGGTGCGTGCGGAGTTCCGCCTGCCGGACCACGTCGAGCCGGTAAACATCCTGCTCATCGGCTACGGCTCCGGGGAGCCCTCGTCGCCTGACCGGCACGACACGCTCCGCAAAGCGCTCTCCGCGACCGTTTTCGAGGAGACGTTTTAAAGCGAAGCGGGAGGTCCGGTCCGGATCTCCCGCTTCGCTTTATATGAATCGCAACATCCGACTTTCAATCAGCCTGTTGCGCACCATCCATACACCTCCCGGTTATGAACGGACGTAGAGCCGATATTTCGCGCTCCACGACTCGCCGGGCGCCACCGACCGGAATCCTTCGGCCTCGGGATCGGCGGCATTCGGGGCGTTGGTCACCCACGACTGCGGTTCGGGACAGCAGTAGGGCACCTGCCCGCCGTTGTTCCAGATCGTCCAGTAGAGGGTCTGTCCGTCCACCTCGTAGAAGACCCGCACGCCGGTGCGGCGATTCTCGACCACAGCCCCGCGATAGGGCTTGCCGTCGACCTCGATCTCGCGCAGCGTGAAACCTGCTTCGATGGGATCGCATCCCGTGACGCGGAGTCCTTCGCCGCGCAGTTTCGCAAACTGCTCCGTCAGCGGCAACTTCCTGCCGGTCGGAAGATTGCGACCATTCAATTCAACCTGTTCTCCAACCGCCGCACGCAGCACGTAATCGTCCGCCACGCCGCCCGCAAACGGAATCCGCAGCGGGGTGTGGAATCCCACGCCGATCGGCATGCGCTGCCGGCTGCGGTTCGTGAAGACCACCTCCTGCTCCAAACCCTCGGCCGTCAGCCGGTAGACGATCTTGCACTTGAACTCGTGCGGGAAGTCGCGGAAAATGGCGTCGCTGCCCGCATTGGCGTAGTAGCGGCACTCGACCAGCACCTCGTCGTCCGTCTCCACGGCCTTCGAGACCTGGAAGGGCTGGCTTTTGAGGATGCCGTGGTGGTAGTTGCGCTCCTTTTCGATCGTAATCGGGTACCGGTAGGTCCGCCCCTCGAACGTGTAACGTCCGTCGGCGATGCGGTTGGGCGGGAAGAGGATCGGCAGCCCGAAGATCTGCGGCCGCCGGAGGAACGTCTCGATCTCCTCCGCCGCGGGGGTGTGCAGCACCTCGACGCCGCGCTGCGTGTCGGCCAGCCGGATGAGGTTGGCGCCCATCGCGGGAATCAGCAGCGCCGCATAGTCCCCTTTGGAAAACTCCACGGCCCGCAGGCCGCAGTAGTCCACGCTCCGGAGCATTGCTTACAGGAGTTTTTCGATCTTTGCTTTCAGCGCATCCTTCGAGCAGGCGCCGACCTGCTTGTCGACCTGCTGTCCGCCTTTGAGGAAGACGATCGTCGGGATGTTCCGCACGCCGAACTTCATCGTGATGTCGTCGTTCGTCTCGACGTCGCACTTGCCGATGACCACGCGGCCTTCGTACTCGGCGGCCAGTTCGTCGATGATGGGGGCGATCATGCGGCAGGGTCCGCACCACTCGGCCCAGAAGTCGATCACTACGGGCTGATCGCCTGCGATCAGCGTTTCAAAATTTTCGTTGTTGATTGCCAGTGCCATTTTTCTGTGTTTTTGAGTTGTTATTGTAAATCGTCGTTATGCAATGGAATAGTGTATTTCGTTGTCATCCAGATAGTCGACCAGTTCGGGCGAGAGCGATATCTTGTGGCTCTTCGAGAAGAGGCTCAACGAGACCTGCGCCTTGCGGTCGACGAGGTTCACGCGCAGCAGCGTGTTTCCCTTCGACCGGCGGACGCGTTCCGAGAGCTCGCGGATCAGCGTTTCGGTCAGCTCCTCGATGGGCAGCAGGATGTTCATCTCGCGGATCATCGTGTCGCGCAGCTCCTGCAACTGGACCATCGAGACGATTTTGAATTCGAGCTCCTTGTCGTTGTAGGGTTTGGGCTGCACCTTTCCGCGGACGAAAAGGAAGTAGTCGGCGAAGAGGTACTTGCGGAAGTTCTCATAATCCTTGCCAAAGAGGGCAAATTCGTGAGCTCCGTTGTAATCTTCGAGTTTGAAACGCCCCCAGGGCTTCCCGGTCTTGGTCATGAGGTTCTGCACGCCGACGACCATGCCGGCCACGGCAATCTCCTGACCCTTCAATGCTTCGAGGTTTTCGAGCTCCGAGAGCTGGGTCTTGCACATGTGGTCGATGATGATCTTGTAGTCGTCGAGCGGGTGTGCCGAGAGGTAGAGTCCGACCATTTCGCGCTCTTTGGTGAGTTTTTCGAGCTGGCTCCAATCGGCGCAGGCCGGGATCACCGGACGCTGGATGTCGACGTGCCCGCCCCCGCCGAAGAGGCTCTGCTGGGCATTGTTCTGCTCGTTCTGGTAACGCTGCCCGTAGCGCATGAGCTGTTCGAGGAAGGTGGCGCCGCTCGCGTCGCGGGAGTCCACGCCGAAATACTTGCAGCGTGCGAAGTCGGAGATCGAGTCGAAAGCTCCGGCGTAGGCGAGATTTTCGAGACATTTGCGGTTGACGAGCGAGTAGTTCACGCGCTCGACGAAGTCGTAGATATCCTTGAACGGGCCGTTGGCCTTGCGTTCGGCGATGATGCTCTCGACGGCGGCGGCCCCGACGCCCTTCACGGCGGCCAGACCGAAGCGCACGTCACCCGAGAGGTTGGCCGAGAAGGCCTGCATCGACTCGTTGATGTCGGGACCCAGCACACTGATTCCCATGCGCTTGCACTCGTTCATGTAGAGTGTCAGCTGCTCGATGTTCGTGAGGTTTCGGCTCAACACCGCGGCCATGTACTCCGAGGGGTAGTTGGCTTTGAGGTAGGCGGTCTGGTAGGCGACCCACGAGTAGCACGTGGCGTGCGACTTGTTGAAGGCGTAGGAGGCGAACTTCTCCCAGTCGGCCCAGATCTTTTCCAGCACCTCGGGTTTGTGTCCGTTCTTCCTGCCGCCCTCGATGAACTTGGGTTTCAGGTGGTCCAGCTTGTCTTTGAGCTTCTTGCCCATGGCCTTGCGCAGCGTGTCGGACTCGCCGCGGGTGAAGTTGGCCAGCAGGCGCGACAGCAGCATGACCTGCTCCTGGTAGACCGTGATTCCGTAAGTATCTTTGAGATACTTCTCCATGATCGGAATGTCGTACACGATGGGGCTTCGGCCGTGCTTGCGGGCGATGAAGTCCGGGATGTAGTCCATCGGGCCGGGGCGGTAGAGGGCGTTCATCGCGATGAGGTCCTCGAAGGTCGAGGGTTGCAGCTCGCGGAGGTACTTCTGCATGCCGGCGGACTCGAACTGGAACGTCCCGACGGTGCGGCCCTCGCTGTACAGCTTGTAGGTCGCGGGGTCGTTGATGATCGAGAAGTCGTCGATGTCGATCTTCACGCCCTTCGTCTGGCGGATGTTCTCCACGGCATCCTTGATGATCGAGAGGGTCTTCAACCCGAGGAAGTCCATCTTGATCAGCCCCGTATCCTCGATCACCGAACCTTCGTACTGCGTGACGAGCATCTTCTCGCCGGTCTCCTTGTCGTCGGCCGTCGAGACGGGGACCCAGTCGGTGATGTCGTCGCGGCAGATGATCGTGCCGCAGGCGTGCACGCCCGTATTGCGGACGTTTCCTTCGAGCATCTTGGCATAGCGGATCGTGTCGCGCAGCACGGGGTTGTCCGACTGCTCGGCGGCTTTCAGTTCGGGGACCAGTTCGATGGCCTGGCCGAGGCTCTTCACGGCCTTGCCGTCGGGGGTCTTGTCGGGGACGAGTTTGCAGAGGCGGTCCGACTCCGAGAGGACGAGTTTCTGCACGCGGGCCACATCCTTGATCGACAGTTTGGTGGCCATCGTGCCGTAGGTGATGATATGGGCGACCTTCTCCTTGCCGTACTTCTGGGTGACCCAGTTCAGGACGCGGCCGCGGCCGTCGTCGTCGAAGTCGACGTCGATATCCGGCAGCGAGATGCGGTCGGGATTGAGGAAACGCTCGAACAGCAGGTCGTAGGCGATGGGGTCGATCTGCGTGATGCCGAGGCAGTAGGCCACGGCCGATCCGGCCGCCGAACCACGCCCCGGGCCCACCGAGACGTCCAGCTCCTCGCGGGCCGCGCGGATGAAGTCCTGCACGATGAGGAAGTAGCCCGGGAAGCCCATCGTCTTCATGATGTGCAGCTCGAAGCGCAGCCGCTCCTCCTGCTCCTCGGTCAGCTGCTCGCCGTAGCGGCGGTGGGCGCCCTCCATGGTGAGCTTGGCGAGGTAGTCGGCCTCGAACTTGATGCGGTATAGCTTGTCGTAACCGCCGAGTTTCTCGATCTTCTTGCGCCCCTCCTCCTCGGACATGACGACGTTGCCGTTTTCGTCGCGCGTGAATTCGTCGTAGAGGTCCTGCTCCGTAAACCGTTTCCGATACTCCTCTTCGGTACCGAACTCCCGGGGGATCTCGAAGTTGGGCATGATCGGGGCATGGTCGATCGAGTAGGTTTCGACCTGGTTGCAGATGTCGACGGTCGTGGCCATCGCCTCGGGGTCCGACTCACCGAAGATCGACGCCATTTCGGCGGTGGTTTTGAGCCACTCCTGCTTGGAGTAGAGCATGCGCTTCGGGTCGTCGAGGTCCTTGCCCGTCGAGAGGCAGATCAGACGGTCGTGGGCTTCGGCATTGTCCTCGTCGACGAAGTGCACGTCGTTCGTGCAGACCATCCGCACGTTGTATTTTGCGGCCAGTTCCCGCAGGTGCTTGTTGACGTGCAGCTGCATGGGGTAGGCCTCGTGGTTGGCGCGCTCGACGGTGGCCTTGTGCAGCTGCAATTCGAGGTAGTAGTCCTCACCGAAGAGCGCCTTGTGCCAGCGGATGGACTCCTCGGCCTTTTCGAGGTCGTTGGCCGTGATGGCGCGGGGCACCTCGCCGGCCAGACAGGCCGAGCAGCAGATCAGCCCCTCGTGATACTTCTCGATCTCGGTGCGGTCCGTACGCGGGCGCATGTAGAAACCCTCGGTCCAGGCCTTCGAGACGATCTTGATCAGGTTGTGGTATCCTTTGAGGTTCTTGGCCAGCAGGATCAGGTGGTAACCGCTCTGGTCGGGCTTTCCCTCCTTGTCGTAGAGCGACCGGCGCGCGACATAGACCTCGCAGCCGATGATGGGCTTGAAGGCCATTTTCCTGCGGAGTTCTTCCAGCTCCTTTTCGCAGCGGGCGATTTCGGCTTCGGGGTCGGCGGCAGTCTCGGATCCGTCGCGCAGGGCGGCGATGCGGGCCTCGCACGCGGCGGCCTTCTCCTTGAATTTTCCCTTGATCTTCTTGACGTAGTTGTAAAACTCCTTGATTCCGAACATATTGCCGTGATCGGTCACGGCAATGCCGGGCTGTCCGTCGGCAATGGCCTTGTCGACGAGTTTGGGGATGCTGGCCTGACCGTCGAGAATCGAGTATTGCGTATGTACGTGAAGGTGTACGAATTGGGACATTTCGCGGGAAATTTAGCGATGTAAAGATAGCGATATTTATGCAGAAAATACGGCCGGATTCTTGTATTTTATCAACAAAATGCTTAACTTTAAATACCGAACCAAAACCGAACGAGTTATGCAAGACGACACATTGGTTGTATTGGCGGAGTACAACACCGTAACGGAGGCCGAGATCGCCAAGTCGATGCTCGACAGCGCCGGAATCTGGTCGACGATCCGCAACGAATACATGTCGGCCATCTATCCGATCGGCACGATGCCCGCCCAGGTGGTCGTCCGGGCGGACGAACTGGAAAAGGCCCGCACGCTGCTGCAACACAGATAGTGTGAAGGAGGGAAGGGCTGCAATCCGGACATGGAGACCGAAGGCCCCGGGTGCGGGGGAGGGAAACAAACCCGCAACCGGGCCGTCGGATTGGTGTCCGCCCTTTGAGAATCCGTCTGTCGGAGCGACGGACCGATACGAAGAGGCGAAAAGGCTTCACCCGTGCTGGTGAAGCCTTTTTCCATGCCGGCAATGCGTCCGGAGCATCCTGCCGGGCAGGCGATTCTCCGATCGGCCGCCCCGACCGCCGGGATCAATGGGACTCGTTGATGAAATTGCCCCGGAACGTGTAGGCCGTGCGTTGCGGCACGCCGTCGACCTTGCGGGGCGTCCACTTGCCCTCGCTGCGCCGGATGGCCCGGATGACCCGTTTCGTCAGCCGGTCATCGGGCGAACGGAGCACCTCGTCGATCGTTACCCGGCCGTCGGCCTCGACATAAAATCGGATATAAACCCGGCCGCCGGTCGTCGGGAAGCGGTCGGAACGATACCCCGTGCGGTCAGTCACCCAGTAGAAAAAATTCTCGCCCGGGATTTCTCCCATGAAGAGCAGCGGATCGGGATTCACCTGCTGTTCGATGCGTTGCCGCGGCACCCGGAACCGAAGCCGCTGCACATAGTTTACAGCACGGCCGTCGGCGCGGTGTGCGGGGCTCCACCGCCCGGTCATCCGGTCGAGGGCCTTCTCCACCACCTGCCGCGTCAGCGGCGTGGCGGGTTCCAGATCCTGCCGATAGGCCCCTTCGCAGGTATTGTCCAGGAAGCGCCACCCCACAAAATTGCCGAGGGTGTCGATCCGCAGGGCGACCGCCACCTCTTCCGAGAGCGAATCCGCGGGGATACGTTCCTCGACAGCCACATCCTCGACCGTGGCCGCCAGTCGGGTCACGTAGACCTTGACGACGGCTCCGTCATAACGCGGAGGTTCTACCGGCTGTTGCGCAGATACCCCCCCCCAAGAAAAAAACCGAGCAGTACGGTTGTTGACAAGATTTTGTTTTTCATTGTTTTGAGGTATTTTATTTAAAGCAATTCTTCGCCATTCCAGATACGCCACGAAGCCTCGGCCTGTTCGACGAACATCACATGCCCGTTCAGGATGCGGGCACCGCGCTGACGCCCGTAATCGAGGAACTGCGTCACCTCCGGATTGTAGACCAGATCCAGCAGGTAGTGCTCCGGCGTGACGTAGGCATAGGGAATCGTCGGCGCCTGCGTGACGTTGGGGTAGGTCCCCACGGGCGAGGCGTTGACGATCAGCCGGCTCTGTTCCACCACCTCGCACGGCAGGTTGGCATAGGTGTAGTTGCCTTTGGCGGGGTCGCGCGAGACCAGCGCAAAGGGAATGCCGCGCTCGGCCAGCGCATACTGCACGGCCTGCGAAGCCCCTCCGGTCCCGAGGATCAGCGCCTGCTCCGGTTCGGCAAGCCCCAGCAGCTCGCTCAACGCCTCGCGCAGGCCGATGATGTCCGTATTGAAGCCTTCCAGACGTCCGTCCGGCGTGCGGCGGATGCAGTTCACGGCGCCGATGGCCTGCGCTTCGGGCGACACGGAGTCCAGATAGGCCATCACCTCGCGTTTATAGGGGATCGTAACGTTCAGCCCGCAAAGGTCCGGATGCTGCTCCAGCAATCCGGTCAGCGCCCCGATCCCCGGAAGTTCATAAAGTGCATAAACACAATCGCTTATCCCCTCTTTCGAAAACTTCTCCGTGAAGTAGGACGCCGAGGCCGAATGGCCCAGCGGACGGCCGATCAATCCGAACCTTCTCATCGTTCAATTCTCTTTTTTCCGGGATGCGATAAAATGGGCCAGGGTTTCGATGCCGTAGATGGTCAGGAATCCCACCACGCAGAGGATTACGGCTTCGGCCAGCAGGGCCGGTTTGTCGTAGAGTGTCTCGAAGGTTCCCGGCAGGATGTTGCTCTCGACCAGCGGCTGGACCTTTCCGTGGCTGTCGACGTAGGTTTCGACGACCTCCTTCCAGGGCCAGACCTTATTGAGCGAACCGACCATGAAACCCATCAGCAGGGCGACCGTCAGGTCGTGGCGGTGTTTGAGGAGCCACGACAGCAGGTGCGAGAAGGAGATGATGCCGATCGCCACCCCCACGACAAAGATCGCCATGACGGGGATGTTCAGATCCACGACGGCCTGCATGATGTACTGATACTTGCCCAGGAGCAGCAGGATGAAGGCTCCGGAGATGCCCGGGAGGATCATGGCGCAGATGGCGATGGCGCCCGACAGCATGACGAACCACCAGTCGTTGGGGGTTTCGGCCGGGGTTGCGATGGTGATCCACCAGGCGACTGCGGCTCCGACCGCAAAGGAGAGCAGGGTTTTCCAGTTCCAGTGTCCGACCTGCCGGGCGACGAGGACCGCCGAAGCGATGATCAGCCCGAAGAAGAACGACCAGATGGCGATCGGATGGTTCGTGAGCAGGTAGGTCATCAGCCGGGCCAGCGAGAAGATGGCGATGGCGATTCCGGCCAGGACGGACAGGAGGAATCGGCCGTTGATGTGGCGCCAGAAGTCGGCGAAGCGTCCTTTGAGGAGGAGTTTGAGCGCCGTGGCGTCGACGCTGCGGATCGAGTCGAGGAGTTCCTCGTAGATACCCGAGATGAAGGCGATCGTACCGCCCGAGACGCCGGGGACCACGTCGGCCATTCCCATGGCGCAGCCTTTCAGGGCAAGGAGGATGTAGCGGGAAGCGTTCATGTGTTTGTCAACGTTTGTTCGGCGGCCTGCCGGGATCGGGTCGGGTCGCCGGGGGACAAAGATACGAAAATATACGGAAAAATCGGGCATGCGGATAACTTTTTCCGCACTCCCTGCCGGTCAATAAAAAGACTCTCCGGCACAACTGCCGGAGAGTCTTTTCCGTTTCTCGGAATCACGATACTCATTTTGCGGGTTCGGAAATTCCCTTGCTGCGGCGGATGAACTCCACGACCTCTGCGAGACCGTCGGCAAACTTTGTAAAATCCTCCTTGTACAGGAAAATCTTATGGCGGTCGTAGGTGGACGAACCGTCGGCAGCCGTAATTTTTCGACTCTCGGTAATGGTCAGGAACCAGTCATCGCCGCGTGTCGCCCTGACATCGAAGAAATAGGTGCGACGACCGGCCTTTACGACTTTGGAAAGGATCTGATCTCCATAATCCTCACTGTCGCGTCGTGATGGGGATGGAACTAACATGTAACTTTTTTTTTGGGTTAACTTCCGAAGGGCATGGGGGTCCGTCGGAATTGTATATACGAATATACGGAAAAGTTTACGAAACACCAAACATCCGGGCTATTTTTTCGGAGCCAACAGCGGTTTTCCCTGTCGCTCCCAATCCGAAAGAAGCTCCACAGCCCGTTTGTAGGAGGTTGCGAGGCGGGGATTCACGACGCGGAAATAGGCCCCGGTTCCGAACAGCCGCTGTGCGGCAAGGGCTTTGAGCTGGGTGCGCAGGATGGGCTGCGAAGCGGCGAATCCCGCCTTGTCGAAGACCACGCCGCGCTGCGTACCGAGCTGCGTGAGGGCACCGAGCAGCTCGTCGGAGGGTTCGAATCCGCTGTCGAAGGCCTCGAAGGCGGGGTAGAGACGCGCGAGACTGTCGCGCGAACGGTCGAGCCAGTCGTTGACAAATTCGGTCACGACGCCTCGCCGAATCAGACCGGCGTAATAGTCCGAATAACCGGCCGTATCGGGTTCGATCACGATGTCGGGGCGAATGCCTCCGCCGCCATAGACCGTGCGTCCGCTGCGGAGTGTCCGGAATGCCGGAGCTCCGGCGTCGAGCGAGTCGCGCACGGCATCGTCGTATCGGCGCAGATGGTCGAGGTAGTATTCGCGGCGGTTTCCCTTCTCGTACGGACGCTGGATGACCCGCCCGGAGGGGGTATGGTAACGGGCCACGGTGATCCGCACGGCGGAGCCGTCGGGCAGGCCGATCTGCCGCTGCACGAGTCCCTTCCCGAAGCTGGGACGTCCGATGACGACGCCCCGGTCCCAGTCCTGAATGGCTCCGGCAACGATCTCCGACGCCGAGGCCGACGACTCGTCGATCAGCACGACCAGCCGGCCTTTGAGGTCTTCGCCGTTGCTCGGGGCACGGAACACCGAGGCCGGGACGGCGCGGCCCTCGGTGGAGACGATCTCCGCACCGCGCGGCAGGAAGAACCCGGCCATGCCGATGGCCTGCTCCAACAATCCGCCGCCGTTCCCGCGCAGGTCGAGAATCAACCTTTCGGGACGTCCCAATTCGCGATACGCTTTCGTAAACTCCTCCATCGTGGTGCGGCCGAAGCGGTTGACCTTGATGTAGCCGATCCCCTCCGGGGTCAGGTAGGCGGCATCCACGGTGTTCAGCGGAATGCGGTCGCGCACGATCACGAAGTGAAGCAGCCCCGGGGTCCCGTGGCGCACGACGTCGATTTCGACCTTCGAGCCGGTTTTTCCGCGCAGGTGCTTCGGCACCTCCGTGCGGGTCATCCCGACGGCCGGAAGCGTGTCGATGCGCACGATGCGGTCGTTGGCCCTGACGCCGACCCGTTCGGCGGGGCCTCCGGCGATGGTGTTGACGACGATCACCGTGTCGCGCAGCACGTTGAACTCCACACCGATGCCGCTGAATTCACCGTCGAAGCTCTCCTCGACGCCCTTCATCTCTTCGGCATCGAGGTAGGCCGAGTGGGGGTCCAGCTCTTCGAGCATCCCCCGGATGGCGCCCTCGACGACGGGTTCCATCTCCACCTCGTCGACATAGAGACCGTTCAGATAGCGGTAGACCTGCATCAGTTTGCGGAACTGTTGCAGGTTTTCCAGTTCCTGGGCTTTTGCCGGGGTCGCAGCGGCCAGGAGCGCAGCGATGGCTATGAGATATTTCCGCATGGCATTCTTTGTTGGTTGTCGTAACGTCGTAAGGAAAAGGGGCCCCGCAAGCGGAGCCCCGAATCAGGCCGTCAGGCCAGCGCTTGCGCGAGTTCCGCGAACGGCACCTGCCGTTGCTCGCCCGTGCGCATCTCCTTGACGGTGGCAGCTCCGGCTTCGAGCTCCTGCGACCCGACGATCACCACACAGGGGATTCCGCGCCGGTTGGCGTACTCCATCTGCTTCTTCATCTTGCCCGCTTCGGGGTAGATCTCGGCGGCGATGCCGCGTGCGCGCACTTCGCGCAGCAGCGGCAGGACGGCGGCCTCCTCCTCGGCTCCGAGGTTGGTGAACAGCACGCGGGTCGTGCAGTTGACCTCTTCGGGGAAGAGGTTGAGCCCGGTCATCACGTCGTAGATGCGGTCGGCGCCGAACGAGATGCCGACGCCCGAGAGGTTGGGCATGCCGAAGATGCCCGTGAGGTCGTCGTAGCGGCCGCCGCCGCAGATCGAGCCGATGGCGAAGTCGAGGGCCTTGACCTCGAAGATCGCCCCGGTGTAGTAGTTCAAACCGCGTGCCAGCGAGAGATCGAGCTCCACCCGAAGGTCGATGCCCAGCCGTTCGACGTGGCCGAAGAGGATCTCCATCTCGTCGATGCCTTTCAGACCGGTTTCCGAAGATGCCAGCACCTCTCGCAGCTGATTGAGTTTTTGATGGTTGTCTCCGCTTAATTCAAGGATCGGTTGAAGCCGGTCGACCGCCTCCTGCGACAACCCGCGCTCCCGGAGTTCGGCCTTCACGTTGTCCAGTCCGATCTTTTCCAGCTTGTCGATGGCCACCGTGATGTCCATCATCTTGTCGGCGTGGCCGATGGCCTCGGCGATGCCGAAGAGGATCTTGCGGTTGTTCATCTTCAACGCCACGCGGATGCCCAGCGCCTTGAAGACCCGCTCGACGATCTCCACCAGCTCGACCTCGCACAGCAGCGAGCGCGTGCCGATGACGTCGACGTCGCACTGGTAGAATTCGCGGTAACGGCCCTTCTGCGGGCGGTCGGCACGCCATACGGGCTGGATCTGATAGCGCTTGAAGGGGAAGGTCAGCTCGCCCTGGTGCTGCACGACGTAGCGCGCGAAGGGGACCGTCAGGTCGTAGCGCAGGCCCTTTTCGCAGATTTTCGACGCCTGCCGCACCTCGTCGTCCGAGAGCCCCGCGGCGTACTCGCCCGAATTGAGAATCTTGAAGAGGAGTTTGTCGCCCTCGTCGCCGTACTTGCCCAGCAGCGTCGAGAGGTTCTCCATCGCGGGGGTTTCCAGCGGCGCGAAGCCATAGGTGCGGAAGACCCGCTTCACCGTGTCGAAGATATATTGCCGGCGCATCATCTCCATCGGGGAGAAGTCGCGCGTACCTTTGGGTATGGAGGGTTTCTGTGCCATACTATATAAATTTTTGTTTCGTTTTCAGGTATTTTTCCCAACCTGCGTGATCCCGTGCTTCCATGTATTTGGGGTGCTCCCCGAGCAGGCGCTTCAAGGCAACCTCGTCGCGACGGAAGAAAACGACGACCATTTCGCGGATCGCATCCATTCGTTCGACCTCATATATGCTCACGCGGCGCGGTGCCCGCATTCCCGCTTCTGCGGGATATACATATCCGACGAAATAGCCCAACCGGTCGTTGTCGTCGACTGCGGCCGAAATGAAAAGCGAACGGTCGGTCTTCAAATCCGTCACCGACAGCGTGGGGGAGTTTTTCTTGATTCTCCGAGCCTCACGCGCCTGCTCATGCCAGGGGAAGCGTTCCATCGCGGCGAGGAATTCGTCGGCATCGCACGTTCCGACCGGTTCCACACGATCCGGATCTTCGTGGGCGCGGAGTTGGTCCCAGATAAATGCATCGACCGGGCGGTTTGCCGGCGTCCCGCATGAAAAAAGCCCCAGGAAGAGCAGGAAAAAGGCTGCAATACGCATTCTGTCAAGCCATTAATTTCTTGTAACGCACGCGGTGGGGTTCCGTATCGCCGCCCTGTGCCTTCTTCCACGCCTCGTACTCCGAATAGGAGCCCTGGTAGAAGACCACCTTCGAGTCGCCTTCGAACGAGAGGATGTGCGTGGCGATGCGGTCCAGGAACCAGCGGTCGTGCGAGATCACCACGGCGCATCCGGCGAAGTTTTCCAGACCCTCTTCCAAAGCCCGCAGCGTGTTGACGTCGATGTCGTTCGTCGGCTCGTCCAGCAGCAGGACGTTGCCCTCCTCTTTGAGCGCAAGGGCCAGATGCAGGCGGTTGCGCTCGCCGCCCGACAGCATGCCGCACTTCTTCTCCTGATCGGCGCCCGAGAAGTTGAACCGCGCGACGTAGGCCCGGGCGTTGACCTGCCGGTTGCCCAGCGTGATGAGGTCCGTACCGCCCGAAATCACCTCAAAGACCGTCTTTTCGGGGTCGATCGACTTGTGCTGCTGGTCGACGTAGGCCAGTTTGACGGTCGGCCCCACGCGGAACGAACCGCTCGTCGGCTCGTCAAGCCCCATGATCATGCGGAAGAGGGTGGTCTTGCCCGTACCGTTCGGGCCGATCACGCCCACGATGCCCGCGGGCGGCAGCGAGAATTCCAGATGCTCGTAGAGCACGCGGTCGCCGAAGGCCTTCGAGACGTCGTGCGCCTCGATCACCACGTCGCCCAGACGCGGACCGTTCGGGATGAAGATTTCGAGCTTCTCCTCCTTCTGCTTCGTATCCTCGTTCATCAGTTTGTCGTAGGCCGACAGACGCGCCTTCGACTTGGCGTGACGCCCCGAGGGCGACATGCGCACCCACTCCAACTCGCGTTCGAGGGTCTTGCGGCGTTTCGACTCCTGCTTCTCCTCCATGGCCATGCGCGTGGTCTTCTGTTCGAGCCAGCCCGAGTAGTTGCCCTTCCACGGAATGCCCTCGCCGCGGTCCAGTTCGAGGATCCATCCGGCGACGTTGTCCAGGAAGTAGCGGTCGTGGGTCACGGCGATCACCGTACCCTTGTATTGTTGGAGGTGCTGTTCGAGCCAGTCGATCGACTCGGCGTCGAGGTGGTTCGTGGGCTCGTCGAGCAGCAGCACGTCGGGCTGTTGCAGCAGCAGGCGGCACAGCGCCACGCGGCGGCGCTCACCGCCCGAGAGGACCTTCACCGACTGATCCGGATCGGGACAGCGCAGGGCATCCATGGCGCGTTCCAGCACGCTGTCCAGCTCCCAGCCGTTGACGTGGTCGATCTGCTCGTACAACTCGCCCTGACGCTCGATCAGCTTGGCCATCGTGTCGTCGTCCATCGGCTCGCACAGCTTCATGTTGATCTCCTCGTACTCTTTCAGGAGGGCGACCGTTGCGGCGCAGCCCTCCTCGACGACCTCCTTCACGGTCTTCGAGTCATCCAGTTTGGGTTCCTGTTCGAGGTATCCGACCGTGTATCCGGGCGAGAAGACCACTTCGCCCTCGTAGTTCCTGTCGATTCCGGCGATGATCTTCATGAGCGTGGACTTACCCGCGCCGTTCAGACCGATGATACCGATCTTGGCACCGTAGAAGAACGAGAGGTAAATGTTGTTCAGTACCCGTTTCTGGTTGGGAAAGGTCTTGCTTACGCCGACCATCGAGAAGATGATTTTTTCGTCTGCCATATCCTTATCAGCGAGATTTTTTCGGTTTTCCGCCAAAGATACGGAGAATTTCCGGATTTTTCCCTTCCCGGGATGCGAATATTTACGAAAGGGGGCGGAAAGAGGCGGGAAGGCATACAAAAATGGGGCCGGAACAACCCCGGACGTTCCCGGGCGAAGAGGCGTGAGGAATGGGGGCATGCAAATCCGGACAGACCTTTTCCTCCTCCATATCTCACGAAAACCCCGCTCCTTTCCGGAAGCGGGGTTCTTCTTGCACGCTGCGGCCCACGGGCCGGCAACGCGGATCAATAGTTCTCCTTCTTGGGCTCGAAGTAGGCCTGCGGGTGCTTGCACGCCGGGCAGAGCTTCGGAGCCTCCTCGGCCTCGATGATGAAACCGCAGTTGCGGCACTGCCACCAGATCTTGCCGTCGCGCTTGAAGAAGTTCCCGTCCGTCAGACGGCTCAACAGTTTCAGATAGCGGCGCTCGTGCTCGGCCTCGACGATCGAGATCATGCGGAACGCTGCGGCGATCTCGGCAAAGCCCTCCTCGTCGGCTACCTGTGCGAATTCGCGGTAGAGCACATCCCACTCCTCGTTCTCACCTTTGGCCGCAGCCAGCAGGTTCTCGGCCGTCGTGCCGATCGGACCGGTGGGGTAGCTGGCCGTGATCTCCACGTCGCCGCCCTCGAGGAACTTGAAGAAACGCTCGGCATGCTCCTTCTCCTGCTCGGCAGTCTCGGCGAAGACGCCGGCGATCTGCTCGTAACCCTCCTTCCTGGCCTTGCTCGAAAAGAATACGTAACGGCTCCGTGCCTGGCTTTCGCCGGCGAACGCCTTCAACA
Source organism: Alistipes sp. An66 (assembly GCF_002161445.1). Lineage (GTDB taxonomy): Bacteria > Bacteroidota > Bacteroidia > Bacteroidales > Rikenellaceae > Alistipes > Alistipes cottocaccae. The sequence goes on from NZ_NFHT01000005.1 coordinate 144,556, forward strand.
GATTCTGTTCGGTACGCGTACCTTTGATGCTCTTTTCCATACTCTTATAATGTTTAAGTGTGTGTTGTTTTCCGTTTCTGCTGCAAAGATAAACTTTTCCCGCACAAATCGCCAAAAATTTCCGATCGGTAGTTTTTATCCCGCTATTCGGATTGCTTATACCCGCTTCCGCGCATCGCCTCGACATCGGTGCGGAAGACGCCGTAGGCCGCCGGCAGGGCCATCGTATCGGCAGCTTCGGGCGGCAGGATGCGGTAGCGCGGCAGCGCCACCCACACGGGCGTCACCTCCAAAGCGTAGCTCATCCGCCCTTCGGGGTGCCGCGAGGCCTCGACTTCGGCAACCAGCCCGCCGTCGGTGTAGCGTCGCCGCTGGTTCGAGACCAGGTTGCCCAGCGAGTAGAGCACCACGTGCGCGGAATCCGCCTCCCAGGGCTGCACCACGTGGGGATGGCTCCCGACCACCACATCGACGCCGTGACGCCGCAGAAAGACTGCCAGACTGCGCTGCGCGGCATTGGTCTGCCGTTCGTACTCGTTGCCCCAGTGCAGGCAGGCGACGATGAAGTCGGCTCCCGCCGTCCGCGCCGCAGCCGCATCGGCGGCCATCCGCACGGTGTCGATCCGGTTGACGATCATCCCCTGCGGGACGGGCATGCCGTTGGTGCCGTAAGTGTAGTTCAGCAGGGCCAGCCGCACGCCGTTCCGGGTGAGGAGGAGCGGGTGGTTGCGGCGGTAGTCGGCGCTGTCGGCGAAGACGCCCGTATGGCGGATTCCGCAGCGGTCCAACTCCTCGATGCTCGTGCGGATTCCCTCGGCACCGCCGTCGCAGCAGTGGTTGTTGGCCAGCACCGCGACGTCGACCCCGGCATCGCGCAGGGCGTCGGCGAGCGCCACCGGCGAACGGAACAGCGGATAACCCGTATAGCGTTTGCTGCGCGTGAGCGTGGTTTCGAGGTTCACGACCGCGAGATCGGCGGACTGCATCCGCGGAGCCAGTGCCGCAAAAACGGGGCCATAGTCGAACCCCTCGCCGCTGCGGGCCGCCTCGACCTGCGGGAGGTGCTGCATGACGTCGCCGCCGAACCACATCCGGATGCGTTGGGGCGGCGGCACGCGGCCCGGACCCGACCAGCCGTCCGGAGCGGGAGAGTCGGGGAGGGTGCGGCGCCCGGCGGGCGTGCAGCACGTGGCGGCCAGCAGGAGAGCCAACAGCACGCGGGAACAGCGGGATTTCAGGATCCGGGTCATCACTTCGGGGATTTCGGAGTATCGGGATATTTGCGCGCAGGGTTCTTCGGGAACCAGCCCCGGGCGACACGCTTGCGCTGTTCGAACAGCTCGCCAATGCTCCACAGCGACGAGGCGCCCCAGACGGCCAGCAGCGTCGACCAGAGCACATGCCGCACGGCGATCGACCCGGCGATCGCCGCGAGACCCATCACGAGGAACACCCACCAGATCCGCACTCCGAAATAGTATTCCCCCCGGATGACCAGCGGGTGGAACAGCCCGATGATGAGGAACGTGGCGAGGCCGATGACGATTCCCGTCAGATTGTATTGTGCAAGAAATTCCATATCCGCAAATGTTTTCGGGGCCGGATCCGTGCCGTTCGGCCCGCTCAAAGATACGGAAAGAAGCGTGCCGGAGCAAACGAAAAAACTTTGTTTTTCAACCCGACATCGCGGATTCCGATCCGGCCAAAGATAGCGAAAATTTCCGTTTCCGCGGAATTTCTTTGGCATACAACTTGCTCCACAGCCCGGTGAATGTCAAGTTACTGAAAAATAGAAAGAATGTTTCACGGAACCAAACCTTTATTTTAATTATGAAAACATTTCGACTTCTTCTTGTCGCCCTGCTTCTTGCGGGCACCGCGTCGGCCCAGCGTTACGAACGCAAGGCCATGCGCAGCGACTATTCGCCGACGGTCTATCTGATCTCGCTGCATCAGACCGACACCATTTATTATTCGCCGCAGGCCGTGCAGCAGGCCGTGGCGCTCAACAACCTGGCCATGGACAACGCCATCCAGGACTACCTCGACACGCACCGCTTCGGGTTCCAGCAGACCGAAAAACCGCAGTTCATCTTCACGACGAAGAACAACCGCTTCTCGCTGGCCATGGGCGGTTTCGTACAGATGCGCGCCGGTGTCGACCTCGGCGGCATCTCCGACAATCTGGATTTCGTGCCCTACGACATCCCGATCCCGGCGACCTACGACACGCACAAGCAGATGTTCATGGACGCCTCGACGTCGCGGCTCTTCTTCAAGGCGATCACCAACAGCGACATGCTGGGCCGCGTGGTCGTCTACATGGATGCCGACTTCCGGGGCGGAGCGCCGGGCAGCTATACGCCGCGCATCCGTTCGGCCTACGTGTCGCTGCTGGGCTTCACGCTGGGCCGCGACGTGACGACCTTCTGCGACCTCTCGGCCGCTCCGACGACCATCGACTTCCAGGGCCCGAACGCCTATAACTTCAACTTCGCGACGATGATCCGCTACGAGGTGTCGTTCGCCCGCGACAAGATGACGTTCGGCATCGCCGCCGAGATGCCCGAGGTCAGCGGCACCTACAACGACTACTTCGCACCGGTCAAGCAGCGCATTCCGGACTTCCCGGCCTACCTGCAATTCGCCTGGGGCCCCAACCGCGAGAGCCACATCCGCGCTTCGGGCGTCATCCGCAACATGTACCTGCACAACATGCGCACGGGCAACAACACCTCGCTGCTGGGCTGGGGCGCCCAGTTCAGCGGCACGATCAAGGCTTTCCGCTGGCTGCGCCTCTTCATGAACGGCGTCTACGGCGAGGGCATCACCCCCTACATTCAGGACCTCACGGGTTCGGGTCTCGACTTCACGCCCGATCCGGAGAACCCCGCGAAGATCCAGACCATGCCGATGTGGGGCTGGCAGGCCGCCGCACAGTTCAACCTCTCGCCGCGCCTGTTCGTCTCGGGCGGCTACTCGCAGGTCAACGTCGAGAAGAACCACGGCTACTACGCCCCCGACGAGTACAAGAAAGGCCAGTACATCTTCGGCAACATCTTCTACGGGTTGAGCCCCCGCTGCCGCATCGCCGCCGAATACCTCTACGGTACGCGCGAGAACATGAACAACGCCGACGGCCACGCCAACCGCATCCAGATGATGCTGCAATACAGCTTCTGATCCCCGCCGCGGATCTTTCCGAAGACGGTCCCCATTTGCGGGGGCCGTCTTTTTCGTTGCGGAACGGTCCGCCGGAGAGGCCGGGACGACCTGCTTTTCGGATCTTTTTGTATCTTTGCACCGAAACACGCGCGGCGGCGGACACGGCACCGTCCGACCCGCACAACCCTGACGGAAACATGGAGGAACTCAACGGCCCGATCGCCGGCTGGCTGGCCGGAATCGGATGGAGCAAGGAGCATATCGACCTGACGACGAAACTCATCCTGCTGGGCGGGATCGTGATCGTCTCGTGGCTGGCGGCGAAACTCTTCCGGAACCTGCTCGTTCCGGCCCTGCAACGGATCAGCCGGAGCACGAAGGCCACGTGGGACGACCATCTGTTCAGCGACCGCGTGATGCGCGCCGCGGCACGGCTGATCCCGCCCGTGGTGTGGTACGTGCTGCTGGCGGCCGTCTTCTACGACCTGCCGCTCCTGCTGGGCGTGCTCCGGAAGGTGTGCCTGATCTACCTGATCGTCACGGTACTGCTGCTGATCAACGCCTTCCTCGACACGCTCCACGAAATCGCCACGCAGCACGAAACCCTGCGCAACCGTCCCTTGAAGGGAATCTACCAGATGGTCAAGCTGCTGGCCGTCTGCGTGGGTGCGATTCTGATCGTGAGCATCCTGATCGGCCGCGATCCGACGACGATCCTGGCCGGACTCGGCGCCTCGGCGGCCATCGTGATGCTGATCTTCCGCGACAGCATCCTGGGACTGGTGGCGGGCGTGCAGCTCTCGGCCAACGACATGCTGCGCCCCGGGGACTGGATTACGATGGAGAAGTACGGCGCCGACGGATACGTCACGGAGGTGACGCTGACGACGGTCAAGATCCAGAATTTCGACAAGACGATCACGACGATCCCGCCCTATGCGCTGGTCAGCGATTCGTTCCGCAACTGGCGCGGGATGCGCGAGAGCGGCGGACGGCGCATCAAACGCTCGCTGCTGATCGACATCGCCTCGGTGCACACCTGCACCCCGGCGGAGGTGGAGTCGCTGCGGCGGAAAGGCCTGATCGCAGCAGATACGGAACCGAAGACGCAACCGATTGTCAATCTGCATGTATTCCGGGATTATATAAGGGAGAGCTTGAAGCGGAATCCGGAAATCCATCCCGACCTGATGCAGATGGTCCGGATGTTGCAGCCGACCGCCGAAGGCGTGCCGGTCGAGGTCTACTGCTTCACGCGCAGCACGGAGTGGGTGACCTACGAGGCCGTGCAGGACGATCTGTTCGACCGGCTGTTCGCCGTGCTTCCCGAATTCGGGCTGCGGGCCTTCCAGCGACCCTCGGGGCAGGACCTCGGAACGCTCCGGGCCGACCTCTCCGCAGAGACGGAGAAAATGCCCGGAACCGATGATCGCGCGGCCCGATAACCAGGCAATGAATACGATACGACCATGCTTCTTACACTGACACTCATTCTGACGTTGCTGGCCTTCGTCGCCGACTGGATCCATTTCCACCGCCAACGCCGCCGCGGAGCCACACCGCAACGTGGGTTCATCCTCTGGGCGCTGGCGACGGATGCGCTGCCGCTGGTCTCGGCAATCGCCGGGCTGTGCTGCCACGACAACGGGCCCAACGTCATGATCTTCTACATGTGGATCTTCTGGGGCTGGATCGTGACCGTCCTGCCGCGGATGCTCTACTACCTCTTCCACTTCGCGGGGCTGCGCCGCACGGGACTCGTGTTTGCCGGGGCCCTGACGCTCTTCCTGCTCTGGGGAACGACCCTCGGCCGTACACGCATCCGTGTGAACCGCGTCGAGATCTGCTCCGACCGCATTCCCGCGGCGTTCGACGGCTACCGCTTCGTGCAGTTCTCGGACGCCCACGTCGGGACGCTCGTCAACCCCGAGCGTGAACTGGCCCGGCTGGTGGACACGATCAACGCCCTGCATCCCGATGCGGTCTTCTTCACGGGTGACCTGGTGACGATCCGCTCCGCAGAGCTCGACGAACGGGCCATGTCGCAGCTGCGGCGCATCGAAAGCCCCGTGTGGTCGGTGACGGGCAACCACGACGTGGGAACCTACATCCGGGATTCGATAGCCTTCCCGGCGGCCGACGAGGCCCGCAACGTCGTGGAGAAACAGCGTGCAATAGGGTGGCGGGTGCTGGAAGACACGACCCTCTACCTGCGCCGCGGTGCCGACAGCATCTCGCTGACGGGCATCTCGTTCGACCCCGAGCTGCGCCACCGCCGCCACGACCGGCACCTTCCGGCCGACAACCTGCCCGAAATCTACGCCGGGGTTCCCGACTCGCTCTACAACATCACGCTGGTCCACGTGCCGCAGCTCTGGAAGCCGGTCATGGAGGCCGGCTACGGCGACCTGACCCTTTCGGGACACGTCCACGCGATGCAGTTCAAGATCCGTCCGTGGGGGCGCGGCTGGTCGCCCGCCGCCTGGCTCTACGAACATTGGAGCGGTCGTTACGACGATGGCCGCCATACACTCTACATCAACGACGGTACGGGATGCGTGGCCTATCCGATGCGGTTGGGGGCCTGGCCCGAAGTGACACTCTTCACCTTGAAACGATGCGAATAACCCTCTCTTTCGCCGCCACGGCCGACGGATTCCTCGATGACCGGTCCGACCGGCGGCTGATGATCTCCACGCCCGAGGATTGGGAAGCCGTGCTCCGCCTGCGGGCCCGCTGCGACGCCATTCTGGTCGGGGCCGGAACGCTGCGCCGCGACAATCCGGCGCTGTTGCTGCGCGACCCCGAAGTCCGGGCCCGGCGGGCGGCCGCGGGGCTGCGGCCCGATCTGACGAAGGTGACCGTAACCCGTTCGGGGCGGGTGGATCCGTCGATGCGCTTCTTCACGGAGGGGGACGCCGACCGATACATCTTTTCGGAGGCGAAAATAGATGGGGTAGAAGGAATTGCAGAGGTTATTTCAAGCGACGGTTCAATCACTCCGGCCTTTATCGTTACCGAACTGGAACGCCGCGGAATCCGGCATCTGCTCGTCGAGGGCGGCGCCGAAACGCTGCGGATGTTCCTCGATGCGGGGTTGGCCGATGTCGTGCGGCGGGCCGTCAATCCGCACCTGCGGCTCGGGCCCGAAAAGGGCGGGGCGCAGTTTCGGTTCGAACCGCCGCAGGGAGCCGCCTGCACGGTGGAGCATCTCGGCGGCATGGAGGTGACGACCTGCCTGCTGCATCCCGATACCGCGGCGGAGGATCTCCGCCGGCTCGACGAGGCCGTCCGCGAAGGGTTCCGCTGCACGCCCTGCGCATCGTGTTACCGCGTGGGGGCCGTCATCGTGCTGCCCGACGGCCGTGCGTTCCGCGGCTATACCCACGAGACCTCTCCGACGCACCACGCCGAGCAGGAGGCCGTCCGCAAGGCCCTCGATGCCGGTGCCGACCTGCGCGGCGCCGCGATCTACTCCTCGATGGAGCCCTGCTCGCAGCGCAGCAGCGAACCCGAAAGCTGCTCGCAGCTGATCCTCCGACAAGGATTCGCACGGGTGGTCTTCGCCTGCTACGAGCCCGCCTGTTTCGTCCGCTGCCAGGGCGCCCGGATGCTGCGCGAAGCCGGCGTCGACGTGCGCGTTTATCCGGAACTGGCAGGCCGCGTCCTCGAAGCAAACGCCCACCTGAAAGGATAAACAGCCGCAATTTGTGTCCATAAAGGCATAATATTGTCCTGAATTGCCGGTGTTCTGCCGCTTTTGCCCGAAGATTGCATATATTTGCCGCATTCGGAAAGCAGTGTGCATGTCAATCCGCCGGAAATCATACAACTACGGAATCGGGATGCCGCCCGGCCCGGAGACGACGCGAAAACAACGGTTTCCGCTTGTTTCCGAGTCCGATTTTGCTTATTTTTGTAAACAAACCATTTTTCGGATCCTCACGATGAAAAAAATGCTCTCGATCGTCGTCCTGGCTTCGGCCGTGGCCGCAGCTCCGGTTTCGGCCCAGCAGGGACAGCAGCAGGGACAGATGATCTCGCTCGAAGAGGCCATTGCCGTGACCCTCACGGAGAACCCCGCCCTGAAAGCCGCCGCCTACGAAGAGCGTGCCGCCCAACAGGAGCGCCGCGCCGCCATCGGACTGCGCATGCCGCAGATCAACCTCACGGGCGCGTATACCTACATGGAAAAGGATATCGGCGTCGACTTCAACAACCTGAAAGCCCCTGTCAAGGACCTCACGGGCAAAATCCTCGGTAGCGGAATCATTACCGATCCGGCGCTCCTGCAAGGAATTCAGGGACTGCTCAACCCGATGATGAATGCCGACTGGTTCCTCACCTTGCAGGACCGGAGCCTCGGCTTCGTCGGCGGCGAGGTGACCCTCCCGATCTGGATGGGCGGTAAGATCAACGCCGCGAACCGCGCCGCGAAGATCAACGAGAAAACCGCCGTCGAACAGGGTAACCAAACCCGCAACGCGCTGATCTCGGAGCTCGTCGAGCGTTACTTCGGGTTGGCGCTCGCCCGGCAGGTCGTCGCCGTGCGCCAGCAGGTCGTCGACGGCGTGAAACGCCACCTTGAAGATGCCCGAGCCCTGGCCCGCAACGGCATGATCGCCCAGAGCGAACTCCTCTACGTGGAGTTCAAGATGGCCGAGGCCGAACGCGAACTGGCCAACGCCCGCTTGCAGGCCGAAACCGTCGCCAGCGCCCTGTCGAACACCCTCGGCAAGGAGAACGACTGGCTGCCCGTCACGGCGATGTTCATGCTCGGCGAGGTCGAGGAGCTGGCCTACTATCAGGATCTCGCGCAGGCCCGCAATCCGCTGCTCACCCAGGTCTCGCTCAAACGCCAGCTCGCCGAGGAGGGGATGCGCGCCCAGCGTTCGGCCTTCCTGCCGCAGGTGGTCGCCATGGGCGGCGGGTCGTTCTACAACTACCAGGTCGCCGGATTCGTGCCCCGCTGGGCCGTCGGCGTAGGGGTCAACATCAAGCTCTTCGACGGTCTGAACCGCGAATACAAGTACTCGGCCGCCAAACAGACCGTGCGCCGCGTCGGCGAGTTGCAGAACAAGGCCGGGCAGGATGTCGCCGTGCTGGTCGAGAAGCTCTACAACCAGATGATGAACTACCGCAACCAGATGACCTCGATCGACGCCTCGCTGGCCTTCGCCGAAGAGTATCTCCGCATGAAGAACGCCGCATTCCTCGAAGGAATGAGTTCGTCGTCGGATCTGATCGATGCCGAACTGAACCTCGCCGGCGTGCGCACCGAGCGTCTGCAAGCCGCCTACAACTACGACCTGTTGCTCGCCCAGCTGCTCGAAGCCGCCGGAATCAGCGAGGAGTTCCCGGCCTACGCCCGCCGCAACGACGCCCGGCCGATCCTGTACGACAAAAAATAACAATCACGCGATATGAAACGAAACAACGTAATCGGAATCGTGGCCGCCGCGGCGGTCATCATCCTCTCGGTGGCCCTGATCAGCTGGTACCTCGACAAACGCACCCCGATGCTGATCCAGGGCACGGTCGAATGCACGACCTACAAGGCTTCGTCGAAGGTCCCCGGGCGCATTCTCGACATGAAGGTCGAGGAGGGACAGCGCGTCGAGAAGGGCGAGCTGCTCTACACGCTCTCGACCCCCGAACTGGACGCCAAGCTCCGACAGGCCGAAGCCGTGAAGAGCGCCGCGTCGGCACTGGATCAGGCCGCCGTGGCCGGCGCCCGCGTGCAGCAGATCGAAGCCGCGCTGAACATGTGGCAGAAGGCACAGGCCGGGCTGGAACTCGCCCGCAAGACCTATGAGCGGGTGCAGAACCTCTACAATGAAGGGGTCGTCCCGGCCCAGAAGCTCGACGAGGCCACGGCCAATTACCAGGCCATGGAGGCCACGGCCCTCGCCGCAAAGGCCCAGTACGACATGGCCGCGGACGGCGCCCGCAAGGAGGAGAAGGAGGCCGCTGCCGCCCGCGTGCGTCAGGCCGAAGGCGCCGTCAGCGAGGTCGAGTCCTACATCAGCGACGCCATGGTCTACTCGCCCGTCACGGGCGAGATCTCGACGATCATCGCCGAACAGGGCGAACTCGTCGGCAGCGGATACCCCGTCGTCGCGATCCTCGACATGAGCGACCTGTGGGTGACCTTCAACATCAAGGAGACCCTGCTGCCCGGAATCGCCATGGGCCGGCATTTCGTCGGGCATGTCCCGGCGCTGGATGCCGACGTCGAGTTCGAGGTGACCTACATCGCCCCGCAGGCCGACTTCGCAACCTGGGCCGCAACCCGTACACAGGGCGGATTCGATATCCGAACGTTCGCCATCAAGGCTAAACCCGTCTCCCCGGTCGGAAACCTGCGCCCCGGCATGAGCGTCCTCGTCGACTGGGAACGAATCCGGCAATAGAAAATGCGCGGTTTCCTGCTCCATACCCTTGCCGTCATGCGGCGTGAGACGGCCCGCCTGGCCCGTCAGCCGATGTATGTCGTGCTGATGATCGTCCTGCCGGTGGTGTCGTTCTCGTTCTTCGCGCTGCTCTTCGGGCAGGGTGCCATCCGCAACATCCCGATCGCCGTACTCGATCAGGACAACACCACGCTCTCGCGCAAGGTCATCCGGATGATCGACGAAACACCTACGGCTCTCGTTGCCTGCGGCATTCAGGACATGGCCGAGGGCGAACGGCTCATGCGCGAGGGAAAGGTCGTGGCCGTGGTGCTCGTGCCGCCGTTCTTCGAGAAGTCGATCCTCTCCAACACCCAGACCCATCTGGAAAACTACGTCTCGGGAACCAACATCACCGTCAACGGCCTCCTCTCGAAGGATATTCAGACCGCCGTGACGACCTTCTCGGCCGGCATCCAGCTCCAACTGCTCATGAAGAAGGGGCTCACCGAACATCAGGCCATGGCCCAGCTGATGCCCGTGCGCTTCGACAAGCACGTACTCTTCAACCCCCACATCAACTACGGCTATTACCTCGCCCCGAGCTTCATGCCCATGATGCTGATGATCTTCGTCGTCATGACCACCATCTTCGCCATCGGCACCGAACTCAAAAACGCGACGGCCCGCGACTGGGTGGAAACCGCCGGAGGTTCGATCCGGGCCGCACTCCTCGGAAAGGTCCTGCCCATCACCGTCGTGATGTTCCTCGTCTCGCTCGTGATGATGATCATCAACTTCAAGATCGTCGGAACGCCCCTGAACGGAAGCCTCGCGGTGCTCCTCGTCGGGACGCTGCTCTTCATCCTCGGCTACCAGTCGATCTCGGTGCTCATCGTCTCGCTGCTGGCCAACCTGCGTCTCTCGCTCTCGATCGGCGGCGGATACTCCGTGCTGGCCTTCACCTTCTCGGGCCTTACATTCCCTGTCATGGCCATGTGGGAACCCATGCAGTGGGTGAGCCGCATCTTCCCCTTCACCTTCTACACCGACATCTTCGTCGACCAGATGCTGCGCGGAACCCCGTGGGTCTATTCGCTGCCCGACCTCTGCTACATGGCGCTGTTCATTGTCTTACCGCTGCTCTGCCTGCCGCGCCTGAAACGCGTCGCGACGGAGGAAAAATTCTGGGGGAGGTTGTGATATGAGCCGATTTTCAAGACAGATCACTTCGTACTGGCACCAGACCGGCGCCGTCATCCGGAACGAATTCCGCACGATCTTCACCGACAAGGGCGTCATTCTGATTCTGGTCTTCGCACTGCTGATCTACGCCACGGTCTACTCGCTGGCCTACGGTTCGCAGGTGCTGCGCAACGTCCCGATCGGCGTCGTGGACGAGTGCCGCACGCCCACGAGCCGGGCGCTGATCAACGCCTTCAATGCCGGGCCCAACACCTATGTCGCCTATACGCCGACCTCGATGGAGGAGGCCCGCGAACTCTTCCATGCCCGCAAGATCTACGGCGTGGTCTACATCCCGTCGGACTACGAACGGTGTCTCTACGGCGGGGAGCAGGCCAACGTGGCGATCTACTGCGACGCCAGCTACTTCCTCATGTACCGGCAGGTCTTCCAGGAGGTCGTCACCTCGATCGGACAGACCGGCGCCATGGTCGAATTCCAGCGGCTGATCGCAAAGGGCGCGAACATCCCCCAGGCACAGGCCACCACACAGCCTGTCATCTACCAGTCGCACAACCTCTTCAACCCCTATCTCGGCTACGGAACCTTCGTCATGCCCGCCATCATCATGGTCATCATCCAGCAGACGATGCTCATCGGCATCGGCATGATCGGCGGCACGTGGCGCGAATTCGGGCTCTACCACAAACTCTGCCCACCGGGACGCCGCCGCATGTCGACCATCCCGATCGTCATCGGACGCTCGCTGGTCTATGCGCTGATCTACGCCGTGACGTGCACCTACGTTCTCGGGCTCCATTACCGGATCTTCCACTTCCCGATGAACGGCGATCCGTGGACCGTGGGGCTCCTCATGACGGTTTACATGTCGGCCTGCATCGCCTTGGGCATCGCCGTGTCGACGCTTTTCCGCTACCGCGAGAACTCCCTGCTGCTGTTGCTCTGGACCTCGATTCCGGTGTTGATGTTGAGCGGCGTGTCGTATCCCCGCGAAGGGATTCCCGACTGGCTCTTCAACCTCGGGCAGCTCCTCCCCAGTAGCCACGGCGTCGACGGATTCATCCGCGTCCAGACCATGGGCGCCTCGACCGCCGAGGTCTTCTCCGAAATCAAATGGCTCGTCATCCTCACGGTCGTCTACGGCGGGCTGGCCTGCATCGGCATCCATCAGGTCATCCAGCGGGAACTCCGCGATGCCGGAGAACTCCGCCAAAAAGAGTAAAGTCTTTCTGCGCGGAGGCCATTCCTTCGGGAAGCAGGCAACAACTCATAAAAAACAGCCGGGTCGAAAACCCGGCTGTTTCGTATCTGGCGATGCGGCGACCCCGCATCAATGGAAGTGCATCGGCGGGGGAGGAGCACCCGGACCCGGACGTCGGGAGGAGCGGTCCATGCCCTCGTAATCCTTGATATTGTGCGAGCCCTTCTTGCCGAAACGCCGCAGGTTGTAGGTAAACTGCACCATGTAGTAACGTCCGATGACGCTGTTCGTGGCATTCTGCGTCCAGCCCGAGCCCGTCGTGCGGACGAAGGCCTTGTTCTGGTTCAGCAGGTCGTTCACTCCGATCATGATCTCGCCCCGCTGGTTGCGGAAGATCTTCTTGCCCAGCCAGGCGTTGCACAGCAGGTAGCTCTCCTCGTAGTCGTTCGTGAAGCCCAGGTACTGCGTGTAGGCGGCGCTTGCCGTCAGCGTGAAGCCCAGCGGGAAGACCAGTTTCAGGTTGCCCTGTGCCGTGTGGTTGAAATAGCGGTTCTTCGCCTTCGACGTATCCATCGAGTTGGTCGCCTCGTTGTAGGTTCCGTTCCACGAGAGCGTGAAGTCGACGTTCTCCGAAATGTTGCTGCCCAGCACGGCCCGGAAGTCGTAGCCCAGATTCTCCGCATCGTTCCGCTCGCCGCCCGAAATCAGCCCCGTCGCCGGGTCCACCGTACCGCCCAGCATGCTCGGCGTCTTGGTGTAGGTGACACCCGCCATGATGTTGAAGTTCGATTTCAGGAACCCGACCGGAAGTCCGTAGCTCAAATGCGTACGCAACTTCCAATAACCGTCGAGGTTCGTCGTCGTCGAGTAGTAGAGCGGAGTGTATTCCTTGCCTTCGATGTCGAGCTTTCCGGGGTTCTGCACCAGATGCGTTGCCGTGTAGTCCAGCGTCGTATTCATCGAGAACATCCACATGAAGGTCCGGCCCTTCTCGACGTTCGAATTCACGTAGTGGAAGTTCACCCGATGGGCATAGGAGGGGCGGAGATACTTGTTACCGTGGGAGATGTTCTGCGCATCCGAGACGTCGTAGACGCTTTGCAGGTCGGTGACCGTCGGGCTGTCCGTATAGGACGAGACGAAGAGACGAAGCGTATTCTCACGGTTGATGTTCAGTTCGCCCATCATGAAGTAGGTCACGTTGTTGTACGAATGCGAGATCTCCTCGGCCTCGCCCCGGACCACCTCGCCGTCGAGCGTCGAGCGCTGGTAGTAGACGTTGGCGATGAAGCGGCTGCGGTCCTTCGCATAGCGGAAGCCCGGACCGACGCTCTGCGTCAGGTAGCCGCTCCGGTAGGAGTTCGACAGCGACAGGTCGGGCAACAGTCCCTCGATCGAGAAGTCGCTGCCCGTAACATAGGTCCGCGTATCGCGTTCCTGCGTGTTGTACGACATGCGGTATTGCAGGCTCACCTGTGCGTATTTGGCCACCGGTTCCGTATAGGTGAAATTCCCGCGCACTCTCGTGGAGGAGGATGGCGCCATATTGCGCAGATAGCGAAGCGAGAGGTAGGCGGACGGATCCCAGACGAAGGGAATATCATCTTCGAAACCCGCTATCGTCTCGGGACGGTCGGTCTGGCTGCCCAGCTCGTTCGACCACGATCTCGAATTGTTCTTGTTGTCCTGATAGCTGAACGACCCGTCGACGGTGATCGTGCGGCCGTCCTTGCCCAGCTTGGCGCGGTAGACGGCACTCGTCCCGATGTTGTAACCATGTTGCAGGCCGTCGCTGTAATTGTACGTGTTGCTGTAACCGCTGCCGCCCGCCTCCGGAGCACCGAACTGCCAGCCGTAAGTCGTGCTCACGCGATCGTTCGACTGGTAGCTGAACCGCGGCCGGATCATCAGGTTCTGGTTCTCCGAGATCTTCCACTCCAAACGGGCGTTGAAACGGTGGTTGTAGCCCTTCGTGTCGGAGTTGCCGCGCGTCATCAGCGTATCGAGCGCCATCGGCGCCTCGTACCACTTGTCGACCGTCGAGAGGTTCCGCGTGTCGGTATTGTTGAAGAAGTAGCTACCCTGGACCGACACCTGGTCGCGTTTGCCCCACGTGTCGGAGTAGTTCACGCCGAGGGCGTTGACCGTGGCCACGCCGCTCTGCGGACGCATCATGTACTGGCCCACGCCGCCGCGGCGACCGCCTCCGCCGCCCGAGACGCCCAGAATGTCCTCGAACGAGAAGTTCTGCTGGTTGACGTTGTTGAACAGGCCGATCAGCGAGATGCGGGTGTCGCCCGTGAAGATGTTGGCGTTACCGCCGGCCAGGTACTTGAACCGATCCTCGGTGGTCGTCTCGGCGTCGTAGCCGAATCCGGCATAGAGCTTTCCGAACTGCCCCTGCCGCATGCCGGGTTTCGTGACGATGTTGAGCGCCTTGTATCCCTCGCCGTCGTCCATGCCCGAGAATTCGGCCGCATCGGAGAGTTTGTTGTAGACCTCCACCCGGTCGACGGCCTCGGCCGGCAGCGACTTGATCGCCGTGGTGACATCCTCGCCGAAGAACTCCTTGCCGTCGACGAAGACCTTCTTGATCTCCTCGCCCTGCGTCTCGACCACGCCGTCCGTCACGGTGATGCCGGGCATCTTTTTCAGCAGTCCCTCCACGTCGGCGTCGTTCGTCACCTTGAACGCCCCGGCGTTGTAGCTCACCGTATCGCCCTTCTGCGACGTCCGCATGGCCTTCACCTCCTTGACCACCGTCTCGATCTGCACGCCCGGTTTGAGGCGCAGCGTGCCGAGATTCAGACGCGGGGTCGACAGCCGGAACGTCGTGTCGAGGTTATTGTACCCGATGAACGATACCGTCAGGGCATATTCCCCGTAGGCGAGCGAGGAGATCGACGCTGCGCCCCTGTATCCCGACGCAAAACCTTGTTTCTTGTCCGGCGTTTTGGTCGGAGCGACGGTCAGCACGGCGCCGACGACGCTGTTCCCGGTTTCCGCATCGACGATCGTCGCTGTCACGCTGCCCTTCTGGGCAAGTGCCGCGGCCGCGAAGAGCGTCAGCAGGGTTGTCAATAATACACGTTTCATGCTTCTCTGTTTTCTCTGGGCTGATTTTATCTCGTTTTCCATTCCTTCATTTCCGGGCCTCTCCGCCGGGCCTGAAAGGCCCGCGAATTTACGTTTTTTTCACCATATTATCTCCTGCCGACCCGGTGAATCGGCAAAAAAAGGGTGTCAGTCGACCGGACTGACACCCGCTCCGGCAGTTTCATGCCGTCATCCGAAGCCCCCGTTATTTCTTGCGCGGACAATCTTTCGGGCAATCACCCTGCTTCGGGCCCTTCTTGTGCTTCATGTGAGGGCCGTTCCCCGGCTGTCCCGGACGCGGGCCCTGCATCTGCGACCACTGCATGAACTGCTCGGTCGAGAGGATCGACTTCATCTTGTCGGCCTCGGCGGCGCGGGCTTCGCGCATCTTCTCGCGCATGGCCTGCATCTGTTTGATCTGATCCAGGTTCACCTCATAGACCTGCTTGGCCTGGGCGTCCGAAAGGTTCAGCTGTTTGGTCATGCGCTCGGTCTGGCGCTGTGCCAGCTGCTCGGCCGTGGGAGGGGTCCTGGGTTCCGCCTGCGGTTTGTTCTCCTGGGCGAAAAGGGTCGTCGTAGCCATCAGGCAAAGGGCCATTGCGGCCGCAAAAATCTGCTTTTTCATAACCCTGCAATTTTTGATTTAATGTTGGACATTCCGGTTGCCGGCCCGTGTCCGGCCTCTCCGGGTCTCTGCTGCAAAGTTAGGACCAAACTCCGGATTCGGAGCCGCCCTCCGGGTGAAACGCCCGAGCCGGCCGGTCAACCGGCTATTCCGCGGGGCGAACCGACCGCAGCCAGGCCTTGAATTCCGGTACCCGGGCCTTCGAGATGATGATCCGCTCGGGAGTCTCGACCGTCAGGTGCAGCGACAGCCGGCTCCCGAACCACACGACGATCTCCTTCACGGCCCGACGCGCCACGATGAACTGGCGGTTGGCCCGGAAGAACTCCTCCTCGGGCAGCATGGATTGCAGCGTTTCGAGCGTCCGGTCCAGCGGGTAGACCGCACCGTCGTAGTCGCAGGCCGTGACGCGCTCGTTCGCCGTGTAGCAATAGGCGATCCGGTCGCGTTGCAGCGGGATGATCCGGTCGCGCACGTGGACCAGAAAGACCTCCCCGCGGTCGCGGCGCTCCGCGGCCAGCGACCGCACCCGCGATCCGTAACTGCTGCGTTCGGCCGAGGTCAGGCGCCGCAACTTGGCCAGGGCCCGCCGTACATCGGACTCGTTGAGCGGTTTGAGCAGGTAGTCGATGCTGTTGACCTTGAAGGCTTCCAGCGCATAGCGGTCGTAGGCCGTCGTGAAGATCACCGGAGCGGTGATCTCCACGGCGTCGAAGATGCGGAACGAGTCGCCGTCGGCCAGGTGGATGTCCATGAAGAGCAGCTCCGGTTCGGGGTTCGCCCGCAGCCACTCGATGCTCTCCGCGACGCTTTCCAGCGTCGCCACGACCTCCACCTCCGGGGCCGCCTGCCGCAGGATCGCCGCCAGGTTCCGCGCCGCGGCGGTTTCGTCTTCGATAATCAGTGCTTTCATCTTCATGGTCAGGATTCGGGGTTCAACAGCGGCATCCGAACGCGGAACGTCTCGCCGTCGTCGAGGATCTCGATCCGGCGTCCCGTGATCAGCTGCCAGCGGTTGTTCAGGTTTTCCAGCCCGATCCCGGTCGAGGGCTCGGGTTCCAGTTTCGGGATCTTCGGGTTCGCGACTTCGAGCCAGGCGCCCTCGGTGCGGATCAAAATGTGGAACGGCTTGCTGCGCGTGATCGTGTTGTGCTTCACGGCATTGCCGATCAGCGGCTGCAACGACAGCGCCGGAAGCCGCCACGGCCGGTATTTCGGGTCGACGTCGATGTCGAAGAAGAGTTTGTCGGCGTAGCGGATCTTGAACAGGTAGCTGTACGCCTCGACGAACTTCAACTCCTCGTCGAGGGTCATCAGCGTCGATTGTCCGTTCTGGATGATGTAGCGGAACGTGTACGACAGCTGGTCGATGTAGGTGAGGGCCTTCTCGTCGTGGCGCTCCCGCACGAGCATCGCCAGCGAGTTGAGCGAATTGAAGAAGAAGTGGGGGTTGATCTGCCCGACGAGCATGTTGTACCGGGTGGCGAGGTTCTCGTTTTTGAGCCGCTCGTTCTCCACGACGACGGCCTGCCGCTGGGAGATCAGCACGTAGATCCACCCGTAGAGCATCGACACCACGACGGCGAACGAGCATTTCAGCAGCAGCATGTAGTCGAACATGCGGCCGCTCATGCAGTTGAGCAGGATACGGCCCGTGTGCCACTCGGTGACGGGCGCCACGCAGTAGAGACCCGCGGCGGCCGCGCAGCACCACAGGCAGCGACGCACGTAGCGCGACATGGAGTAATTGCGCCGTACGGTGGTGAGGATCGAGAGCATCACGAACGACACCACCAGATAATAGATGAGTTGCAGCAGCAGCTCCGTGCCGCGGGACGGACGACTGTACAGCATGCTGTAATCGAATTCGCGGCCGTTTCGCATGAGGACCTTCTGCATCATCGGATGGGCGCCGGGACGCCGCGGCGGAGTCATCTCGGCGACGATCCGGTCGCCCGCCGCGAGTCGCAGGCGGTTCATCCGCTGCGTGGGGACATAGGCGCTGTCGCCGTTTTCGTAGACGAGGTATCCGTAGCCGTCGGGGTGCACGACGAGCCGCCCCTCGTCCTCGCGGATCAGGGCCCGTTTCGGGGCGGGCTGCTGTTGGGTGCTTTCGTTGTTCAGGTCCACGAGCATCAGCAGCACGTAGGAGAAGTTCACCACCAGACTGATCGCCACGGCGACCAGCAGGTTCAGCACCACGTCGGCGTATTTCGATTGCAGTTTCATGGTCGGTATCTTTCGGTGTTTCCGCCCGGCGTCGTCCGCGGATCCCTCCGGAGAGGGGTTGTCGCGGGTCTCCGCAGACTTCGTCGGAGAGCGGGGGAGTCACGGGTGTCAGCATCCCGGAGCAGAGCGGAGGCTACTCCTCCTCCCCGTACCACGAGGCATAGAGCATGTAGTCGTGGGCCGTGCGGCGGACGATCTCGTCGCGCTGCTCGGGGGTGATCTCCTTGACCTTGCGGGCCGGGACGCCGGCATAGACCGAGTTGGGTTCCAGCTGTGCGTTGGAGAGCACCAGCGCATTGGCGGCGATGATGCACCCCGAAGGGACGTGGGCGTTGTCGAGCACCGTGGCGCCCATGCCGATCAGGCAGTTGTCCTCGATCACGGCGCCGTGGATCGTAGCGTTGTGGCCCACCGAGACGTCGTTGCCGATGATCGTCTGCGAGGGGTGCTTCGCCTGGTCGTAGATGGTGTGCAGCACGGCGCCGTCCTGGATGTTCGTGCGGTCGCCGATGACGATCCGGTTCACGTCGCCGCGCAGCACGGCGTTGTACCAGATCGAGCAGTCGCGGCCGATGGTTACGTTGCCCAGAATGACGGCCGTCTCGGCCAGAAAGGTGTTTTCGCCGATCACGGGTTCGTGACCGCGGACTTTGCGGATCAATGCCATATCTTTTTTCTGTTTGGAATCGTCATTCGGTTATGCTCCTCTCAATGCTCGATTCCCTTGGCTTCCTGCCAGAGGGACTCCATCTCGTCGAGCGTCATATCATGAAGCATACGGCCTTCTGCGGCAGCGTGTTCCTCCATGTAATTGAAGCGTTGCATGAACTTGTTGTTCGTGCGGGCCAACGCCGATTCGGGATCCACGCCGTAGAGCCGCGCCGCGTTGACCAGCGCGAAGAACAGGTCGCCGAATTCGGCTTCGAGATCGGCCTTGCGGCCCGATTTCATCTCGGCTTCGACCTCGCCGACCTCCTCCTTGACCTTCTCCCAGACATCCTCCTTCCGCTTCCAGTCGAAGCCCGCCCCGGCGGCCTTCTCGCCCATGCGGTAGGCCTTGACCAGTGCCGGCAGCGAGCGCGGAACCCCGCCCAGCGTACCGCTCTTGCGGTTCTTCTTGCGGAGTTTCAACGCCTCCCAGTTCTCCTTGACCTCTTCGGGCGTATTGGCGTGGATGTCGCCGTAGACATGCGGATGGCGGTAGATCAGCTTGTCGCACAGGGCGTTGGCTACGTCGCCGAAATCGAAGGCTCCCTCCTCTTCGCCGAGTTTCGAGTAGAAGACCACGTGCAGCAGCAGGTCGCCCAGCTCCTCCTTGATTCCATCCAGATTGCGGTCCGTGATGGCGTCGGCCAGTTCGTAGGTCTCCTCGATGGTGTTGCTGCGGAGCGACTCGAAGGTCTGCTCCCGGTCCCACGGACACTCGCGGCGCAGGGTGTTCATCACTTCCAGCAGCCGGGCCGTAGCTTTCAGACGTTTGTCTTCCATGTCGTAAATCGTATTTACCGTTCCTGCAAAGGTAGTGTTTTCGGCGAAAAAATCGTAACTTTGTGTTTGACAAATTTGCAGTTCCCGCATGAAAAGACTCCTTACGCTCCTTTGCGCCGCGCTCTGCGGCGGACTCCTTCTGGCTTCGGCACAGCCGGCCGACGGACACCGCATCTCCCGTCCGGGGAGCTTCACCTTCGGACCCGCCACGACGATCGCCGCCGATGCGGCACTGGAACCGCTGGCCCGCTACCTGGCCGGATACCTCGGCTGCGCGATCCGCAACGACGTGACCGGCGACGGGGTCGTGGCGCTGACGCTCGACGCTGCTTCGGACGACGCGAGTCCGGAGGCTTACCGGCTGGAAATCACGCCGGAACACATCCGCATCGGAGGCTGCACTTACGGAGGTGCGTTCAACGGCGTTCAGGCGCTGCTGCGCCTCCTGCCGCCCGCGGTCTATGCCCGGCAGGGGCTGGCGTCGGGGACCGAAGTGGCCTGTGGCGTGATCGAGGATGCGCCGCGCTTCGCCTACCGGGGCATGATGCTCGACGTGGCGAGAACGTGGGTCGGACCGGCGGGAGTGATGCGTTATATAGACCTGCTTGCCTGCCACAATATCAATAAGTTGCACCTGCACCTCTCGGACGACGAAGGGTGGCGCATCGAGATCCGTTCGCATCCCGAACTGGCCGAGGTGGGCGGATTCCGCGGCGGAGACTCGCCCGTGAAGGCCGTATACGGCAAGTGGTCAGAGAAATACGGCGGTTACTTCACACAGGAGGAGATGCGCGGGCTGATCCGCTACGCCGCCGAGCGCAACATCGAGATCATCCCCGAAATCGACCTCCCGGGACACAGCCGCAACATCGCCTCGCTGCATCCCGAGATCCGCTGCAACTATCCGCCCGACACCGTCTCGACCAACGGCTACGACTACCGCTCGGCGTGGTGCGTGGCCCGTGAGGAGAACTACCGGCTGTTGGAGGATATTCTGGGCGAAATCTGCGAACTCTTCCCCTCGGAGTACATCCACGTGGGCGGCGACGAGGTTGACATGTCGCAGTGGAAACGCTGCCCCGACTGTCAGGCCCTGATGCGGCAGCGCGGCATGAATGATCCCCACCAGCTGGAAGACCTCTTCATGGAGCGCATGGCCGCCATCCTCGCCCGCCACGGCAAGCGTCCCGCCGTCTGGAACGAGGCCGTGCGCACGGGCGGCTTCACCCGCGAGAGCCGCGTACACGGCTGGGAGAGCGTCAAGGCGTGTCTCGACGCCACGGCAAAGGGGTATCAGACGATCGTCATGCCCGGCGAATACTTCTATTTCGACATGCGCCAGACGCCCCGTGAGGACGGACACGACTGGGCCGCCGTCTTCGACGCCCGCAAGGTCTACGGATTCGACTTCGCACGCGCCGGGTTCTCCGCGGAGCAGCTGCGGCATGTCGTCGGGTTGTCCGGGGCCTTTTGGAGCGAAGCCTACGTCTCGCACGAGCCCGAAAAGCCCGACTACCTCGACTATATGACCTTCCCGCGCATCTGCGCCCTTGCCCGCATCGCGTGGAGCGGCAACGACGAAGGCTGGGACGCCTATTACCGGGAGTTGAAGGAGCAACATTACCCGCGCATGGCCGCCATGGGGATCCGTTTCCGGTTGTTCCCGCCGAAGGTAGCCTATGCGGCCCCGAAGGCGGCGGGCGGCAGCGGCGTGCTCACCGTCACGTCCGAGGAGGGAACAGAGGTCTTCTACCTTGTGGACGGGTCCGACAGGGAGCACCGCTACACGGGCCCCGTCCGCACGGACCAACCCTGGAAATACCGCTTTTACACCCGCTACGGCACGGCACGGAGCCCCTATGCGGCCGATGATTCGCGCTGGCGGACGATCCGCCCGGCGCTGGTGATCGAGACCTCGATGGGCGAAAGTGAACGGTTTCCCTACACCAATGCCTCCACATATCGCGGGCTCGCACGAACCCGCCGCGCCTGTCGCCAGCAGGACTGGATCCTCTACACCTTTGAAAAGCCGGTTACATGCCGCGAAATGTTCCTGCAAACCGGAAACCGGCAGCTGCCCAAGACGATCATCACGACGGGGTATGCCGAAGTCTCCTATGACGGCGCGCGGTTCGAGCGTGCGGCCGAACTGGAAAAGGGGAGTGCGACGCTCCGTCCCGAGCGTCCCGTGAAGGCCGTGCGGATCGTCTCGACCTGCGACGACAACGGCACGCCCTACGTCACCATTCAGCCCCCGCAGGTGCTGCCGCGGTTATAGGCCGGCGGCAGGGTCGGTGGGGTACGGAAAAGGCGGAGCGGAGTGGTGAAAGGCGGCATCGGCATCGGGCGGGCAGAATGCGTGTGAGACCGGGATGCGGAGTGTCGGCAGGGTAGCCGGGATGTCGCGAAAAGAATCGTTGCCGGGGCCGGAGTGGGAACGGCGCGGAAAACGGACGAGCCAAAGTGGGAAGGGAAGGAACGGGGAGGGTAGGCGTGTCGCGCAAGCCGTCAGAAGTCGAAACGAAGCTGGATGCAATCGGTGCAGGCTTCGGGCGTGTTGCCCACCGTGAGTCCGATCAGGCGCACCTTCCGGCCGCGGAGATTCACCCCGGCAAGCAGCTCCTCGGCGATCCGGGCCAGCTGCATTTCGTCCTCGATCGCCGAGAGCAGCGTCTTCGAACGCGTGATCTGCCGGAAATTGTCGTATTTGAGTTTCAGAACCACCGTCTTGCCCCGGAATTCATGCCGCTGCAACCGCGCCCAGACCTCCTCCCGGACGCCGTCCAACTCCTGTTGCAGGCGCAGCCGGTCGTCGATGTCCTCGGCGAAGGTCGTCTCGGCGCCCAGCGACTTGCGGACCCGGTTCGGCGTGACGGCCCGGTTGTCGATTCCCCGTGCATAGCCGTAGTAGGCATGGCCCGCCTTCCCGAACTGGTGCACGAGCGCCGACTCCTCCCATTGCCGCAGGTCTGCTCCCGTACGGATCCCCAGGCGGTGCATCCGCTCGGCCGTCACCGCCCCGATCCCGAAAAAGCGTTCGACGGGAAGCGTCGCCACGAACGACTCGATCTCGGCAGGGGCGATGGTGAAGAGCCCGTCGGGCTTGCGGTAGTCCGAGGCGATCTTCGCCAGCATCTTGTTCACCGAGACGCCCGCCGAAGCCGTGAGGTGCGTCTCGGCGAGGATCCGCGCCTTGATCTCCCGGGCTACGAGCGTCGCCGAACGCACGTGCGAGACATCCAGAAAGGCCTCGTCCAGCGACAGCGGCTCGACCAGATCCGTATATTCGCGGAAGATGGCGCGGATCTGCTGCGAAACCGCCTTGTAGACCTCGAAACGCGCCGGAATGAAGATCAGATCGGGGCACAGCCGTCTGGCGACGGTCGACGAAAGCGCCGAATGCACGCCGTAGGGGCGGGCTTCGTAGCTGGCCGTAGCCACCACGCCCCGCGGTCCGTCGTGTCCCACGGCGATCGGACGTCCCCGCAGCGCCGGGTTGTCGCGCTGCTCCACCGCGGCAAAGAAGGCGTCCATGTCGATATGTATGATCTTGCGCTGCGGCATCGTCGGTTTCGGTTTATTCTTTTACAAGTTATTGCAGCCGGGCAGGCCGAAAAGCGGGTAATCGGGGACCGCAGCCGCAACTACCGGGCCATCTGCCGCCCGATCCACGCCATCAGCACCTCCACGACATACGCCTGTTCGGCCTCCGTCAGCGGACGGCCCGCCGGGATGCCGTGCCACTTGGCGAGACATCCCCGGCAGCAGCACCCCGTGGCGTGCTGCGCCACGAAGACCGGATGCCCCCGCATCGGGGTCTGACGCCCGTCGTTGGGCGGGAAGGCCGGGGCGAGCCGCTGTCGGACAAAATCCCCGGCATGCTGCCGGATCGTTGCAAGGCCCTTCGCCGCGATATAGTCCAGCTCCGTCGTCCGCAGTCGGAAGCGGCTCCGGAACGCCGACCGGGAGAGACGTTCGAAAAGAGCGCCCAATGCTTCGGCCGGAAGTGCCGGCACAGACTCTTCTGCCAATACCGAAGACCGCCCCGCCTCCGGAGACGGAGCGGCGGGGCAGTCGGCAAAGAGTTCGGGATCAGGTGCAACCCTCCGTTTCATGGTCCCAGTTTCGTGCGGCGGGGACTCCGTCAGTCGATGAACCGCACCTTCGACTCGTCGCGCGGTTTGGCCTCCGGCGACTCGTCCGGATAGCCTACACCGATGGCATAGAGCAGTTTGTAATCCTCCGGCAGGCCCAGTTTTTCCAGGTAGGGTGCGGCTTCGGGCGCATCCGTCATGAAGCGCGTCGGGCCGCCCAGGCAGCAGGTGCCCAGCCCCAGCGACTGCGCCGCGAGAAGCATGTTCTCACCCAACAATCCGCAATCCAGCTGTCCGCTGCCGTCCGCCGGCGAGGCGATGAAGATCACCGCCGGGGCGTTGCGGAACATGTTCCTGAAATTCGGGTCCTCGGCAGCCTTCGGGTTGGCCCTCGTGTAGAGCGCCGTCAGACCGTCGATGTAGGCCGCGTCGTCCACCACGCGGACCGCCCACGGCTGTTTGTTCAGTCCGCTCGGGGCATTGATGCCGCATTTCACGATCAGTTCGAGTTTCTCCCGCTCGACGGGTTGCGCCGTGTACTTGCGGATGCTCCGACGTGCCAGAATCGTCTCGATCACCGCATTCTCCCCCGCGGGGGATGTCTCCGGCTGCGAACCGCCCTGCGGCGCGCAGCCCGTCATGGCCAGCAACCCGGCGCACAGCCAGGCCATTTTCCGTGCATTCATAAGGTCTCTTTTTTTGTGTCGCCTAAAATTACGCATAAAAACTGATTCGGAAAAGCGTTGGCCCGCTTTTTTTGTCCCGAAGCGGGGAGGACGGGTCCGGCACCCTTCAAAAAACCGCAAAAAAAGGGCCGCCCCGGGGCGGCCCTTCCTCCGTAATCGCTCTCCGGACTCCGGTCAGGCACGGACCGTGGCCCCGCAGCGCTGCTCGAACTGCCGCGCGAGGTTCGTCATCACGCGCTCGATCGTCTTGTCGTCGAGCGTGCGGCTCTTGTCTTCCAGCACGAAGCTCAACGCATAGGACTTCTTCCCCTCGGGGAGCTTGTCGCCCTCGTAGACGTCGAACAGCGAAACGCTCTTCAGGAGCTTCCGCTCCGTTGCGAAGGCCGTCTCACGCAGCTGCGCAAAGGTCGTCTGCCGATCCACCAGCAGCGCCAGGTCGCGTTTTACCTCCGGATATTTCGACAGCTCCCCGGCTGCGATCTTCTGTTTCTTCGTCGACTTCACCAGCGCATCGAAGTTCAGTTCCAGGTAGTAGACCTCCTGCTTGACATCCATGCGGCGGCGGATCTTCGGGGCAACCGTACCGATCTGCATCAGCGGCTTGCCGTTCAGTTCCACCGAGAGGCCCTCGCCGAAGAGATCGCTCTGCAACGGTTCGCTCTTCAAGGCGTAGATGTCCAGCCCGAAGCGGCGCAGCAGCTTTTCGGCAACGGCGCGCAGCGTGAAGAACGACGCCTTTTCGGGTTTCGTGTTCCACGACTGGGGCTCGGTCGTGCCCGTCACGGCCACCGCCAGCCGGTACTCCTCGGAGTAGGCCGCCAGGCGGTTCTCCTCCGTGCGCTTCGCGGCGTCGTAGAAGTAGCAGTTGCCGAACTCGTAGAGCATCAGATCGCCGTTCTTGTGGTTGATGTTCAGCGCAACGGCCTCCATCATGTTGAACAGCAGCGTCTGGCGCATGACGTTCAGGTCCGCGCTCAACGGATTCAGGATCCGCACGCACCGATCAGCCGGGTACGACGTCAGGCCGTCGTAGTAGGAGCCCTTCGTCAGCGAGTTCGACATGATCTCCGTGAAGCCGTTGGCCGTCAGGAAGTCCGCCGCCAGGTTCATCAGCTTCGGACGGTCGGGTTTCGGCGCGTAGGAGAGCGTCGAGCGAACCCGCGCGGGGATCTCCACGTTGTTGTAGCCGTAGATGCGCAGGATCTCCTCCACGAGGTCCGCCTCACGCTGCACGTCCACCCGGTAGGGCGGCACGGCCACCGTCAGCACGTCGCCCTGCTCCGAAAGAACCTTCACATCCAGTGCAGCGAGGATCGTGCGGATCGTCTCCTCGGGAATCTCCTTGCCGATCAGCATCCGGGCCCGCGAAAGCGAGAAGCCGAAGACGAAATCCGCGGCCGGCTGCGGACACAGGTCCGTGATGTCGCTCGAAATCGTACCTCCGGCCAGCTCCTTCATCAGCAGCGCGGCCCGCATCGCGGCGTAGACCTGCAAGTTCGGATCCACGCCCCGCTCGAAGCGGAACGACGAGTCGGTATTCAGCCCGAAGCGTTTGGCCGTCTTGCGCACCCAAACCGGGTTGAAGCAGGCACTCTCGATGAAGACGTTGGTCGTCGTGTCGCTGATGCCCGAATCCAAACCGCCGAAAACCCCAGCAATGCACATCGGGCGCTCGGCCGAGCAGATCATCAGGTCGCGCTCCGTGAGTTTGCGCTCCACGCCGTCCAGCGTCACGAACGGAGTTCCCTCGGCGCAGGTGCGGACCACCACCTCGCGTCCCTCGATCTTGTCGGCGTCGAAGGCGTGCAGCGGCTGGCCCAGCTCGAACAGGACGAAGTTCGTGATGTCCACCAGATTGTTCTTCGGGTTGATGCCCGCGGCGCGCAGACAGTTCTGCATCCATTCCGGCGAAGGGCCGATCTTGCAGCCCGTGACCGTCACGCCCGCATAGCGAGGGCAGGCCTCCGTGTTCTCGACCCGGATCTTCACCTCCAGGTCGTGGTTGTCCGCGGCGAAGGCCGATACATCCGGCCACCGTACCTCGGCAGCCTCGCCCCGGCTCCGCAGCCATGCCGCCAGGTCGCGCGCCACGCCGATATGCGACGCCGCATCCACGCGGTTGGGCGTCAGGCCGATCTCGATCAGGTAGTCGTCCTCGACGTGCAGGTACTCGCGGGCGCTCATGCCCACGGGGGCATCCGCCGGAAGCTCCATGATCCCCGCGTGCGACGTCCCGATGCCGAGTTCATCCTCGGCGCAGAGCATGCCCAGCGACTCCACGCCGCGGATCTTCGAGCGCTTGATCTTGAACTCCTCGTCGCCGCCGTTGGGGTAGAGCACCGCGCCGATCTTCGCGCAGAGCACTTTCAGCCCGGCCCGGCAGTTCGCGGCCCCGCAGACGATCCGCAGCGGTTCGCCCTCGCCGACGTCCACCGTCGTGACGTGCAGGTGGTCCGAATCCGGGTGGTCCTCACACGTCAGCACCTCGCCGACCACGACCCCCGCAAGACCGCCCTTCACGGTCTCGATCTTCTCGAAGCCCTCGACCTCCAGGCCGATATCCGTAAGCACCTCGGCGATCCGCTCGGCCGGAAGGTCCGTCGCGAGGTAGCGTTTGAGCCAGTTGTACGAAATATTCATATCGTCGAATTTTGAATTTGCAGACAATCATGCAAAAGTAGTAATTTTTCCCGAAAGTACGTCCGTTTCGCCCCGTGATTTCTCGTTCCGCCGCCCTTTATATACAGGTACCGAAAATAATTCGTAAAAAATTTGCATTTTCCGGCCCGGCGTTTTATATTTGCAAAAAGCTAATCGGAAACATGCTTCGGAATTTCAACATACAGACTTGGTGGTGGCACCCGTTGACGCTCGTGAACAATGAGTGCGCCCCGTCGCGTGTATGGTAAGGCCGAATCGAATACACCCCGCAAGCCCGTTGTTTACGAAACAGTAAGCAGCGGGCTTTTTCTTGTCCGGATACGCAAGACATCAAATAACTCAAATTTCCAAACGCCATGAACACGAAAAAATTCTGCCTCGCCGAGAACCAGATGCCCACCCAATGGTACAACATCGTGGCCGACATGCCCACGAAACCCCTCCCGCCGCTCGATCCCGCAACCAAACGCCCCGTCACCAAGGAGCAGATGTCGGCCATCTTCGCCGAGGAACTCATCGACCAGGAGATGTCCACCCAGCGTTTCATCGACATCCCCGAGGAGGTGCAGGAGATCTACAAGATCTGGCGTCCGACGCCGCTGGTGCGCGCTACGGGTCTCGAAAAGGCCCTCGACACCCCGGCGAAGATCTATTTCAAGAACGAAAGCGTCTCCCCGGCCGGATCCCACAAGCCCAATACCGCCGTGCCGCAGGCCTACTACAACTACAAGCAGGGTATCAAGCACCTGACCACCGAGACCGGCGCCGGGCAGTGGGGGGCCTCGATCGCCTTCGCCGCGAAGCACTTCGGCATCGACCTGCGGGTCTTCATGGTCCGCGTCAGCTACGACCAGAAGCCCTACCGGCGGCTGATGATGAACACCTGGGGCGCCGAGTGCGTGGCTTCGCCCTCGATGCTCACCGAATCGGGCCGCGCCGTCCTCGAACGCGACCCGGCGTGCTCGGGAAGCCTCGGGCTGGCGATTTCGGAGGCCGTCGAGATGGCGCTCCGCCGCCCCGAAGACACGCGCTACTGCCTGGGCAGCGTCCTGAACCACGTGCTGCTGCACCAGACCGTCATCGGGCAGGAGGCCGTCACGCAGATGGAGATGGCCGACGCCGAACCCGACATCGTGATCGGCTGCTTCGGCGGCGGCAGCAACTTCGCCGGTATCGGATTCCCGTTCCTGCGCAGGAACTTCGTCGAGGGCAAGCGGATCCGCGTCGTGGCCGTCGAGCCGTCGAGCTGCCCGAAGCTCACCCGCGGGCAGTTCCAGTACGATTTCGGGGATGTCGCCGGATACACGCCCCTGATCCCGATGTACACCCTCGGGCACGACTTCCAGCCCTCGGACATCCACGCCGGAGGCCTCCGCTACCACGGCGCCGGGTCGATCGTCAGCCAGCTGCTCAAAGACGGCCTGATCGAGGCGCAGTCGGTGCCGCAGGTCGAGACCCTCGCCGCCGGGGTGCTCTTCGCCCAGACCGAAGGGATCATCCCCGCCCCGGAATCGACGCACGCCATCGCCGCGGCGATCCGCGAGGCGCAGAAGGCCAGGGAGGAGGGGACGCCGAAGACCATCCTCTTCAACCTTTCGGGAACGGGTGTCATCGACCTCTTCGCCTACGAGCAGTATCTGGCCGGCGTGCTGAAAGACTATACGCCGTCCGATGAAGAGATCGCAAAGACGGTCAACCGGTTGGAGAAGCTGATTTGAAGCATCGGTTGAAGCAATGGAAGGGGCGGGCCGCCGGATGAGGTCCGCTCCTTCGTTTTTTTTCGAAAAACCCTGTTTTTGAGCCTTTTCGGGCGAAATTGTTTGGTCCGATCGAGAAAAATCCTTATCTTTGAATGAACCCGAGCATTTTACAAACTCAAACGAATCAGCCTATGAAACGTTTTTATCTGCTGGCACTCGCTGCCACCCTTGCCTTTACAGGCTGCAAGAAGGACGATGGTGACCCCCGTCCCGAAAACCTGACCATCGCGAAGACCGAATATGCGTTTGACGCCGTCGAAAATCGGACCGCAACGGTTTCGTTCTCCGCCCCGGCCGACTGGACGCTTTCGGTCGTGTACGACGATGCCGAATCCACGGCCAACTGGCTGACTGTCACGCCCGCGAGCGGTACGGCCGGCGAACAGACCGTCGAACTGTCGGCCGCCTGCAATACGCACACCGCCTCCCGCACGGCCTTTGTGGATGTCGTCTGCGGGGAGCAGCAGGTGCGGCTGACCGTCACCCAGGCAGCTGCCGATGCTCTGGAGCTGATCATCGAGCAGACCGAATATGCGCTTGACGCCGTCGAGGAGCGGACCGCAACGGTCGCGTTTACCGCCGCGGCCGACTGGACGCTTTCGGTCGTGTACGACGATGCCGAATCCTCGGCCGACTGGCTCTCCGTCACGCCCATGAGCGGTACGGCCGGCGAACAGACCGTCGAACTGTCGGCCGCCCGCAATTTCCGGGCATCGGACCGCACGGCTTATGCCGATCTGGTCTGCGGGGAGCAGAGCGTGCGGCTGACCGTCACCCAGACGGCGGCATCCGAGGTTGTGGATTTCACCGCCCAGTTCGACCCGGACTTTGCAAAGAAGTTGCAGGAACTGGGGCATATCTCTGATGCGGAAAATATCACGTCGGCTGACATGGAAAAGATAGCCGCAATCACCTCTCTGGACGTTGCGGGGAGCTATGACAATCCCGGTACGCTTACCTCTCTGCGAGGGATTGAGTATTTCGAATCGCTGACGTTCTTGAAGTGCGACTACAATTCGTTGGAGTTGCTGGATGTCAGCGAGAACACGGCGCTGACGTTCTTGAAGTGCGACTCCAATCAGTTGACGACGCTGGATGTCAGCGCGAACACGGCGCTGACGTATTTGTACTGCCACTCCAATCAGTTGACGACGCTGGATGTGAGCGCGAACACGGCGCTGACGACGTTGTCCTGCTCCTCCAATTCGTTGACGAAGCTGGATGTTAGACAGAATACAGAGCTGATGAATTTGTCCTGCTCCTCCAATTCGTTGACGTCGCTGGATGTGAGCCGAAATACGGCATTGACGGGTTTGTGGTGCGAATCCAATCAGTTGACGGAGCTGAATGTCAGCGCGAACACGGCACTGACGCAGTTGCACTGCGGCAGCAATCAGTTGACGGAGCTGGATGTTAGACAGAATACGGCGTTGACAGGGTTGTGGTGCTACGACAATCAGTTGACGGAGCTGGATATCAGCCGGAATACGGCGCTGACGTATTTGCACTGCGGCAGCAATCAGTTGACGTCGCTGGATGTGCGCGCGAATACGGCACTGACGCATTTGACCTGCAGCTACAATCAGTTGACGAAGTTGGATGTGCGCGCGAACACGGCGCTGACGGATTTGTACTGCTTCTCCAATCAGTTGACATCGCTGGATATCAGCCGGAACACGGTGTTGACAGAGTTGAGCTGCTCTGACAATCCTGGAGACGGGGAGTCGACATTCCCGGTCACGGTCTGGTTTGACAACGAGACAGTGCCGGAAGGTTTGAATGTATACTCATCGAGTTGGACGTACGGCGGCAAGACCATCACCATCGACTTCCGGAAGGCGGAATAACCCGTCCTGCACCACAAAAAAACAGGCCTGTCCTTTGACGAGACAGGCCTGTTTTCATATCCGCCCTTCTTCTTTTACCGCGAGCCGAGCCACAGGAAGACCATACCTACCAGAATGAAGGCCAGATCGACGGCCTTCGAGCGCAGGTTCCGCTCGTGGAACAGCATCGCACCGCACAGGAACGATACCACGACCGATCCCCGCCGGATCATCGAGACGATCGAGATCATGGCATCCGGCTCCTGCAAGGCGTAGAGATAGGCGAAGTCGGCCAGCGTCAGGAAAACCGAAATCAGCGGGATGGCCCAGCTCCACCGGAACGGCGTCGTGCGGCCCCGCCGCGGCAGCCACAGCACGGCGACCACCACCGACATCATCAGGAACTGGTACAAGTTGTACCAGCTCTGCACGAAAACCGGGTCGAGGCGCGTCATGATGTATTTGTCGTAGAGCCCGCTCACGGCCCCCGTGACGGCCGCCAGCGCAATGAAGAGAATCCAGAGGTTGTGGGTGAAGTCGACCCCCTCGCGGCGGGAAGACCGGCTCAACAGAAACAGCGACACCAGAGCCAGCGCCACACCGATCCACTGGCAGGCGTTGAGCCGTTCGCCGAAGAAGAGGAATGCTCCGACGAGCACCATGACGGGCCGCGTGGCGTTGATCGGGCCCACGATCGTGATCGGCAGGTGCTTCATGCCGAAGTAGCCGAAGATCCACGACGTGAGGACGATCACCGATTTGAGGATCACCAGTCCGTGGGCCGTGGCGGTGCCGGGCGAGGCGGCGAGCACCGTGCCGTCGAACCATCCCAGGCCGAACTCCGCGGAGAGGATCGCCGGGACGAAAAACAGCGTCGAGAAGAGCGTATTGAGCAGCAGTACCGGAAGCACGGCGTTTCCGGTCAGGGCCTTTTTCTTGGCAACGTCATACAGGCCGAGCAGCGCGGCCGAGGTAAAGGCAAGGGTCAGCCACATGGTTGAGAAAGATTTCGTTCGTTACGTAAGAAAAGCAAGGAAGGCGGCTTCGGGGCCGCCTTCGTTGGGATGAAATGGTCGTTTACTTGATTTCGTCGCTGTAAACCGCACCCGGAAGGTCGTGGAGGTTGTAGCGCGAGGCCATCGACATGCCGTAGGCTCCGGCCGACTTGATCGTCAGCAGGTCGCCCCGCTGCGTCGTGCGCAGCGTCACGTTCTCGTCGAAGACGTCCGTCGATTCGCAGGCCGTGCCCACGACCGTATATTTCGTTCGCGGAGCGTCGTCCGCCGCCGTGATGTTCTCGATGTTGTGGTACGAACCGTACAGGGCCGGGCGGATCAGCTCGGTCATCGAGGCGTCGACGATCAGCAGCCGCCGTCCCGTAGCCGTCGTCTTGTTGAACAGCACCGTCGTGATCAGCTCGCCGCACTCGGCGACGATCGAACGCCCGAACTCGAAGTGAACCTCCCGGTCGCCGACGCACAGGTGGTTGTGCACGATCGAGAACAACGACGCGAAGTTCGGGATCGGCTCGTTCTCCGGAACGTCGTAGTTCACGCCCAGACCGCCGCCCACGTCGACGAACCGCAGCTCGAAACCGAGCTTTTCCAGATTCTCGACGATGACGTTCACCTTGTTGCACATGTTCTCGAAGACGTGCAGCTCGCGGATCTGCGAACCGATGTGCAGGTGCAGACCGATGATGCGGATGTGCGTCAGCGCGCGGATCTCCCCGGCGTGTTCGAGCACCTCCTCATACGAAATGCCGAACTTGCTGTCGGCCTGTCCCGTGTCGATGCAGTGGTTCGTCTTCGGGTCGATGTCCGGGTTGATGCGCAGCGCAACATCCGTCGTCTTGCCCATTTCGGCCGAGAAGCGGTCGATGAGTTCCAGCTCCTGGATCGACTCGCAGTTGATCGCCAGAATCTCCTGCTCGATGGCGTAGCGGAGCTCCTTGTCCCGTTTTCCGACGCCCGCATAGACGATCCCCTTCGGGTCGAAGCCCGCCTCGATCGCCTTCCGGAGCTCGTTGCCGCTCGCACAGTCGATGCCCAGACCGTATTCGCGGATGATCCCCAGCAGGTGGTCGTCGTAGTTCGCCTTGATGGCGTAGTGCACCTTGTAGCCGTACTTGTTCGACTCCGATACGACGCTTTCCAGCGTCTGGCGCAGCAACGCCGTGTCGTAAAGATAGAACGGGGTCTCGTAGCCCCGGAGTTTCGATGCGATCTGTCTGCTCAACATAACTGCCTGAATTTTCCCTGTGGTTTCAGTTCGCAAATGTATGTATTATTAATTATTTTTACAAATCCTCCGGCCCGGAATCCCTTTACTATTCAAAATATTTCCTATCTTTGCGTGAGATTTTACACGCTTGTATGAAAAATATCCGCAACTTCTGCATCATAGCCCATATCGACCACGGGAAATCGACCCTCGCAGACCGCCTGCTGGAAAAGACCAATACCCTGAACCAGCGCGAAATGCAGTCGCAGGTCCTCGATGACATGGAGCTCGAACGCGAAAAGGGAATCACCATCAAGAGCCACGCCATCCAGATGGAGTACACGGCCCGCGACGGCGAACGCTATACGCTCAACCTGATCGACACCCCGGGACACGTCGACTTCTCCTACGAGGTCTCGCGCGCCATCGCCTCGTGCGAGGGCGCCCTGCTCGTCGTCGACGCCACGCAGGGCATCCAGGCACAGACCATCTCGAACCTCTACCTCGCCGTCGGACACGACCTCGAAATCATCCCCGTGCTGAACAAGATCGACATGGAATCCGCCATGATCGACGAGGTCAAGGACCAGGTCATCGACCTGATCGGATGCAGGGAGGAGGATATCCTGCTCGCCTCGGGAAAAACCGGACTCGGCATCGAGGAGGTCCTCGAAGCCATCGTGCAGCGCATCCCCGCACCCAAAGGCGATGAAAACGCCCCGTTGCAGGCCCTGATCTTCGACTCGGTGTTCAACCCCTTCCGCGGCATCATCGCCTATTTCCGCGTCTTCAACGGAACCATCCGGAAGGGCGACCACGTCAAGTTCTTCAACACCGGAAGCGAATACGACGCCGACGAAGTGGGCGTGCTCAAACTCAAAATGCAGCCCCGCGACGAGATCCGCGCCGGAGACGTCGGCTATATCTGCTCGGGAATCAAAACCTCGTCGGACGTCAAGGTCGGCGATACGATCACCTCGGTGGCAAACCCCGCGCAGGAGGCCATCGCCGGATTCGAGGACGTCAAACCCATGGTCTTCGCCGGCGTCTATCCCGTCGAGGCCGACCAGTACGAAGACCTGCGCGCCTCGCTCGAAAAGTTGCAGCTCAACGACGCCTCGCTCACCTTCGAGCCCGAAAGCTCGCTCGCCCTCGGATTCGGATTCCGCTGCGGATTCCTCGGACTGCTCCACATGGAGATCATCCAGGAGCGCCTCTACCGCGAATTCGACATGGACGTCATCACCACCGTGCCCAACGTCTCCTACCGCGTCACCACCACGCAGGGCGACGTCCTGGAGGTCCACAACCCCTCGGGACTGCCCGAAATCACCAAAATCGCCAAGATCGAGGAGCCCTACATCCTCGCGCAGATCATCACCAAGTCCGAATTCCTCGGCAACGTCATCAAACTCTGCATCGACAAGCGCGGCGTGATGAAAAACCAGACCTTCATCACCCAGGACCGCGTCGAGGTCAACTTCGACATGCCCCTCTCGGAGATCGTCTTCGACTTCTACGACAAGTTGAAGAGCATCTCCAAAGGATACGCCTCGTTCGACTACCACCGCACGGGATTCCAGCTCTCGAAACTCGTCAAACTCGATATTCTGCTGAACGGCGAACCCGTCGACGCCCTCTCGTCGCTCACCTACACCGACCATGCCTACGACTTCGGACGCAAGATGTGCGAGAAACTCAAAGAGCTCATCCCGCGCCAGCAGTTCGACATCGCCATACAGGCCGCCATCGGCGCCAAAATCATCGCCCGCGAGACGGTCAAGGCCGTGCGCAAGGACGTTACGGCCAAGTGCTACGGCGGCGACATCTCCCGCAAGCGCAAGCTGCTCGAAAAACAGAAGAAGGGCAAGAAGCGCATGCGTC
Source organism: Alistipes sp. An66 (assembly GCF_002161445.1). GTDB lineage: Bacteria > Bacteroidota > Bacteroidia > Bacteroidales > Rikenellaceae > Alistipes > Alistipes cottocaccae. Next base: position 179,092 of record NZ_NFHT01000005.1, read on the forward strand.
AGATCGGCAACGTCGAAGTCCCGCAGTCGGCATTCCTCGCCGTCCTGAAAATGGATTGAGCCGCAAACCCGCACGACGGAACAAAAACTCCGTGTTGAAAATGGATTGAGATTCTGGAAAAATGAAGAAAACCATCATCGACCTCTTCGAGGCCTCCGTCGACAAGTACGGCGGCAAGACCTTCCTGCTCGAAAAACGACACCACAAGTTCGAGCCCACGACCTATGCCGAAACCCGTGAACTGGCCCTCGAAGTCGGCGCCGGCCTCGTCTCCGTCGGTATCCGGCCGAAGGACAAGGTCGCCATCCTCGCCGAAGGATCCAACGCCTGGATCATCTCCGAACTCGGACTCTTCTACGCGGGAGCCATCAGCGTGCCCCTCTCGGTAAAGCTCGAAGAGTCGAACGACCTCCTGTTCCGGCTGCGCCACGCCGAGGTCAAGGCGATCTTCGTCTCGAAGTACCAGCTGCCCAAGATCCGCCGCATCCGCGCCGAACTCCCGCAGATCGAGCACGTCATCGTCCTCGGACACATTCCCCTCGAAACCGGGGAGACCGCCTACGGAACCCTGCGCCGGCTCGGCCGCGACTACCTCTCGAAGCACAAGGAGGAGTTTTTGAAGATCGGGCAGGCCATTCAGAACGACGACTACGCCACGATCACCTACACCTCCGGGACCACGGCCGACCCGAAGGGCGTCGTCCTCACGCACCGCAACTACACGGCCAATGTCGAGCAGTCGCTCTCGCGCATCGACATCCCGTCCTACTACCGCACGCTGATCATCCTGCCGCTGGACCACTGCTTCGCCCACGTCGTCGGATTCTACATCATGATCGCCTGCGGCGCCTCGGTCGCCACGGTCCAGATCGGCAAAACCCCGATGGAGACCCTCAAAAACATCCCGCTGAACATCCGCGAGGTGCAGCCCCATTTTCTGTTGTCGGTCCCGGCGCTGGCCAAGAATTTCCGCAAGAACATCGAAAACTCGATCCGCACCAAAGGCGCCTTCACGGAGAAGTTCTTCCGCCTTGCGCTCAAAGTCGGCTATGCCTACAACGCCGACGGGTACAGCCGCGGTAAAGGGTGGCGCTGTCTGCTGCGGCCCTTCGTCTCGCTCTTCGACGCCGTGCTCTTCCGCAAGGTCCGCGAGGCGTTCGGCGGCTGCATGAAGTTCTTCGTCGGCGGCGGAGCGCTGCTCGACGCCGAATTGCAGCGCTTCTTCTATGCCATCGGCATCCCGATGTTCCAGGGATACGGGCTCTCGGAGGCCACGCCCGTCATCTCGACCAACTCGCCGAAATACCACTGGCACCGCTTCGGGTCGTCGGGCAAGATCCTCATCCCGCTCGACCTGAAAATCCTCGACGAGGAGGGGCGCGAGATGCCCCGCGGCCAAAAGGGCGAGATCGTCATCCGCGGCGAGAACGTCATGGCCGGATACTGGAAGAACCCCGAAGCCACGGCCGAAACCGTCCGCGACGGATGGCTCCACACGGGCGACATGGGCTACGTCTCGCAGGACGAGTTCCTCTATGTGCTGGGGCGGTTCAAGAGCCTGCTGATCGCCTCGGACGGCGAGAAGTACAGCCCCGAGGGAATGGAGGAGTCGATCGTCGACAAGTCGCCGTTCATCGACCAGATCATCATTCACAACAACCAGAATCCCTTCACGGGGGCGATCGTCGTTCCGAATGCCGAAGCGTTGCGGCGCGAACTCGACCAGCGCAAGACCGTGGGGGAGGAGCGCCCGGCCGCCGCGGCCCGCATCCTTGCCGCCGAGATCGACAAGTACCGGGCAGGAGGCGTGTTCGCCGGGGAATTCCCGGAGCGCTGGCTGCCGGCGGGGCTGGCGATCGTCGACGAGGCCTTCACCGAGCAGAACGGGCTGGTGAACAGCACGATGAAGATCGTACGGTCGAAAGTCGAGGAGCGTTTCCGCGAGCGGTTGGAGTATCTCTACTCACCGGACGGGAAGCAGGTGGAAAATTCTGAAAATCTGAAAGCTCTGAAAAAATTGCTCGGATGAGGCATTTTTCGGGGCGGGAAAACTTGTCAATTCAAAAATTCGGAGTATCTTTGTACTCCGTAACGCGGAAATAGCTCAGTCGGTAGAGCATCAGCTTCCCAAGCTGAGGGTCGCGGGTTCGAATCCCGTTTTCCGCTCCAAGACAACAGGGAGAGCCAAAAGGTTCTCCCTGTTGTCTTGAATTTTGCGGACGGAGGAATTCGCCGCCCGCGGCCCTCGACGCCCCTTTCAGGGGCCGGGGGTGTCGACAAACAATCGCGGAACCGCTCGCGTGAAACGCGAGTTCGAATCCCGTTTTCCGCTCCAAGAGGGAGGGA
>NZ_NFHT01000050.1 GCF_002161445.1 Alistipes sp. An66
TAGAATGAAGACTTGGATCCAACCCGTATCGCTTCTTCGCAATGATGAGCAGCAGATAGTCACAAATGGCTATCCATATCTGCGTGTACACGGCGTTCTTGGAAGTGCCGTAGAAAGTCCTGATGTGAAGATGCTGCTTGATCCATTTGAAGAACAGTTCTATCTGCCAGCGTTCACGGTAGAGTTCCGCAATAGTCAGCGGATTGTTAATCGCAAAGTTGTTGGTCAGAAATCGATATACTCTTCCAGTCTCAAAGTCTTCATACACAACAAGTCTCAATGTGTCTGGATACTTTCTGATAGAGTAATATCCAACAAGTCTGATAGTCTCATCCGAAAGAACGCCCGAGTCTTTGTTGACAGGTCTGGACTCAATAACCACATAAGACATATTGTCCTTGGCGCGTGTAACAAAGCAGGCGCCCTTTTGCTGGAAATGCTTGTAAAGTTTCTCAAAGGCAACATATCCCCTATCCATCAGGTAGAAAGCACCTGCTTCAACAGGAATCTTGTCCATCATCCTGGCATCGTTAACCTTGCCTGGCGTGAGCATGACAAATGTGGGAATCGAGCCTCGCAGATCCATCAGTGTATGTATCTTGAACGCGCCCTTACCATGATGAAACTCGGTCCATGGACACA
>NZ_NFHT01000051.1 GCF_002161445.1 Alistipes sp. An66
TAGGAGATTCTGTCCAGCGGCAGGTCCTCTTTTTGATATTGAGCTTGGGTGTATTCGGTCATGTAACGCAGCAGGCGGTGGTATTTGTTGGCTGTGACCTGTGTGATGCGGCTACCGACTTCCTGCTGCCGTTTTTCGCAGTATTTCGCGAATTCGGCAAGGAAGAGTCGGGTGGAGCTGCCCGGATTCTCGAGCCGTTCCTTGATGGTGAAGCAGTCCGGTATCCTGCCCTCCCGAATCAGAGCGTCGTAGGCCGCCAGGATATTGGCCCGATAGCTGTCCACGATGCCGTTGATCTGCAGGGCCACCTTGTCCCGATGCAGGGAGCGTTCCAGACGTTGGTTCCAGCGCTCAGGCTCGATCTGGCAGCGGGTGTAAATCTCGGTTGAGAGGCCGGAGGTGGTGATTCGGGCATAGATGGGCGCTTTGCCCTTTTTGGAGATTCTGGACTTCTTGCAGAAGAAGACCACGGAGAAGGTTGTTCGGCGCATGGCTGCATGTTTTTTAAGGGGTTAAACAAACGTTTGCAGCATGGGCGATATTGCGACGCAAGTCGGTGTAAAACAGTGTATTGTGCGTAAATCGTGACCTGTTTTCGGTCCGGAGCAAAACAGGTCACGATTTGGTCTCGGACT
>NZ_NFHT01000052.1 GCF_002161445.1 Alistipes sp. An66
AGCCCACGGAGAGCGCCCTGGGCTGGGGCGAGATGCTCACAGAGCTGCAGGAACGAGGCGTTCGGAAGATCGGCCTGGTGTGTGCCGACGGGCTGAAGGGTCTGGAGGATGTCATCAGTACGATCTTTCCCGGAGCCCCGCTGCAACGCTGTACAACGCACCTGAAACGCAATCTGCTGAGCTGCGTGCGCAACGGCGACAAGGGAGAGCTGGCCGAAGATCTGCGGCAGGTCTTCCGTACGGGGGATCGCAGCTATACGGTGGAGAGAGCCTGGGAACAATGGCAGGCGCTCTGTGAGAAATGGGGTCAGGATTATCGCAGTTTTCGACGACGGGGCGAAGACCCAGCCTACAAAGCCTACTTCACCTATCTGAATTACGAGGCAAGGATTCAGTCGATGATCTACACGACGAACTGGATCGAGCGTCTGCAGAAGGATTTTCGACGGGTTACACGCATGCGGGGAGCCATGCCCAGCGAGGAGTCGGTACTGCTGCTGATGGGTAAAACGGCCATGGATAAAAAATCCTACCTGAGGCCGGTGCCGCGAATCGATCTGGATCGGGATTTATTCCCCGAGTGAAGACTATAACACAAAAAGAAGAACAACACGCCG
>NZ_NFHT01000053.1 GCF_002161445.1 Alistipes sp. An66
CGGCGTGTTGTTCTTCTTTTTGTGTTATAGTCTTCACTCGGGGAATAAATCCCGATCCAGATCGATTCGCGGCACCGGCCTCAGGTAGGATTTTTTATCCATGGCCGTTTTACCCATCAACAACAGAACCGACTCCTCGTTGGGCATGGCTCCCCGCATGCGTGTAACCCGTCGAAAATCTTTCTGCAGACGCTCGATCCAGTTCGTCGTGTAGATCATCGACTGAATCCTTGCCTCGTAGTTCAGATAAGTGAAGTAGGCTTTGTAGGCCGGATCCTCCGCCCGTCGTCGAAAACTGCGATAATCCTGACCCCATTTCTCACAAAGTGTCTGCCATTGTTCCCAGGCCCTCTCTACCGTATAGCTGCGATCTCCCGTACGGAAGACCTGCCGCAAATCCTCGGCCAGCTCTCCCTTATCGCCGTTGCGCACGCAGCTCAGCAGATTGCGTTTCAGGTGCGTCGTACAGCGTTGTAGCGGGGTTCCGGGAAAGACCGCACTGATGACATCCTCCAGACCCTTCAGCCCGTCGGCACACACCAGGCCGATCTTCCGAACGCCTCGTTCCTGCAGCTCTGTGAGCATCTCGCCCCAGCCCAGGGCGCTCTCCGTGGGCT
>NZ_NFHT01000054.1 GCF_002161445.1 Alistipes sp. An66
GGGGTTGCGGGGTTACAGGCGTTTATTTTCAGCGGTAACCCCGCGAGGGCTTCGCCCTTCGAATCCCTCACTTTCCGCCAGCGCGCAATACATGGGCGCGGGATGACAAACGACGGATCTTCGGATCCGTCGTTTTCGTTGTTTTCCGGAGGTCCTTCGAAATGAATTTCGAGCCCCTCCGGGAAACACCTCCCGGCAGATTGCCGTCGTCATCCCTTGCGTCGGGACCGTCCGGGTTCTCACGGGTCGGGGGTTGCGGGGTTACAGGCGTTTATTTTCAGCGGTAACCCCGCGAGGGCTTCGCCCTTCGAATCCCTCACTTTCCGCCAGCGCGCAATACGTGGGCGCGGGATGATAAAACGGCGGATCTTCGGATCCGTCGTTTTCGTTGTTTTCCGGAGGTCCTTCGAAATGAATTTCGGGCACCTCCGGAAAACATCTTCCGGCAGATTGCCGTTGTCATCCCTTGCAGCGCGTCGGACCGGGTTCTCACGGGTCGGGGGTTGCGGGGTTACAGGCGTTTATTTTCAGCGGTAACCCCGCGAGGGCTTCGCCCTTCGAATCCCTCACTTTCCGC
>NZ_NFHT01000006.1 GCF_002161445.1 Alistipes sp. An66
AACACAAAAAGAAGAACAACACGCCGCGGCGTGTTGTTCTGAAACCAAGAATCGCTATATTTGCATATCTGAAGAATCTGAAGGCACCTCCCCAGACACACTTTTTGAAACACTACCAGGAGTTTAGGTATTTTATGATAAAAATGCTATCAAATTTTAAGTAAGAATCTAATCTATTTTCTTCATTAGATTTCAAATTGGGAACAATTCCAATATTCAAACTGATAATTTACCACATAATTGCTATTTTTGCACTATAGAAAATGTTCTTTGGATTTATGCAAAATCGAGCGATTTAGAGAATATTACTCGTCTCCAAATCGTCACCTGTCGGGAGGTTGATTCTTGTAAATATCTTATATTCAGTGGGTATTTATAAAGTAAATGCCTTGCAACGTGAGTCGAAAGATTCTTGCGGATGCCGCAGATGTCGGCCAGCTCCTTCAAGTAGGAGTTCATCTTCTGGTTGCTGCATACGGGGAGCAGCACTCCGTGCGTCTGGCAGTAGGGGTGATCCTTGTAACGGTCGATAATCTTTTGTGCCTCGTCCAGCAGCGGAATGTTGCACATGTTCTTGGTCTTCTGTCTCGGCCTGCGAATCCAGATTTTACCGTGGATGTCCGCCACCAGATGCTCGGGTTTGAGTTGTTGTACGTCCATAAAGGCCAGTCCCGTCAGACAGCAAAAACAGAAGATGTCGCGAACTTGCGCCAGTCGGGTAATGGTGATCTCCTTGTTAAGTATGGTTTTCAACTCCTGTTTTTCGAGAAACTCGCGTTCGACCGGTTCGAAATGGAAATGGATTTGGGCAAAGGGGTCCTTCTTCATCCATCCCTTTGCTAACGCAATACGAATAATCTTCTTGAAGTTCAGCAGGTACTTGGTGGTCGTGTTGTGGCAGCACCGCCGAACAACTCTGAGGTAGAAATCATAATCCTCGACGAACTGGTGCGTAATCTCATCCAGATAACAGTCTTCCTTTTTGTAGGTCGTGCGCAGGAATGCCTCGGTCAGCCGCAGCGAGGTTTCGTAGCGTATTACTGTTCCCGGAGCGAGGCTGATTCCCGACAGCGCCCTGCACTTTTCGTTGTGGGCGCGGAAGACCTCCATCAGCGTATGACGGTCCGACTGCTCCTTGCCCAGATAGCGGTTCAGAATGATTTGGGCGGATACTTCTTTCTTGTCGAGTTCGAGGTCCCTTTGAATCCGCAGAATGTTGGCGGAAATGGCGTCCAGGTATAGGTTCAAATCCTTTCCGCCGCGGCATTTTTCGTTGGCTTTTCCTTTTTCCGAGTTCCAGGCGTGCGGTTCGATAAACCGCTTGATAGAAGCGTCCGCGCGTTCTCCATTGATTGTCAGACGCATAAATACGGGAGCCTCACCTCTTTTGTTGAGTTTGTCCCGACGAATGTAAAACAACAGTCCGAATGTTGTCCTTTCCATAAGTACACCGAATTAAGGGTTACAAAATTAGTTTCCCAAGTGTCTCATGTCAAGAGGAAAACCTCTGCAAACAGGTGCAAACCAATTCGTTACGAGCAATTCGGTGTACTTTTTCGGCCCGAAAAAAAGTACACCGAATAGGCCACAGGTAATCCGCTTTTCGATGCCTTTTTCTGCATTTCGGCCAAAATAAAAATCCCTGTAAATTCGTGATTTACAGGGATTTGCAATCTTTTGCGTTGTTTCTTGGTGGAGAATACGAGATTCGAACTCGTGACCTCTTGCATGCCATGCAAGCGCTCTAGCCAGCTGAGCTAATCCCCCGGTTTGTGGGTGCAAATATAGAAGGAAAAATCGATTCTTCCAAATTCGGACGCTAAAAAAAGAGACCTCCGAAGCAAAAAGCCTCGGAGCTCTCTTTTCATGCGCCGGAATGCATTCCCCGACAAGGTGCCTTCTGGACCGTTCGTCCCGCAAAAGGGTTACTCCACCTCCCAGGTGGCACCCGAACGCAGCAGGTCGTCCACGCACTGAATCTTGCTCGACGCCTTGACCTCCTCGACCTGACGCTCCACGGCCCGGTCGTAGACGGCATCGTCCTCCACGGCGCGGATCACGCCCAGCGCCACCGGATAGTCCGGATACTTCATCGCGGCCAACATCGTGTGCAGCGTCGTGTCGCGCTCGTGGGCATCGTGCGTCAGCACGTCGTCCAGCGTGTAGCCGTCCTGTCCGACGGTTACGACTTTGAGCTTCATGTTCTCGAAGACCAGACCCTTCTCGCGGTTGGCCCCGAAGAGCATCTTCTCGCCGTGACGCAGCACGACCGTGTGCTCGGCGCGCGTAGCCTTGTCTCCGGCGTAGGCGGCGTGGGTCTTGTCGTTGAATATCACGCAGTTCTGCAATGCCTCGACCACCGACATGCCCTTGTGCTTGGCGGCTTCGACGAGACACTCCTTCGTCAACTGCACCTCCATGTCGACCGTGCGGGCGAAGAACGTGCCTTTGGCGCCGATGACCAGCTCGCCCGGGTTGAACGGCTTCTCGACCGTTCCGTAGGGCGACGTCTTGGTGATCTTGCCCAGCTTCGACGTGGGGGAGTACTGTCCTTTGGTGAGTCCGTAGATCTCGTTGTTGAAGAGGATGACGTTGAGGTCGACGTTGCGGCGGATGGCGTGGATGAAGTGGTTTCCGCCGATGGCCAGCGAGTCGCCGTCGCCGGTCGTCACCCACACCGAGAGCCGGGGGTTGGCGGTCTTGACGCCCGTGGCGACGGCCGTGGCACGACCGTGCACGGAGTGGAAGCCGAAGGTCTTCATGTAGTAGATGAAGCGCGACGAGCAGCCGATACCCGACACGAAGGTGAAGAGATTGTGGGGGGTGTCGAGAGCGTCGGCGATTTCGGGCAGGGCGCGCTGCACGGCATTGAGGATGGCGTGGTCGCCGCAACCGGGGCACCAGCGTACCTCCTGATCGCTTTTGAAATCCGCGGGGGTGTATTTGTAGTCAGCCATGGCGTTATTTCAGTAAGGATTCGAATTTTTCTTTCAGCTCGACCACCGTGAAGGGCTGGCCTTCGCACTTGTTGTACTGCTCGTATTGGAACTCCTGGAAGTTCTGGCGGAGGTAGTTTGCGAACTGTCCTTCGTTGAGTTCGCAGACGACGATGCGGCGGAAGCGGGCGAAGATCTCGCGTACGCCGTGCGGCAGGGGGTTGATGTAGTTGAAGTGGCAGAGCGAGACCTTGTGACCTTCGCGGCGCATCTCGTCGACGGCATTTTGGAGGTGTCCGCGGGTGCCGCCCCATCCGACGACGAGCAGATCGCCTTCGGGATCGCCCCAGACCGTCTGTGCCGGAATGTCGTCGACGGCGCGTGCAACCTTCTCGGCACGCGTGCGGACCATCTTCTGGTGGTTTGCCGGGTCGTGGGAGATACTGCCCTTGACGGCATCCTTTTCGAGGCCGCCGACGCGGTGTTCCAAGCCCACTTTTCCGGGGAATGCCCATCCGCGTGCGAGCTTCTCGTTGCGCACGTAGGGCATGAATCCGCCTTCGGGGGCCTTGTCGACGATCGGCGGGCAGATCGTCGGGTAGTCCTTCATCGCGGGAATGCGCCAGGGCTCCGAGCCGTTGGCGATGAACCCGTCGGAGAGCAGCACCACGGGGGTCATGTGCTCCATGGCGAGGCGTCCGGCCTCGAATGCGAAGTGGAAGCAGTCGCTGGGCGACGATGCGGCGAGGACGATCACCGGACACTCTCCGTTTCGTCCGTAGAGGGCCTGTGCGAGGTCGCTCTGCTCGGTTTTGGTGGGCAGACCCGTCGAGGGACCTCCGCGCTGTACGTCGACGACGACTAACGGCAGCTCGGTCATCACGGCCAGCCCGAGGGCTTCGCTTTTGAGCGAGAGACCCGGTCCGGAGGTGGTCGTCACGGCGAAGTTTCCGGCGAATGCGGCGCCGATGGCGGTGCAGATTCCGGCGATTTCGTCTTCGGCCTGCACGGTCTTCACGCCGAGGTCCTTGCGTTTGGCCAACTCTTCGAGGATGACCGTCGCGGGGGTGATGGGGTACGAACCGCAGAAGAGGGGCAGCCCGGCCTTTTCGGCGGCGGCGCAGAGCCCCCATGCCGTGGCGACGTTTCCGCTGATCGAGCGGTAGGTTCCCTTCTCACGCGGCGCCGGAGCCACGGTGTAGTTGTTGGCGAACTGGTGGGTATTGGCGGCGTAGTTGTACCCGGCCTTGATGGCGAGCTTGTTGGCTTCGGCCACGGCGGGGTTCTTCCTGGCGAATTTCGTATCGAGGTAGCGGACGGCATACTCCTCCGGGCGGTCGAAGAGCCAGAAGCAGATGCCCAGTGCGAACATGTTCTTGCACTTCGTGACGGCCTTGTTGTCGAGTCCGGTCTCTTTGAGGGCCTCGCGGGTCATGGAGGTGATGTCGGGGACGACGACGTTGTACTCGTCGAGTTTGAGCTCGGCCAGCGGGTCGAGGGTGGCGAATCCGGCCTTTTTGAGGTGCTCCTCGGTGATCGAGTCGCCGTCGATGATGACCGTAGCGCCGGGTTTGAGCCATTTGCGGTTGGCTTTCAGCGCCGCGGGGTTCATGGCCACGAGCACGTCGCAATAGTCTCCGGGGTTGAGTTCGCGGTGGTCGCCGAAGTGGACCTGGAAACCGGAAACACCGGCGACGGTGCCCTGCGGGGCGCGGATTTCGGCGGGGTAGTCGGGGAATGTGGAGATTCCGTTCCCGAGCAGAGCCGAGGTGTCGGAGAAGAGCGTACCGGTGAGTTGCATGCCGTCGCCCGAATCGCCGGAGAAACGGATGACCACATCCTGCAACGCCCTCGCTTTGGTCTGTTCCATGATTGGGGTATGTTTAGGTGAGACTGATAGACAACGTTTCGACAAATATATAAAATAAATTGGCACGACGGTCGGGGAAAGTGCGTTTTTTAATAATTTCCATTCGTTTTTCGGCGGCTTCGGGATAATAATTTGATTATGAATCGTGAATTTTCGAGGCTTTCAGGTGTTTTATTGTTATCGAAACCGGTGTTTTTGGCTTTGGATCGGAATGTGGACGAATTATTAAATTTTTTCGAGAATCCGGCTCTGCGTGATGCGGAACATGGCTTTCCCGTCGGTTGTGCCAGCCCGCCGCACTTTCCTCGCACCCGACAACGGAAAAGGCTGTCTCCCCAAAAGGAGACAGCCTTTTTCGATTTCGGGCTGCGGCCTCTTACGGCCCCCCCCCGATTACTGCGGCTGCTTGCCGATGTAGGCCAGAATACCGCCGTCGACGTAGAGGATGTGGCCGTTGACGAAGTCCGAAGCCTCCGAAGCGAGGAACACGGCCGGACCCATCAGGTCTTCGGGCGTACCCCAGCGGGCTGCGGGCGTCTTGGCTACGATGAACGAATCGAACGGATGGCGCGAACCGTCGGGTTGACGCTCGCGCAGCGGTGCGGTCTGCGGCGTGGCGATGTAGCCCGGGCCGATGCCGTTGCACTGGATGTTGTACTCGCCGTACTCCGAGGCGATGTTGCGGGTCAGCATTTTCAGACCGCCCTTCGCTGCGGCGTAGGCCGATACGGTCTCACGACCCAGCTCGGACATCATCGAGCAGATGTTGATGATCTTGCCGCGGCCCTTCTTGATCATCGAGGGGATGACGGCCTTCGAGACGATGAACGGACCGTTGAGGTCGATGTCGATCACCTGACGGAAGTCCTTGGCGCTCATCTCGACCATCGGGATGCGCTTGATGATGCCGGCATTGTTCACGAGGATGTCGATCACGCCGACCTCCTTTTCGATCTGTGCGACCATGGCGTTGACCTGCTCCTCGTTGGTGACGTCACAGACATATCCTTTGGCGTCGATGCCCTCCTCCTTGTAGGCGGCGAGACCTTTGTCGACGAGTTCCTGTTTGATGTCGTTGAAGACGATCTTGGCGCCCTGGCGTGCGAATGCGGTGGCCAGTGCGAATCCGATTCCGTAGGAGGCACCCGTTACGAGGGCTACCTTGCCTTCCAGTGAAAAGTTTACCATGTTTTGAATAGGTATTAGTGGTTGTGTTATTTCAGATCGGTAATTTTCGAAAAATCCTGGTCGCCGTAGTCGAGGTTCTCACCGCCCATACCCCAGATGAAGGTGTAGTTGTGGGTGGCAGCGGCGCTGTGGATCGACCACTCGGGCGAGAGGACGGCCTGATCGCCCTTCATCCAGATGTGACGGGTCTCGTCGACCTGACCCATGAGGTGGCAGACGGCGTGCTCTTCGGGGACTTCGAAATAGAAGTAGGCCTCCATGCGGCGCGAGTGCACGTGTGCGGGCATGGTGTTCCAGACGCTGCCCGTGAGCAGTTCGGTCATACCCATCTGCAACTGGCAGGTCGGCAGTACCTGATTGACGATCATCTTGTTGATGTTGCGGTCGTTGGATCCTTCGAGCGAACCCATGTGGGCGACTACGGCGTCGGCTTTGGTGACCTTCTTGTCGGGGTAGGAGCAGTGGGCCGTCGTGGAGTTGAAGTAGAATTTCGCGGGGTTCTTGGGATCCTTGCTGGCGAAGGTGACCTCACGGTCTCCGGCACCGAGATAGAGCGCCTCCTTGTAGTCGAGGTCGAAAGCCTTGTCGCCGGAGGTGACGACGCCGGGTCCTCCGACGTTGAAGATACCCAGCTCGCGGCGGGTCAGGAAGTAGGGGGCTTTCAGCGGGTCGATGGCTTCGAGGCGGAGGGTTTCGTTGACGGGCATGGCACCGCCGACGATCATGCGGTCGTACATCGAGTAGACCATGTTGACCTCGTCGGCCGCGAAGACCTTCTCGACGAGGAAGTCGCGGCGCAGGCGCGCCGTGTCGTAATGCTTGGCATCCTCGGGATGCGCAGCGTAGCGGATTTCGTAATTGGTTTTCATGAAAAGTATTGAATTTTAATATATTGTGTCATTTGCCGATCGAATTGAGCCGCCCTTTTGAAATTGGCTGACCAATTCTCACTCCTGCAAAGATAATAAAAATTCGGGAATAGATGGTACGGATGCGGGAAAATATTTGCAGGGCGGGCGGAACTCACCGGATGGAGTTCATGCGGATGCTGGCCTTGACGAGTGCGATGGCGCGGATGCGTGCGATTTCGACCTCCTTGTCGGCGTGGTGGGGGTTCTGGCTGACGAGCTTCACGAATCCGGGGCGGTCGGATTTCTGGATGTATTTCACGGTGATGTACTCTTCGCCGTCGATGTCGATCGAGAGCAGGTACATGTCGCCCCAGAAGATGTCGTCGATGTTTTGGAGCTGCTTGTAGAGGACGATGTCGCCGCTTTTGAGCAGCGGGTACATCGAGTCGCCGACGATGTAGATGGCGCCGTCGCACTTCGGGAGGTTGGGGATGTGGATGAAGTTGACGGGCTTCATGCGGGCCTGATCGGTGAACAGGGGCACGAGTCCGGCCGTACCCTCGATGGAGTAGAGCGGCACGCTTTGCAGGGGCAGGGAGTTGTCGGTTCGGTGCATGTAAGCGGTCAGGTCGGGTTCGGCGTTGAACATGTTGCCGACGCCGGATTCGAGCCACTCGGGATTGACGTTCAATTCCTGAACCAGGATGTTGCGGTTGCGGGCCGAGAGCCCGGCCTTCCCGGTCTCAATCATCGAGAGGGCGGCCTTACCGATGCCAAGATGTTGAGCCAGTTGCTCTTGGGTCATGCCCAGCTGCTTGCGTATCAGTTTTACCCGTTCGTTCATGGCTTTCGATCAAAAAAATTTATATAAAATATTTGAACTTTCTTGTACAAAATACAAATTTTGAACTTATCTTTGTGCAGCAAAGTTAAACAATTTGTTTTTCTTTTGCAAAAGAAATCAGCAAAAAACATTCGTTATCAATGATGTATTCGGTATCAACGGAGCTTTACCAGGAGGTGGCGGCGCGTCTTGCGGAGGCCATCGGCTCGGGGAGTTACTATTCGGGGACGCTTGCGTTCGAGTATGGCGATGTGGAGTGCCGCCTGACGGCCTCGGTGATCGTCTACCGCGAGCGGGTGCGCTATCCCGAAGGGGATCGGGACGAGGTTGCGGATCTGGTTCCGGTCTGGTGGGAGTTCCACACCGCGGACGAGGCGGGGGAGTTCCTGAACGACTTTTCGTTTTCCGAGCTGCGGTCGTTGCTCTGACCGCTTTCGGGTTGCGGCCCCGTCTCGGCCGCCCCACGGCTTCGGATCCTCCTTTCCGGGCGCGGCGCCGCCCTCCGGAGCCCCTCATTCAGTTCCCACAGGCCGGGAGCCCGCCCGTCGCGGCGCCGCCAGCACCGGGTTTCCGGCCCGAATGACAAACCACACATGGTCAAAACAGACAAAACGGTCTCTGCGGGGGTATCTCCCGCAGAGATTTTCGTACCCGACATCGGCGAACTGGCCTTTCCGTCCACGCCGCCGCCCCCGCCCCCGTTTTCGGAGTTTGCCCTCGGGGTCTATCCGTTTCTCGAACTGCAACCCTTCCACCGGGTCTACTACCGCGTGTTGGAGGCCTTTGCCGCGGGGCGCATCCGGCGTCTGATCGTGACGATGCCGCCGCAGCACGGCAAGAGCGTCGGAGCGACGACCCTGCTGCCGGCCTACCTGCTGGGGCTGGATCCCGACCTGCGGGTGGCGATCGCCTCCTATTCGGGGTCGCTGGCCTCGAAGTTCAACCGCCGGGTGCAGCGCATCCTCGACTCGCGCGAATACGGCGCCTTCTTTCCGGAGACCTGCATCAAGCAGGGGACCAAGCCGCCGGGTTACATCCGCACGTCGGAAGAGGTCGAGATCATCGGCCGCCGGGGCGGTCTGCTGTCGGTCGGTCGCGAGGGTTCGCTGACGGGCAACCGCGTGGACTGCTTCATTCTGGACGACTTATATAAAGATGCGCTTGAAGCCAATTCGCCGCTCATCCGGGCGAACTGCTGGGAGTGGTACACCTCGGTGGTGCGGACGCGGATGCACAACGCCTCGCGCGAGCTGATCGTCTTCACGCGGTGGCACGAGGAGGACCTGATCGGGACCCTGCTGCGCCGCGAGCCGGTCGAGGAACTTCGTGCGTGGGCGCAGTTGGATGCTCCGCTGGCGGAGGGGTGGCTGCACCTGAACTTCGAGGCGTTGAAGAGTTCGCCGCCCACGGAGCTCGATCCGCGTCAGCCGGGCGAGGCGCTGTGGGAGGCGCAGCAGGGTGCGACGCTGCTGGCGGCCAAGCGGCGGCTGGACCCCGTGCAGTTCGAGGCGATGTACCAGGGGCGCCCGACCGTCCGCGAGGGGCTGCTCTACGGGTTGAACTTTGCGGAGTACGACGAGCTTCCGCGCGAGATCGTCCGCCGGGCCAACTACACCGATACAGCCGACACGGGCGACGACTACCTCTGCTCGATCTCCTATGCGGTGGATGCCGACGGGCTGGTCTACATCGTTGATGCGGTCTACTCGCGGGCGCCGATGGAGGAGACCGAACCGCTGGTGGGGGATCTGCTCGTGCGGTCGGGGGTGCGTCAGGCCTTCATCGAGAGCAACAACGGCGGCCGGGGCTTTGCCCGGGCGGTGCAGGCGCTGGCGCGGGACGTGCGGGTGGAGTGGTTCCACCAGAGCGGCAACAAGGAGGCGCGGATCCTCTCGAATGCCGCCACGGCGCTGCATCTGGTGCGGTGGCCGCGGGGCTGGAACCTGCGCTGGCCGGACCTCTACGCGCACCTGACGACCTACCGGCGGCGGTTCCGGGCAAACCGCTGGCACGATGCGGCGGACGTGGTGACGGGGATCGTCGAGCGGGAGTTCTCCGACCGGAGCCGCAAACGGCTGCGGGGCGTGCGCTTCGCATGAGGGGTGGAGTGCGGCACGGGCATGCGCATTCCGCCGGCCGTCACCCGGATGCGGCCGTCACCCGGATGGGTCCGTTTTCCGGGCGCCTTCCCGCTTTTTCCCGTTCCGACCCGTATCTCTTTTTTCAGCTCTTTCCGCCCGTCGCTGCTCCCACCCTGCATGAAAAACGCCCGATCCTCGGCCGAGGATCGGGCGTTTCCCGTGTGCGGGGCTCCGGACGTTTACACCTCCGGGATCGTGTAGGTCAGCACGAGCTTGGCGGGCTGTGCATTTTCGTGATTCTCGATCATCAGCCGGCAGCGGGTGTTCACTGCGATCTTCGTCGGGTAGAAGACGAGGAGCGAATTGTCCGACTCGATGTCGATCGAGGGAATCAGACTCACGCCCTGATCGGTCGTAACGTCGAACGTAGGCAGGCTGTTGCGGGCCCCCGTGGAGTTGATGTATTCGATTTTCGAGAGGGTTTTGCCGTCCACGGCCGGGAACTCGATGTAGGCACCCTCCTTGCTGAAATAGAGCGCCTTGTTGGGCTCCTCGAGGTTTGCACCTTCATAGGAGGACTGGTCGTTCCAGAAGAATTTGCCGTTGTTGGTGTTTCCGCCTTCGGCGTAGATGGCATACATCCGGCCGTCGATCGTGTACTCGTGGCGGCCATAGAGGGCGTCGGCCGATTTCGAGGGCAGGGCGGGGTCGGTGATGTCGGGTCCCAGTGCGAAGTCGAGGGTGATGACCACGGTTTCCGGCAGCGGTTCGGGCGTGTTGCCCTCCTGGCTGACGGTGACGGTGACAGGCGTTGCGACCTCTTCGGCCGTGACGGTGATCTGCCCGAGCTGACGGGCTTCGGAGTCGTCGTTGGCGGCCGCGGCCTTCACGAGGATCGTGGCGTTTCCGGAGCCTTCGCTCGGCGAGAAGGTGAAGCCTTCGCCGGTCGAGGTGGCGGTCCAGGCCGCGTCGGTGGTGACGGTGACGGAGGCGGAAGCCCCGGTGGCGGCACCCAGCGTGAGCTTCTCGGGGGTGACGGTCAGCGTCGTCGACGGATTGCCGCCGTTGCCGCCGTTGCCGCCTTCCGGGTTGCCGTCGTTGTTGTCGTCGCTGCTGCATGCAGGGGCGAGCATCAGGAGGAGTGCGGCCAGCAGAGCCGTCAGGGCCCTCCCTGCCAATCGGAAGGATTTCATATTCATAATAGTTTGAAAGTTAGGTGTTTCATAGGTCTTCGAGACGTGCCACGGGCGAGACGTCGAGCGACGAGAACTCGCCCTGCTGGTAGCGGTAGTATCCGGCCATGGCGATCATGGCGGCGTTGTCGGTCGTGAACTTGAACTCCGGGAGGAAGGTTCTCCATCCGCGGCGGCGCCCCGCCTCGACGATGCCGTTGCGCAGTCCGGAGTTGGCCGAGACGCCGCCGGCGATGGCGATGTCGCGGATGCCGGTCTCCTTCGAGGCGCGGGTCAGCTTGTCGAGCAGGATCTCGACGATCGTCGCCTGCAACGAGGCGCAGAGGTCGGCCTTGTGGTGTTCGATGAAATCGGGGTCCTGGGCCACGGCGTCGCGCAGCGTGTAGAGGAACGAGGTTTTCAGTCCCGAGAACGAGTAGTCGTACCCGTCGACGCGGGGGCGTGCGAAGTGGAATGCCCTGGGGTCGCCCTCCTTGGCCAGCCGGTCGATTACGGGGCCGCCCGGGTAGGGGAGTCCCATAACCTTGGCGCACTTGTCGAAGGCTTCGCCGGCGGCGTCGTCGATCGTCGTGCCGATGATCTGCATTTCGAGCGGGGAGTCCACGCGCACGATCTGGGTGTGCCCGCCGCTGACGAGCAGGCACAGGAACGGAAAGTCGGGATGGGGCAGCGTACGGTCCGGGAGGTCGATGAAGTGGGAGAGAATGTGCCCCTGGAGGTGGTTGACCTCGACCATCGGGATGTTGCGGGCGATGGAGAGCCCCTTGGTGAACGACACGCCCACCAGAAGCGACCCGACGAGCCCGGGTCCGCGCGTGAAGGCGATGGCGTCGATGTCGGAGGCCGTCAGGCCGGCGTCGTGCAGCGCCGTGTCCACGACGGGGATGATGTTCTGCTGGTGGGCGCGGGAGGCCAGTTCGGGGATCACGCCGCCGTACTTGATGTGCACGGCCTGCGAGGCGATGACGTTCGACAGCAGGACGTGGTTGCGCAGCACGGCCGCCGAGGTGTCGTCGCACGAGGATTCGATGCCGAGAATTGTAATATCCATCGGGTTTTTCGCTGTTATTTTAACTATTTTCGCTAACTTTGCAGGTTATAACGCACGTTGTAACGGTGCTCCGATGCGCAAAGGTATAAAAATATTGGGAATGGTGTTCTCGGCGACGGTGTTGTTGCTGATAATTCTTCCCTTGGCCGGGTCGCTGCTGCTCGACATTCCCGCCGTGCAGAACTTCGTGGTGCACAAGGCTGCGGAGATCGTGTCGCGGCGTCTGGAAACCACCGTTTCGATCGACCGGGTGGACATCGGGCTCTTCTCGAAGATCCGCGTGCAGGGCTTCTATGTCGAGGATTACCAGCGCGATACGCTGCTCTACGTGGGTCATCTGGACGCCTACGTCACCCGCTTCGGCATCCTGGGCGGCGGGCTGACGTTCAGCCGCGGGGCGATCTCCGACGCCCGGCTCTACCTGCGGCAGACGCCCTCCGGGGAGATGAACATCAAACAGTTGGTGGACCGCATCTCGAATCCCGACCGCGAACGGAAGGGAAACTTCCGGCTGTCGCTGAAAAACGCCTCGATCGAGAACATGGACCTTTGTCTGGAACGCCTCGACCGCCGCGATCCGGAGTTCGGCATCGACTTCTCGCACATGCACCTCTACGGCCTGACGGCCTTCGTCGAGGACTTCACCATCGACGGCCAGGCCATCTACACCTCGATCGAACGCCTTTCGGCCCGTGAGCGGAGCGGTTTCGAACTCGACCGCCTCTCGGGCCGTTTCTACATGACGCAGGGCTGCCTCGGGTTCCAGAACACGGAGATCGTCACGCGCCACTCCACGCTCCGCATCCCCTACATCGCGCTGGTCGGCAACTCGTGGGCCGAATACCGGGATTTCCTCGGCGAGGTGCAGATCGCCGCGTCGTTGCGCGGTTCGCGGCTCGCGACCGACGACATCGCGTGGTTCGCCCCCCGTCTGCGGGATTGGCACGTGGTGTTCAGCGACATGGATCTCGAAGTCGAGGGCCGGGTCTCCGACTTCACGGGCCGGATCCGCAGCTTGCAGATCGGCGACGGTACGTCGATCGAGGCGACGGTCTCGCTGCGGGGGCTTCCCGATATCCGGAAGACGCATTTCGAACTGGACATCCCGCACCTTCGTACCTCGGCCGAGGCGGCCGACGGTCTGGTCCGCAGCATTACGGGGCGCGCACTGCCGCCGCAGCGTGTTGCAATGCTGAATAATGCCGGGCGGATGGATCTCGAAGCCCGCTTTACGGGCACGCTCTCGTCGTTCGACATGCGGTTGGGCGCGGCGACCGGGGTGGGCGACGTGTCGTGCCGCCTGGCCGTGGCTCCGCTGCGCGACGGTACGCAAAGCATCCGCGGCGGGGTCGATACCCGCGGCTTCCGGCTGGGCGAACTGCTCGACCGGCGGGATCTGCTGGGTGAGGCCTCGCTCTCGGTCCGGATCGACGGCATGATCGGCCGGGGCATCGCCGATGCCAACATCGTGGGAAGCATTACCGACCTGGGATTCAACGGCTACGTCTACGATTCGCTGCGGCTCGACGGCCGCCTGCGCAACCGGGAGTTCGACGGACAGATCACCGCCCGGGACCCCAACCTCGGGTTCGACTTCTTCGGCATGGTGGATCTCAACGATTCGATCCCGCGTTACGACTTTACGCTGAATCTGGACCACGCCGATCTGGCCCGTCTGCATGTCAACCGGCGGGATTCGGTGTCGCAGCTTTCGTGCTTCGTCACGGCCCGGGGTCAGGGCCGGAGCCTCGACGACCTGAACGGTCAGATCCGGATCAACGACGCCCGCTACCGATACAACGACAAGGAGATCGCCGCCTCGGAGATCACCGTGCGGGGCGAGAACTCCGCGGAGAGCAAACTCGTTGAACTGCGGTCGGACTTCGCCGATGCGACGTTCCGCTCGAAGACCAGCTACCGCACCGTCTTCGAGTACCTGCGGCGCAGCGCGTGGCGCTACCTGCCGATCCTCGGGCGCGCCGATCCGGGACTGGATTCGCTGGAACGCAAGAGGGCCGTGGCGAACGACTATTCGCTGCTGTCGGTCCGCATCCGCAACATCAATCCGATCGCCGATGCGGTGACCGAAGGATTGCAGATCGCCGACGGTTCGTCGATGCAGCTGCTCTTCAATCCGGCCAGCGACCAGCTGTCGCTCAAACTCGCGTCGGAGTACATCGAACGGCGGCGGATGCTGGCCACACGCCTCTCGGTCAACGCCTCGAACCGGGGCGACTCGCTGGCCGTGTACGCTTCGGCCGAGGACCTCTATGCGGGGTTCCTGCACCTTCCGCGGCTGTCGCTCACGGGCGGCGCCAAACAGGGGCGCGTGCAGGTGTCGGCCGGATTCACCGATACGGCGCGCCGCGTGTCGGGCCTGGTTGGATTCCGCGCCGGCGTGGCGGACGAAAACGGTCCCAACGGCCGCGTCGTGGAGTTGCGGATCCAGCCTTCGCACATCACCCGCGGGGAGAAGACCTGGCAGATTTTCTCGCGTAAGATCCTCCTCGATACGGCGCGTGTGGAGATCAACCGCTTCACGGTGATGAACGACGACCAGCAGCTGTTGCTCGACGGCGTGGCGTCGCGCAACCGGAGCGATTCGCTGACGCTGACGCTGCACAACTTCGACCTGTCGCCGCTGATGCAGGTCGCCGAGCGCATGGGATATTACATCGAGGGGCGCACGAACGGCTCGGCGACGATGAAGTCCGTGATGCGGGGTGCGGAGGTTACGGCCGACATTCTGCTCGACAGCGTTGCGGTGAACGATATTCCGGCCCCTCCGATGCGGCTTACCTCGCGCTGGGACTTCGCCCGCAACCGGGCCGGCGTGACGGTCAGCGACCGGACGAAACGCGACACGCTGATCCGCGGCTTCTATGCCCCGAACCGCAACCGCTACTATGCGCGGATGGCGGTCGACAGCCTCGACATGGCTCTACTGGACCCGCTGCTTTCGGGCGTGATCTCCTCGACGGGGGGCGTTGCTTCGGCGGATCTCGTCTTGCAGGGTCAGGGTCGTGCGGCGGATCTCGGGGGGGCGATCCGGGTGCGGGACCTGCGCACGACGGTCGACTACACGCGCGTGAGCTACTCGATGCCCGAAGCGACGCTTGTCGTGCGGAACAACCGTTTCCAGGCCTCCGACGTTGCGATCTTCGACCCGCAGGGCAACCGGGGTCGCTTCGATCTGGACCTGAACCTGCAACACCTGTCGAACATCACCTACGACGTGCACGTGGTACCGCAGCAGATGCTCGTGCTGCATACGACGTCGGAGGACAACAACCTCTTCTACGGCGAGGTTTATGCCACGGGCATGGCGCGCATTTCGGGCGGCAAGGGGGCCGTGAAGATGGAGATTGCGGCCTCGACGGACGGGGATTCGCGCTTCGTGATGCCGCTGTCGAGCAAGTCGAACATCTCGAATGCCGATTTCGTGGTCTTCGTGCAGCCGGAGAAGACCGATTCGCTGGATGACGTGGCGCGGCGGAAACTCTCGTTCGAGCGGCGCCGGCGTCCGGAGTCCGCGGTCGGCAACCGGATGACCATCGACATGGCGCTGGATATCCGTCCCGACGTGGAGGTGGAGCTTGACGTGGCGGGCAATACGGTCCGCGGCCGCGGTGCCGGGGCGCTGAACCTGCAGATCAACCCGCGCGACAACGTCTTCATGATCAACGGCGACTATACGATCGAGGAGGGAACCTTCCTGCTCTCGCTGCAACAGATCATCAACAAACGCTTCACGATCGAGAGCGGTTCGTCGATCCAGTGGACGGGATCGCCGATGAACGCCCTGCTGGACATCGACGCGGTGTACAAGGTGAAGGCGTCGCTGCAACCGCTGTTGCAGGGGACGTCGGAGAACCTCGGCGGGGACCGTTCGGTTCCGGTGGAGTGCGTGATCCACCTCGGGGACTTCCTTTCGAATCCGAGCATCGGTTTCGACGTGCGGGTTCCGGGTTCGGATCCCGAGACGGCGGCCGTGGTGGCCAGTGCGCTGTCGACCCCGGAGACGGTCGACACGCAGTTCCTCTACCTGCTGCTGTTCAACAGTTTCATGTCGGAGAGCACGTCGCAGGATACGTCGAACATCGGCAGTTCGGTGTCGGCGGCCACGGGACTGGAATTCGTCTCGAACATGGTGAGCAACTGGCTTTCGTCGTCGGACTACAACGTGGTGATCCGCTACCGTCCGAAGTCGGAGCTGACGAGCGACGAGGTGGATTTCGGCCTTTCGAAGAGTCTGATCAACAACCGGCTCTTCGTGGAGGTCGAGGGCAACTACCTGATCGACAACAAGCAGGTGGTGAATACGAACAGCACGATGTCGAACTTCATGGGCGAAGCCTACATCACCTACCTGATCGACCGGGCGGGTGCGTTGAAGTTGAAGGCCTTCACGCAGACGATCGACCGTTTCGACGAGAACCAGGGTTTGCAGGAGACCGGCATCGGCATCTATTTCAAGGAGGATTTCGACAACCTGCGGGATCTGCGCAACCGGATCCGGGACCGCTTCACGAACAAGCGGCGCAAGGCGCGGCGCATGGCGCGGCGGACGGCCCGGGAGGCGGAGCGTGCGGAGTCCGCGGCGCGGGAGGCGGCGGAGAAGGCGGCCCGGGAAGCGTCGGCGGCAGGTTCGACGACGCCGTTCGGGGTGGTTGAGGAGCCGCCTTCCGAGGAAGCGGCGGCGGGCGATGTCCCGACATCGGGGCGCGACGCCAAAGAGACGAAACACGGAAAGAACAATTCATAATAAATAGAAAACACTAAAAATCACAAAAGACGTTATGACAACATTTTTGCAGGCTGCCGAAGCGGTGGCCGTCAGTGAGGAGACCCGGATGGGCTTGTGGACGCTGTTTACCAAGGGAGGCTGGCTGATGTGGCCGCTGCTGGCGCTGGGCGGGGTGACGATCTTCATCTTCGTGGAGCGCTTTCTGGCCATCCGTCGGGCGTCGGTGCTGGACATGAACTTCATGAACCGCATCCGCGACTACATCTCCGACGGGAAGATCGCCACGGCGGTGAACCTCTGCAAGAAGACCGACACGCCGATTGCGCGGATGATCGAGAAGGGCATCGAGCGCATCGGACGCCCGATGAGCGACGTGCAGACGGCCATCGAGAATGTGGCGAACCTCGAAGTCTCGAAGTTGGAGAACGGTCTTCCGTTCCTGGCGACGATTGCCGGCGGCGCGCCGATGCTGGGCTTCCTCGGTACGGTGCTCGGTATGGTGCAGACCTTCATGGACATGTCGGCGGCGGGCGGTACGGTCGACCTGGCGCTGCTGGCCAGCGGTATGTATGTGGCGATGGTGACGACCGTCGGGGGTCTGATCGTCGGCATCCCGGCCTACTTCGGCTACAACTACCTGGTGGCACGTATCGAGAAGCTCGTCTTCCAGATGGAGGCCAACTCGATCGCCTTCATGGACATCCTGAATCAACCCGTTCAAAAATAGCGCGCTATGGCAATCAAACACGGATCGAAGGTCGAGAAGTCGTTCTCGGCGTCGTCGATGACCGACCTGATGTTCCTGCTGCTGCTGTTCCTCCTGATCGCCACGACGCTGATCAACCCCAACGCCCTGAAACTGATGCTTCCGAAGAGCTCGAACCAGTTGAAGGAGAAGGCGATGACGACGGTCTCGGTGCAGGATACGGGCGGCGGCAGGTACCGCTACTACGTGGAGTTGCAGGACGTGGGTTCGATCGAGGGCGTGGAGCGGGCGTTGAAGACGCGGCTCGACGGCCAGAAGGACGCCACCGTGTCGCTGCACTGCGACAAGACGGTGGCCGTCGACGAGGTGGTCAAGGTGATGAACATCGCCAAGGACAACAACTACAAACTGATATTGGCGACCACGCCGCGGTAGTCGGATGCGGTTGCAGGCCGGTCCTCTGTCCTGACGGGCGGCGGCCGGGCTGCAAGCCTGACCCGCTCCCGGAATCCCCTCCCCGGAGGTGACCGGGTGTTGCTTCGCGGCGGGACGGGCCTCCGGCTGTCGGTAAAACGATGCTTATGTATTATTATGACCCTGATAACAGATCACCCCGCCGCTGGGCGGTGATTGCGGCGGCAGCCTACGGCGTGCTGCTCGCGGGGTCGTTCGCCTTGGTGACGTTCGACTTCGCGCCGGCGCTGGAAAAACCGGGCGACACGATCCTCGTGGACTTCACGGAGCCGCCGGTGGCGGAGCCTCCGAAGCCGCCGGTGAAGGTGGCCACGGAGCCGCGCGTGCACGACGAGGCGGCGCCGGTGGAGCAGGTGGCACAGGCCGCCGGCAAGGACGAGGTGACGCAGACGCCCAACCCCAAGGCGCTGTTCAAGATGAACCGGGGCGGAGCGGACGAACCCGACAACGCCGGGAACCCGCGGGCTCCGGAGGGTGAGGACAAGGCCTCGGGCACGGGGCCCGGGCTGAATCCCGACGGGCTGGACCAGCTGGACAAGGGGTTGCAGGGCCGCGGTCTGGTGGGCGACCTCCCGCGTCCGGCCTATCCGGGCGGGAAGAGCGGCAAGGTGGTGATCCGCGTGACGGTGGATGCCCGGGGACACGTGACGGGGGCCTCCTACGAGCCGAAGGGCTCCACGACGGATGCCCCGGAACTGATTGCGGCGGCGCGTGCCGCGGCCCTGAAAGCGCGTTTCACGGAGAGCCGTGCGGCGGTGCAGGGCGGAACGATCACCTATGTTTTCAAATTGAATTAACGGTTTCGGTAGGATGAAAAAAATCGTGACGGCGTTGTTCGCGGGCCTGCTTTTTGCGGGGAACTGTGCCGCAGGGCCCGGCAGGGGCGTGAAGGGTGCGGCTCCGGCCCCGGACGGGTCGGGCGCTCACCTGCGTTTGGAAGAGACGTCGTGGAATTTCGGCGACGTGCCGCGCCGCGGCGGGGATCTGGTCCACGAGTTCCGGTTCGTGAACGACGGGACGAAACCGCTGGTGCTGGTTCGCGTCGTGACGTCGTGTTCGTGCATCCGGACGTCGTTCTCGAAGCGGCCCGTGGCGCCGGCCGATTCGGGTGTGATCCGCGTCGTCTACGAACCGCACAAGAGCGAACCGGGCGCCTTCAACAAGGTGATCCAGATCTATTCGAACTCGGTCGACGAACGGGATCTTCTCACCGTGCAGGGCAACTCCCTCGACGGGGAGGAACCCCGGAAGGTGCGGACCGAACGCGAAAAAGTAAAGAAACGCTGAAAAATTGTTGATATGACCCTTCTTTTTTCCCATGCGACGGTGCTGCCGATGACGGATTCCGGGCCGCGGAGTTTTGCGGGCTGGGTGGGAGTCGTCGGGAACCGGGTGGCGCTGGTCACCGCTTCGGAGCATGACGCCGCGGAGTTCCGGGCTTCGCATCCGGATCTTCGCGAAATCGACTGCCGCGGACGTCTCGTCATGCCGGGGCTGGTGAATACCCACTGCCACGCGGCGATGACGCTCCAACGCAGCTATGCCGACGATATTCCGCTCATGACGTGGCTCAACGACTATATCTGGCCCTTCGAGTCGCGGCAGACGCCCGACGAGGTGGCGCTGGGCATGACGCTCGGGATCGTCGAGATGCTGCTGGGCGGCGTGACGTCGTTCGTCGACATGTACTATTTCGAGGATCGCTGCGTGGAGGTCGCCGAACGGATGGGAATCCGTGCCGTGCTGGGCTGCAACTACTTCGACTCGAACATCGGGGAGGTCCTTCCGCAGGTCGAGGAGGCGGTCCGCCTGTGTGAGGCGGGAAGCGGGCGTGTGCGGGTCGCCGTGGCGCCCCATTCGCCCTATACGGTCTCGCCGGAGAACCTCGTGCGGGGCAAGGAGCTGGCCGACCGCTACGGGCTCGGACTGATGACCCATATTGCCGAGACGCGCGACGAGATCCGCATCGTGCGCGAGCGTTACGGCTGTACACCGGTCGAGCACCTCGATTCGCTGGGGCTTCTGGACCGGCGCTGCATCGGGGCGCACTGCATCCATGTTACGGACTCCGACATCGGGACGCTGGCGGCGCGGGGCGTGACGATCTCGCACAACCCGCAGAGCAACATGAAGATTTCGAGCGGCGTGGCACCGGTGGAGCAGATGCGCCGGGCGGGTGCGCTGGTGACGGTGGCCACGGACGGCACCTGCTCGAACAACGATCTGGACCTGTGGGAGGAGCTGCGCACGGCGGCCTTTCTGCAAAAGTCGGCCACGGGCGATCCGACGGCGCTTCCGGCCTGGGAGGCGCTGCGCATGGCGACGGCCAACGGCGCCCGGGCGATGGGATGTGCCGACGGCGAACTGGGCGTGCTGCGCGAGGGAGCGTTGGCGGACCTGATCGTCGTGGATCTCCAAAAGCCGCATCTGCAACCGATCCACGACGTGGTTTCGAACCTGGTTTACTGCGGGAAGGCCTCGGATGTCGATACGGTGATGGTCGACGGCCGGATCGTCGTCGAGAATCGCCGGATCGAAGGGGTGGACCTGCCGGCGCTCTATGCCGGGGCGGCCGAAGCGGTGCGCCGGATCACGACGGCCGGGTAAGGGCCTTCGGAGAACCGGCCGGATCGGGGCGGCCGGATGATGCTTCGGCATTGGTTTTGTGGAAGAAACAAGTTGTTAATCTTACGAATTATGGAATATCAGGTAACTTTCGGCGGCAAGCCCGTGCGGCTTGTCGGCCGGCATTGCGAAGTGGGGGAGAAAGCCCCCTCGTTCACGCTCGTCGACGGATCGCTGCAATGCGTGCCGTCGGAGCGTTTCTACGGCAAGGTGCGTATTTACAGTGTTTTCCCGTCGGTCGACACGCCGGTCTGCTCGTTGCAGAACATCCGTTTCAACCGGGAGGCCGCCCGGTTGGGCGACGATGTGGTCGTGCTGTCGGTATCGGTGGACCTGCCCTTTGCGCAGAAGCGTTTCTGCGCCGCGGAGGGCATCGACCGGGTGTACGTCCTGTCGGACTACCGCGAGCTGGATTTCGGGTTGAAATACGGCTTCGTGCTGGAAGGCTACCGGCTGTTGGCCCGCGGCGTGGTGGTCGTGGACCGCGACGATACGGTGCGTTACGTGGAGTATGTCCCGGAGGTTTCGCACGAACCCGACTATGAGCAGGTTTTGCATGTGGTGCGGGGCCTGGTGAGGTGAGGCGTCCCGCGGGACCATGATAAAAGGCACGGAGCCGGAAGGCTCCGTGCCTTTTCACGTATGGGGCGCTCCCCGCCCCTTCCTACCGTTTGCGGAGGTAAACCGTTGCCGTACGGGAGGTGTTGTAGATGCGGATGCGCGGGTATTTGTTCCCCTGCTCGTCCTCGACGTTGAACGAGAAGTGCTCGGAATCCATCGCCTGCCGCTCCTGACCCCCGAACCGCTTCTCGTCGGTCGAGAGGATCGGCACATACTTGCCCGGCCCCTGCACCGGCAGCTCGTAGTCGGGAATCGAGGCCGTGGGGTGCCAGTTGAAGACGAAGAGCAGCCGTCCGTGCGAGAAGACCATCGTCTTGTTCTGTTCGTCCATCAGCAGGTTCCAGGCGTAGCCGTCGGCCAGCACCCTGTATTTCTTGATGAGGCGGATCATCGCGCGGTCGAAATCCCCGAGCCAGACGTAACGCAGCAGCCCGTTGCGGGCCAGCGACCACTGACGCCGGGCGTGGGCGTAGCTCCACCCGTTTCCCTCGCGCGGGAAGTCGATCCACTCGGGATGCCCGAACTCGTTGCCCATGAAGTTGAGGTAGGCCTGCCCGCCCGTGGAGATGGTCATCAGGCGGATCATCTTGTGCAGGGCCATGCCGCGGTCGATGATGAGGTTTTCGGAGGCGCGGTCCATGTGGAAGTACATCTCCTTGTCCATCAGTCGGAAGGCGATGGTCTTGTCGCCGACGAGGGCCTGGTCGTGCGATTCGGCGTAGGCCACGGTCTTGACGTCGGGCAGGCGGTCGGTCATCACGGACCACATCTCCCAGATGTTCCACTCCTCGTCGGGGACATCTTTCAGCAGCTTGATCCAGAAGTCGGGAATGGCCATGCCGAGGCGGTAGTCGAAGCCGATTCCGCCGTCGTCGAGGGGGATGCACATCCCGGGCATGCCGCTCACGTCCTCGGCGATGGTGACGGCCGCAGGGCGGAACTCGTGGACGAGTCGGTTGGCGAGCGAGAGGTAGGCGATGGCATCCTCGTTGACGCCCTCGTCGAAGAAGCGCTCGCGGGCGTCGAACGAGACGTAGCCGTGGTGGTGGTAGATCATCGACGTCACGCCGTCGAAGCGGAAGCCGTCGAAATGGAACTCGTCGAGCCAGTACTTGACGTTCGACAGCAGGAAGTGCTGCACCTCCTCCTTTCCGTAGTCGAAGAGTTTCGAATCCCAGTAGGGCTGGTTTCCGGCCTCGCCGGGCTTCGAGTAGAGGTGGTCCGTACCGTCGAGTTCGTTGATCCCCTCGTTGAGGTTCTTGACGTAGTGGGCGTGCACGAGGTCCATGATGACGGCCAGCCCGAGTTCGTGGGCGCGTCGGATCAGCTCTTTGAGCTCCTCGGGGGTCCCGCAGCGCGACGAGGGTGCGAAGAAACTCGACACGTGGTATCCGAACGACCCGTAGTAGGGGTGCTCGGCGATGGCCATGAGCTGCACGGCGTTGTATCCGTCGCGCTTGATGATCGGGAGGATCTTCTCGGTGAATTCGCGGTAGGTGCCGACGCCCTCGCGCTCCTGGGCCATGCCGACGTGTGCCTCGTAGATCAGCAGGCTCCCGTTCTTCGAGGCGTCGAAGTCGTCGCCGCGCCAGTCGAACGGCTCGGCGGGCTGCCAGAACTGCGCGGTGTAGTCTTTGGTCGCGTCGTCCTGGACCACGCGGCGGGCGTAGGCCGGGATGCGGTCCATCCATCCGTTGTCGCCGTGGACGTGGATCTTGTAGAGGGATCCGTGTGTGAGTCGGTCGCGGTACATGGCCGCGGGGAAGAAGGCGCTCCAGACGCCAGCGGTATCGCGGTGCATCCGGATTTCGGTGCGCTGCCAGTTGTTGAAGTCGCCGAAAACGTAGACGTCCTGCGCCCCGGGGAGCCATTCGCGCAGCCACCATCCGTCGAGGGTTTCGTCCCACTGCCAGCCGAAATAGCGGTATCCGTTGGCGTAGTCGACGATCGACCCGGCCGCGTGCTCGATAGCCTCCATTTTAGCCGTGTAGCGGGCGTGGCGACGGTTCATCTGCTCCTCGACGGGTCGGAGCCACTCGTCCCGTTCGACGATCGGGAGTCTTTTGTCTGTTTTTTCCATGACGGGGGTCTTTTATACAAATATATGAAAAATTTTTCTATCTTTGTCGGCGAACCAAAAAAACCGTTTACTAATACCAACGTACAATTATGTTCAAAGGACAACCCAAAGGCCTGTATGCCCTTTCGCTGGCCAACACGGGCGAGCGCTTCGGCTACTACACCATGCTTGCGATCTTCACGCTCTTCCTGCAAGCGAAGTTCGGTTACACCGAAGCGGTCACCACCCAGATTTACGGCATCTTTCTCGCCGCGGTCTACTTCATGCCCTTCTTCGGCGGCATCCTGGCCGACCGGTTCGGCTTCGGGAAGATGGTTACGCTGGGCATCTTCGTGATGTTCGCGGGCTATGCGCTGCTCTCGATCCCGACGGGTACGGGATTCGCGGGACAGGCGATGATGTTCGGTGCGCTGGCCCTGATCGCCTGCGGCACGGGTCTCTTCAAGGGGAACCTGCAAGTGCTGGTGGGCAACCTCTACGATGACCCGGCCTACCAGTCGAAACGCGACAACGCCTTTTCGATTTTCTATATGGCCATCAACATCGGTGCGATGTTCGCCCCGGCAATGGCCAAGTGGATCACCAACTATTTCCTGGCCCAGGACGGCCTGGTCTACAACGGTCAGATTCCGGCCCTCGCGCACCAGTACCTCGAACTGGGGGCGCAGATGCCTGCCGAACCGCTTGCCAAGTTGCAGGAGCTGGCTGCGTCGATGAACGCGACGATCACCGATCTGGGCGAGTTCTCGCGCCACTACATCGAGAAACTCTCCACGGCCTACAACATGGGCTTCGGTGTGGCATGCGTGTCGCTGGTCGTTTCGTACCTGATCTACGTGGGCTTCCGCCGCACCTTCAAGCACGCCGACGTGACGGCCAAGCAGCAGGCTGCCGCCGCAACGGCCTCCGGAGCGAAAGCCGCCGAGCTGACCCCCGCGCAGACCAAGTCGCGCATCACGGCGCTGATGCTGGTCTTCGCCGTTGTGATCTTCTTCTGGATGGCCTTCCACCAGAACGGCTCGACGATGACCTTCTTCGCCCGCGACTACACGACCTCCGAGGCCACGGGCGTCACGCGCATGGGCTTCGACATTTTCAATCTGGTGCTGGTGCTCGTCGGGGTCTACGGCATCGTGGGCTTCTTCCAGTCGGAGAAGCTCCGCGGGAAACTCATCAGCGCCGCCGCGTTCGCCGTCGCCGCGGGAGCCCTGATCTACCGCTATACGCTCACGCCCGATCCGGTTCACATCCTGCCGCAGGAGTTCCAGCAGTTCAATCCCTTCTATGTCGTGGGTCTCACGCCGATCTCGGTGGCGATCTTCACGGCGCTGGCCCGCAGGGGCAAGGAGCCCTCGGCCCCGCGCAAGATCGGCCTCGGGATGATCATCGCGGCCTTCGGCTTCCTGATCCTGACGATCGGTTCGCTGGGTCTGATGTCGCCCGTTGAGGTGAAGGCCGCCGGCGCCAGCGATACGTTCGTGTCGCAGAACTGGCTGATCTCGACCTACCTGGTACTGACGTTCGCCGAACTGCTGCTCTCGCCGATGGGTATCTCGTTCGTCTCGAAGGTTGCTCCTCCGAAGTACAAGGGCATGATGATGGGCTGCTGGTTCGCCGCCACGGCCATCGGCAACTACGCCACGTCGCTCATCGGCTACCTCTGGGGCAGCGGCATGGCGCTGTGGATGGTGTGGAGCGTGCTGATCGTGCTGTGTCTGCTCTCGGCGCTCTTCATCTTCTCGATCATGCGCAAACTCGAAAACGCGACTGCGGCCTGATGCCAGCGGTCTTTGCATGGGAAAGGCCCGGACGATCGACGTCCGGGCCTTTTTCAATCCCGGAGAGCCCGCACTTAAAAACCGGAAAACTTTTTTGGTTTTTCGGGTTTTATTTTTATATTTGTGACGACACTAAACTCTCGGGATCATGGATCAGAAGGAACGGATCGTAGCCCAGGCCATGCAGATGTTCGTCTCGCAGGGCATCAAGGCGGTGCGTATGGACGACATTGCGCAGCAGCTGGGGGTTTCGAAGCGCACGCTCTACGAACTCTTCGGAGACAAGGAGAGCCTGCTCTACCTGGCCATGGAGCATTTTTTCGAGAGCAAGCGTCTCGAACGTCGGGCCGCCTGCGAGGGGGCCCGGAACGTGCTTGAAGCGATGTTTCGGGTGCTGGGGCGCGTCATGGAGGATTCGGAGGTGATCCACCGTCTGCTGGGGAATCTGCGGAAGTTTTATCCGGGGGTTCACGAGCGGCTGTTGCGCGAAGGCTCGGCGAAGAGCCGCTGCGATCTGGGCAACATGCTCCGGCAGGGGATCTCCGACGGCCTGTTCGTGGAGACGATCAACATCGATCTGGCCATCTCGGTACTTTACTATACGGCGTCGGCGATCACCGACCGCAAGGACCTGCTTCTGCCCGAAGGGATGAGCGAACGCGAGGCCTTCGTGCAGATCGTGAGCAACTTTTTCCGGGGGATCTCGACGCCCGAGGGCGCCCGGCTCGTGGACGACTACCGACGGAGTCTGAACTCCTCCGGGCCCGGGAATTGAGCCGGACGGCCATTCATGAAAATAGCGTACAGATACAATATGAAAAAAAGGGTACTGACCATGTTTCTTGCCGCGGGGATTCTCGGTATCTCCGGAGTGTCGGCACAGCTGCGTCTGACGCTTTCCGCGGCGTTGGAGATCGCGTTGAGCGAGAATCCGACCGTGCGGGTCGCGGAGATGGAGGTGGCGCGTTACGACTACGTGAAACGCCAGACGTGGGGGAGTCTGCTGCCGCAACTCTCGGCGTCGGGCAGCTATACGCGTTCGATCGTGAAGTCGGAGATGCGGGGCGGGATTTCGTTCGGCGCCGACAATACGTTCGCCGTGCAGGGGGACCTGACGCTGCCGCTCTTCGCGCCGGCGGTCTACCGGACGCTGAAAATGAACGACACGCAGCGCGCCGCGGCGGTCGAGGCGGCTCGTTCGTCGCGCATCGACCTGGCGGCCGAAGTGCGTAAGGCGTTCTACAACATCCTGCTGGCCGAGCAGTCGCTGGCGGTGCTGCGCGAATCGGAGGCCACGGTGCAGCGCACGGTCGACGACACGCGGGTGCAGTACGACCACGGCCTGGCGTCGGAATACGACCTGCTGACGGCGCAGGTGCAGTTGAGCAACCTGCGGCCTACGATCCTGCAAACCGAGAACTCGATCAAGCTGGCGAAGCTGATGTTGAAGATGTACCTCTCGATTCCGGAGGAGGTGGAGATCGAGGTCGAGGGCGAGCTGGACGGGATGCGCGACGAGGTGCTGGCCGGGACCGAGGGTCTGACGGCGGACGTCTCGGAGAACAGCAGCCTGCGGTCGCTGGAATTGCAGGAGGAGCTGTTGCAGCGGTCGCTGCGGGCGGCCAATGCGGGGCGTCTGCCGACGCTGGCGGCCTTCGGCTCGGCCTCCTGGACGGGCAACGACATGGAACCCTTCCTGAATATGGGCGCGGGCGACGATTCGCGCTATTTCTGGACGCATCCGATCTCGGTGGGAGTCCAGCTGTCGGTCCCGATCTTCGCGGGGCTGACGCGCATGAACAAGTCGCGCGAATTGAAGAACCAGCTTTCGCAGGTGGCCCTGCAACGGGTCTACGCGCGGCAGCAGCTGGACGTACAGGTGCGCTCGGCGCTGAACGACCTGCTGACGGCGCGCGAGACGATGTTCGCGCAGGAGAAGACCGTGGAGCAGGCGCGCAAGGCCTACCGGATCTCGGATACGCGCTACCGGGCCGGAGCGGGCACGATCCTCGAACTGAACAGCGCGCAGCTGGCGCAGACGCAGGCGCAGCTGAACTTCTCGCAGGCGATCTACGACTACCTCTCGGCGAAGGCCGAGTACGACCGGATCGTGGGGCGCGAACGATGATTGGGAAACGAAAACGGAAGAGAGATATGAAAAAGATGCTGTGGATGGTGGCGGCTGCCGCGATGACGGTGGGCTGCACAGGCAAACGGGCGGCGGTATCGGCGCCGGAAGAGGCGCGGGTCCTGACACGCGGTATGACGGCCGAGGAGGCCCCGGTACGGCTCGTCGAGGAGTTCACCTCGGAGATCGAGCCCTACAAGGAGAACGACATCACGCCGGCGGCCTCGGGCGTGCATATCGACCGGATTCTGGTCGAGGTGGGCGATGCGGTCCGCGAGGGGCAGCTGGTGGTATCGCTCGACCCGACGCAGTACACGCAGCAGTTGGTGCAGTTGCAGACCATCGAGAGCGACTACAACCGTCTGCTTCCGGTCTACGAGGCCGGAGGCATCTCGGCGCAGCAGATCGAGCAGGCGCGGGCGCAGCTGGACGTGCAGCGCGAGGTGGTTGCGAACCTGAAAAAGAACATCGAGGTGCGCTCGCCGATTTCGGGCGTCGTTACGGCGCGGAACTACGAGTCGGGGGACCTTTTCGCGCAGCAGCCGATCCTGCACATCATGCAGATCGACCCGTTGAAGGTGATCGTGAACATCTCGGAGCAGTTTTTCCCGCAGGTGAAGGTCGGGATGCCGGTGTCGCTGTACGTGGAGATCTTCCCCGAAGAGAGCTTCACGGGCCGGGTGTCGCTGATCTATCCGGCGCTGGACGCCGCGACGCGGACCTTCAAGGTGGAGGTGACGGTTCCGAACGGAGCGGGTCGTCTCCGTCCGGGGATGTACGCCCGTACGGCCTTCGACATGGGCGGCAAGACGGGTGTGATGGTTCCGGACGTGGCCGTGCAGAAACAGGTGGGCTCGGCCGAACGCTACGTGTACGTCATCGTGGGCGACACGGTTGCCGAACGTCGTTCGGTGGAGGTGGGGCGGCAGGTCGGCGACCGCGTGGACATCCTGCGGGGTGTGGCTTCCGGCGAGCAGGTGGCCGTGACGGCGCTGTCGAAGCTCTTCGACGGGGCCCGCGTGGAAATCAAGGAGGATTAAAAAAGGCTGTCAGATGAAAATTTACGAAAGTGCGGTCCGCAAGCCGATCTCCACGGTGCTGTTGTTCGTCGGCGTGCTGGTCATGGGGCTCTTCTCGCTCTCGCACCTGGCCGTGGACCAGTATCCGGAGATCGAGATTCCGCAGATTTCGGTCATCACGATGTATCCGGGGGCGAACGCCGCGGAGATCGAGACCAACATCACGCGGGTGCTGGAGGACAACCTCAATACGGTGAGCAACCTGAAAAAGCTGACCTCCAAGTCGCAGGACAACGTTTCGATGATCACCGTGGAGTTCGAGTACGGCTCGGATCTGGACGAGGGTGCGAACGAGATCCGCGATGCGGTGTCGCGCGTGCAGTCGATGCTGCCCGACGGCATCGAGTACCCGACGATCTTCAAGTTCTCGTCGTCGATGATGCCGATCATGATGCTGGCGGTGACGGCCGAGGAGAGCTATCCGGCGTTGAGCAAGATTCTGGACGACAAGCTGGTCAACGTGCTGAACCGCGTGGACGGTGTGGGAGCCGTGTCGGTGATCGGCGCCCCGGAGCGTGAGGTTCAGGTGAACGTCGATCCGGTGCGTCTGGACGCCTACGGGCTGTCGGTCGAGCAGCTGGGCCAGATCATCGCCGCGGAGAACGTGAACATCCCGAGCGGGACGATCGACATCGGCAACAATACGTTCAACATCAAGGCGGACGGGGAGTTCAAGCTCTCGGACGAGCTGCGCAAGGTGGTTGTCTCGAATGCCGGAGGCCGCACGGTGATGCTTTCGGACGTGGCGGAGATCCGCGACACGCTGGAAAAGGCGACGATGGACGAGCGTGTCAACGGCCAGCGGGGCGTGCGGGTGATGTTCCAGAAGCAGTCGGGGGCCAACACGGTGAATATCGTGCGGGAGATCCAGTCGCGGCTGCCGGCGATCCAGAAGACGCTGCCGCGCGACGTGAAGATGGAGTTGATCTTCGAGGGTTCGCAGGAGATCACCGACGCCATCGACTCGCTCTCGGAGACGATTCTCTATGCGTTTGTCTTCGTGGTGCTGGTGGTGATGATCTTCCTCGGGCGGTGGCGTGCGACGCTGATCATCTGCATGACGATCCCGGTGTCGCTGATCTGTTCGTTCATCTACCTCTTCGCCACGGGATCGACGCTGAACATCATCTCTCTGTCGTCGCTGTCGATCGCCATCGGCATGGTGGTCGACGATGCCATCGTGGTGCTTGAAAACATCACGACGCACATCGAACGGGGTTCGAACCCGAAGGAGGCGGCGATCTATGCCACGAACGAGGTGTGGCTGTCGGTGATCGCCACGACGCTGGTGGTCGTAGCGGTGTTCCTGCCGCTGACGATGGTCCCGGGCATGGCGGGCATCCTGTTCCGCGAGCTGGGGTGGATCGTGACGATCGTGGTGTGCGTCTCGACGGCGGCGGCCATCACGCTGACGCCGATGATGTCGGCCTACATGCTCCGCCTCGAAGGGGGCGTGCACGACTACAAGGGCGTGGGGGTGGTTTACAAACCCATCGACCGGGCGCTGACGTGGCTCGACGAGGCCTATGCGCGGTCGCTGAACTGGGTGGTGCACCACCGGCGGATCACGGTTTTTTCGATGATGTCGGTCTTCGTGGTGTCGCTGGGTCTGCTGACGCAGGTGCCGACGGAGTTCTTCCCGCCGTCGGACAACAACCGGATTGCGGCGACCGTCGAGCTGGAACAGAACATTTCGGTGGAGTACACGTCGCGGATTGCGCGTCAGATCGACAGCATCATCTATGCGAAGTATCCCGAGGTGATCCTCGTCTCGGCGTCGGCCGGTGCGAATTCGTCGGACAACGCCTTTGCGGCGATGCAGACTACGGGTTCGCACATCATCAACTATAACATCCGCCTGACGGATGTCGAGGCGCGCGAGCGGTCGATCTACGTGATTTCGGACCTGCTGCGTCGGGATCTCGACGGGATTCCGGAGATCCGGCAGTATACGATCACGCCGGGCGGAGCGATGGGCGGCATGGTGGGCGGCGCGGCGACGGTGGACATCAAGGTTTTCGGTTACGACATGGACCTGACGAACACCGTTGCGAACGATTTGAAGGAGAAGATGCGCGAGCTGCCGGGCGTGCGGGACGTGAAGCTTTCGCGCGACGACCTGCGTCCGGAGTACAACGTGGTCTTCGACCGCGACCGCCTGTCGTACTACGGGATGAACAGCGCCACGGCGTCGCAGGCCGTGCGGAACCGCATCGACGGCCTCGTGGCGTCGAAATACCGCGAAGACGGCGACGAATACGACATCGTGGTCCGCTACGCGGAGCCCTTCCGCACGCGGGTGGAGGATGTCGAGAACATCACGCTGTACAATGCGCAGGGGCGCCCGGTGAAGCTCAAGGAGGTGGGTTCGGTGGTTGAGGAGTACGCCGCGCCGGAGATCGAGCGCGAGAACCGCCAGCGGGTCATCTCGGTGGAGTCGACGCTCGGGGCGGGTGTTGCGCTGGGCGACGTGGTGACGGAGGTGAACCGCCTGCTTGCCGGTTATCCGACGCCGGACGGCGTGGATCTCGAAGTGGGCGGAACGGTCGAGGACCAGGGTGACGCCTTCACGGACCTGATGACGCTCTTCGTGCTGATCGTCATTCTGGTCTACATCGTCATGGCCACGCAGTTCGAGTCGCTGAAATTCCCGTTCATCATCATGTTCACGATTCCGTTCGCCTTCACGGGCGTGTTCCTGGCGCTGTGGATGACCTCCACGCCGCTGTCGCTCATTGCGCTGATCGGTGCGATCATGCTGGTGGGCATCGTGACGAAGAACGGCATCGTGATGGTGGACTACATGAACCTCCTGATCGAGCGCGGCTCGGGGGTCTTCGACGCGGTGATTGCGGGCGGCAAGAGCCGTCTGCGTCCGGTGCTGATGACGTCGTTCACGACGGTGCTGGGCATGCTGCCGTTGGCCATCAGCACGGGCGCCGGGTCGGAGACGTGGCAGCCGATGGGTATTGCGGTGATCGGGGGTCTGACCTTCTCGACGATCCTGACGCTCTTCATCGTTCCGGTGCTCTATTCGATTCTGGTGAACCGTTCGCAGCGCAAGGAGCAGGAGCGTCTGGCCCGCCTTGCGGCCGCGCACCAGGCGAGCGCCCATTGATCCGGGGGCCGGAGAGCGTTCCGGTGCGATTGAAAGGGGAAACTGAAAAAACGAAAACACGCTATGAAAGCCGTATTCTTATCCTATAATCAGGCATTGACCGACCGGGTGCATGCCATTCTCGACGAACAGGGGATCCGGGGCTTCACGAAGTGGGCGCTGACCCAGGGCCGGGGTTCTGTGGACGGCGAGCCCCACTACGGGACGCACGCCTGGCCGTCGATGAACGCCTCGATTCTGGCGATCGTCGAGGACGGGCAGGTGGCACCGCTCATGGAGGCGTTCCGTGCGATGGATGCCGCGACGAAGATGCAGGGTTCGCGGGCCTTCGTGTGGAATATCGAATCGGGGTTCTGATTCGCCGCCGGGTTGCCGGGGAATTGCCGGTCGGTTTGTTGATTCGCCGCCGGGCCGCCGGGTGCATTGCCGGTCGGTTGGTGGATTTGCCGCCGGGTGCGTTGCCGGGTGCGTTGTCGGTCGGTTGGCGGAGAAACCCCTTCCTTTCTTCTGCCGGATGGCGGACCGGGGAGCCATTCTATCTCCCCCCCCCTCCTGACGAAAGCCCTCGCCCGAAACATCGGGCGAGGGGCCTTCTTTTGGGCAGAAAAGGCGCTTGCTGCCTATTCGAGTTCGATTTTCAGGGCGAACCCGCCGCCGGGGGCGAGATGCACCTCGAACGGACGTGAGGTGTCGATGACCGTCTCCCCGCGCTTGTAGTCCGAGGCCTTGCGGTCGGCATTCACGCCGTCGCGGAAGATCTCGGCCTTGCGGCTGCCGCCGAGGAACGAAAGGTCGACTTTCAGGTCGCGGGGCGTCCAGTCGGTGATTCCGCCGACGTACCACGTCGAACCCTTGCGGCGGGCCGTGACGATGTATTCGCCGATGCGTCCGTCCAGCACGCGGGTCTCGTCCCAGACGGTCGGGATCGCGGCGATGAAGCGCGTGCACTCGGGCTCCCGGAGGTAGTTCGTCGGGGAGTCGCAGAGCATGTTCAGCGGGGATTCCAGCACGACATAAAGGGCCAGCTGGTGGCAGCGCGTACCCTGGCTCATCGGCTCGGAGTTGCAGGGGCGGTAGTTGCTGTGCGTGGCGTTGAGCATGGCGCCCTGGGTGTAGTCCATGGGGCCGGCGACCTGGCGCGTGAAGGGGATCGTTACGTCGTATTTCATCTGATCCACCGAGACCGGGCTCCATTTCATCTGTTCGAGACCGTGGACGCCCTCGAAGTTGAGGAGGTTGGGCCAGGTGCGCTGCAACCCGGCGGGCTTGTGGGTTCCGTGGAGGTCGAGGATGAGGCGGTATTTGGCGGCGGTTTCGGCGGCCCGGACGTTGAAGGCGGTCATCTGCTGGTCGTCGCGGTCCATGAAGTCGACCTTGAAACCCTTGACGCCCATTGCGGCATAGTGGCGGCAGACCTCCTCCATGTCGCGCTCGAAGGCGTGGAATCCGGCCCAGAGGATGATCCCGACGTTCTTCGAAGCGGCGTAGCCGACGATCTCGCGCATGTCGATGTCGGGGTTGAGCAGCATCAGGTCCTCGCCCTTTCCGGCGGCCCATCCGTCGTCGAGGATCACGTATTCGATGCCCTGCGCGGCGGCGAAGTCGATGTAATACTTATAGGTCTGGGTGTTGATTCCGGCACGGAAGTCGACGCCCGCGAGGTTCCAGGCATTCCACCAGTCCCAGGCGACCTTTCCGGGGCGGATCCAGGAGATGTCGTCGATCTTCGAGGGTTCGGCGAGCAGCCAGCTCAAATCCGACGCGGCGATTTGGGGATCGCTGCCGACCACGGCCACGCGCCACGGGAACGAGCGCGGCGTCTCGACGCGGGCGATGTAGGGAGCGCGTTCCCGGACGATGTGCTGGATTCCGTTGTATCCGCCGGGTTGGGTCTTGATGGGGCAGGGCGCGAACTGGCCCGTGAGTGTCGTTCCTCCGTCCGTATTGCGGAGGAAGAGCCCCGGATAGGCCTGAAGGTCGCTCTCCGTGATGCAGATCTTCACACCCGCTCCGGCATCCACGACCAGCGGCAGGAAGGCCAGACGCCCGGTGTTGAGCTGCGAGAGCGGAGCTACCGTATAGATGTTTTCGAATGAATTGAAGTACTGGCTGTTCCAGTCTCCGTCCTTGCCCGAACGCACGTAGGGGAGCGTGGTCTGGTAGTCCTCCGGGAACCGGAATTCGACCTGTTCGTTCACGATGGCGAACGGTTTTTTCGCACGGCTGACGAAGCGGTAGGCGATACCGTCGTCGTAGGCGCGGAATTCGAGGTCCCAGTCTCCTTTCATGCGGAGCGTCAGGGCGTTGTAGTGTTCGCGGATCGAGTCGGCACGGTAGAGCGGCGATGCGATGCGTCGGTCGACGCTCGTGCGAGAGGCTTTTGTTACGCGGGCCTTCGGGCCCCATACGGAACCGTTGTCCAGCGTCAGGGCGACCGGCGAGGGATTCATCAGCGTCCTCCCGTCGCGCACGATGTCGTAGGTGAGTATCTCACCGACCGAGACGGTCGTTTGCAGGGCTCCGTTCGGAGCGGTCAGCGTGTAGGTTTTCTGCGCCTGGACGGCGGCCGCGAGCAGGAGTGCCGCGGCGAGCAAAAGCGGTTTCTTCATTCGGCAAGCAATTTAGAGTTGGTGAGTTTCGCGGTTGAGTTTGTAAAAATAATAAAAAATCCCGAAGATGCAAATTTCCGCTCCCTCCGGCCGTCGGGACGGGAACAGCCCCGGATTGTTTTTGAGACGGGAGAGCCGGGTTTTCCCAAAAATTCTTACCTTTGCGGACATGAAACTCACCTTTCTGGGAACCGGGACGTCGCAGGGCGTACCCGTGATCGGATGCCGTTGCGGGGTCTGCACGTCGGCCGACCGCCGGGACCGCCGCCTGCGGACCTCGGCGATGGTCGAGACGCGGGGCGTTCGGCTGGTGATCGACGCCGGGCCGGACTTCCGCTACCAGATGCTCCGCACGGGCGTGCGGCATCTGGACGCCATCCTGCTGACCCACGAACACAAGGACCACATCGGGGGTCTGGACGACGTGCGGGCGTTCAATTTCGTGGACTACCCGCCGACGGTCCATCGGGTGGACATCTACGCTTCGCCGCGGACGCTGGCGTGCGTGCGCAAGGACTTCGACTACGCCTTCGCGCAGGACAAGTACCGCGGAGTCCCGGAGATCGAGCTGCACGAGATCGACGTCTCGCGTCCCTTTACGGTCCGTGGGGTGGAGATCGTCCCGGTGTCGGGCCGCCATTCGGAGCGCTTCACGGTGACGGGCTACCGGATCGGTCGGCTGGCCTATCTGACGGACTTCAAGACGATCGGGGATGAGGAGGTGGAGAAGCTCCGCGGGGTGGAGGTGCTGGTGGTCAACGCGCTGCGCTTCAAGGAGCACTATTCGCACTTCAACGTTGCGGAGGCGTTGTCGCTGATCGCCCGGGTGGGGCCTCGGGAGGCGTGGCTGACACACATGTCGCACGACATCGGGCTGCACGCCGTGACGGAGCCGACGCTGCCTCCGGGGGTGCACATGGCCTGCGATACGCTGGAAATCGAACTGGAAGATTGAACGATATGAAGACATTGAAAGATCGGGTGATCGTCATCACGGGCGCCTCGTCGGGGATCGGCGAGGCGATGGCGAAGGTCTATGCGGCCCAGGGGGCCCGGGTGGTTCTCGGCGCCCGGAGCGTGCAGAAATTGCAGCTGCTGGCGGGTGAGATCCGGGGCCGGGGCGGTCAGGCTGCCTACTGCGGCGTGGACGTCACGAAGCCGGAGGAGTGCCGGGCGCTGATCGAGACGGCGGTCCGGGAGTTCGGGCGGCTGGACGTGCTGATCTGCAACGCGGGGATCTCGATGCGGGCTTTGTTCGACGATGTGGACCTCGACGTGCTGCACCGCCTCATGGACGTGAACTTCTGGGGCACGGTCTACTGCTGCAAATACGCGCTGCCGTATCTCCAACGGACGAAGGGTTCGATCGTGGGCATTTCGTCGGTGGCGGGGTTGCACGGCCTGCCGGGCCGCACGGGCTATTCGGCGTCGAAATACGCGATGACGGGTTTTTTGGAGACGTTGCGGATCGAGAACCTCAAAAAGGGGCTTCACGTGATGATCGCCTGCCCGGGATTCACGGCCTCGAACGTGCGCTTCTCGGCGCTGACGGCCGACGGGTCGCAGCAGGGCGAGACGCCGCGCGACGAGTCGAAGATGATGACGGCCGAGGAGGTGGCCCGGATCGTGGGGCGGGGGATCGTGCGGCGCAGGCGGCTGTGCCTGATGGAGGCGGAGGGCCGAGCGACGCATTTCGTGAAGAAGTTCGCGCCGGGGTTCCTCGACCGGATGTTCTATCTGGTGATGTCCCGCGAGCCGGACTCGCCGCTGAAATAGAGGGCCGCAAAGGCCGCAGAAAGGGGGTGCCGCCTGTGGGTCACCCCCCCCTTTTTTGTCTCGGGAAGTCTCCCGCGAACCCGTCCGAAAGGGTTGCAGGGCGTTTTTCGAAATCCCCTTTGGGAAGCCTTTCCGGACGGTTTTTGGACAAAATCCGCATTCCGTTGCACAAAATTGAAGGTTATTTGAGCGGTTTTGAAAATCAATTCTTCAATTCTCGGGGTCTCTCCGCGGGGTTATGGGTACTTTTGTATTCGTCAAAACAACCTGAACACAAAAACCTGAACCATTCATGAGAAAAAACCTCCTCCTGATTCCGGGACTTTTTTCCCTCTTTTTGCTGGGCTCCTGCACCCCGGAGTCCGATCCCAAGGTCGAGGCCGTGAAACGGGCGCTCGACGTTGCGCGATCCCAACTGGAACTCTCCGCTTCGGAATTCGATTCGCTGCCGGGCTTTCCGCGTTCGCTGATGCCGAAATTCAAGGTCGTTGACCCGAAGGACTGGACCAGCGGCTTCTATCCGGGGACGCTGTGGGAGGCCTACCGCCTGACGGGCGACGAGCGCCTGCGTGCCGAGGCCGGGAAATTCACCGCGCGCCTCGAAGGCATACAATATTATAAGGGGACGCACGACCTGGGCTTCATGGTCTTTTGCAGCTACGGACAGCAGCAGCAGACGCTCCACGACGCCCATTCGGCCGAAGTGATCGTCGAGGCGTCGAACAGCCTCATTTCGCGCTGCGATCCGGCCATTGGCGTGATCCGTTCGTGGGATTTCGGGGAGTGGAACTATCCGGTCATCATCGACAACATGATGAACCTGGAAATGCTCTTCTGGGCCTCGAAGCATACGGGCGACCCGCAATACCGTGACGTGGCGGTCCGCCATGCCGACATCACGCTGCGGAACCACTTCCGCGAGGACGCCAGTTCGTACCACGTGGTGAGCTACAACGACGACGGCACGGTCGAGAGCCGCGGGACGTTCCAGGGCTGCTCCGACACGTCGGCCTGGGCCCGGGGTCAGGGCTGGGGGCTCTACGGCTATACGATGTGCTACCGCGAGACGGGCGACACGAAGTATCTGGACCATGCACGGCGCATCGCCGCATTCATCATGAACCATCCGCGGACGCCCGAGGATCTGGTTCCCTACTGGGATTACGATGCTCCGGATATTCCCGACGCACCGCGCGACGCTTCGGCAGCGGCGGTGATCGCCTCGGCGCTCTTCGAGTTGTCGACGCTGGTTCCCGAAAGCGAGGGCAAGACCTATTTCGACCGGGCGGAAGCGATGCTGATGAGCCTTTCGTCGGACGCCTATCTGGCCGAAAAGGGCACCAACGGAGGTTTCATTCTGAAACACAGCGTGGGACACCTGCCGGCCGAGAGCGAGATCGACACGCCGCTGAACTACGCGGACTACTACTATCTGGAAGCCATCCAGCGTTATCTTTCGCTGCGGGGTCTCGACGCGCGTCGTCTCTGATCCGGAGGGCGGGGTATTTCCCTCCGTGCGGCCGTATCCTTCCGGGTGCGGTCCCCGGAGCGCATGCAGCAGACAAACAACCTAAAAATCACAAACCATATGAGAATTGAACTTTTACGGATTTTTGTCTCCGTAACCGGTCTGACATTCCTGTCGACCGGATGTTTGAGCGACGATGCGATCGTATCGCAGGGCGGGAGCTCGACGAAGGGCGTCTACGAACCGACGGCACCGTCGGATTCCGAGGTCCGGGCGGAGGCCTTTTCGGTGTTGAACCTCGACTATCCGGGAATGGAGGAGGTCAAGGCACATTTCGAGGCGGGCGAGCCGGGCAAGGCGGCCCTCGCGCTTCGCGACTACTACCGTTATTCGGCGCCGGTCAACAATCCGCTGGTCAACCTGCTGGGCACGACGCTCAGCGACGCGGAGCGCTCGGTTGCCGATGACGCGCTCTTCGAGAACGGCTACCGTTTCAAGGTCTCCACGTTCGTGGACGAAACGAACCATCCCTATTCGTATATGAATGCCGCGGGGGACGGCATCGACTGGACGCTCCACGCCGACGGCGATCAGGAGCAGCGGGGCCAGCTGCACCGCCACCAGTGGTTCGTGCCGCAGGCGAAGGCCTATTACGTGACGCGCGACGACCGGTACATCACCTCGTGGATCGGGGTCTACGACGACTGGTGGAAGACCCATCCCGCTCCGGAGTCCTATCCGGAGGCCAACCAGCCGAAGGATTACATCGGATGGGTTCCGTTGAGCGTGGCGGCGCGCGTGCAGGACATGTGCACGCTGATGGAGTATTACCGCTGGGCGGATGCCTTCGATGCGGCGGCCCTGACCCGTTTCGTGGAGCGGCTGTCGTTCCAGGTGGACTTCATCCGGAACAACTACTGGTCGGACTCGAACCACCGGATCTCGCAGGCCCAGGCCGTAGCGCTTGCGGGACTGCTGTTTCCGGAGATGAAGGCGGCTTCGGAGTGGGTCGACAGCGGGACTTCGATTCTCAACGAGGAGACCGCGAAGCAGTATTTCGCCGACGGGTGGCTCAAAGACAACGACCTGCACTACCACATCGGTTCGATCGAGAGTTTCCGTTCGGCGATGCTCGTGGCGGCGGCCAACGGCCAGACGGGTCGTTTCCCGGCCAGCTATACGGAGGCGATCCGGCGGATGGTCGAGGTGGAGAAGTACCTGATCT
Source organism: Alistipes sp. An66 (assembly GCF_002161445.1). Taxonomy (GTDB): domain Bacteria; phylum Bacteroidota; class Bacteroidia; order Bacteroidales; family Rikenellaceae; genus Alistipes; species Alistipes cottocaccae. Next base: position 38,449 of record NZ_NFHT01000006.1, read on the forward strand.
ACCCGAATTATGCGGTCTACAACGCCGCGGATGGCGACTACAACTATTCGACGCCGAATTTCGGCGATACGCGTCCCACGTCGTGGACGCGCAACATTCTGCTGCGGCACATGCGCAACTACCGCGACCTGTTCCCCGATGACGAGGAGCTGAAATGGCTGGCCTCGCAGGGTGCCGAAGGGAAGATGCCTCCGACGGGCATCAAATGCTTCGAGGATGGCGGCCACTATACGATCCGCAACGGCTGGACCCGGGAGTCGACGATGATGGTGCTGGTGAATGCCGCCCAGACCCCCGTCGAGGCCTGGCACCGGCAGTGGGACAACAACAACTTCGAACTGTATGTCAACGGACGCCAGTTCTTCCCCGATTCGGGCGTGTTCAGCTACAACAGCGGGAGCAGCGACCGCAACACCTATGCCCGCACGGACAACCACTCGACGCTGACGCTCGACAAGGTGAACATCTCGTCGTGCCGGGGCGTGTGCCTGCTGGCCGAGGAGCGTGCGGACTACGACCTGCTGATTCTGGAAAATCCCTCCTATTCGGGGCTGACGCACCGTCGTTCGGTGTGGTTCGTCGAGGAGCGTTTCTTCGTGATTCTGGACGAGGGTTACGGTTCGGCCGCGGGGACCGTGAACCTGAACTTCCTGCTTCTGCCGGGCGGGTCGTCGGAGGTGGTCGTCGATGCGGATCAGAACGGTGCCCATACGGCTTTTGCGGACGGGAACAACCTGCTGGTCCGGACCTTTGCGAACAAGCCGGTGACGACGGCCACGCGGACCGGGAATGTCTCGTTGAAGCTGGACAACTCGACGACGCGCAAGGCCTACCGGATTGACATGAAGAAGAGCGCCGACGATGCGGCGGCACGCTTCATCACGATCCTCTGTCCCACGAAGGACGCGACTTCGGAGACGGTCGGGGCGTCGTTCGTGGACGAGCCCTTCTCCGAGACTTCGGCGCGCATTTCGGTGACGGTCGGCGGCCGGGAGTATCGTCTCTCCTATACGTTGGAACCTAAAAATTAACCCTATATGAACAAGTCATCCATTTTACACAACCTGTTGCTCATCGTCGCGCTCTGTGCGTCGGGCCTCTGGTCCTGCACGGAGGACGAGACCGCGAGCCCGGTTACGCTCCACTTCCAGTCGGTGGGCGACATCGGTCCCGGCATGCCCTATCGGGGCGTTGCTCCGACATACAGCGGCGCCGCGCCTTCGGACTTCGCCATCGAGTCCATCACGCTCGACGGGGTCTCCTTCACGGACGAGGTGCCCTGTTTCGCACTCGATCCGCAGTCGGGATTCCTGACGATCTCCGACAGCCGTGATCTTCCGCTGGGGACCTACCGTTTCACGGTGTCGTGCCTGGCTGCGGGGAGCCGGCATATTTTCCCCGATGCCTTCTCGGTGCGCATGGTCGCCGCGACTCCGGAACAGATCATCGTGACGCCGAATCTGATCGAGGCGCTCTACGACGAGGAGCGGGTCGCCTGGCCGACGGCGCAGGTGGCACCGGCCGACGAAGCCGTGTCGTTCAACGGCTACGCGCTCGTGCAGGAGAAGGGCAAGGAGTATTTCCAGATTTCGAGCAGCGGCGTCATTTCGGTCAACCTCAAATACGAGGGTACGATTCCTCCGGGGGTCTACAAACCGGTGCTGCGCCTGACCACGAAGGCCGGGTCGGCGGATTATGCGGACGCCGTGACGATCCGGGTGAACAGCGAGCCGCTGGGTGTTACCTATGCCCGCAATCCGGGTACGGCGGAGATCGGCACCGCTTTCCGGAGCGATGTACCCGAACTGCTGGGTTCGACCGACGAGGTGCATTATGCCATTCTTTCGGTGTCGCCCTCCACGGACCAGTTTGCGATCGACCCGGCGACGGGCGTCATTTCGCTGGCCGAGGGCCACACGCTTCCGGCCAACTCGTCGTATGAGTTCTCGCTGGCCGTGTCGAACAAGTTCAGCAACGGCGAGGCCGTAGCCCTGCGCGGCGTCTATGCGGTCGAGGTCGTTCCGTTCATTACGCCGATCGACCCGTCGACGTTCAGCTATGCCCCGGCGACGATGACCGAGGCCTGCAAGTTCGAGACGGAGAAGGCCGAAGGCTTCGTGGGCGATGTGGTAACCTTCTCGCTGGGCGAGCTTCCGGAGGAGCTGCAAGGCTGGGTCGTCATCGACAGCCAGACGGGCCGGATCACGATTCCGCGCGGCAACGGGATTCCGCAGGGCAGCTACGAGATTCCGGTCGTCGTGACCAATCCGAAGAGCGATCCGGAGGCTCCGACGACGGCGACGCTGTCGCTGACCGTCGAGGCGAACCCCAACATGTTCTACAAGTTCGGCTACGGCAACAACCTGGGTCTGCCGGCGGAGGAGCACTTCGACCAGTTCCGCTGGGACGGCGACGGCTCTACGAATGTGGATAAGGTCATACCGTTGTCGGGCGGCTACAACGACTTCAACGGCCGCACGCCGACCTTCAAGGTGGAGGTGATCCACGACTGGGCGATGCAGAATGCCGGGACGACCACGACGGTGGACACAAACGGCGACCTGCACCTGAAAATGCGCGGCAACCGCTGGGGACAGATCGGTTACGTGCGCGTAACGGCGACGCTGGGCGAGGGCGAGACCTCCGTATCGCGGTCGACGATCGTCTTCGTGATGCTGCGCAATCCGTCCAATAGCAACCAGATCGAATACACGCCGTTCGTCTTCCGGATCAATTCGCGGGCGGGCGGATACTCGGGCGTACCGCCGACGTACGGTTCGGGCGTCGACGCCTCGAAGGTGATGATGAGATGGCGCCAGAACTGTTTCTTCTACGAGGGCCTCGGCACCGGGGAGACGAAGTCCGGCGGCAAGCTCGAAGCCGGTCAGACCGAACGCACCATCTACAAGATCTGGGCAACCTATTTCAGCAATGGTATTGCAGACGTCTCCAACAGTATGCCTTTCAGTTGGTACAATACGACCGGAGTCAAGGACAGCAACGAGAACATGTCGCGGAAGCTGGGTTACTTCGATCCGGACAACGGCAACCAGCTCTACATCGCCCCGAACAAGTGGCTCAATGCCGGTCAGCCGGTCAACGGCGTACTGACCTTCCAGGCGAGCTATTCGGTCACGGCCAACAACGAGGATCTCGGGAAAACGACGAATCTGATCGGTGTGGCCGTATGGCTCGACGAGAATTTCTAACCTAACAGCAAACAGAAACCATGCAATATATCATCAAATGCGCCAAAGGGTTCCACAAGGGTCTCATGCTGACCCTTGCGGCCCTGACGCTGGCCCTTACGGCTTCGGCGCAGAGCAAGATAACGGGGCGGGTCGTGGATGAGAACGGCCAGCCGGCCATCGGCGCCAACATCATCGTGAGCGGGACGACGCAGGGAGCCTCGGCCGATATCGAGGGTCGTTTCACGCTCACGGTCAAGGCGAACGCCACGCTTGTGGTCTCCTACCTGGGCTATCAGACCCAGGAGATCAAGGTCGGGACCCGGACCGACTTCCAGATCCGGCTCCAACCCGAGGCCAACATCATGGACGAGGTGGTGGTCGTGGGCTACGGTTCCACGAAGCGTTCCGACCTGACGGGTTCGATCTCGTCGGTTTCGGCCAAGAACATCGAAGGCTACCAGTCGGGATCGGTTCTGGGAGCGTTGAGCGGCCAGGTGGCGGGCGTCCAGATCACCACGGCGGACGGAACGCCGGGTGCGGGCTTCGACATCAAGATCCGCGGTATCGGCACGGTGAACGGCGATGCGGCCCCGCTCTATATCGTCGACGGCTTCCAGGTGGACAACATCGACTACCTGTCGGGCAACGACATCGAGCAGGTCGACATGCTGAAAGACGCCTCGGCGGCGGCGATCTACGGAGCGCGTGCGGCCAACGGCGTGGTGCTCGTGACGACGAAGTCGGGCAAGATCGGCCGTCCGACGGTGACGTACAACGGATCGGCGAGCTACCGTCAGATCTCCAAGACGCTGGATCTGCTGAACAACTACGAGTTTGCGAAGTTCCAGCAGGAGTCGGGATTCAACACCTACTGGCGCGAGGGCACCGATTCGAACGGAAAGCCGTACCGTTATCAGACGGCGGAGGACTACCTGAAAGTGCCGGGCATCGACTGGCAGAACGAGGTGTTCCGTCCGACGTGGTCGCAGGACCACAACGTGGCGTTGTCGGGCGGTACGGAGAATACGCGTTACAGCGTCTCCTTCTCGGACTATCTGGAAAACGGTATCTTCAACAACAGCGGTTTCAACAAGGTCACGGGCAAGATGACGCTCAACCAGAAGGTTACGAAATGGCTGACCGCCGACGTGAAGCTCACCTATGCGAATACGGAGAAGCGGGGTATCGGCACCTCGGGCGACCAGGGCCGTTTCAACATGCTGGGGACGGTGCTCCGGTCCCGGCCCACGGGCGGATTGTTGATGAGCGACTACGAGATGCTCCATACGGCGGTCGACCCGCTCGTCGAGGAGAACACGTCGGGAAACCTGGCGCAGGTGAACCCGATCATCCAGACGGAGTCGGTGACGAACAAGAAGCGCACGGAGCAGTGGATCGCGAACCTGGGTCTGACGTTCCGCCTGGGCAAGAAGTGGACGTTGAAGACGACGGGGACCTACAACGTGGCCAACTACCGTCAGGACATCTTCTACCACGAACAGTCGCGTCAGGCGATTTCGAACAATGCACCCTACGGCTCCACGCAGATGGGCCGCGACATGCGCTGGTCGAACTCCAACCTGCTGACCTACCGCATGGGCCGCAAGGCGGGCCATTCGTTGGAGGTGCTCATCGGCCAGGAGAACTCGGGGCGCACGACCGAATACCTGAAAGGCACGGCGATGGACTTTCCGTTCGACAATCTGGGGAACAACAACCTGGGTCTGGGCGCGAAGCCCACGGAGGTGACGTCGAACTATGCGGAGTCGATGCTCGTTTCGTTCTTCACGCGGGTGAACTACAACTACCGGGACCGTTATTTCTTCGATGCGACGCTTCGTGCCGACGGTTCGACGGTGTTCAGCGACGGCAACAAGTGGGGCGTATTCCCGGCCTTTTCGGCGGCGTGGCGCATTTCGGAGGAGAAGTTCATGAAGAACCAGCGGACGATTTCGAACCTGAAACTGCGTCTGGGCTGGGGTCAGGTCGGCAATGACCGCATCACCAACTACCTCTCCCTGATGCTCTATTCGAAGGTTCCGATCGGCATCGGCACGGACCAGATGATCGCCCTGCAACCGAAGCAGCTGGCCAACGACGAGCTGCGTTGGGAGGCGTCGCAGAGTACGAACCTGGGTATCGACTTCGGGTTGTTCGACAACCGGTTGAGCATGACGGCCGACTTTTTCATCAAGGATACGAAGGACCTGCTGATGAATGCGTCGATTCCGGGCGTGACGGGCTTCACGTCGCAGTGGCAGAACATCGGCAAGATCCGCAACAAGGGAATCGAGCTGTCGATCACGTCGACGAACTTCGACACGCGGGGCGGGTTCCGCTGGACGACGAACTTCAACATCTCGTTCATCCGCAACGAACTGCGGGCTCTGGCGAGCGGCGAGCAGTCGCGGCTGTTCACCTCGGGGTGGTCGGCCGACTATGTGAACGACTACATCGCGCAGGTCGGTTCGTCGCTGGGCGACATGTACGGCTACGTGTTCGACGGGATCTACCAATCGGACGATTTCGTCTGGAACGAGGGTTCGGGCAAGCTGACGCTCCGCGAGGGGGTTGTCGACATGTCGGATAACTTCGGCAGCACGTTCGGCCCGGGATGCGTCAAGTACAAGGACATCGACGGCGACGGGAAGATCACGACGGCCGACCGCACCAAGATCGGCAACGGTACGCCGCTGTTCTTCGGAGGTATCACGAACACGTTCAACTACAAGGGTTTCGATTTGAGTTTCATGTTCCAGTTCAACTACGGGAACGACGTCTACAACGCCACGCGGCTGTACGGCAACACGACCATGGAGAAGAACTACAACATGATGGCGGAGGTTGCCGGCCGCTGGACCGAGACGAACGCCTCGAATTCGGTTCCGAAGTACAACGGTTACATCAAGAACGAGGTCTATTCGCGCTTCATCGAGGACGGGTCGTTCCTGCGGTTGAAGAACCTGACGTTCGGCTACACGCTTCCGCAGAAGCTCACGCGGAAGATCTACGTTTCGAAGCTCCGGCTCTATTTCTCGGCGCAGAATCTCTTCGTCGTGACGGGCTACTCGGGCTACGATCCGGAGGTGAGCGTTGCGTCGTCGAGTCCCACCACGCCGGCGCTGGACTGGGGAGCCTATCCGAAGAGCCGGGTATTTACATTTGGCATCGATCTTACACTCTAAATTCGAAGAAACATGAAAAAATATATGTTCATCTTGTCGGCCGTCATGCTACTGTTCGCCTCCTGCGATCTGGAAGAGGAGTCGAAGGTCGAGGTTCCGATGGATTTCGTGGACAACGTGGAGAAGGCCGAACTGGTTTTGCTGGGCGTCTACCAGTCGCTGACGTCGCAGTATCTTTACGGTTACCATCTGTCGATGCTCTTCACGCTGGGTACGGACGAGGCGCAGGTCGAGGGAAACACGACCTCGTCGCCGCGGGAGATTCCGACGAACTTCCACAATGCGTCGACGAAGGAGATCGCACAGACGTGGAACACGCTTTACAAGGCGATCTACAACGCCAACAGCTGCATCGAGACGCTCGAACGCAGCATGGAGAAGTGGTCCGAGGGCGACAAACAGCTGACGACCTATTACATTGCGGAGGCCCGTGCGCTGCGGGCGCTCTACTATTTCGAGCTGGTTCGCTGGTTCGGGAACGTGGCGCTGGTGACGCGGACCGAGGAGTCGTACCGCCCGAACGACTATTTCGAGCAGGCGGATCCGGCGGATGTCTATGCGTTCATCGAGTCCGATCTGAAATATGCGGCGGAGGTTCTTCCGTGGGCGGATGACGACCATGTCCGGACGTCGAATGCCTTTCGTTTTTCGAAGGGCGGGGCGCTGGGCCTGCTGACGAAGGTCTACTGCACGTGGGCGGGTTATCCCGTGCACGACGAGACGAAGTGGGCCGAGGCGGTCAGGACGGCCAAGATCGTCGTCGAGTCGGGGCATCACGGGCTGCTGCCGGGTTTCCGCACGCTGTGGGAGAATTCGGGAGCCAGCGTCTGGGATTCGCGCGAGAGTCTCGTGGAGGTTTCGTTCTACTGGAATTCGAAGACGGGGTCGTCGGATCCGGTGGGGATGATCGGCAAGTGGAACGGGGTTCAGACGTCGCAGGCCGGGAACCGGGGCACGTGCCAGGCGCGCTGGCGGGTCGTGTACCCGTTCGTGCAGAAGTGGGAGAATGCCGCGTCGGACGATCCGCGCCGGGCGCTTTCGGTGGCCGACTACTGCTACGGCTTCACGGGAACGGTGAAGGTCAGCGGCGAGACCTATACGGTCGTGGATACGGACGGCAAGCAGAACTACATGGATTGGCTCGAAACGGCGGCGGACTTCACGGAGTCGAAGACGGGCAAGCGTCCGGAGATCACCGAGGAGAAGCGCGACGAGCTGCGCATCAAGTACACGCCGGCGAAGTGGGATGTCGAGGAGTACGCGAAGAATTCGCCGCTTTACAACCAGAACTACAACTCGACGATCAACTGGTATGTTCTCCGCTATGCGGACCTGCTGCTGCTTTACGCCGAGGCGTTGAACGAGACGCAGGGGCCCACCGAGGCGGCGCATTCGGCGCTGAATGCGGTTCGCCGCCGGGCCTTCGGGGATCAGAGCCATGATCTGCGCGATCTTTCGCAGGATGCGCTTCGCGAGGCGATCCGCAACGAACGGGCCTACGAACTCTGCTTCGAGGGGCACCGCAAGAGCGACCTGATCCGTTGGGGGATCTACTATTCGACGATCCGCCAGACGGCGCAGGACGTGGCGGATTGGAGCAGCACGTCGAAATCCTCGTACATTGTTTTCAACTACACGCGCGAGGGGCGTCACGAGCTGATGCCCATCCCGCAGACGCAGCTGGACATCATGCCTCGTTTCAAGCAGAATCCGGGTTGGGGCATCTGATAAACCGTTTTGGGGTCCGGACAGATGGATTTCTGTCCGGACTTTTTTTTGAAGGAACCGGGTCCGGCCCTGCCGTAGATCGGCGGAGTCGGGGTCCCAGAAATCGTATGACATGAAAAAGTTTCTGATCGTGTTGTCGGCATTGGTTCTGATGCCGGCGGGGGCGGTTTTTGCGCAGATCTACTCCTTCGAGAGGCCGCAGGAGACGGCTGCGTGGCGCAGCGAGGGTGCGGAGTTGAGCTATTCGACGGCGCATTGGAAGTTGGGGCGGCGGTCGCTTCGGATCGACTGGCGGCCGGGGGCAGTGGTCCGCATCGACGACGCCCGGGGTTTGCTCCGGGCTTCGGAGTCGCGGAACGGAGGTATTGCGCTGTGGGTCTACAACGAGCGTCCGGACAGCGGGGCGCTGCGGCTTCGTTTTCTGGAAACGCCGGGGGGTGCGGTCTGCTGCGGGATGGAGATCCGGCTGGGGTTCTCGGGCTGGCGCTGTGTGTGGAACAAGTTCGTGGAGGATATGGGCAAGGCCCCGCAGAGCCGGATCTCGTGCGTGGAGATTCGCTTTCCGGAGACGGGACCGGGCGGAACACTCTGTCTGGACGCTTTGGAGTTCACTCCGACGGTGTCGTGGCAGAAGATGTCGGACTTTCAGGTCCGGGTCCGGCGGACGGATTTCAGTCTGATCCCCGATTTCATGAAATACCGCCTTGCGGAGCCGGATCCGGCGCGGCGGGTGAGCGCGTCGCCGGAGCAGATTGCCGTGATTGCGGAGCGTCTGGACCGCTGGTACCTGGGAACCGGCAGCCCGACGGGCGACTGGGTGGAGCGCCGGCGCCGGCACGAGTCGGAGTTCATCCGCCGCGGGGTTTCCCTGTGTGCGGGCTACTCGATGACCGAGCCGCTTTATCCGCTGCGGACACCGGCGGAGATCGAGGGGGAGAAGACCCGCTATTTCATGGACATCAACAAACGGATCCTGTTGCCGCTGGCGTTGGATTACCGCAGGAACGGCAATGCCGGGAGCCGGGACCGGGCGTTGCGGATCTACGACTGGTTCCATGACCAGGGGTGGGCCGACGGCAGTTCGCTGGGGACCCTTTGCTTCGAGAAGCTGCGCAGTGCGGGTTATTTCCATTCGTTGTACCTGCTGCGCGACGAGCTTCCGGCCGCGGTGAGGGAGCGTGAACTGTCGACGCTGCGGTGGATGACGCTCTTCGGGATCTGCTGCCTGGATCCGGCCCATCCGGGGGAGGTCGCGGACAACCTGCGGGCGCTGGCGCTGCCGAAACTGATCTATGCGCTGATGCAGCCCGAGGGTGTGGCGCAACAGACGGCCCTGACGGCCTTCCGCGACTACATGGATTCGGCGCTGGACTTCGGTCCGGGGTACTTCGGGACCTTCAAGTCGGACGGCTCGGGCTATCACCACCGGGGGCCCTACGACAGCGCCTACTATCCGCATGCGCTGTATGTCGGGGCGCTGGTCGCCTATCTGCTTCACGATACGCCCTATGCGCTCTCGGCGGAGAGTCTTGCGCATCTGAAACAGGGGTTGCTGACCTTCCGGTTCTTCTGTGCGGAGCTGACGGTTCCGGCCGGGACGAGCGGGCGTTTTCCGCTGGGTCGAGAGGTTTTGCAGGAGCTGCTTCCGGCCTTTGCCTACGTGGCCTACTCCTGCGGGGAGCCGGACACCGAACTGCTGGCCGCGGCGCGGCGTCTGATGGACCGGAACCCGGAAGCGCTGAACCGGCTGATGGATCGCGTGGATTCGGATCTCTCCTATACGTCGACGGTCGGGGAGGCCGAGCTTCTCACGCAGGCCCGGCAGTCGGGCGTGGCGGCGGAGCCGGCTCCGGAGGGATCGCTGTTCATGCCCTATTCGGGGCGGCTGACGGTCCGGCGCGGCGATTTCCACTTCAACGTGAAGGGATTCAGCCGCTATATCTGGGATTTCGAGTCGTCGGACACGGAGAATCTTTCGGGCCGTTATCTGTCGAACGGGGCGTTGGAGCTTACCGATCTGAAAAGCGGGGCCGGATCGTTCAATCCGCAGTTTGCGACGTTCGATTGGAGCCTGATTCCCGGGACGACCTCCATTCTGCTGCCGGATGATCTCCTGCGGGAGAAGCGTCATCGGAAGGGTTATTCCGACCATCGGAACTACTCGGACGAGACCTTTCTGGCGGGGGTTTCGACCGCGGATCGGGCGCTGTTCTCGTTCCGGCTGCACGCCCCGGCCTACGAGGGTGATCTGCGTGCGGACAAGTCGTATTTCTTCCTCGGGGACGCCGTCCTGTGCCTGGGAAGCGGAATTTCTGCCACGGATACGGAACATCCGACCGTTACGACCCTTTTCCAGTCGTGCGGGAAGGGAGCTGCGGGGAAGGTCCGCCGGGTATCCGGCGGGAGCATCGTCGCGGATCCCGCCGGAGTGGTCTATGCCGTTGCGCAGGGCGACGTGCGGACCGACCGCGACACCGTCTTCACCCGGGGGTGGCTCGACCACGGGAACGCGCCCTGCGGGGCGTCGTACGCCTACTACCTGATTCCGGAGCGAGGGACCGGTCTTGCGCGGCAGCTGCTGCGTGCGGACGGGCCGGTCGAGATCGTGCGGCAGGACACCGCGGCGCATATCGTCCGCGAGCGTGCCGACGGGAGGCTTTTCGCGGCGCTTTACGATGCGTCGGCGACCTTTCCCGGCCTGTTGGTGAAGCGGGTGAACATCCCGCTGGCCTATATTCTGGAACCTGCGGGCGCGGATTCGTACCGGCTGACGCTCTGCGAACCCGACATGCGGCGTCCGTCGGTCAACTGTATGGATCAGCTGACCGAAGCCCAGGTCGTCGTTCCGGAGCGGGCCTTTGCGACGCGCCTCGTTCTGCGGGGGCTTTACGAGGTCGGATGCCCGGACGGGACGGTGCAGGTGAGCCGGACGTCGGACGAGACGGTCGTGGAGCTGTCGACGATCTGCGGACGCAATTACGAACTCCGACTGCGGGCGTTGCGATGAAGGGAGCGGGATTGTGCCTTGCAGCGCTGTGCTGGGCTTCGGCGCTGGCCGCACAGGAGGATCTGTTGTGGTATACGACCCCGGCGCGGGTTTGGGAGGAGGCCCTTCCGGTCGGGAACGGACGCCTGGGGGCGATGGTCTTCGGGGATCCGCACCACGAACGGATCCAGTTCAACGAGAATACGCTGTACAGCGGGGATCCGGGGCGGAGTGCCGGCGGGATCGTTCTTTCGGAGCGCATGGCCGAGGTCCGGAGGCTGATGGCCGAGGGTCGCAGCGATGCTGCGGAGGCGATCATGCAGCGCGAGTGGGCGGGCCGCCTGAACGAGGCCTACCAGCCGTTCGGGGACCTGCTGCTGGATTTCCGGACGGAGGGCGGGGTCACGGACTACCGACACGAACTCGATCTGCGTCGGGGTGTCGTTACGACCTCCTACCGGCAGTCCGGGGTGAAGATCGTCCGGGAGGTTTTCGCTTCGCACCCGCATCAGGCGGTGCTGCTGCGGATTTCTGCCGAACGCCCGGTTCTCGATTTCACGATCGCCTGCACGTCGCCGCATCCGGTTGCGGTCCGCCGTTCGGATGCGGGGCTTTCGATGACGGGACGTGCTCCGGCGCACGTACAGCGGCGGAGCGTGGAGTGGCTCCGGGAGGCGGGGACGCAGCGCCTGCATCCCGAGTACTTCGACGCTTCGGGCCGTGTCGTGCGCCGCGGACAGATTCTTTACGGAGAGGAGCTCGACGGTTCGGGCATGCGCTTCGAGGCGCGGCTTGTCCCGCTTGCGGTCGAGGGCGAGATGACCTTCGGCGAGGAGGGGATCCGGATCCGCAAGGCGCGTTCGGCAACCTTTGCGCTGCTTGCCGCGACCTCCTACGACGGATTCGACCGGAGCCCCGTTTCGCCGGGACGGGATCCCTCCGGGATTCTCGATGCGCAGGAGCGGAGCCTTCGGAACGTGCGCTACGCGATGTTGAAGCGGGCTCACGAACGGGATTTCGGTGCGCTGTACGACCGGGTTCGGCTGCGGCTCTCTGCCGCCGGTGCGACCTCCGCGAAGCCGACGGACGAACGTCTGCGGGCGTTCCGCGACGGAGGGGATGCGGACCTTGCGGCCCTCTTCTTCCAGTTCGGACGCTACCTGATGATTTCGGGCTCCCGTCCGGGCGGCCAGCCGCTCAATCTGCAAGGGCTCTGGAACGAAGCGCGGATTCCGCCCTGGAATTCGGGCTATACGCTCAACATCAATCTGGAAATGAACTATTGGCCGGCCGAGGTGACGAACCTTTCGGAGTGCCACGAGCCGTTGTTCCGTTTTCTGCGCGAGATTTCGCAGCGCGGGGCCTCCGTGGCTCGGGACATGTACGGGCTCGACGGCTGGGTCGTCCATCACAACCTGTCGTTGTGGCGCGAGGGGTATCCGAGCGACGGATTCGTATACTGGTTTTTCTGGAACATGTCCGGGGGCTGGTTGTGCGACCACGTGTGGGAGCACTATCTCTTTACGGGGGACCGGGACTTCCTGCGGGCGCATTATCCGCTGCTGGCGGGTGCGGCTCGTTTCTATTCCGGGTGGCTCACGGAGGGGCCCGACGGACGTCTCGTCACGCCGGTGGGCACCTCTCCGGAGAACCGCTTCCGCCTGCCGGACGGCCGTGAGGCTTCGGTCTGCCCGGGTCCGACGATGGATCTTGCCATCCTCCGCAATCTCTTCACGCGGACGGTTGCGGCGGCCGATACGCTGGGGCTGTGCGACGACCTGACCCGCCGGCTGCGGGAACAGGCCTCCCGTCTGGAAACCTACCGGATCGGCTCCCGCGGACAGCTGTTGGAGTGGGACCGGGAGTACGACGAGGTCGAGCCGCAGCACCGCCATGTGTCGCATCTTTTCGGGCTCTATCCCGGCACGGAGATTACGCCGGAGACTCCGGAACTCTTCGCTGCGGCGCGTCGTTCGCTGCTCGACCGGGGCGACCGGACCACGGGGTGGAGCATGGCCTGGAAGACGGCGCTCTGGGCCCGTCTGCTCGACGGCGAACATGCGCTGTCGACGCTCCGGAACCTGCTGTGCGGCGTCGATCCGCTGAATCCCGGCCCGCAGGAAGGGGGTGTCTGCCGGAATCTGCTGAATGCGATGCCCTTCCAGATCGACGGGAATTTCGGTGCGACGGCCGGGATTGCCGAGATGCTGCTCCAAAGCCACCGGGGCTTTATCGACCTGCTTCCGGCGCTGCCTGGGGCATGGTCGGACGGCGAGGTGCGGGGGCTTCGGGCCCGGGGCGGCTTCGAGGTCGGCATCCGCTGGCGGGCGGGACGGCCCGAGCGGGTGACGGTGAGGAGCCTCCGGGGCGGTCCGTGCCGGATCCGGTGGCGGGATGCGGAGCGGAAGTTCACGTTCCGGGCGGGCGAGGAGCGGACGTTCGCCTTCTGACTCCTCCCTGCATGCAAGCGGAGAGCCCCCTGCCACGGTCGGCAGGGGGCTCTCCGTTTCGGGGGTGTCCGGATACCGGACTACGGCCGGATCTGCTGTTGCGAGAACCCGGCGAGGTTGTAGCTGACGGGCACCGTGCTTCCGGCCACGCGGTAGATTCCGAACTTGAAGTAGTATCCGGCCTCGTCGTTGCGTCCGATGAGAAGCTCCCGGTTGTCCACGAGTTTGCGGGTCAGGCCGTCGCATGCCATCTCCACGTCGAGCCGTCCCGGCCGCAGGACGGTTTCGGCCTCGCCGCCGTAACGGGTCCAGTCGATTTCGACGGTGAAGGTCACCCAGCGCTCCTTCGGGAACTCCGCGAAGGGCATTTTGGCGGCGATCGTCGATGCCTTGAACTCCGAAGTGACGGGCTGCATCACTCCGACCTTTTCGGGATTGGCGTTGCAACGGTCGTCCTTGTCGGTGAACCAGCGTCGGTCGGAGTTTGCCTTGATGTAGAACCATCCGCCGGAGAATCCGAACGCCAGCGGGGGATATCCGCCCTGTTCGACCTTCCAGCCGGTGGGTTTCCCGGCCTTCCAGACCGTGCGTCCCTTGCGGTCGGAGGCTTCGACGCGGCGGAAGACGACATCCTTCTTGATGACGACCGTATCGTACAGGGCGACGAACTCCTCCGTCGAGAGTTTTCGGACGCGGCCGTCCGGGTCCGTCACGAGTGTGCGGTCGGGCATTCCGTGCCACTGTGCGAAGATCGTCGAGACCCGGCTGTCGAGCTCCTTCGGGACGTAGACGGCGAAGGTATAGCGCCATGCGGTGCCCTGGGGGCAGATTCCCTTGCCGTGGTGGTAGACGGTCTTCATCTTCTGCGCATCGGCATACGCCTCGGCGGGGAGGGCGTCGAAATCCTCCGCCACGGCGTAGCAGTACGAGAGTTCCGAACGGCCTTTGGTCTCGCCGGGGCTGTATCCCGTGAGGGTGTTGTCCTCCTCTCCGAGGGTGAAGCGGTAGGAGGGCGTGCCGTCGTACAACCGGGTGTAGTCGCGGCACAGGGCTTCCTCCTTGCGGATTCCCACGGCGACCCATTGGCCGTCGATCACCTGTTTGCGGCGGGCCGTATCGGTCTGGATGTTAACCCGTTCGGGGATGGGTTCCGGCCCTTGTCGTTGGGCGGCGGCCGGCGATGCAAGCAGCAGCATTCCGGCGATCCAGCGAACTTTCATGTCAGAGGTCGTATTTGAGATCATAGGTTTTGCCTCCGACGCGCAGGGCCGCCCGGAAGCGGTCTCCGGTGTTCGCCGGGTCGGGGACGATGGCGATCGAGCCCTTGCGCTCCTTGTCTTCGGGGGCGATGACGGAGACGATCCAGATCTCCTCGCCGGTCTCCTTCGGCATCTCGACGGCATAGGCGGGCCGCTCCTCCTTTTTGCGGTAGGCGTTCGATACCCATCCCTCCTCCTGCTGGATCCGGACGGATTTGCACCCTTTGCTCTTGATGCGGATGTTGTTTCCGTCGTCGAAGAGCGTGCGGAGGGTGCCGTCTTTTGCGAATTCGATCGGTCCGGGGCAGAGGTTGAAGTGCACGCCGACGGTTCCGGCGGCGGCACCCGATGCACGGTCGACGATTACCAGCAGTCCGTCTTTCAGGAAGAACATCGCACGGCGGTGCACAAGACCTTCGTAGGAGGGATTTTCGGTGACGAGCACGGTCTCTTCGGGCGAAGCCTTCCAGAGCAGGAGTTTCGAGTCGGTCGAGTCGAGGTTTCGGTTGTTGAGCGTGAGGGTGTTGTGCACGCGGGTCTGGCGGAACCAGTTGCGCTGGGCGAGCACGGCGCTGTCGCCGCCGTAGACGTAGCTGCCCGAATCGGGGAAGAAGTTGCGGCCGCGGTGCCAGTACTCGAAGGTTCCGTTGTCGGGCTGGTTGTGCCAGAATGCCGGGGGTCCGGCCTTGACGACCGTGACGGTGGCATCCTTGTCCCACCCCGTGCGCAGGGCGTAGAATCCCGAAGCGGGGAACTGCTGCGAGGTGTATTCGGGGAGAGCACCCTTTCGGCCTTCGGATGCGAACCATTGGAGCTGCCGGTCGTCGGGGAAGACGCGGCTCCAATTGCGGAATTGCTTTTTGAGCGAGGTTTTGTCGTGGCTCTTCGTGTCGCCGAACATCGGGTTGGAGTAGTCGGGGAAGAGGAGGTTCCACGTCACGGCGGTCATCTTGCCGACGGTTTCGATGTAGGAGGCGGGAAATTCGGTCTCGAATCCGTTCTGGCGGGCCATTCCGAGGGCTTTGAGGAAGATGTCGATGGCGGCGATGTGGTATCCGAAGTCCAGTTCGAACTGCATGCCGTCGGGATAGACCTGGACGCCGATTTCGCGGTTGAGGATCTCGATGCCGCTGCGGCGCCACTCGGGGGCTTCGCGGAACTCCGGGAAGTAGATTCCGGCGAAGAGCATCCGCTGGGCTTCGAAGAGCAGGTGGTTGCCCTGTTTCGAGTAGTTGTGCAGGATGTGGTCGGCATGCTGGCGGTAGGTGCGCAGGAAGAGGTTGAGGAACTGCGGCGAGAAGCGCGGCGACTGGATCGTCAGGGCGAATTCCGTCAGCAGGTCCTGCAAGCGGCGTCCGGCCTCCATCGGGCGCCAGGCGAAGCGGACGTTCTCGCGTTCGGCTTCGATTTCGGCTTGGGAGGCGCCGGCAGCTTCCAGTTTTTCGACGCCGTCCAGGGGGTTCTTCTTCACCCAGTCGGAGTACTGGTCGATCCAGGCGTCGATGTATCGGTTGTCGCGGGTCAGGTAGTAGCACTTGGCCAGGGGGATGAACCAGTAGTGGCGGTGGAGCTGCCAGCGGAGTTCGTTGTCCCGCACGGGCCAGTAGCGCCAGTCGATGTCGTCGCCGTAGAAGTAGGAGGGCTGGTATCCCTTGTGGGCGTAGAATTTGTGTTCGAGGGCCTCGTCGGCCTGCCGCTGTTCGAGTTTGCTGACCTTGATGTTTTCGAGGTCGAGCCCGAAGAGCTGTACGGGTTTGCGCGAGCGGAAATATTTGAGCAGTTCCTTGTCTGCGGCCGGGATGTTTCCCTTTTCGACGGCCCTTTTGACGTTTTTGAGCTCCGGGCGTTCGAGGTCCAGCAGGTCGTAGAGCGACTTTTCATCGCCGAGTGCCGGTTTTTCCGGTTTTGTTGCCGCGACTGCCGTGGCGCATGCCAGCAGGGCGCAGCCGATCATCACGATTCGTTTCATGTCGGTATTTTTGGGTTTTTCGGTGGTATGGTTGTCTGGACTATTTCAGGACGTATTTCCTGCCGTCGACCGTCACGCGGATGGTGCCGCGGCGGTGTTCGGCCTTGATTATGGTTTCGGCGGACCGTTCGGCGGGGAGCAGGACGGTGATGAAGCGCACCTCCCTGCCGGGCCGTTTCTCTGCGGAGAAGGCGTAGGCCGGACGGGGGTTGCGCGAGCGGTAGACGTGTGAAACCCACCCCTCCTGCGGCTCCGCCTTTTCGGCTCCGAAGACCTGCACGAGGAGGTTGTTCCCATCCTCGAACCGGGTTGCGACGCGCCCGGCCGCGAGCTCCTCCTCGGGATCGCACTCCGCGAGGTTGTAGTGCAGGTCGACACGGCCCGCGGCCTCGCCTGCGGCCACATCCTCGATGACGAAGAAGCGCCGGTCGACGAACCATACCGTGCGGCGGTGGGTGAGGCCCTCGTAGGAGGGGTTCTCGACCGTGAGGATGTCGGTCGTGCCGGCGGTCTCCCAGCGGGTGCATTTCGAGTCGGTGGTTTCGAGGTTGCGGCCGTCGAGCGTGAGGGTGTTGTGCACGCGGGTCTGCCGGAACCAGTTGCGCTGGGCCAGGACGGCGCTGTCGCCTCCGTATACGTAGCAGCCCGAGTCGGGGAGGAAGTTGCGGCCGCGGTGCCATACCTCGAAGGTCCCGTTGTCGGGCTGGCAGTGCCAGAAACCCTGCGGTCCGGCCTTGAGGATCATCACCGTGGCCTGCGTGTCCCATCCGTTGCGCAGGACGTAGAATCCCGACGTTCGGAAGGCGCGCGACAGATACTCCGGGTTCGTTCCCTCGCGACCTTCGGTCGCGCGGCAGCGGATGAATCCGTTTTCGGGGAATACCGCGGCCCACTCCCGGTAACAGGCGAGGTAATGCTCCTTTTCCTGCCGGCGGTTGTCGCTGAACAGCGGGGTGGATCCGTCGGGATAGGAGCAGTTGAGGTGGACGTCGATCATGCGCTCGATGGTGGCGGGATACTCTGCGGGGAATTCTCCGCGGTATCCGTTTGCGTCCATCATCCGCAGGGCCTTGAAGAAGATGTTGATCGATTCCAGATGGTAGTGGGGGTCGAGTTCGTACTGCATTCCGTCGTCGTAGACCTGCCGGGCCATTTCGCGGTTGAGGATCCCGATGCCGGTGGCGCGCCAGCGCGGGGCGTCGCGGAATTCGGGGAAGAAGGCTCCGGCGAAGAGCAGCCGCTGGGCCTGGAACAGGAGGTGGTTGCCCGACGCGGAGAAATGGTGCATGATGTGTTCGGCGTGGCGGTGGTAGTTTTCGAGGAACTGCATGAGGAACTCCCCGTCGAATGCGCGGGCGGGCAGGAAGTAGAGGAACTGGTGGATCTGGAATTCGAGCCGGTCGCTCACTTCGAGGGGCCGCCAGGCGAAGTATACGTTGTCGGCCGAGGTCCAGTCTCCGATGCGGCTTTCGTCATATTCGGTGAGTGGGTTCTTGCGGATCCAGTCGAGGTACTCGGCGCACCACTCCGCGGCGTAGCGTTCGTCACCGGAGCGTCGGTATGCCTTTCCCATGGGCACCCACCACTTCATGCGGTGGAGCTGCCAGCGGAGTTCGTTGTCGCGGACGGGCCAGTACTGCCAGTCGATGTCGTCGCCATAGAAATAGGAGGGCTGATAGCCCGAATGGACGAAGAAACGGTGGTCGAGAGCCTCATCGGCCCATCGCTGCTCGTCGGCGGAGATGACCGCCGAATCGGGGACGACGCCGGGGCAGACGATCCCGCGGCGGAGGCGGAAGTATTCGAGCAGGGCTTCGGCGGCTTCGGCGTCGTCTCCGGCGCTGTGGAGCCGGGCGACCTCTTCGAGTCCGGGTCGGGCGAGGTCCAGCAGGTCGAAGGCGGAAGCGGCGTGTCGGGCCTGTGCGTTTCGGGTCGTGAATGCCAGGAGTAGCGGCAGCAGGAGCGCAAACGTCTTTACGGTTTTCATGGTTCGGGTTTCAGAGCGGTTGGTCGGGGGTCGGCGGGTTCATGCGGCGATCCGATCCGGATTGCGGCATCGGGAACCAGCCGGGACCCGATGACAAAGATACGACAAAGAGGTGCGTTATTTTATCACGATTTCGCAAACCTCGGCGGAAATCCTGCAAAGGAGTATCAGATTTGTGCAATCGGATGCCGTATTTGTCGAATTGCGGCTTCGGAGCGGGTTCTCGATGGGGTTTTGGGACAAATTTGGGGTTCGATTCTACAAAATCGAAAGAGTTTTGCACATGATCCGGGATTTTGGGGACAAACTCCGGGCCCGCAGTCGGGCGATTGTCCTAATTTTGTCCGAGAAAACGAATGCGACGGTCCGTCTCTCCGCCGTTCCGCGCGCCGCCCTGTTTTCGGGCGCGCCGCCCGGCGTCGGGCTTCGGACCGCAAACCTGAAACCGACCATGAACTTCGCAACCCCGACCGCCGTGGCAGCCACGCTTGCCGCCCTGACGGCAGCGGCCGACGGCACCGCCGCCCCTGCCGTCGCCTCCAAACCGGCCCCATCCGCCGGTCAACACCCCGACATCATCGTCATCATGACCGACCAGCAGACGGCCGGAGCCATGTCGTGCGCCGGCAACCCGTGGGTCCGCACGCCGGCAATGGATGCACTGGCGGCCGACGGCGTGCGTTTCACGCGGGCCTACTGTCCCTATCCGTTGAGCGGGCCGTGCCGAGCCTCGCTCGTGACGGGACGGATGCCCTTCGAAGTGGGGGCCGCCGACAACGGCATCCGACCCTCGGCCGAGGCGTTGCGCGAGGGGATCGGCCACCGCATGTCGGCTGCGGGCTACGAATGCCTCTACGCGGGGAAGTGGCACGTTCCGGAGGTGAACCTCCCGGATTCGGGCACGGGCTTCCGCCGCATCTCGAAGATGGACGACCCGACGCTGGCCGCGGCCTGCGACGCCGCACTCGGGGCCTGCGACGGACGCAAGCCGCTCTTCCTGGTGGCGTCGCTGCTCAATCCGCACGAGATCTGCGAATACGGGCGCAACGAGACGCTGCAATACGGCGAGCTGGAACCCTTCGCAACCGGGGAGTGCCCGAACCTTCCGGCGAACTTCATGCCCTCGACCTACGCGGCCGAGGCCCTGACGTTGGAACGCGCCGCTTCGCCCCGCTACCACGACACCGGCACCTACACCGAGGATGACTGGCGCCGTTACCTGTATGCCTACTACCGTTTTGTCGAGCGGGTCGACCACGAGGTCGGGCGGCTGATCGAGGTGCTCAAAAAATACAGGCTTTACGACGATGCGGTGATCCTCTTCCTTTCGGACCACGGCGACGGTGCGGCGGCCCACGGCTGGAACCAGAAGTGGAACTTGCAGGAGGAGGTCATCAACGTGCCGCTGATCGTCAAGTCGCCGAAAGGCGCGGGGCTTCGGGGTGCGGTGAACGCCGCGGCGCTGTCGAACGTCGGACTGGACCTCTACGCCACGGTGTGCGACTATGCGGGCGTATCGCCCGATGCCGGGCGCTACCGGGGGCGGAGCCTGCGTCCGGTAGCCGAGGGGCGTGCGGAGACGCTCCATGAGGAGGTCTTTGTCGAGACGCTGCTTTCGGGTGTCGGGATGCGCGGATGGAGCATCGTCGGACCGCGCTACAAATATGTCCTCTACCAGTGGGGCCGCAACCGCGAGGCGCTCTACGACTTGCAGTCCGATCCGGGTGAAATGGTCAATCTGGCCGTCGACCGCCGCTATTTTGGGGAACTCGTCCGCCTGCGCCGGGCACTTTACGAATGGGGCGTGCGGATCGGCGAGCAGCGCCTGATCCGGAATCTACGCCCCTGGGCCGGATCGGAGGAGTGAAGCTCCGCCGCGGCCTCCGTGCGGAGCCTGCCGGGCTTCTCCCGGCGCCGGATCCGAACCGGGACAAGCCGGGGAATCCCCGAACCGAAAGAGAACCGGAACAATCCGGAAAACCGTTGACCGGAACCATAACCTGTATGAAAAACCTCGAAACCTTGCGGACGGGCGTGCGTTGCGCCGCCGTGCCGCTGACGCTGGCGACCCTTTCGGGTTGCGGCGGGGGGCAGCCCGAGCGCCCCAACATTCTGGTGATGATGACCGACGACCACACGGCGCAGGCGATGAGCTGCTACGGGAGCCTTTTGGTCGAGACCCCGAATCTCGACCGCCTGGCGCGCGAAGGGATGCTCTTCGAGAATTGCTATGTCTCGAATGCCATTTCGGGGCCTTCGCGGGCCTGCATCCTCACGGGCAAGTACAGCCACGTGAACGGCTTCACGGACAATTCGCGGACCTTCGACGGCGACCAGCAGACCTTCCCGAAACTGTTGCACGCGGCGGGCTACCAGACGGCGATGATCGGCAAGTGGCACCTCAATTCGGACCCGCAGGGGTTCGACTTTTGGAGCATACTCGTCGGGCAGGGCGAGTACTACGCGCCGCGGTTCATCGAGAACGGCGAAGAGCGCACCGAGGAGGGCTACGTCACGGACATCATTACGGACAAGGCGATCGACTTTCTCGAACACCGCGATCCCTCGCGGCCCTTTGCCCTGTTGTACTACCACAAGGCGCCGCACCGCAACTGGATGCCGGCGCAGCGGCACCTGGGGATGAACGATGCGCGGGTCTACCCCGAGCCGTTCAACCTGCTGGACGACTATTCGGGGCGCGGAAGCGCCGCGCGCGAACAGGCGATGGAGATCGGGCGCGACATGTGGCCCGAGTGGGATCTGAAACTGATGACTCCCGAGCGTCTGGCGCAGTCTTACGAGCTGGCGGCCTCGGGGGATGCGAACAAGGACGACGTGTCGCGTGCGAACGACTGGCGGAGCAGCGTCATGCAGTATCAGGCGGCCTACAACCGGATGACCGATGCCGAGAAGGAGCGCTGGAACGCGGCCTATGCTCCGCGGATCGCCGAGTACGAACGCCTGAAACGGACGGCCACGCCCGACGAGCTGACGCGCTGGAAATACCAGCAGTACATGAAGGACTACTGCGCCGTCATCACGGCCGTGGACGAGAACGTCGGGCGGCTGCTGGACTATCTGGAACGGATCGGCGAGCTGGACAACACGATCCTCGTCTACACGTCGGACCAGGGCTTCTTCCTGGGCGAGCACGGGTGGTTCGACAAGCGCTTCATGTACGAGGAGTGCCAGCGCACGCCGCTTCTGGTGCGCTACCCGAAGGCCGTCGGGGCGGGTACGCGGAGCCGGGCGCTGGCCATGAACATCGATCTGGCGCCGACGTTCGTCGAGATGGCGGGTCTTCCGGTTCCCGACGACATGCAGGGACGTTCGCTGCGCGGGGTGCTGACCTCGGGCGGCGAGGCCCCCGAGGGTTGGCGCACGGGGGTCTACTACCACTACTATGAATACCCGTCGTGGCACTCCGTGAAGCGCCACTACGGCATCCGCACGGCCGACTACAAACTGATCCACTTCTACAACGACGTCGACGAGTGGGAACTCTACGACCTGAAACACGATCCGCACGAGATGCGTAACGTCTACGACGATCCGGCCTATGCCGGGATCCGCAGGCAGCTGCACGCCGAACTGGAAGCGTTGCAGGCCGAGTGCGGGGATGCGGATCCGTGCGAACGGGAGTACGAGTTCTTCCGGGGGTCCGACAACCTGTGACGAATGCGAAAAATCACCGAAATAAAACTGCAACAGCGATGGACAGACGAGAATTTCTGAAAACTTCGGGGTGGACCCTGCTGGGCCTTGCTGCGGTGCAGGCCCTGCCGGGCTGCTCGCGCCTCGGGGACCGGGAGACGCTTCCCGACGATGTGAAACACGACTTCCCGTCGCTCCGGGACTTTCGGGTCTTCTGGGGCGATGTGCACAACCACTGCAACGTGACCTACGGCCACGGCGACCTGTCGGACGCCCTTGCGGCCGCGGCGCAGCAGCTCGACTTCGTGTCGGTGACGCCGCACGCCCTGTGGCCGGACATTCCGGGTGAGAACGACCCGCGGCTGAACTGGGTCATCGGCTACCACACCGAGGCGTTCCGGCGGCTGCGGGCGGGGGGCTATGAGAAGTACCGGCGGATGGTCGAGGCGGCGAACCGTCCGGGCGAGTTCCTGACGTTCGTCTCCTACGAGTGCCACAGCATGGAGCACGGCGACCACGTGGCGCTGTTCCGGGATTTCGACGTACCGCTCGTGGAGTGCGCGTCGGTTCCCGACCTGAAAGAGCGGCTGAAAGCCTACGCCTGCTACATCACGCCGCACCACATGGGTTACCAGACCGGATTCCGCGGCTACAACTGGGCGGCCTTCCGCGACGGGGACCCGCAGCTGCCGTTCGTGGAGATGTTCTCGCGGCACGGCCTTGCGGAGAGCGACACGGGCGACTACGACTACCTGCACGACATGGGACCGCGCATCTGGGAGGGTTCGATCCAGTACGGGCTGGAACAGGGGCACAAGTTCGGACTGATGTGCTCGACGGACCAGCATGCCGGTTATCCGGGGAGCTACGGCGACGGCCGCATCGGGGTCTACGCTCCGTCGCTGGACCGCGATGCGCTGTGGGAGCACATGGGTCGGCGGCATGTCTGCGGCGTTACGGGCGACAAGATCAAGATCGATTTCCGGATCAACGAAGGCATGCCGGGCGACGTGATCCGGGCCTCGCGGCGGGAGATCTACCTGAATGTCGAGGCGCAGAACGCCATCGACTACGTGGATGTGATCCGGAACGGACAGTGCGTGGCGCGCCTGAACGGTCCGCACCGTGCTGCGGCGCCCTCCGACGAGGTGATCCGCACGAAGGTGAAGGTCAATTTCGGGTGGAACCGCGAGGAGGAGTACGTCCACTGGACGGGGTCGCTGCGGCTCTCCGAGGGGGAGATCACCGACATGCAGACCTGCTTCCGGGGTGCGGCGTTCACCTCGCCGCAGCCGGGCGAGACGGAGTTCCGCACGCGGGTGAACCGCGTCGTGGAGCGCGATGCCCGCCGCGTGGCGCTGGACCTCTACTCGTCGAAGAATCCCAACGTGATGACGCCGGCCATGCAGGGCGTGGTGCTCGACATCACGGCTCCGCGCACGGCGCGCCTCGTTGCGGAGTTCAACGGCCGGCGTTACGAACACACGATAGCCGAGCTGCTCGACGGTGCGCGTGCGCACTTCCTGCGGGGGTGGCTCTCGGAGGCGGTCCAGTTCGAGCGGGCGCAGCCCGAAGCGGCCTTCTGTGTCGGTCACCGCATGGTCGACACGGATGCGCAGCGCGATACGGATTATTATTACGTGCGGGTGCGCCAGCGTGACGGACAGTGGGGCTGGTCGTCGCCGATCTGGGTGGAAAGGGCCTGACGATGGAGCGGCATGCCATAGGAATCGACCTCGGTGGTACTTCGGTGAAGTACGCCGTGGTTGCCGCTTCGGGCCGGATCCTGCACCACGGGGAGCATCCTTCCCGGGCTGCGGAGGGAGCCGACGCGGTTGTGGAACAGATCGTGCGGGGGATCGACGCCTGCCGGACGTGGGCCGCGGCGTCGGGTGTCGAACTCTCCGGCGTCGGTATCGGCACGCCGGGGGTGGTCTCCGACGACGGGCGCACGGTGCTGGGCGGAGCCGAGAATATCGCGGGATGGGAGAACGTCCCGCTCGCGTCGCGGATCGAGGCGGCGACGGGCCTTCGGACCGTTGCCGGGAACGACGCCAACGCCATGGCGCTGGGCGAGACGCTCTACGGGGCGGCCCGGGGAGCTACGGACGCGGTTTTCGTGACGGTGGGGACCGGGATCGGCTGTGGGGTGCTGATCGGCGGCCGCCTCTTCCGCGGCTACCGCGGGCGCGGCATGGAGATGGGTCACATCACGGTCAAGTGCGACGGCGAACGCTGCGCCTGCGGCGGGGTGGGGTGCCTCGAACACTACGCCTCGACTTCGGCGCTGGTGCGGCGTTTCCGCGCGTTGAGCGGTGCGGCGGAGGCCGATGGCCGCGAGGTGGTGCGCCGTTACGAAGCGGGCGATCCGGCGGCCGTCCGGGCGCTGGAAGAGCATTGGAACTACCTCTCGCACGGCATTGCCTCGATGGTGAACCTTTTTGCGCCGCAGCGGGTCGTCGTCGGGGGCGGGATCTCCGAAGCGGGACCCTTCTACCTGGACCGCCTGCGCGAAGGGGTCCGGCGCCAGATGATGTCGGTCTGCGGTGCGGAGACCGAGATCGTGGCTGCCCGGCTCGGCAACCGGGCCGGAAGTCTCGGGGCTGCGGGCCTGTTTTTCAACAGCCTGAATACGCCGCAGCCATGAACCGGATTCTGCTGATTGCGGCGCTGCTGACCGGAATGCCGGCCGCGGCGCAACCCCTGCTTCCCGCCGAGAAACGACTCGACCGACCGTCCCTGCACCCGCGCTACCGGGAGTGGATGCAGCCCGCCGGAGGTGTCTCCGTGCCGCGGAATCCGCCGGCGCTGCTCTGGCCGGCGGGCGGTGATGATGTGTCCGGCTACCGGGTCGAGTTCTCTTCGTCGCCGGACTTTCCGTCCGACAAAACGCGGACCGGCGATCAGGAGTGGGCCGTCTGCGCGCTCCATACGCCGCTGGCGCCGGGGCGCTACTGGTGGCGGGTGACGGCCTTCACGCGGGACGGGGTCCCGCAACGCTCGGAGACGTGCGATTTCGTGGTGCCGGATTCCGCACGCCGCTTCGCCACGCCGACGGGCGGCGAACTCGTGCGGCGGATCGCCGCGATGCCCCACCACCGGCTCTACGTCACGCGCGACGGCCTCGGGGCGTTCCGCACCCGCTCGGCGTCGAACCCCGAAGCCCGGGAGTTCCTCGACCGTGCGCGCAAACGCATCGACATGGACCTGGTGCCGATCGCGCCGACGCGGCCGCGCGACACGACCGGGATGTCGCCCTTCCAGAAGCGGTCGCTCATCAACTTCATGTACCACAAGTTCGGCGAGGTGGCCACCCAGCCGATCGTCGACTTTTCGCTGGCGTGGCTGCTTTCGGGCGAGGAAGCCTTCCTGGACGCCGTGGTTCGCCATGCGCGGCACGTGGCGGCGATGCCCGTCGACAGCGACGCCACGTCGGAGGACTTCAACCGCTCGGCGATCATGTACGGGCTGGCCTTCGGCTACGACACGGCGTGCGACCGCATGACGGCGGCGGAGCGTGCGGCGGTGCTCGAAGCGATCCGCGTGCGGGGCGAACGCTTTTACCGGCAGTACGTGCGCGATTTCGAGTGCCACTCGATGGACAACCACGTCTGGCAGCATACGTTCCGCAACTTCTTCTTCACGGCGATCGCCACGCTGGGCGACCTGCCCGAAGCCGAGCGGTGGCTGCGCTACTGCTACGAGGTGTGGTGCGGGCGTTTCCCGATCCTCGGGGGTGACGACGGGGGCTGGCACGACGGCAGCAGCTACATGCAGGCCAATCTGGTGACCTTCATTTACGTGCCGTTCGTGCTGACGCGCCTGACGGGGACGGACTTCTTCGCGCTGCCGTGGTACCGCAACCTGCCGTCGTTTCTGGTCTGCTCCTTCCCGAAGGGCTCCTACGCCACGGGTTTCGGCGACGACTACGAGAAGATGACCTCGCCGTCGCAGCTCTACATGGGCTTTGCCGACGCGCTGGCGCGCGAGACCGGCAGCGGCGAGGCGCGCTGGTATGCCGACCGGCTGATCGGCCCCGATGCGCGGAACCTCTACCGCTCGAAGGGCTTCACGCTCTACCGGATCCTCACGGACAAACCGCGGGAGGGCGTGGCGCCGGTGGCTCCGGCGCGCAATACGTCGCGTTTCTACCCCGATGCGGGCTTCTCGCTGATGCACACCGACCCGGCCGATGCGCGGGAGGACCTGATGGCGGCCTTCTTTGCACTGCCGTTCGGCTCGACGGGCCACGCCCACGCGGCGCACAACGGCTTCACGATCAACTACGGCGGACGGCAGCTCTTCGGCGGTACGGGCTACTACTCGAACTTCAACGACAAACATACGCTGCTGCACTACCGCACGCGGGGTCACAACACGATCCTGGCCGACGGGCTGGCGCAGGTGATCGGCGAGAACGGCTACGGGTGGCTGGCGCGCTTCGCCGATACCGGGGCGCTGACCTATACGCTGGGCGACGCCTCGCATGCCTACGATTCGATCCGCACACCCTTCTGGATCGACCGCATGGCGCAGTCCGGGGTGGAGTATACGCGCGAGAACGGTCTCGGTGATCCGGGTGTGACGCGTTTCCGGCGACACTTCCTCTTCCTGAAACCCGACGTGATCGTCCTCTACGACGAACTGGCGGCGCGCGAGCCCGTCGCGTGGACGTGGCTGCTGCACAGCCACCACCGGCTGACGCAACCGGCCGCTGCGGCCGTCGAGGCGGATAACGGACTGGCCGTGGGACGGATGGACCTCTTCACTTCGAGCGATTTGGAGGTGAAGGTTTCCGACCGGTTCTATGCCCCGGCCGTCAACTGGAAAAAACGCACGGGCCCCGACGGGAAGGTGATGGAGTATGTGAACCACTGGCATTCGGAGTTCACACCCCCGGCGAAGAGCCGTGCGCAGCGCTTCCTGGCCGTCTTCCGCATCACGCCTGCGGGTCGGGAGCCGCTGCCGCTGACCCGCCGTGCCGACGGCTGCATCACGGTCGGGTCGTGGACCCTCCGCGCCGAGCTGGATGCCTCGCGACCCGCACGGCTCGAAGTCTCCGATTCCCGCGGCAACGCCGTGCTCTACGCTACCGAAGCGTCGAAGATCGGAGGCAGCACCCTCATCCGTACGCCCGGTGAGGCGGACCGCGAACTGATCGACGTCGTCCCGGCTTCGGTCCGCTGACAGCCCCGTTTCCCGATTGCCGCCGGATGCCCGACCTCCGGCGGCCCTCTTTTTGCCGGACGAAAAACCCGCCGAAGGTGCGGAATTCTCCGAAAAAAAACGTAATTTTACTCCTGATAACACGATACCCATGCTTAAATTCCGCTACTCGCTCTTCGGCCTGTTTGCTGTTTTGTTCGCCGTTCCGGCCTTCGCCGCGATCGAATTCCGGACCCTGTCGGTCAACGACGGACTTTCGCAATCGACCGTGCTGGCCCTTGCGCAGGACCCGCTGGGCCGCATCTGGATGGGTACGCAGGACGGACTGAACTGCTATGACGGCTATTCGTTCCGGGTCTTCCGCCATGTCGAGGGCGATCCGCAGAGTCTGGGCGACAATTCGGTCAATGCGCTGCTGGCCGACGGCGGGAGACTCTGGGTGGGAACCTCCTCGGGCCTTTCGTGCTACGATGCCGCGACGCAGCGCTTCGAGAACTTCCGGCTCGAAGGCTACAACATGCAGGTCTCCGACATCGCCATCCAGCCGGACGGGAATCTCCTGCTGGCCACCGACCTGGGTATCGTGCTCTTCGACCGTGCGGCGCGTTCGTTGGAGATCCGCACCTACCTCAAAGGCATCAGCGTGCATACCGTGTGCCCTTCGCACGACGGATTCCTCGTCGGGACCTCCGACGGCGTCTATACCTATTCGTCGACCTACGGCAACGCGATTCGGGTGCTGCCGCAGATGGCGCGCTTCGACATCGCCTGCATCGCTCCCGCCGGGGACGGCGGTTACTGGGTCGCCACCCACGGAAACGGGCTTTACCGGTTGGATGCGGCCTTGCAGGTCATCGGGCGCTATACGGCTGCGGAGCATCCCGGACTGGTCTCGGACTACATCCGCGTGCTGCGCAGCGACTCCGACGGGCGTCTCTGGATCGGGACCTTCGACGGCCTTTCGATCCTCGATCCCCGCACGGGCCGTTTCGAGAAGTATGTCCATACCTCCGAAAGCGGATCGTTGAGCCACAACTCCATCCGCTCGATCTTCATCGACGGGCAGCGTGGCGTCTGGCTCGGAACCTACTACGGGGGCGTGAGCTACTACCATCCGCTGGCGCGGCGTTTCGGGGTGCTGCGACATGATCCGGCCCGCAATTCGCTGGGCGACAATACGGTGAGCTGTATCGTCGAGGACCCGTCGGCGGCGTGCCTCTGGATCGGTACGAACGACGACGGCGTGAACCGCTACGACCGCCGCACGGGCCGTTTCACGGAGTTCAACGTCTCCGGCGGCGCCCTGCTGTCGAACAACATCAAGTGTATCCTTCCCGACGGGTGCGGGAACCTTTGGATCGGCACCCACGCCGGAGGCCTCTCCCGGATGTCCGCCGCCACGCACCGCGTGCAGCACTATTCGGTCAACGCCTCGATCCCGATCAACAACAGCTGCTATGCGCTGCTGGACGATGACGACGGCACGTTGTGGGTCGGGTCGCTCAACGGACTGCTGTCGTTCGACCCCGCGACGGGACGCTTCTCGCGTCACCCCTGCGCCGACTACGAACCCCGTCTGGCGTCGCTGCCGATTACGACGCTCTGCCGCGACTCGAAACGCCGGGTCTGGATTGGCACCCAGGCGGGTCTCTACCTCTGGCATCCCGACCGGAAACAGGTCTCGGCCTGCAACCTGACCACTTCGGAGCCGAGCATCACCCCCCCCCTTCGGCAGGAGGCCTCCGTGATGTGCGTTACCGAGGATTCGCACCGTAACATCTGGGTCGGGACGCGGCAGGGGCTCTACCGCTTCAACACTGCGGATTCCGGGTTTACGCGCTTCGCCGTGGCCGACGGCCTGCCCAACGATGTCGTGTACGGGATTCTGGAGGATGAGTTGTCGCGGCTCTGGATCTCGACCAACGCCGGGCTGGCCTGCTTCGACGTGCAGAAAAACTCCTTCCGCAACTATACCCTGCGCGACGGAATCGCCAACAACCAGTTCAATGCCTATGCCTACTGCCGGAGCCGTGACGGCGTCTTCTGGTTCGGCGGCATCGGCGGCATCACGTGGTTCCGGCCCCACGATCTGGTGGACAACCCCTTCGCGCCGGCGGCCCGGATCACGGAGGTCTCCGTGACCGACGCGGAGGAGGACCGCCGCGTGCGGATCGACCGCGACTCCGTCGGGCGAGTGGTACGGGCCGCCTTCCCGTCGGTGCGCAACATCTTCTCGGTAGGCTTCGTCGCGGTCAATCCGCTGGCCGCCGGGCGCAACACCTTCGCCTACAAACTCGAAGGTTTCAACACCCGGTGGTATGAAACCACACACCTCGAAGCCAACTACTCGAACCTCAAACCGGGCCATTACCTCTTCAAGGTGAGGGCGGCGAACAACGACGGGCGTTGGAGCGACGAGGTGTCGACGGTCGAGATCCGCGTGCTGCCGATGTGGTGGCAGACGCTTGCTGCGCGTATGCTGTGGGTCGTGCTGGCGCTGGGTGCTGTCGGCGGGGTGATTGCGGCGATTTTCGGCCGCATGAAGATGAAGGTGCAACTGCGTCTGGAACGCCTCGAACGCGAGTCCGTCGAACGGTTGAGCCAGGAGAAGATCCGCTTCTACATCAACCTCTCGCACGAGCTGCGCACGCCGCTGACGCTGATTCTCTCGCCGTTGCAGGAGATCCGCGACCACGGGACGTCGGACAAATACGTTGCCACGCGGCTGAACTACATCCGCCGCAACAGCCTGAAACTCCTGCATATCGTCAACCAGCTGCTGGATTACCGGAAAGCCGAACTGGGGATGTTCCGCATGCGTGTTGCCGTGCAGGACGTGGACGCCATCGTCGCGGAGGTCTTCTCGATGTTCGAGGAGGTGGCCCAGAACCGCGACATGGATTATATTTTGAGTTCGGACCTTCGGGGCGAGCTGCGTCCCGTAGACCGGATGTTCCTCGAAATGATGCTGACGAACCTCCTCTCGAACGCCTTCAAGTTCACGCCCGACGGAGGGATCATCCGCGTGGCGCTCCAACGCGGCGAGGGATGCTTCCGCATTCAGGTGCGCGACAGCGGCATCGGCATCACTCCCGAGCAGCAGAAGCATATCTTCGAGCGGTTCTATCAGGTCAACGAATCCAGCGCCGGAGCGGGAATCGGTCTGTCGATCGTGCAGCGGATCGTCGAGCTCCATCAGGGAACGATCACGCTGCGCAGCGAGCCGAACCGCTATTCGGAGTTCACCATCACGCTTTCGGACGATATGGAGAGCTATCCCGACGAGAAGCGGGCCCGTGAGAACGATGTGCGTGCGACCATCATCCGCGATGCGGAGAAGTTCCTGCCCGAGGAGTGGTCGGGCGACGGTTCGGGACAGCTCCCGGTGGAGGCGTCCGAGGAGGGGAAGCGCGGTACGATCCTCGTGGCGGAGTCCAATCCGGACGTCGCCCGCTATATCGCCGAGCATTTCCGGGCCCGTTACCATGTGGTTCCGGTTTCCGACGGCAGCGAGGCCCAGGAGCGCTTGAAGACACTCGAACCGGATCTGATCATCGCCGACCGGATGTTGCCGGGAATCGACGGTCTGAAACTCTGCCAGGCCGTGAAACAGAATATCCGCACGTGCCATATCCCGGTGGTGATCCTCGCTTCGGAAGGGAGCCTCGAAGAGCAGATCACGGGCATCGAGGCGGGAGCGGACAGCTATCTGCCGATGCCGCTGTCGATTTCGCTGTTGTCGGCCAAGGTCCAGAATCTGCTGAAAGCCCGTTACCGGATGCGGCACCACTATTCGGACGATACGGAGATCGATCCGGACAAGATCACTTCGAATTCGATGGACGGGGAGTTCCTGAAAAAGGCGATCCGGATTGTCGAGGAGAACATGGACAACGAGGAGTTCTCGTCGAACGATTTCAGCAAGGCGCTCTGCATGAGCCGTTCGAACCTCCACTTGAAGATGAAGTCCATCACGGGCGAATCGGCCACGAAGTTTATCCGCAAGATCCGCTTCAACCATGCCTGCAAGCTGTTGCTGGACCGCAAGTATTCGATTTCGGAGATCAGTACGATGGTGGGTTTCAATTCACCCTCCTATTTTGCCACGAGTTTCAAGAAGCATGTGGGGTGTCTGCCCACGGAGTATGTCCGTATCCGGACCCGCGGCGATCGGGATAAGGATCGGGACAGGGATCGGGAGAGTGGCGGTGAATAGTGCTCCGCGGTTCGGATTGTCCGGGCCGGCGGATTCGGGCCGGAACAAAAAATTCTCCCCTGTCGCGGTGTTGCGGCAGGGGAGAATCGTATGCGGTTGTCTGACATTGGCTGGTCGCGCCGTTTGCGTCGTGCCGCGTTGCCCGATACCTGTTTGTGTTGCGCCGTTTGCGTCGTGCCGCCGCTTGTCCGACCCCTGTGGTGTCGCGCTGTTTGCGTCGTGCCGCGTTGCCCGATACCTGTTTGCGTTGCGCCGTTTGCGTCGCGCCGCCGCTTGTCCGACCCCTGTTGGTGTCGCGCTGTTTGCGTCGTGCCGCGTTGCCCGACCCCTGTTTGCGTCGCGCCGCCGCCTGTCCGGCCCGCCTACTTGAAGAAGATCGAGGAGATCTCCTTGTAGTTGTGGACGCGCTCGATGACGTCGGCGAAGATGTCGGCGACCGAGAGGACCGTGAATTTGTGGAGATCCTTGTCGGGGTTGAGCGGAATGGTGTCGGTGACGATCACCTCCTGCAAGGCGCTGTCGTTGATGCGCTCGTAGGCGGGACCCGAAAGCACGGGGTGAGTGATCGCGGCCCGCACGCTCTTCGCACCGCGCGACATGAGCATGTCTGCCGCCATGCAGATCGTGCCGGCCGTGTCGATCATGTCGTCGACGATCAGGATGTTGCGGCCTTCGACCTCACCGATTGCGGTCATCTTGCCCACGACGTTGGCCTTCGCACGCTCCTTGTGGGAGATGATGATCGGTGTTCCGAGGTGTTTGGCGTAGGTGTTGGCACGTTTGGCGCCGCCCATGTCGGGTGCGGCGATCGAGAGGTCCTCGATGTTGAGGCTCTTGATGTAGGGCACGAAGATGCCGCTGGCGTAGAGCGCATCGACGGGGACGTCGAAAAATCCCTGAATCTGGTCGGCATGGAGGTCCATCGTCATCACGCGGTCGACCCCGGCGGCCATCAGGAGGTTGGCTACCAGTTTGGCTCCGATCGGCACCCGGGGGCGGTCCTTGCGGTCCTGGCGCGCCCAGCCGAAGTAGGGCATCACGGCGACGACCTTGTAGGCGGATGCGCGGCGTGCGGCGTCGATCATCATGAGCAGCTCCATGAGGTTGTCCGAGGGCGGGAAGGTCGACTGGATGATGAAGACCGTGCAGCCGCGGATCGACTCGTTGTAGCAGGGCTGGAACTCGCCGTCGCTGAACCGCAGCACTTCGACCTGGCCGAGCGTCGTGCCGAAACTTGCGGCGATTTTCTTGGCCAGATATTCCGAACCGCGCCCGGAAAAGATTTTGATTTTGTGGATAGCCATAGGTTACGAGGATTTTTGACGTTGCAAAGATAGGACAATAGGATGAAAAAATGCGCCCGGGAGGGCGCTAATTTTCAACAAAAAATTAAACTTTCAGACAGGATTCGATGAAATCCAGAATCTCCTCGCGGCCCAGCCCCTGTTCGGAGGAGCTGACCAGCATCGGCGGCAGCTCCTCCCACTGTTCGGAGAGAGCCTTGCGGAAGCGTTCGACGCTTTTTTCGCGCTGGGTTTTGGAGAGTTTGTCGGCTTTGGTGAAGATGATTCCGAAGGGCACTCCGTTTTCGCCGAGCATCTCGATGAAGCGCAGGTCGATGCGCTGGGGTTCGAGGCGGATGTCGACCAGCACGAAGAGGAAGTGGAGTTTCTCGCAGCGGAGGACGTAATCGGTGATGAGTTTCGAGAATTCACCCCGCTGCACCTTCGACGTGCGTGCGTATCCGTATCCCGGGAGGTCGACCAGATACCATGCGTCGTTGATCCGGAAATGGTTGATCAGCCGCGTTTTGCCGGGTGTTCCGGAGACTTTGGCAAGCCCCTGTCGTCCGGTGAGCCGGTTGATGAGCGACGACTTCCCGACGTTGCTGCGCCCGATGAAGGCGATGTCCCGCAGGTCGTCCTTCGGGACCTGGGAGATGCGCTCCGAGGAGCATTTGAATTCGGCTTTGGTGATCTGCATCGGTCGGCGGTTTTCGGCAAAGATAGCGTTTCTTGCAGGGATAAGCAAATTCCGCTCCGCCGGATCCCCGTATGCCGGGGCGCGAGCCGGTTATCGCGGTGTTTTTTGCGGGCTGCATCCGGGCGGGACTCCGGACGTCCGGGCGCGGGGCTTGTCGTCAGCGGTGGCGGGGATACTTGTTGTTGAAGCGGTATCCGACGCCGAGCATCAGGAAGTTCGGCAGGTGGAAGTCGCGCAGGCTGTACCCGATGTGGAGGAACGAACTGCGTGTCATGGCCACTTTGAGGGTCAGCATCTGGTAGAAGGCATTCAGGTCGCCGCCCTTGTGCAGGATGTTGCCGCCGAGCCCGATGCCGATCTGGAAGTAGGGCATGACGAACTCCGCGCGTGCCGAGAGTCCGAGTGCGATCTGGCGGTCGAATCCCGGATCGACGGTTTCGATTTCGGCCGTGGAGCCTATTTCGGAGATCGTATTGGCGGAGATGACGTTGGCGCTTCCGTCGTAGACGCCGTCGACGGAGATTCCCGCGCGGAACTTGTATCCGAAGTTGTACATCGGGGCGAAGTTGAATCCCACGACCGTGTAGGCGTCGGGAGCGGCGTATTGCATGTCGCCGACCTCGATGCCCCTGCGTCGCCACGATCCGAAGAGCACCAGATCGTAGCTCACGTGGCGCGGGAAGGCGGGACCGTGGAACCGCGGAGCGGTTTCGGGCGACGTGCGTCCGAAGTTGCAGGTCAGGCCGGCCCGGGCGCCGAGGGAGTTGAGCCCGGCGTTGGGGTACTTGGTGTTTCCGTTGGAGAAGTGCGTGAGGACGACGCCTGCCGTGAGGTCCACCTCGCGCATGATGCGCCACCGGAGCAGGAAGTCGACGTTGAGGTAGGCGTTGATCTTCGATCCCATCATCTGGTTGGCGGGGTTCGAGTCGGGATCGTAGGGGTTCCACCCGAACGAGAGACCGAAATTCCATTCGTAGTCGAACGTGATCCGGGGAGCGATCCGTGCGATGCGGGCCCCCTGGAAGAGGTAGACCGCCACGGGGTTTCCGATTTCGTCGGGGCGCTGGAAGTCGTAGTAGGCGATGCCGAGTCCCTGTCGGGCGCCGCCGTAGATGCGGTCGGGGAGCGACCCGGGCCGGAACTGGAAGGCATAGCGGAAATGGCCCGACAACGAGAGGTCGATCGGCCGTCCGTTCCGGTTTCCGCCTTCGAGGAAGGGGTTGGTCGGGAAGATGTATTCGGGTCGGAATTCCGCGCCGAGGCTGTGCAGGAAACGGCGTCCGGAGCCCTCCGACGGTGTGTAGTCCGTATCGAGTTTCTCCGTTTCCGGGAGTCGGGGTCCGGTTGCGGCGGTTGTTCCGGCGGGGTCGTTCCCCGTCGTTTTCGGGTCGGTATCCTCCCGCGGGATTCGGGCCGCCCGGCCCGCCCGGGCATCCCGGTATCCGTCCCGATAGCCCGCCCGGTATCCGGCTTCGTAGCCGCTCTGCGATCCGTTCGGGGCTTCGGATCCGGCTTCGGGCGTCGGCGCTGCCGCTTGGGCGGCGAGTGCGGCGCAGAGCAGAACGGCTCCCGCAAGAAGCCCGCTCAATCGGATCCGGATACACTGCTTCATGGTGTGTTGCGTCGTTTTGCGGCCGAAGATACGAATTTTTCCGGAAATGCCTCCTTCGGTGTCGGGAAAAGGTGTGGAAAAAGGCCTTCTCCGCGCGGGAAAAGGCCATTTCGTGAGATGTGTTGTGGTCTCGGCTCGCGGAGCCGGGCGTGCCGGGGCCGGATGTGCCGGATGTGCCGGATGTACCGGGGCAGCGGCCCTTCCTCCCGGGTCAGTAGCCGAGGATGCGGAGCATCGATCGGTAGGACTGCTCCTTGGCGAAGAGCCGCGTGTAGTATTCGTTGTCGGACTTGTCGCGGTCGATGATGATGTGCTTCGGCGCGGGAATCAGGCAGTGCTGGATGCCGCCGAATCCGCCGAGCGACTCCTGGTAGGCCCCCGTGTGGAAGAATCCGATGTACTGGGTGTTCCCTGGTTCGAGTTTCGGCAGGAAGATGGCGTTGGTATGGCACTCGGAGTTGTAGAAGTCCTCGCTGTCGCAGGTCAGTCCGCCGAGGAATACGCGCTGGTACTCCTTGTCCCAGTTGTTGATCGCCAGCATGATGTAGCGCTGGTTGATGCCCCAGGTGTCGGGCAGGGTGGTGATGAACGACGAGTCGATCATGTACCAGTTCTCGCGGTCGTTCTGCTGCTTCTGGTTGACGATCGAGTAGAGTGCGGCGCCGCTTTCGCCGACGGTGAACGAGCCGAACTCGGTGAAGATGTTGGGTTCCTCGATGCCGTTTCGCTGGCAGATGTTCTTGATCTGGGCGACGATCTCCTCGGTGAGGTACTCGTAGTCGTACTCGAAGTTCAGGGAGTTCTTGATGGGGAATCCTCCGCCGATGTTGAGGCTGTCGAGTTCGGGGCAGATGGCTTTGAGCTCGCAGTAGACGTTCATGCACTTCGACAACTCGTTCCAGTAGTAGGCCGTGTCCTTGATGCCGGTGTTGATGAAGAAGTGGAGCATTTTGAGCTGGAACTTCTTGCTGTTTTTGAGTTTGGCCTTGTAGAAGGCGACGATGTCGTTGTAGCGGATTCCGAGGCGGGAGGTATAGAAGTCGAACTTGGGCTCCTCCTCGCAGGCGATGCGGATTCCGACCTTGCACTTTTTGGTGAAGGCGTCCTCGAAGAGGTCGAGCTCCTCCTTGTTGTCGAGCACGGGGATGGTGTTGGTGAATCCGTCGTTGACGAGCTGTGCGATGTTCTCGACGTACTGCGGTCGTTTGAATCCGTTGCAGATGATGTAACGGTCCTTGTCGATGATTCCGCTGTCGTAGAGGGCGTTGATGATGTGGATGTCGTAGGCCGACGAGGTTTCGAGGTGGATGTCGTTCTTCATGGCCTCTTCGAGCACGAAGGAGAAGTGGCTCGACTTGGTGCAGTAGCAGTAGTTGTACGACCCCTTGTAGTCGACCTTCGCCATGGCCACGTTGAACATTCGCTTGGCGCGGTTGATCTGCTGGGATATCTTCGGCAGGTAGGTGATTTTGAGCGGCGTTCCGTACTGTTTGATGAGTTCCATGAGGGGGATGTCATGGAAATTGAGCTCGTTGTCCTCGACGGAGAACTCATCCTGCGGGAAGTCGAACGACTGTTCGATCAGGTCGATGTACTTGTCTTTCATGTCCGGTTGATCGGTTTTTCGGCAATCCGGCTCGGCTACATTGCGGAATTCCGGACAAAGTAGCTCGGCCGGATTTTGCGGAATTTCGGGATGCAAATTAGGCGAATATTTTTCGTATAACCAACACTTTGCCGGATTATTTTGAAAAACTGCGGGAGATTTTGGATTTTTCTCTGAAAAAGGGTAATTTTGGAGCCGGAATCAAAGAAACATTCGATCGTGCTGACAGCTGTCGTAACGCAATATTTGGAGTCGCACAAGCGGCTTGTGATCCCCCAGTTCGGGGCGTTCATCGTCAAGGAGCCGGGCCATGAGGTTCTCTTTTCGGAGCTGCTCAAACGGGACGACGGGGTGTTGCGGGGCCTGTTGCGCGCGCGGGGTCTAGGCGACCTGGAGGCTGCGGGCGAGATCGACCGCTTCGTTTTCGAGGTGCGCCATGCCGTGGAGCGCGGCGCGGAGTACCGCATGTCGGGCTTCGGCGTGCTGAAACCCGGTCCGAACGGGACGATCGCCTTCGTTTACGAGCCGCAGGCGACGCAGGCGGAGTCCTCTTCGGCTTCGGAGGTTTCGGACGGGGCCGCAGCGCCGGGAGCGCCGGCGGAATCCGCACGGACGGGTTCGCGCACGCAGCACGTGCATTCCGAGCGGGTGGCCGAAGCGGTCCGCACAGCCTTTTCCGAGCCCCGGGTGTCGCGTTCGGCGAAGATGGATCCGGATCCCTCGGTGCGGGGGCTGCGTTACGGGAAGCCGCCCAAGAATACCGATGCTTATACGTATGTCGACCGGGCTCCGCGCCGTCGTACGGACCGTTTCGTCTGGATTGCCGTGATTGCGGCGGTTTTGGCGCTGGCGGCCATTGCGTTCGGACTCTGGCACGACGCCCGCAAACAGCAGGCGGAGACGGAGTATATCGAGCTTCCCGCCGTCCCGCAGTCGGACACCTCCGCCTCCGCTGTACAACCCGAACAGCGCGAATCCGAAGAATAGACAAATGACAGAGATCACCACCGTAAAACAACGCTTCGGCATTATCGGCACCTCTCCGCTGCTGGACAGGGCGCTGGAAGTGGCCCTGCGCGTGGCTCCCACGGACCTGACGGTCCTGGTCACGGGCGAGAGCGGCGTGGGCAAGGAGTTTTTCCCGCAGGTCATCCACGCCTACTCCTCGCGCAAGCACAACAAATACATCGCCGTGAACTGCGCGGCGATTCCCGAAGGGACGATCGACTCCGAGTTGTTCGGTCACGAGAAGGGCTCCTTCACGGGGGCTTTGGAGGCCCGCAAGGGCTATTTCGAGGAGGCCGACGGGGGCACGATCTTCCTGGACGAGGTGGCCGAGCTGCCGCACTCGACGCAGGCCCGCCTGCTGCGGGTGCTGCAAACCGGGGAGTTCATCCGCGTGGGCTCGTCGAAGGTCCAGAAGACCAACGTGCGGGTCGTGGCGGCGACGAATGTCGACCTGCCGGAGGCCATCATGGCGGGGCGGTTCCGCGAGGACCTCTATTACCGTCTGGCGACGGTGCCCATTTCGGTTCCGGCGCTGCGCGAGCGTCCGGAGGATATTCCGCTGCTGTTCCGCAAGTTTGCGGCCGATGTGGCCGTGCAGTACCGCATGCCGGCCGTGACGCTCGACGACGCGGCGCGCGAGTTGTTGAAGAACTACTACTGGCGGGGGAACATCCGTCAGTTGAAGAACGTCGCCGAGCAGATCTCGGCCATCGAGCAGGTGCGGGTCATCACGCCGGAGGTGCTGGCGAAATACCTGCCCCCGCAGGAGGGCGGCACCGCGATGGCGGCGGCCGGGGCGCCCCGCATGGACGACGGTACGATGGCCACGGAGCGGGAATTGCTCTACAAGGTGCTGTTCGACATGCGGGCGGACATCAACGACCTGAAACGCATGCTTGCGGAGCTGATGCGTGGCGGGGGCGTTGCGGCTGCGGAGCCGGCGCGCGACATCCGGGCGCTGCTGCCGACCTCGACGCAGGGACGTTACGTTCCGGCGGTGCAGACCCCGGGGGCCTACGGACAGCCGGCGGGCCCGACGTTCGGGCAGCCCGCAACCCCGGGTTATGAACAACCCGCGTCCCCGGTCTATGCCGAGAGCGAGGAGGTGACCGACGAGCCGCCGCGCGAGAAGACCAAGGCGGACGTGCAGCGCGAGCAGATCGTCCGGGCGCTGAAACGCAACAACGGACGCCGCCGCGAGGCTGCTGCCGAGTTGTTCATGTCGGAACGCACGTTGTATCGTAAAATCAAGGAGTTGGGCATCGAGGATGTCTGACGTCCGCAAAACAGGAAAGACTGGAATGTTGAAACGCATGAAAGGTTTGAAACTTGCCGTCGTTGCGCTGGTGTTCTGTCTGCTGACGGGCTGCGGCGTGGCGATCAAATATTCGCTGTCGGGGGCCTCGATTCCTCCCGACGCCAAGACCTTCTCGGTGGCCTACTTCCCGAACAACGCCACGATGGTCTCGCCGATTTTGAGCTCGACGCTGACGGATGCCCTGGTGGACATCTTCTCGCGCCGCACGCGGCTGATGCAGGTCGACGAGGGGGGTGACTTTGCCTTCGAGGGGGAGATCACGAACTACACCTCGACGACGGCTTCGGTGTCGAGCGACGACTACGCGCTGCTGAACCGCCTGACGATCACGGTCAAGGTGCGCTTTACGAACGCGCTGGACGAGAAGGCGTCGTTCAACAAAACCTTCTCGGCCTATGCCGACTACGAGTCGACGCAGTTGCTGACCGAGGTCGAGGGGACGCTCATTCCGGAGATTGTCGACCAGCTTGTCACCGATATTTTCCAGGCTTCGGCCTCCAACTGGTAGCGGCATGGAGGGATCGAAATGCAGGCTGACGGCCCTGTTGGCCGGGTCGTCGGAGCATCCGCTTGCGGGCGAAACGCTCCCGCGGGAGGAGGTGGCTGCGGCGTTGGCCGCGGCTCCGTGGTTCGTGCCGCTGCGGGTGCTGCGGGAGCTGGCGACGGGCGAGCGTGACGCCGTGGTGGCGATGCTGGCTCCGTGGCGTTCGGAGAGTTCGCTGCGGATGCCGGACGTGGATGCCGGGGCGCTGTTGCGGCGCTCGTCGGAGGAGATCATCGACCGTTTCTTGCAGGAGAGCGATCTGCGGATCGTGGCCGAGGAGGGCGAGCCCGACGGGGAGGTGCGCATGCAGCCCGAATGGGACGAGGAGGACGAAGTTGTCAGCGAGGATCTTGCCGAAATTTATCTGGCGCAGGGTCTGCGGGATCGGGCCCTGGCGATTTATCGCAAATTAAGTTTGCGAAATCCCGAAAAAAGTGTTTACTTTGCCGAGCTGATTCGTAAAACAGAACAAAATAATTAAAATTTGAGGATATGTTATACACGATTTGCATTGCGCTGATTCTGGTTGCGAGTGTTCTGGTGATTCTCGCGGTATTGGTGCAGAACCCCAAGAGCGGCATGGCTGCGAACTTCGGAGCCTCGAACCAGGTGATGGGAGTCCGCGAGACGACGAACTTTCTGGAAAAGTTCACCTGGGCGATGGCCATTGCCATTGTCGTATTGAGTCTGGTGGCCACGCTGGCGATGGACCGCTCGAAGGTTGCCGAGAGCAACTCGGAGATTTCGAAGGACGCCAAGGCCTTGCAGGAGCGGGTTCTTGAAACGGAAGCCGCTACGATGCCGCAGGCCGAGATTCCGGCAGCCGCCGAGGAGGCTCCTGCAACGGAGGCTCCCGCCGCGGAAGCAGCTGCGACGGAGGCTCCTGCCGAGACTCCTGCCGCCGAGTAAGCCGGTCGGAGCGAATCGGAGTTTGAAGGCCGTGGATTTTTCCGCGGTCTTTTTTGCATTTGTATCTTTCGCCCGGTCCGTCTGCTGGTTCCCGCCCGGTCCGTCTGCTGGTTCCCGCCCGGTCCGTCCGCTGGTCCGCCGTCCGGTCCGTCTGCTGGTTCCCGTCCGGTCCGTCTGCTGGTTCCCGGCCTTTCCCGGCCTTTTTTGCCCCGGAAGATGGCTGCGATTGTACGGCCTTGATGGAAATGAACCGATAATTGTCTTGCTACTCTCCGAAACTTTTTTATCTTTGTGCAGTCTTTAACCAAACCCGATTGAAATGAAGAAAAATCCCACCTTGAAATTGCTGCCGCTGCTCTTTTTTCTGACCGGCTGCGCGGGCGGAGCCCGGAATGACGTGCCCCTTGCGGCCTACCAGGACGCAACCCTCCCGCTTGAAGAACGTATCGAGGACGCCCTGTCCCGTATGACGCTTGAAGAGAAGGTCGCCATGCTGCACGCACAGTCGAAATTCTCGTCGGCGGGCGTCCCGCGCCTGGGTATCCCGGAGGTGTGGTGCACGGACGGTCCTCACGGCATCCGCCCGGAGGTTCTTTGGGACGAATGGGACCAGGCGGGCTGGACGAATGACTCGTGTACGGCCTTTCCGGCGCTGACGTGCCTTGCCGCGACGTGGAACCCCGCGATGTCGGCGCTCTACGGGCAGTCGATCGGCGAGGAGGCCCGCTACCGGGAGAAGGACGTGCTGCTGGGCCCGGGCGTGAACATCTACCGCACGCCGCTCAACGGCCGCAACTTCGAATACATGGGCGAAGACCCGTACCTTGCTTCGCGGATGGTCGTACCCTACGTGCAGGAGGTTCAGAAGCAGGGCGTCGCGGCGTGCGTGAAACACTTTGCGCTGAACAATCAGGAGACGCGTCGTCTGTCGGTCGACGTGGAGGTCGACGACCGGGCGCTGTATGAGATCTACCTCCCGGCATTCAAGGCCGCCGTGGAGGAGGGCGGCGCCTGGGCGGTTATGGGGGCCTATAATAAATACAAGGGACAGCACTGCTGCCACAACGAGTACCTGCTGAACGACATCCTGAAAGGGGAATGGGGGTTCGACGGGGTTGTGATCTCGGACTGGGGCGGAGTCCACGACACGGAAGAGTCGATCCGGAACGGCCTGGACATGGAGTTCGGGACGTGGACGGACGGACTCCGGAGCGGGACTCGGAACGCCTACGACAACTACTATCTGGCGCATCCCTATCTGGATCTCTTGCGCAAGGGAGCCGCCGACGTGAATACGCTGGACGACAAGGTGCGCCGGGTCCTTCGTCTGATCTTCCGCACGGCGATGAATACGCAGAAGCCCTTCGGGTCGCTGAACTCCCCGGAGCATCTGGCCGCGGCGCGTCAGATCGCGGGTGAGGGCATGGTGCTGCTGAAAAACGACAACGGGACGCTGCCGCTGGATGCCGGATCGACGAAACGGCTGCTGGTCGTGGGCGAGAATGCCGTGAAGATGATGACCGTGGGCGGCGGCTCTTCGTCGTTGAAGGTCCGCCACGAGGTGACGCCGCTGGAAGGGCTCCGAGCGGCTGCTACGGCCGCCGGCTGCGAAGTGGTCTACGAACGGGGTTACGTGGGCGATCCCACGGGCTCCTATAACGGGGTGACGACGGGTCAGGACCTTTCGGAGACGCGGAGCGAGGAACAACTCCTTGCCGATGCGGTTTCGGCGGCGAAGGAGGCCGATGCGGTGCTCTTCATCGGGGGTCTGAACAAGAGCTGGGGACAGGATTGCGAGGGCGGTGACCGGAAGGAGTACGGCCTTCCCTACGCACAGGACCGGGTGATCG
Source organism: Alistipes sp. An66 (assembly GCF_002161445.1). Lineage (GTDB taxonomy): Bacteria > Bacteroidota > Bacteroidia > Bacteroidales > Rikenellaceae > Alistipes > Alistipes cottocaccae. The sequence goes on from NZ_NFHT01000006.1 coordinate 81,070, forward strand.
AGGCGCTGGCGGCTGCGAACCCGCGGCTTGCGGTGGTGCTGGTTTCGGGCAATGCGGTGGCGATGCCGTGGGTGGACCGGGTTCCGGCGGTTCTGGAAGCGTGGTTCTCGGGTTCGGAGGCCGGGAATGCGCTGGCGGATGTGGTATTCGGCAAGGTGAACCCTTCGGGGAAACTTCCGTTCACGTTCCCGGTGCACCTGGAGGACAATGCGGCGCATGCGCTGGGCGAGTTCCCGGGCGGGGATTCGGTACGCTACAACGAGAGCCTATTCGTAGGCTACCGCTGGCATGATACGAAGGCGATCAAGCCGCTCTTTGCCTTCGGTCACGGTTTGAGCTATACGACTTTCGAAATCGGGAATCTTCGACTTTCGACCGATCGGCTGGATGCCGACGGTTCGCTCACGTTGCGCGTGGACGTAACGAACACGGGCGACCGACCCGGTGCCGAGGTGGTGCAGCTCTACATCGGGGATGACGAATCGTTTGTACCGCGTCCGGTGAAGGAATTGAAAGGCTTTGCGAAAGTATCGCTGCAACCGGGCGAGACGCAGACGGTTGAGTTCGGGATCACGCCCGCGTCGTTGAGCTACTACGACGACACGAAGGGTGCCTGGACGGCCGAGCCGGGCCTCTTCACGGCCTACGTCGGCGCCGCGTCGGACGACATCCGCGGAAGCGTGGACTTCACGCTGGAATAGCCGCAAACTCGCTGCGGAAAGTCCGCAGACCCTGCGCGGGGTGCTTCCGCCGCTGCGCACATGAACCGGATGTCCGCAATCCCTTCGGGGGTTGCGGACATCCGGTTTACGGCCCTTCCGCAAGGCTCCGCCTTTGAGTCGGGACGCCTGATACGGCGGCTCCGGGCGCGGTTTTTGCAGCCATTGCGTCTGGTTCCGGAAACCCGTTGCAAATCCCGGATCCGGTTCTCCGATATGAACCCTTCCGAACTTGAAGATCGTCTTTTCAGCCTGTTGAGGGCCGCACTGTGGCGCCGTCCCGACGAATTGTCCGGCTTCGGGCCGTGCGACCCGATGATGTGGGAGCGGCTCTGCACGTTGGCGGCCCGGCAGGGGGTTGCGGCATTGGTGTGGGAGGCCCTGCCGTTCCTGCCCGAGGACCGGCGACCGCCGATGCCGTTGCGGCTGCGGTGGGCGCTCCGGGTCGGGACGGTCGAATCCCGCTGGCGGCGTCAGCGGCGGACGCTGGCGCGGCTCGCCGCCTTCTACGCCCGGCACGGCATCCCGATGCTGCTGCTCAAAGGCTGCGGATTGAGCCGTTTCTATCCGGTTCCGGAACACCGTCCGTGCGGCGACATCGACATCTGGCTCTTCGGGCATCGCGCCGAGGGCGACGAACGGATGGCCCGGGAGTGGGGGATTCGGATCGCTGCGGGGTCGGGACACCACACGACCTTCCGGATCGACGGCATCCCGATTGAGAACCACATCGACTTCATCGAATCGGCCCGGTATGCTTCGAATCGCCGGTTCGGGGAGCGGCTCGCCCGTCGTGCCGCCGAACCGGGCGGTTGTCTCGAACTCGGAGGAGCGCGGGTCTGCCTTCCGTCGGCGACTTTCGACGCCCTGTTTCTGATGCGCCACATGGCGGTGCACTTCGTCCTGTCCGGCATCACTGTGCGCCACCTGACCGACTGGGCGCTCTTCGTGGCCGGAAGCCGCTCGCGGATCGACTGGGCGGAGTTCCGCACGGCGGTCCGCGAAGCCGGGATGCAGCCCTTTGCGGATTGCGTGCAGGCCCTGTGCGTGGATTGTCTCGGGATGGAGCCCGCCTGGGTGCCGCCCTTCCGGCGGCATGCGTCGCTCGAACGCCGCATGCTGGACGATGTGCTGGACTTCCGGACACCGGAACCGCCTCCGGAGAGTCTGCTGCGGGGCGGCTGGTTCCGGCTGCGCCGCTGGTGGGCGCAGCGCTGGAAACACCGGATGGTCTATGCCGAGTCGCTGACGGGGACGTTCCTGCGCTTGTCGTGGCGCTGGCTGACCCGCCATTCCCGCCGTTTTCGCCGTTTCCGCCGTTTCCGCGGTTCCCGGCCGGCTCCTCCCGACCCCCCCCCAAAAAAAAACAAAACCCGGAACGAAAGTTCCGGGTCCGTAGATCAAAAAGGGTGAGCTACTCACATCGCACCGCTACGACCGCATACCCTTGCTCGATTCCTCGCCTGGGGGATTCTGCGGGAGCTGGTCGTGTAAGACTCACCCGGGGTGCAAAAGTAGGAATATTTTCCTATCTTTGCAAAAAATTTGGCGAAATGCGCAAAAAAACTTTGCTTCGGATCTTCCTCGGCTGCGTCGTCCTCGGGGCGGCTGCGGGCGTTTTTCTGCTTTTCCAGTTCAAGGGCAGCGCCGTCGGGCGGGAGTATGAGCTTTTCGTGAGCTCGCGCGCTCCCTATGAGGCGCTGACCGACTCGCTGATGCCCCACATCCGCCACCATGCGGCCTTCCGGACCTACGCCCGGCGGCTGAACCTCGCCGGGAGCTTCAAGCCCGGACACTATGTGATTAAACCGGGTATGAACGTCATCGAGCTCGTGCGGATGCTCAAACTCGGCATGCAGACCCCCGTGCGGGTTACGGTCCAGAACGTGCGCACGCCGGGGCAGCTGGCCCGGAAGCTCGGCATGCAGCTCGATGCCGACTCGGCGTCGTTTGCGGCGGCGCTGACCTCGCCGGCGCTGGCCGCCGAGGTGGGTTTCGACAGCGTGACGCTCTTCTCGATGTTCATCCCCGACACCTATGAATTCTACTGGACGGTGACGCCCGAGGAGTTCGTCCGGCGCATGAAACGCGAGTACGACCGCTTCTGGACCGCGGAGCGGGATGCCAAACGCCAACGCAGCGGGTTGAGCCGGCTGGGGGTGATGACGCTGGCGTCGATCGTCTACGAGGAGACGCGGCAGACGGACGAAATGCCCCGCATCGCGGGGGTCTACGTCAACCGGCTTCGTCGCGGCATTCCCTTGCAGGCGGACCCCACGGTGAAGTATGCCATGCAGGATTTCGGGCTGCGGCGCATTCTCTACAAGCATCTGAAATACCCGTCGCCCTACAATACCTACGTCAACAAGGGCCTTCCTCCCTCGCCGATCTGCATGCCGGGGAAGAACGCCATCGAGGCGGTTCTCGGCTTCGAGGAGCACGACTATATCTTCTTCTGTGCGCGTCCGACCTTCGACGGATACCACAATTTTGCCCGGACGCTGGCCGAGCACAACCGGAATGCGCGGGCATACAGTGCGGAACTGAATCGTCGTAAGATCAAATAAGCGGATAATTTTACCGTATTTTTGTTATATTTGCGATCCCATGCTGGTGAAGATTTACGGAGATAACCCCTCGGAACGGGAGTTGAAGCGGGTCGTGGAGGCCCTGGAACGCGATGGGATCGTGATTTATCCCACCGACAGCGTCTATGCGTTCGGGTGTTCGCTGCGTTCGGCGAAGGCCGTCGAGCGGCTGCGGCGCCTGCGGGGGCGGAGCGAAGCTCCGCTGACCGTGGTTTTCCACGACATCGCGCAGGTTGCCGAGTACTGCCGGGTGGACAATGCGGTGTTCCGGATCCTGAAACGCAACCTTCCGGGGCCGTTCACGTTCCTCCTCCCGGCTTCGTCGCGGGTTCCGGACAAGGCTTTGGAGCGCCGCCGCACGATCGGTATCCGGATTCCGGCGCACCCGGTGGCGCGTGCGGTCGTCGAGGCGCTGGGGTGCCCGATGATCACGGCCTCGGTGAAGGACGACGACGAGGTGGTCGAATATACGACCGATCCGGAGTTGATCGAGGAGCGCTACGGGCGCGAGGTTTCGCTGGTCATCGACGGCGGCATGGGCGACAACGTCCCCACGACGGTCGTGGACCTCACGGGCGGCGAACCGGAGATCGTGCGCGAGGGACGCGCCGAATTGCAGTAGGAGACCGGCGAGGAGGAGCCTGGGACGTCAGCGTCCCGGCGGATTGAATTGGAATGCGGCAGCGTCCCGGCTGTCGGCGGTAACCGCCCCGGGTCGGCGCCCGAAACGGAAAAACTAAATGCGAGATATGGAAAAGACGAACTTCTGGAACGATGCCGCACGCTACGGCGTCATCATGGCCCTCGCGGCGATCGTGTTCGATACGCTGAACTTCTATACGCAGCACGCGCTGTTGTCGCTGCTGTCGCTGGTGGTCTTCGTGTTCCTGCTGACGTGGTTCATGAAGCTCCGCGTGATGCGCTACGGCGCCAACGGATACGGCTACGGCCGCTGCCTGGGCTTCATGGTCAGCGTGATGCTCTGCGCGGGCTTCATCGAGGGGGCCTACATGAGCGCCGCGGCCAACTGGCTCTTCGCCGCGAAGTACGAGGCACAGATGAGCCAGCAGATCGCCCTGCTCGAAAGTACGGGATTCTATACCGCGGACCAGCTGTCGCTGATGGTTCGGATGCTGCGTTCGCCGCTGATGCTGATCTTCTCGTCGATGCTGGGCTCGGCGATCAAGGGTGGCTTCTTCGGTCTCTTCATTGCGGCCTATACGCGCCGCGAAGCGCATCCCTTCGGGCAGGACGAACCCCGCGAAAACGGCGATCACGAATAAATAATGGAAAAACTGGACATATCGGTCGTTGTTCCGCTCTACAACGAGGAGGAGTCGCTGCCGGAACTGACGGCATGGGTCGACCGTGTGGCACGTGAAAACGGCCTTTCGTACGAACTGCTCTTCGTGGACGACGGCTCGACGGACCGATCGTGGTCCGTGGTCGAGGAGCTGAAACAGCGCTATCCGGCCGTGCGGGGCATCAGCTTCGGGCGCAACTACGGGAAATCCGCGGCCCTGTACTGCGGTTTCGCGGCGGCCGAAGGCGAGGTGGTCTTCACGATGGATGCCGATTTGCAGGACTCGCCGGACGAGATTCCGGCCCTGCGTCGGATGATCCTCGACGAGGGCTACGACCTGGTTTCGGGGTGGAAGAAGAAGCGCTACGACCCGATCGGAAAACGCTGGCCGAGCAAATTCTTCAACTGGACGGCACGCCGGGCTTCGGGCATCCGGCTCCACGACTTCAACTGCGGCCTGAAAGCCTACCGGCGCAAGGTCGTGAAGTCGATCGAGGTCTACGGCGAGATGCACCGCTTCATTCCGATTCTGGCCAAGCAGGCCGGATTCCGGCGCATCGGCGAGAAGGTCGTCGAGCACCGCGCCCGCAAGTACGGACACTCGAAATTCGGTCTCGAACGTACGGTCAAGGGGTATCTGGACCTTATTTCGGTGATGTTCATGACGCATTTCGGGCGCTCTCCGATGTACTTTTTCGGGAGCCTCGGGACGCTGATGTTCCTTGTGGGCGGCGGCACGACGTGCTGGCTGATCGGCGAGAAGCTGTGGAAGCAGTACCACGGACTGCCGCTGCGGGGCGTGACGGACCAACCGCTGTTCTATCTGGCCATTCTGGCGGTGATTCTGGGCGTGCAGTTGTTTTTGGCGGGCTTCCTGGGCGAGCTGATCAACCGCAACTCGACGGACCGGAACAAATACCTGATCGACAAAACCCTGTAAACGATGATACAACGAATCCAAACCCTTTATCTGTTGATTATTACGGTGTTGATGAGCGTAACGCTGTTTTCGCGTCTGGCGTGGTTCGGGGGCGACGGCAGCGAGTTCGGGCTCTACGCCTTTGCGCTGAAAAGTGCGGAAGGCGAGGTGCTCCACCCGGCCTTCTATCTGGGGATCCTGCTGACGTTGTCGGCCGTTCTGCCGCTGGTGACGATCTTTCTGTACCGTCGTCGGATGCTTCAAATCCGGCTTTGCGTCGTTGAGCTGGTATTTCTGGTCGGGAGTGCGGTCATGGAGGGGATCTACTATTATTTGGGATGCCGGGTGGCTTCGGAGCTTCCGTTCCACACGCAGGGAGTCGGTGTTTCGATCGCGTTGCCTGTTGTGAGTCTGCTGTTTGCGTGGTTGGCGGCGCGTGCGATTTTCCGGGACGAGTTGCTGGTCCGTGCGGCGGACCGGATCCGCTGATTGGTCGGAATAGCGGGAAATATATGAAAAGAGTGTTACAAATCTTTGCGGAATCGGGAAATAATTTTAACTTTGGGGCACAATATTTACATGATGTAATATTTTTTTAATAATAGGGAATAGCAAGGCTATAAGTTTTTATTTTTAACCAACACTCACTTTTATGAAAAGAGTAAATTTTTGGAAAACATTGTTCTTCTCGGTATTGGCCGCAGCGGCCTTTACGGGGTGTTCGAACGATGATTCGGACGGCGGAGCCAGCGAGCCTTCGATTACGGTCGACGGCAAGGAGAATGCTGTCGGCGCCGTGAAATTCGAGGGCGGCAGCCTGACCTTCTCGGTCACGTCGTCGAATGACTGGACTTTGGCGTTGAGCGATGCTTCGGCTTCATCGTGGTGCAGCGTGGCCACGTCGGGCGGTCGCGGCACGACGTCGCTGACCTTCAACATTGCCAAATGGGAGGGTGCACAGGATGATGATGACCGTTCGGTAACGGCAACGCTGACCACCTACGGTACGATTGCCGGAGTTTCGGGCGTTCAGATTCCGGCCCGGGCAACCATCACGGTCCGCCAGAACAAAACCGGTTCGACGGTTCCCACGACCAATGTAGCTGAAATCCGCACTTTGCTCAAAGCCATGAGTACTACGTCGGGTGCTGTTTCCGATGAGTTGCAAGCCATGACCTTGAAGGGCATCGTTGTTTCGGATGCGACGGGTCAGAACATGGCATCCGGAAACTCGGCTCCTTATTATATTGCTGTTCAGGATGCCAATTCGGCTGCTGGATCGGGTCTTACCCTTAATGCAACGGCATTCAAGACGTTGAATCCGACTCCCGGTACTGTAATTGAGGTTGCTTTGACGGATGCACAGATCAGTTATTATAACAAGGCTCTTCAATTGAAGATCGACGATCAGCAAGAGATTTCGACCTCCCAGACCGATCCTCTTGAACCCGTAACGATTACGGCGGATAAGCTTCTGGACTATGAGTCGATGCTTGTGAAGATCGAGAATTGCCAGCCGAATGTCGACGTTGTAGGAACGACGTGGGATGGCAATAAGGATTTTGAGATTCTTCCGGATAAAAAGACTACGTTTGTTGTCCGTACGGGTTCCGCTGCAACCTTCAAGGATGAGACGATTCCCGAAAAGAGCGGTTCTATCATCGGTATTGCCAGCCAATACAATGGCGAAGGCCAGATCATGCCGCGTACTTCGTCGGATTTCAGTGGCTTGAATGGTACCTATTCGGGTCCGGAGTACAAGACCGGAACGATCAGCCAGATTGCAGCCGGCGAATATTGGGAGATCACGGGTTCGATCGTAGCTGTCAATACGTCCAGCTTCCTGCTTGCCGACGCATCGGGTTATGTGCTTGTTTACAACTCCTCGTGGACCACGCAGACCTCCAATACTTACGAGATCGGCCAGAAGGTAACCGTAAAGGGTAAGATCGAGCAGTTCCCGGAGAAGGTCGGCCTGCTCCAATTCGCATCGCCGACGATTACGGAGAACGGAAACGAAACGTTCAACCCGGGCGAGCCTACCGTATTCGATGCTGCTGCGCTTACGGCTTATGAAAGCAATATGAAGTACCAGTATGTGAAGCTTTCGGGTGTCCTCTCCATCACGGAGGGCGAGTCGTCCACGACGGGCAAATATTACAGCTATACGCTCGCTGTCAGCGGTTACAATGGCAAGAAGGTTACGTTGGCCTATGCTTTCGATAAAGATTTCACTGATTTCAAGAATGGTGATGTTGTTGACGTAACAGGCTTTGCCAGCGGTACGAATTTCGATCAGACGGCCATCAACATTATGATGACGTCGATCGAGAAGAATACCTCGACGCCTGCTGTTACGATTACGACCACTCCGTCGACGTTTGCAGCCGAGGGCGGTACGCAGAATATTGCCTTTACGGTAGCCAATCCCGGCAGCAACAAGGTGTATGCAAAGGTTGAGGGCGAAGGCTTCTCGGTTCCCTCCGATGTGGTGACCAGCCCGGTAACGGTTACGGCCGCAGCAAATGAAGGTGCTGCCCGCGAGGCCACGCTGACGATCTATGCGGCTGCTTCGGAAGGCGGAGCCGCTGTCGCTCAGGCTACGGTAACGCTGAAGCAGTCGGGTGTTTCGTCGGGCGCAGGCTATACCTTGATCGACAATGTTGCTGATCTTACGGCTGGTACTTATTATATGTCTGGGTATTCCACAGAATATAAGTCGGGAGAAAACAGTGTTACGTTTGCACCTTACTCGTATCACGTATGGGCTGGAACCGTATCTGGAAACAATCCTGCATCCTCGAATTCTGATCTTGTGACCGTTGGATATGAATTTGCTAAAGGGAACTTGACGGTTGATCCTTCGGCAACGGGAGAAGCGGCTTTGATCACGCTTGAAGCAGTTGGCGGGTCAGCAAATACCTATTATATCAAGTCCGGAGACAAGTATCTCAAGGTATTTAATGATAAGAACCGTCGTATGGGTCTTGCAGATACGTCGGATGGCGCCGAGTGGACTTTTGACACTCATGCGAAAGGCGGCATTAAGATCAGCAACACCTTTAATTCCAATGTTTATATTTTGGGAACGGCTGGAGCTCAGTCGAATATGTTGCGTTCGTACGGTGATCCGGCATCTTCGCTGGTCTATGGTGTTTGCTTCTTCAAGGCAAACTAATCTGACAGTCGAGGAAACCGACTTATAAACCAACCACTCTTGGCGGGGCCTTGGAGCCTCGTCAAGAGTTTGGTTTCTAAAAACGGGCTTGCAAAACGCCCCTGATTGGAGATTTATACTTTTTGGATGTTTTTCGAGTTTTTCAAGACGACAGCCCGGCCGATTTTGATTCTTGCGGCCCTGCTTGTCCTTTTCGCGGGATGCAGCGACGATGACGATGCGGTGGAGTCCGCAGCTTCGCTGGCCGCAACGACCGTGAATTGTTCCGCCACAACGAACACCTTGTCGACGCAAGGCCCTGCGGGGACCACCTTCGTGGCGACGATCTCCCTGGCCGACGGCGCGGAGAAATGGTGTGCGTTCCAATCCCAAACCTCCGTTGCAAACGGTTCCGTCGGGGAGCAGCTCCCCCTCGTTGTCGGGGAGAATACCTCCGATTCGTTCCGTTCGGCGGAGATCACCGTCACCTATTCCAACGGTTATTCCATCCTCCTGCGGATGTGGCAGATGCCTGCCTCGTCCCATCCGGAGTTCCAGCGGGCCTGGGCCGAACAGCCCGCCTACCGGCAGGGGGCCGATTATATCTACAAAACCTACTATACGACGCTGCGCTCCACGAACAAATACCTCACGGGCGGTTACCGGCGTAATTTTTCGATTTGTTACGATGCCTCGCAGCGTGTGGCGCTGTGGGTGGCCTATCCGTTGCACGGGTGCTATACGACGCCCAATTCGGGGCGTTCCGATGCCTGGGCCTACGATCCCAACGACCAGCTGCCGCTCATCGAACGCAGTGAGCAGGCCAATATCGTGAACACCTACGGCTCGGGCGATGCCCGCGGTCACCAGTGTCCGTCGGCCGACCGTTACAACACGGATGCGACCAACGCGATGACGTTCTATGCCACGAACATCATGCCGCAGAACGGCAGTTTCAATGGCGGCAGTTGGGTATCGCTCGAAAGCAAGATCCGCACGTGGGCGCCCACGACGGTGAACAAGATGCGTTACGACACGCTGTTCGTGGTGACGGGCGCCTACCTTTCGGGCTGGACGATCACCGACCGGAACGGCAACCGGGTGGGAAAACCCTCGAAGTGCTGGAAGGTGCTGTTGAAGCAGAAGCGCGACCAGAACCTGAACCGTCCGATCTGGGAGTTCTCGGCCGACGAGTTGCAGGCCATCGGGTTCATCTTCACGAACGACGCGGCGGGGGGCGCGATGAAGCTCCGCGATGCGGCCTGCACGGTGGAGGAGGTCGAGCAGCTGACGGGCTTCACCTTCTTCGGGAACCTCGATCCGGCGGTTGCCGCCGAGGTGAAGAGCCGCGAGCCCGACATGTCGCAATGGCCCGGATTGCTCGGCAGTTGAATGAAAGAAGCAGAACATACACTTAATAACTGTAAACCTTTATGAAGAAAAACCTTTTGACAGGACTTATTACCGTGTTGATCGCGGTGGCGTGCTTTGCACAGAAGCCCTATAAAGTGGTCTTCTACAACTTCGAGAACCTCTTCGACACGATCAACGATCCCGGAGTGAAGGACGAGGAGTTCACGCCCGATGGTCCCAAGCAGTGGAACTCGGTCAAGTACGGGAAGAAGCTGGCGAATCTCGAACGGGTGTTGTTCGATCTTGCGGCCGAGGATCGGGATTTTCCGGTGGTGATCGGCGTCTCGGAGATCGAGAACCGCTCGGTGCTGGAGGATGTGATCGCACAGCCGAAACTCGCGCACGGCAACTACCGGATCGTGCATTACGACTCGCCGGACGCCCGCGGTGTGGATGTTGCCTTTTTCTACCGTCCGGACGTCTTCAAGTTGGAGGGCAGCAAGGCCTATCCGTTCGTGATGCCGGGGATGCCGGACTTCAAGACGCGTGATTTCGTAACGATGTGGGGCACGATCGATGGCGAGCCGTTTTTCTTCGTGGTGAACCACTGGCCGTCGCGTCTGGGCGGCAAGGAGGCTTCGTCTCCGAAGCGTGAGGAGGCCGCACGGCAGGTCAAGCACATCATCGATTCGGTCATGGCGGTGAATCCCGCGACGAAAGCGGTGGTGATGGGCGACCTGAACGACGATGCCACGGACAAGAGCATCGTCGAGGGTCTGCGCGCCAAGGGCAAGATCAAGGTGCAGCCGGGCGACATGTTCAACCCGTTCATTGCGCTGTTGAAGGCGGGCTACGGCACGCTGGCCTACCGCGACGAGTGGAACCTGTTCGACAACATCGTCGTTTCGGAGAACCTGGCGACGGGCTCCACCGGGTCGTTGAAAATCCAGCCGGTCGGGAGCTCGAAGTTCTACGGCGGGATCTTCCGCCGTCCGTACATGATCCAGAAGGAGGGCCAGTACAAGGGCTATCCGTTGCGGACGTTCGTGGGGAACGATTTCCAGGGCGGTTTCAGCGACCACTTCCCGGTCTATATCTACATTGCCAAATAACATGCTAACAATACGTGTATGAAACTGAAATCTCTACTTATTCTGATGCTCACGGCCGTGACCTTCGCCTCCTACGCACAGGAGGGAGGCGTCATCGGTACGGTGGTTTCGCGCAACGGGCGCGTGGCATTGAGCAACGTCGAGGTGAAGATCGAGTCGCTGGGCGTGACGACGACGACCGACAATGAGGGTCGTTTCACGTTCGGGAATCTTCCCGCCGGCAGCTACACGCTGCAATTCCTGACTCCGGATTTCGAGCCGCTGGATGTGATGGTCCGTGTCGGTACGGAGCATGTCCAGAACCTCAAACAGATCGTGCTGGTTCCGGCGGGTCCCACGAACACGGCTTTCTTCGATGATGCGATCTTCGCGGAATTCGACTCGGATTCCTCGTCGTCGGACACGCAGGCGCTTCCGTCGTCGCTCTCCTCGTCGAAGGACCTGTTCAACAACATCGCCTCGTACCGTTTCAGCGAGATGCGTTTCAACGTCCGCGGTTACGACTCGCAGTTCTCGGACATCTACCTGAACGGCATCCGCTTCAACGATGCCATGACGGGTTACGGTCCGTGGTCGCTGTGGAGCGGTCTGAACGACGCGACGCGCAACCAGGAGAACTACACGGGTCTCGAAATGTCGGATTTCGGCATCGGCGGCATCGGCGGCATGACGAACGTCAACGCCCGGGCTTCGCAGGTGCGCAAGGGCTTCCGGGTGAGCGTCTCGAACGCCAACCAGATGTACCGTTTCCGGGCGATGGTCTCCTACGGTTCGGGACAGCTGGACAACGGCTGGTCGTATGCCTTCTCGGTCGGGACGCGTCAGGGCGGCAACGGCTATGTGGACGGGGTTTACTACAACTCCTATTCGTACTTTGCCTCGGTGGAGAAGCTCTTCGGCACGGATCACCGTCTGGCGCTGACGCTGCTGGCGTCGCCTTCGGAGCGCGGTGCGCAGCAGGCGTCGACCGACGAAGCCTACGCGCTGTTCGGCAACAACTACTACAACCCGAACGTGGGTTACCAGGCCGGGAAGCTGCGCAACTCGCGCGTGCGGAACACGCACGAGCCGATCGTGATGCTGAACTACACGTGGGACATGTCGGAGAACACGCGCCTGAATGCGGCGACGTCGCTTCGTTTCGGCAAGAACGGCTACTCGGCGCTGACGTGGAACAGCGGTTCGGACCCGCGCGGGGACTACTACCGCTACATGCCGTCGTCGGACTTCACGCAGATCGTTCCGGGGACGACGACCGACCAGACGATCTACTTCTTCGGGCAGGATGCCATTCTGGCCGCACAGGTTTGGGACGGCATGCTGGACTATGACGACTTCTACCACAAGAACCAGTACATCGACACGGAGCTGACCGATCTGATGGGCGACAGCCGCCGTTCGAACTACATGATCGAGGAGCGCCACACGGACCAGCTGGACTACAACCTGGCCGTGAACGTGCAGCACAACATGCGCAACAACATGAAGATCGTGGGAGGCGTGAACCTTCGCGTGAACCGCACGAACTACTACTCGCAGGTGAAGGACCTGCTGGGCGGCGACTACTGGTACGACATCGACAAGTTCGCCGAGCGCGACATGGCGAGCGAGACGGCCTACCAGAACGATCTGGACTACTACTGGGCCACGGGTCATGCGCGCATTGCCCGCAAGGGCGACAAGTACGGCTACTGGTACCGTGCGCACCTGCTCGAAACCGACGCCTGGGCCAACTACACGTGGGCCATCGGAGGTTTCTCGCTGGGGGTGGCCGGATCGGTCGGTTATTCGGAGATGCACCGCGAGGGTATGTGGCGCAAGGGTCTCTTCCCGAACAACTCGAAGGGCGATTCGAAGCACCTCGACTACCTGACCTACGAGGGCAAGCTCTCGCTGGGCTACAAGTTCTCGGGGGCTCATTCGCTGGAAGCCAATGCGGTGATCCTGCAACAGGCACCGAAGTTCAACACGGCGTTCGTGTCGCCGCGTACGCGCAACAACACGACGCCGGGGCTGAAAGCCGAGAAGATCTTCGGCGTTGACCTGACCTACAACCTGAACCTGCCCTACATCAAGGCCCGTCTGTCGGGTTACTACACGACGATCAAGGATCAGTCGAAGGTGATCTCGTTCTACGACGACACGCGGAGTTCGTTCACGAACTTCGCCATGAGCGGCATCGACAAGGAGCACTACGGCGTGGAGCTGGGACTTTCGATTCCGGTCTGGAACGGCATTTCGGTCGTGGGCGCGATCAGCTGGGGCGACTACACCTACACGTCGGACGCCGACTTCGTGCAGACGGTGGACAACGTCGACAAGATCGTCCTGCGTGACAAGGTGAACTGGAAGGGCTACCACGTGGAGAGCTCGCCGCAGACGGCCATCAACGTGGGTCTGGACTACAAGGGTCCGAACAGCTGGTTTGCGGGCGTGAACCTGAACTACTACGACCGTCTCTACCTGTCGATGAACCCGTTCTACCGCACGAACACGGCTTCGGAGTACTTCACGAACCTGATTACTGCGGAGGGTTCGAATCCCAGTGAGAATTCCGCCGCGGTGATTGCCGGGGCGGTGAAGTCGATCCAGGAGCTTCGTGCGCAGGAGGAGTTCGGCGGTTACTTCACGTTGAGCGCCAACGTGGGCAAGAACTGGTATCTGGGTCGCTACATGCTGGGATGCAGCCTTGAGGTGAAGAACATCCTCAATGATCAGAACATCCGCACGGGCGGTTACGAGCAGATGCGTATGAGCAAGGTCCGCGCCGCCGGCACGGGCGACTACGTGTTCGGGCGTTTCCCGTCGAAGTACTTCTACATGCTGGGCACGACCTACTTCCTGAATGTCTACTTACGATTCTAACAACCGAGAAGGACACACGATTATGAAAAGTCTTAAAATAACATTGGCGGTTCTTGTCGGCGCGTTGGCCGCAGGCTGCTACAACGATTTCGATACGCCGGCCCCCCGGAAGATCTACACCGACACGGACATGACGGCCCTGGGTCTTGAACATGTTACGATCAAGGCGGTGAAGGATTATTTCGGCAACACGTCGGGCACGGGCGAGAATGACGAGTGGTCGGATACGCAGACGGTGAAGTTCGGGGAGCTGACACCGGAGGAGACCGATTTTGTCGGACTGCGGAGCTGGCCGGCCGCCGCGAACTACTACATCAAGGGCAAGGTGATCAGCAGCGACCGTCAGGGCAACATCTACAAGTCGCTGCACATCTACGACGGCACGGCCGCCATCGAGCTGAAACTCTACAACGGTCTCTATCTGGATTACTATCTGGATCTGAATACGATGGAGAGTCAGTGGGTCTACGTTCGTCTGGACGGGCTCTATCTGGGCAACTACCGGATGATGCTTTCGATCGGCGGGGCTCCGTCGGATTCGAACAATGCGTCGGGCAAGCACAAGTTCTATGCGAACTCGAACCTGGACAACCCGAAGATTGCGAAGTTGAGCGTCTTCCCGGGCGAGCGGGTCAAGCTGGAAGCTTCGGACATCCTCGACGTGGATGCGTCGAACTACCAGACGGCGCTGGGCAAGGATCAGTTGGGACGTCTGGTTCGTTTCAATGGCGTCAAGGTTCGTTATGCGGGCGTTCCGAACCAGAATCATGAGCAGACTACGGCGTTGAAGAACGGCACGTATGAAAGCACCTTCCCGACGTGGATCGTGACCGATTCGGGAACTCCGCAGAATGCGCCGTGGTACCATTGGGCCTATAACATCAACAACATCCGTCTTTATGGTTCCGTGCTGATCTCCTACAACGATGCTGCGGTCTACACGTCGGATCCGGGAGTCTACTCGATCCGCACGAGCGGTTACTCGCAGTTTGCGATGCAGCCGATTCCGAAGGACGGGGCTGTCGGCACGGTGCTGGGTATCTACGCCATCTACTCGAAGCAGAGCACCTTTACCGGCGGGGAGCGGGACTACGCACAGTACCAGATTTCGGTGAGCCGTCTGGAAGACCTCGATTTCAAGGCCGAGGACCTGCTGACGGAGGCCGAAGCCGACGATCTGGCCCGCTGGGCCTATTCCCAGGGATATGCGGAATACGATCCGTTCAATCCTCCCGTGAAGAATGACCCGATGGGTGGCATGGAAGGCGGCGAATAGCCCCTCCGCGCCGATTGGCAGCGAAGGCGGTCCGGGATTTCCGGGCCGCCTTCTTTTGAAATGACAGCCATTCGGCGATTGTGTCCGTCCTGCGGTTCCGGCTGTCGTGGGGTCGTCGCTTCCTGCGGTTGCTGCTATTCCGTGGTTCCGGCTGTCGAGGGGCCGTGTCCGCTTTGCGGTTGCGGACCTTCTTGGACGATGAATGCCTGCAATTGCGGTTTTCCGGCCTTTTTACGGTGCCGGGGAGACTCCTTTTCGGGAGGGCCGGATGCGCGTTTCCGATTCGGATTTGCCCCGAAAAAAGCGGCCGACACGAGTACGTGTCGGCCGCTTTCAAGGATCCGGGAATCCCGGCGGGCTTTGGAGTTATTCTTCGGCCGGAGTTTCGGTCTTCTCGGGGCGCATGACGACCTTCACGAGGTTTCCGTCGTCGAGGACCTTGCGGGCCATGGCCTGCACGTCGGCATCGGTCAGGCTGCGCAGCGCCTGCTCGTAATCGGCGATGAAGTTGAGCCCGGATCCGTATTTGGCCTGAATGTACCCCATCCACCCGTTGTTGAGTTCCAGACTGTTCTGCCAGCTTTTGAGCATGAATTCGCGGTTTTTCTCGATATCTTCGCTCTTGGGGCCCTGCTCGGCGATCGTGCGGATCTCCTTCATGACGATTTCACACAGTTCGTCGGCCATCTGTTCGTTGGTGTCGAACATGATGCTCATGTCGTAGCTCTCCTTCGGGATGTAGTCGGTCGAACCGCTGACATGGACGCCGTAGGTTCCGCCCTTCTCCTCGCGGATCGATTCGAGATATCGGGAATTGAGAGCCTGCGAGAGGAACGTCAGGGCCAGCTTCTCCTTGAACGTGTAGGGCATCTCTCCGGAGAAGTAGTAGTACACCGAGACTTTGGGCTGCTGCATGGCGACGTTGAACACCTCGGTGACCTCACCCTGAACGGGGTCGGTCTTGTCGTCGCGCCAGGTCATGGGCTTCTTGGTCGTGGGGATCGATCCGATATACTTTTCGACCAGAGGTTTCAGCGAGTCGAGGTCGACATTGCCCACGAAGGTGAATACGAAGCTGTTGGCGCCGGGGTAGAGCTTGGCGTAGATGTCGGGGAGTTTCCCGAAGTCGAATCCGTCGATGATTTCGTCGGATACCATCCGGCGTCTGGGGTTGTTGCCGTATACGACCTCCATGGTCTTCTCCTGCATCCGGTAGTCGGGGTTCGACTGGACGTTGGCCAGCTGTGCGCGGAGCATCTTCATGAGGTTGTCGTAGTCGTTGCGGTCGAATCGCGGCTGGGTGAAGTTCAGGTAGAGGAGTTGGAGCATGGTTTCGAGATCCTTGGGCGACGCCGATCCGTTCATCGAGCTGGCGAAGTGTTCGACGGAGGGCTGTACCCCGGCGGTTTTTCCGGAGAGCTGTTTTTTCAGCTCCGTGGCGGAGAAGCGCCCGACGCCGGACATGGAGTTGATGGCGGGCATCATCTCACCCATGTAGAACTCCTCGTCGGAGAGCTGCGAGAGCCCGCCCTTTGCCACGGCGCTCATGAGCACCTCGTCGGCCTTGAAGGTCGTGGGTTTCACGACGACCTTCACGCCGTTTGCGAGCGTCCACTCGGTGGTTCCCAGCACGGCGTCCTCGACGCACTTCTTGACTTTCGAGCCTTTCAGCACGGTTCCTTCGGGGATCAGGGGCTCCTTGACGACGTTGTCCTCGTAGGGCTCCACGTCGGCGGCCGTCACCTTGTCGCGGATGGCCAGCAGCTCTTCGGCGGCGGGGGATGCGAGTCCCTCCTTTTCGGGGGCCGTAACGATGATGACCTGATTCGTCGGGGTGATGGTCTGCTGTACGAAGCCGTTGACCGCCTCGACGTTGATCATCCGGATGAGCATGCTGTCGAGCTTCCACTCGGTTTCGGCATCGGGCATCGGGGTGTTCTTCTGGAAGTTGTTCAGGTAGGTCTGCACGAAGCTGCCGTTGCGGCGGTCGTTGCGGTTGGCATAGCTGCGCTCGGCCTGGCGCAGGAGGTCCTCCTGTGCGCGTTCGAATTCGCCCTGCGTGAATCCGTGGCGGCGCAGACGCTCCATTTCGGTGTAGATCGATTCGAATCCGCGGTTGAGTTTTCCGTCCTGGGTCATGGCGACGAATACCGTGGCGTTGAGCGTCGGGATGATGCCGATGACGTCTCCGGAGCTCATGCCGGCACCGAGGAACGGCGCGTCGGGCTGCATGGCGATCTCCTGCAAGCGGGCATTCTCCATCGTCGAGATGTAGGCCTCGATGACATTGGCGGCCTCGCCGCCCACGGTGTTGGCCAGTTCGACGGGAAGAGCCGGGCGTTTGATGAAGATCTGGACTTTGGTTCCCTGCATTTCGGGGTCGGTGTAGATGCTGACGATGGGCTCCTCGTTGTCGGGGACGACGATCACCTCCTTTTGGGCGGCGTCGGCGGCCGGGGCGGGGATGTCGGACATCAGCTCCTTGACCTGCGCCTCGACGGCAGCGGCGTCGATGTCACCCACGACGACCACGGCCTGATAGTCGGGGCGATACCACTTGTGGTAGAAGTCTACCAGCTCCTGATGCTCGAAACTCTTCAATCCGTCGAGGTATCCGATCAGGTTGCGGTGTTCGTACTTGGTACCCTTTCCGAGCGCTTGCAGGAGCTTCATCGTGGCGCGCCACGAGGCGCCGTCGCGGGTGCGGAGCTCCTCCATGATGACGCCGCGTTCGGAGTCGATCTCTTTGGGTTCGAGGGCGATGAAGTGCGACCAGTCGTGGAGGATCAGCAGGGCCGAGTCGATGATTCCCTGCCGGGAGGTGGGGACGTCGGAGATGTTGTATACGGTCTGGTCCCAGCTGGTTCCGGCGTTGAGGTTGGCGCCGAACTTCACGCCGACGGTTTCGAGATATTCGATCATCTGCTTTCCGGGGAGGTTTTTCGTGCCGTTGAAAGCCATGTGTTCGAGGAAGTGTGCGAGACCCTGCTGGGAGTCCTCCTCCTGGATGGCACCGACGTTGTGGATGATGTAGAAGTCGGCCTGGCCTTTTGGTTTTTCGTTGTGGCGGATGTAGTAGGTCATTCCGTTTTCGAGTTTTCCGGTTCGGAGCTCGGGGTCGGCCGGAATGGGCTGCATCTGCGCCATTGCGCTGCACGCGGCGAAGGCCGCGAGGGTCAGCAAAATGATTTTTTTCATACGAAAGGTATTGATTGGACTTTAAAGATTGTTGTTTTCGGGTCTGTATTCGAGAATATCTCCCGGCTGGCAGTCGAGTTCGCGGCAGATGGCTTCGAGCGTGGAGAAGCGGATGGCTCGGGCTTTTCCGTTTTTGAGGATCGAGAGGTTTGCCGGGGTTATGTCGACACGTTCGGCGAGTTCGCCGAGCGAGATTTTGCGTTTCGCCATCATGACGTCGATGTTGATGATTATGGCCATAATTAGGGAGTTGTCAGATGGTTAGTTTTTGTTCTTCGCTGAGGTTCTGGCCGATGGCGAAGACCTCGGCGGCGAAGAGGATCAGGATGCCCATGATGATCATGGAGTAGGAGAGGTGGAGCGAGGTGTCGACCGAGAATCCGCTTTCGGCGAGGAGTTCTGCGGCGCGGAGGTTCATGGTGTGGCTCATGAAGCTGTTGACCAGTTCGGAGAGGATCGTCAACAGTCCGATCATGCGCAGATATCGGACGTTGCGGGGGTCGAGCGGGCGCTCCTCGCGGATCGAGCGGCGGAGCGAGTGGATGATCATGAACATCAGCACGATGATGGCGAGGAAGAGCACCGGGATGAGGAGTGTCAGGGCATAGATCCAGGGGCTTCCTCCGATCGATCGGAATGCGAGTCCGATGGGCGATCGGGTCGGTGAGGGTTCGTTGACGATGAGGTTGAGCCGGGTGATGCATGCGTCGGCGGCGGTCTCCCCGAGTTGGATCCGGTGCGTTTCGTCGGGTTGCCCGATGACACGGACATCGTTCAGCAGATAGATCAGGTGCGGGGTTCCCTTCTGGATCATTTCGGCCATCTCTTCGCCCATTTTCATGCCGGTGGCGGCCCCGCGGCTGAAATCCCCCAGCGTGGAGTGGATGATGCCGGTTACGATGACCAGAAAGAGGGCGATGTAGAGGAACAGGAGTCGTTTGAGGAGTGATTTTTTGTTCTGCATGGTTCCCGAAGGTTTTGTTTCCGAAGCAAAGATAGGATATATTTTTCGAAAAACAAGTAATATTTATCGTTTTTCGATAAAATTTTTGGGAGTAGCGGAAAAAAGGCGGCCGCAGATGACGGCCGCCGGGATTTCGGGATGCTTCCTGTGCGGGTGTTATTCCACGTTGTCTTTGAGCTGCTTCCAGTAGGATGCGTTTACGGCCATGCTGATCGAGATGGCGAGCACGTAGAGGACGAACATCACGATGAAGGTGATGAAGCCCACGTCGATGAGGTCGCAGAGGAAGCGGAAAATTCCCAGGACGATACCGACGATGATACCGACGACGAGCTGTACGGCGAACATGGTCCATTTGCTGCCGTATGTGGCGTCGTTCGAGGCCTTGATGGCCTGGATGGGGTTCTTCTCCTTTTCGATGAGGAAGTAGTAGGAGAGCGTCCAGGCGAGGGAGAGGACGATGGCCGGTACGATCATGAAGAGGACTCCGATGAGGATCGGGAAGACCATCAGCCCCATGGTGATGAAGTATTCACCCATATAGCGGCGGTATTTGCTGTCGAAGATGCCCAGGGGGTTGACGATTTCGCCTTTGGCCAGCCGGGTGGGGAGGAGCGTGATGGCGATGGTCGTTCCGACGTTGATGTAGGGCACCCAGATGGTGACGAGCCAGAGGGCCACGGCGGCGATGACCGAGGGGGCGTTTTTGAGCCCGATGGCGATCGCATCCTGCAACGTTGTCGCGAAGTCGAGTCGTTTTGTTTCCATAATCGGATGGTTTTAAGGGTTGATATTGTAAACAAATATAGTGAACGGTGTGTACAAAGGCAAACGAAAACGGAAGTTTTCAGATTTGACACTGCCGAACCGCCTCCTATGTTCTGTAAATATAGTAAAATTTTTTATCTTTGTCGTGTTAAAACAGCGGATATGGCAGAAAAATCGCTTTACAAATACCGGGTCGAGCCCCAGGAGGTCGACTTCACGCTTCGGGCGACGCTGGCGTCGCTGGGGTCGTCGATTCTCAACACGGCGGGTGTGGATGCCTACGGCAAGGGTTTCGGGGTGGATGTGCTGAATGCCGACAACCACTCGTGGGTTCTGTCGCGCATGGCGATCGAGATCGACCGGCGCCCGGAGCAGTATACGGACTATACGGTTGCCACCTGGATCAGCGACTACGGACGTGTTCTTTCGACGCGCAATTTCACGCTGACCGACGCTGCGGGCCGCGAATTCGGGCGCGCCGTGACGCAGTGGGCGATGATCGACCTGACGACGCGCTCGGCGGTGGATCTTTCGTGGGTCGGGCGCCAGCACGACGGGGCTGTGGTCCCGGTACCGCCCCCGGCGGAGAAGCCGCGGAAGATCCGCGAGGTGGCGCCCACGCAGCGCATGGATCACCGGGTCGTATACAGCGACATCGACTTCAACCGACACGTCAATACGATGCGTTATATCGAGATGATGCTCGACATGCTGCCCGTGGAGCTGCTGACCAGCGAAGCGCCGGTGCGGCTCGACATCCACTTTCTGAAAGAGTGCCGGCTGGGTCAGACGCTGACCGTGGGTTGCGAGCAGCGGGCGCACGGGGCGTTGTTCGAGATTTCGGGCGACGGCACGACGGCGGCGGTTCGGGCCTGCGTGGAGTGGAAAACCGACCCGTCGTCGAACGATTAACTTTCGGGCCGACTGCCGCGGAAGCCTCCCGTCCGGACCACATCGCCGGGCGGAGAGGTGCGCCGGGCGTGGGTCTCTGTATCAGCCTATGAAAATCACGATCGTGGGGCCCGCCCACCCGTATCGGGGCGGCCTGGCGTCGATTCTGGAAATCCTTGCACGGACGTTCCAGCGCCGGGGAAACGAGGTCGACATCCGGACCTTTACGTTGCAGTATCCGTCGCTGCTCTTCCCGGGGAAGAGCCAGACGGTGACGACGCCGGCTCCGGCCGACCTGCACATCACGCGATGCGTCCATACGATGAACCCGCTGAACTGGTGGCGGGTGGGGCGGCAACTCGGGCGCGAGCGTCCGGACTTCGTGCTGATGAAGTACTGGACACCCTTCATGGCGCCGTGCTTCGGGACGATCGCGCGGCTGGCGCGCCGTAACGGCCATACGAAGGTGCTGTGCCAGATCGACAACGTCGAACCGCACGAACACCACCTGATCGACCGCCCCTTCAACCGCTATTTCCTGCATTCGGTCGACGGTTTCATCTACATGTCCGAGCAGGTGCACCGCGAGCTCGCGGCCTACACGTCTGCTCCGGCGCTGTTTTCGCCGCACCCGCTGTTCGAGAACTTCGGCGAGCGGGTCGAACGCACGGAGGCATGCGTGCGTCTGGGGCTGGATCCTTCGCAGCGCTACGTGCTCTTCTTCGGACTGATCCGCGACTACAAGGGGCTGGACCTGCTGCTGGACGCGTGGGCGCAGCTCAAACGGAGCGGACGCACGGAGGGCCGGCGATTGATCGTGGCCGGGGAGTTCTACACGGCGCGGGAGCCCTACCTGCAACGCATCGCCGTCCACGGCTTGCAGGAGGAGGTGCTGCTGCACGACCGTTTCGTGCCGGACGAGGAGGTGAAATACTACTTTTCGGCGGCGGATTTCGTGGTCCAGCCCTACAAGACGGCGACGCAGAGCGGTGTGACGCAGATCGCCTACCAGTTCTGCGTGCCGATGGTCGTCACGGATGTCGGGGGGCTTGCGGAGATCGTTCCGGACGGCCGCGTGGGTTACGTGTGCGCTCCGACGGCGGAAGGGGTCGCCGCGGCGATCGAACGCATGTACGAAGGGGATGCGCTGGACCGCTTCCGTCGGAACTGCGTCGGGGAGCGGCGGCGTTTCTCGTGGGAGGAGATGTGCAACCGCATCACGGAGCTCTACGGACTGGTCGGCGGGCGGTAGCGGTCGGCGCCGGCTGGAATGAAAAGGGACGGAACCCAAATCGGGTTCCGTCCCTTTCGGTTCGGATGCCTTTGCAGGACTTGTGCGTCTGGGGAGGTATGGCCGCCGGAATTGTCGGACTCGATGATGTATGTTCCGGTCGGTTCACGGTTTTCATCCCGGGTTGCGCACTGCCTTCGGCGATCAGGCCTGTGCCGTCGGCTCCTCCGACATGGAAACATTCTTCCAGCCCAGGAGTACGATGACGAAGGCCACGATTTCGAGGATCGTTTCGATGATGCCTCCTACCAGCGGAATGAGTCCGATGATCCAACCGATGATTCCGAGGATCATGGCCGTGAAGAGTTTCGACATGCCGCGGCGTGCTCCTTCGGGGAATGTTACGGAATTTTTCAGGTTAGCGTAGGCGATCAGGAGCATGATCCACGCGATGAGGTTCAGGATACCTCCGACGAATCCCAGCATCGGGATGCAGGCCACGATGGCGGCCACGATCGAGAGGATCGTTGCGGTGCGGATCGAGCCGATGCGCGGGGCGTCGGCCGGGTTCACCAGCTGTTTGAAGATGTCGAGGGACTTGATGAAGAGCCAGTATCCGTAGATGACGGCTACGGTGGCGAGGATTTCGAGTATATCCCAGATTCCGAATCCTCCGCCCGACAGGTTACCTCCGGCAAAGGAAGCGACGGCCGAAGCCGCGCTGCCGATCGTGCCGATGAATCCGAAGATCGAAGCGGCGATTGCCGCAAACGTATAGATCATAACGGCCTTGTACAGATCGGCGGTAGTTTGTTTCCACGAGTAGTTCTGATTGTCCATAGTTAGTTGATATTGGGTTTTTCGAGTCCGTAATTTTTTCTGCGGTCTTCAATTTTGAGGTAGAAGCTGAAAATGAAAGCCAGGATACCGAAGGTCGAGAAGATGATCATCGGCACGGTATAGCCACCCGTAGCGTCGAGGACGAGTCCGATGAGCAGCGGCACGAGGCAGAGTCCGACGTTCTGGATCCAGAAGATCAGGCAGTAGGCCGATCCGAGGACCTTTGCGTCGATGATTTTGGGCACCGAGGGCCAGAGGGCCGCCGGGACGAGCGAGAACGACACGCCGAGGGTTACGATCAGCAGCAGGGCGAGTCCCTTCGAGGGGAATGCGGGCAGCAGGAAGGCAAAGCTCAAATGGCAGGCGATCATGATGATGGCGCCGATCATGAGCATCGTGGCGCCCTTTCCGCGGAAGTCGAGCATGGCGCCGAGGAAGGGTGTGAGGATCATGGCCAGGATCGGGAAGCAGCTGAACAGCCGGGCGGCCGATTCGGCGTCGATGTTTAGGGTCACTTCGAGGAAGTTGGGCGCATAGCGCTGGAAGGGGAATATGGCCGAGTAGTAGAGCACGCACAGCAGGGCCACGAGCCAGAACATCTTGCTGCGGAAGATCAGACCGAGGTCGCGGATGTGGAACTCCTCGTCAGCGGATTTCTGCTCTTTGAGTTCACCGGCGGCGATGAGCTGGCGGTCGAGTTTGCGGTCCATGTATACGAATACGGTGTAGCAGAGCAGGCCGACGACGAGCAGGGCGGTGCAGAAGGCCACGGGAGCGACGATCGACTTGTCGAAGTGGTTGGAGATCATGGGCGAGATCCACATGACGGCGAAGACGCCCAGACGGGCGATGGCCATTTCGAGTCCCATGGCCAGCGCCATCTCCTTGCCTTCGAACCACTTGGCGATAGCCTTCGAGACGGTCGTGCCGGCCATTTCGCATCCGCATCCGAAGATCATGAATCCGAGCGACGCCATTTTTGCGCTTCCGGGGAATGCCACCCACCAGCTGTCGAGCCACGTGCAGAATGCCGTGGTCTGGAACCAGTCGGAGATGCCGACGAACTTGATCGAAGCGCCGATGACCATGAGCGACGCGGAGAGGAGACCCGTGAATCGGATTCCCATCTTGTCGAGGATGATTCCTGCGAAGATCAGGAAGAAGACGAAGACGTTGAGGAAGTATTCCGAAGCGGCATAGGTTCCGAACGTTCCGCTGTCCCAGCCGCGGGCCGACTCGATGAGGGATTTGAGCGGGGACATGACGTCCACGAACATGTATCCGAAGAACATCATCAGGGCGATGAGCACCAGAGCCGTCCATCGGGCCGCGGGCGAATCGTTGAGTTTGCGTTGGATAGTTGCTGTCATATTTGCAGGGTTTGAATTAGTTTTCGAGATTCGCATAGCGTTTGAGCACTTCGTACGCTTCGGTGATTCCGAGTTCGCCGGCCTTCGAGAGGTCGAGACACCCCTTCCGGGTATCCTTCATGAAGATCTGGATGACGCCGCGGTTGTAGTATGCCTCGGCGAAGGCGGGGTTCAGGGCGATGGCCTTCGAGTAGTCCTCGTAGGCTTCTGGGAGGCTGCCCGACAGGGCACGGAGGTTGGCGCGGTTGTAGTATGCTTCGGCGAAGTCGGGGAAGAGTTTGACGGCCTTGTTGAGGTCGGCGACGGCCTCGTCGTAGCTGTACGTTCGTTTCGAGTTGTTGTTCAGCCGGTTTGCGGGATCGGAGTCGATCGAGATCCGCTGGTATGAGTTGTCGATCGAGGAGATGAAGTCGATCATTTCGGCGCGTGTGGTCGACCGGTTCAGATAGAGGAAGGGGTTCGAGGGGTTCTGCTCGATTGCCGTCGAGAAGGTGTTCACCGAGTTGGTGTACTGCTTGATGAGGGCCTGCGAGACGCCCCGTTCGAAGAGCCGCGGCCACGACGCATCGCCGGCTTTGAGCCGCCGGACATACTCCTTGTCGAGCATGACGAGCGTATCGGGCGCGATGTTGCTTTCGCGGCACGAGAGGGCGAGCCACGGGTTTCCGATCCGTTTCTTGAAGTCCTCGATGCGTTGCAGACGGAAGGCCTTGACGTCGGGCAGCGTGTCGGGACGCATGAGCGTGAATTTGAACAGGGGCAGCAGACGCATCTCCTCGTGTCCGCCGTTGTGGCCGGTGATCCGGTCGAAGCTGCTGCCGGCGAATTTGCTGTCGAACGACAGCAGGCGGTCGAATCGCTGGGTGGTGTCGGCGAAGATCGAGTAGGTGCTGTCGCTCAACCGCGAACGGTATTCGGCGATTTTGCGCCGTGCGGTTTCGCGGTCGCTGCGGGCGCCCTGGGGGTCGCGGAGGAGTTCGCGCAGCTGCCCGCGGTAGATGTATGCGTTGGCGAAGTCGGGATAGAGTTCGATGGCCGAGGTGTAGTCCTTGACGGCCTCTTCGATTTCCCCCAGCTGGGCGTGCACGCCGGCGCGGTTGTAGTATACGAGGACGTTGTTCGGCGAGTAGAGCGCCACGCGGTCGTAGTCTTCCAGTGCGCGGTTGTAGTCACCGATCTGGGTGCGGAGCATGGCGCGGTTGAAGTAGGTGAGCGAGTTGGTCGAGTCGAGCTGGATCACGCGGTCGAAGTCGGCCAGGGCCTGCATCGGGCGGTTGGTGGCGTTGTAGACCAGCGCGCGGTTGAAGAACGAGAGCAGATACGTTGAATCGCACTCGATGGCCTTGTTGAAATCGGCCTCGGCCTCGGCATAGCGCTCCTGATCGAGATAGAGTCCTCCGCGGCGGTTGTATCCGTTTGGGTTTTCGCGGTTGGTGCGGATGGCGGTGTTGAAGTTTTCGTAGGCCCGGGTGGTGTCTTTGAGGTGGAGGTAGCTCAACCCGCGGCAGATGAAGGCGTCGGCGACCTTGTTCTCCTGGCGGATGAATTTGTCGAAATCCTCGATGGCCTCCTTGAACTGCTGGTTCAGCAGGCGCGTGACACCTCGGCTGTAATAGGGGCCGGGGAGGTCGGGGCGCAGTTCGATGGCCTCGCGGAAGTCCTGCAAGGCGTCGTCGTAGTTTCCCAGGCGCGAGCGGGTGATGGCGCGGTAGGTGTAGGCCTGCGTGTAGACGGGGTTGAGGCGGATGGCGGTGGAGAAGTCCTCCTCGGCGCCGAGCAGGTCGTCGAGGTTGTACTTGGCGATACCGCGCAGGAAGTAACCCTCGAAGGCGTCCTCGTCGAAGCGCAGCAGGATGTTGAGCGTGCGGATGGCCTCCTGATAGTCGTTGTTCATCATGCACGAGCGGCCCATCCAGAAGAAATACTCCCGGTTGTACTGGGCACGGGCCTGCGGGCTGCACAGCAGTGCGATGCCTGCCAGGATGGCGATGATGAACTTCCGCATTTTTCCGATCTTTTGTTTCAAACGACCTTTCGCGCCGCTTTATTGTCCGATTTTTTCAGTCCGTCGTTCTGTTTCCGTTCTGTTCCCGGGGCCGGATTCCGCACCGGGGGGGGCTTTGGCGATAGTCCTGCGGTCCCGGGTGCCGGTCGGTCGTTACTCCGGGTCGTATCCGAATTGTTTGAGTTGCCGTTCGTTGTTGCGCCAGTCGTCGCTGACCTTGACGAAGAGTTGGAGGAACACCTTCTTTCCGAGGAACTGTTCGAGGTCCTCGCGTGCGGCCTGCCCGACGCGTTTGAGGCGTTCGCCCTTGTGTCCGATAACGATTCCCTTCTGGGAATCGCGTGCGACGTGGATCGTGGCGGCGATTCGGTCGATGGCGGGCTCCTCCTTGTAGGCGTCGATTGCGATTTCGCAGCAGTAGGGGATCTCCTTGTCGTAGAATCGGAGGATCTTCTCGCGGATGATCTCCGAGGCGAAGAAGCGCAGGGTTTTGTCCGTGAGTGTATCCTTCGGATAGAAGGCGGGGCCTTCGGGGAGGAGTTCGAGGATGGTCCGGAAGAGTCCCTCGATGTTGAACTGCTCGCGGGCCGAGACGGGGACGATGCGGGCCTCGGGGAGGGTTTCGTGCCACCGGGCGACCAGGGCATCGAGCGCTGCGGGATTCGAGAGGTCGATCTTGTTGACGACGACGATGGTGGGGATGGCACTGCGGCGGATGTTTTCGAGGATTTCGGCCGAGCGGTCGCTCTGCTCGACGGTATCGGTGACGTAGAGGATGACGTCGGCGTCGGTGAGCGCGCCGTTGACGAACTTCATCATCGACTCCTGCAACTTGTAGGCGGGTTTCAGAATGCCCGGGGTGTCGGAGTAGACGATCTGGAAGTCGTCTCCGGAGACGATCCCGAGAATCCGGTGCCGGGTGGTCTGGGCCTTTGCGGTGATGATGGAGAGGCGTTCTCCGACCAGCGCGTTCATGAGTGTGGATTTCCCGACGTTGGGATTTCCGATGATATTTACGAAGCCCGATTTGTGCATGAATAGTCTTTTTTGATTTTCAAAGGTAGAAAATTATTCGATTTTTTCCTATATTTGACCAATACAAACACATAAAACAGTTGCCTATGAAGTGATAAAGATTTGAATTTCAGTTTTACGAGAACTAATTCAGTTTCACCACATGAAGCGTCGACGCAAATAGTGATCTCAATCATGCATTCAGAATTTGGATGTTTTGAATTGCGGAGATGAATTAGGGTGAAGTGTCTATCATTTTTGGAGGTGGTTATTTTTGAACTATTTATGAATGATTAATGGTTAAGAATATGAAGAAATTAATCTCTTTGCTGAATATGCTTTTGTTATTGAGCCTTGTCTTGCAAGCACAAGCGCAGGTTCAAGATCATTTGATACGAGTAAAACGTTTCCATGATTATGGACGTGATTATCTGACGATAATAGATCCCAAATTATATGTGGATCCGGTCGGAATGGTAACTCGTATTTATGGTTATAATTTTTATTCTCTTCAAGATGATCCTGTTACAATAGGTATTGGATATCTGGTTAAGGAAATCAACGGTCGCTCGACGAAAGAAATGGATGAGGACGAATTCTATCAAATTCTTGATAATCATCGTGATAGCGTGTTGCTTACTCTTTGGAAAAATTGTTCGACGAAGCCATATCAAATCGTGCTTCATGAGACAAAAAGGCCGGATTTATTCAATCTTTTGGGGATTACCTCGTCAGACTTTCTCAAAGCTCGGGATATTACCCCTGATTATATGAAGAACAGGATGGATAAACGAAAAAAAGAATTTGATAGAACAAAGACATATTGTACAGAATTAATTGATAAGGATTTTGATTGGTTTTTTGTGTCAACATATGATTTTATGCTTGAAGGGAATGATCCGTTAATGGATAAAACCATATTGGAGCACTTTGTTTCCTGCGGATTGCCTTCGCATTGGAAACGAGATACAGAACATCCAGATGTTTTAATCTCTATTTCGAAGAATGCGGATGAAACTATCTCGTCCACTTATGTTCCACCAACGAGTCGTGTGGTAAATACGGGAAGTAAGATGACATCTCAATACAATTTTTTGTCAAAGGGTTATGATTACATAACCAGACAACAGAATCGAGTGATTCATGAAGGGGGATATACGGAAACGACAAAAGATACGAATATTTTTCTGGAACTTTCTATTCTGGATACCAAGCGGATTGATGATCCGAATCAGACTACACCACCCATTATCTGGCAGATGACACTAAAACGACATGTGTTGAATGCGGATTTCAATATTCTGGATGAATATATGGCTTATGCATCTTGGTCTGCAAAAATTCCTACTGTATATGATCGACCTGTCCATAAATCTATAACAGCTTATTATTCCAATGTCGAAATGTCAGGACGAACGATAGTGTCTATAAGAGAAAATAGTTCGGCGCAGAAGATGGGTTTACAGGTTGGCGATGAGTTTATAAAAGGGAAAGCAGGGAAAAAATGGGTAACAGATTTGGGAACAATCAACTCTTATTTCCATTATAATTGCAGTTATAAGGTAAGGCGAAATGGCAAAATTGTAATAGTGAATGGTACGGTGTGCAATTTATATGGCGATATAATATTTAAATATTGGTTACCATCATCCAGATTTGAGAATTAGAAACGAAAGGGACTGTTTACAGACAGTCCCTTTCGTTTCTAAGATTGGAGAGCAATTACCGCCGGCGCATCATGCCGGGCATCTTGGGCATTTTCAAGCCGCCGCCCGCCACGGCCTTCATCATCTTGCGCGTATCCTCGAACTGCTTCATCAGACGGTTGACGTCGGCCATGGTCGTTCCCGAGCCTTTGGCGATGCGTTCGCGGCGCCGGGCGTTGATGATCTCGGGGTGTTCGCGCTCGGCGGGGGTCATCGACGAGATGATCGCTTCGGTCTGCTTGAAGACGTCGTCCGGGATGTCGACGTTCTTCAACATCTTGCCCATGCCGGGCAGCATCGAGGCCAGATCTTTCAGATTACCCATCTTCTTGATCTGCTGGATCTGTGCGATGAAGTCGTTGAAGTTGAACTGGTCCTTGACGAGTTTCTTTTTGAGTTTGCGTGCCTCCTCCTCGTCGAACTGCTCCTGGGCGCGCTCGACGAGCGAGACGACGTCGCCCATGCCGAGGATGCGGTCGGCCATGCGCTCCGGGTGGAATACCTGCAAGGCATCCATCTTTTCGCCGCTGGAAATGAATTTCAGGGGCTTGTTGACCACCGAGCGGATCGAGATGGCGGCACCGCCGCGCGTATCGCCGTCGAGTTTGGTGAGGACCACGCCGTCGAAGTCGAGCCGGTCGTTGAACTCCCGGGCCGTGTTGACGGCATCCTGACCGGTCATGGCGTCGACGACGAACAGCGTCTCCGAGGGTTTGACGGCGGCCTTGATGGCCGTAATCTCCTGCATCATGGCCTCGTCGACGGCCAGACGTCCGGCCGTATCGACGATCACGACGTTGTAACTCTTCTGCCGGGCGTATCGGATGGCGTTTTCGGCGATCTGGACGGGATTCCGGTTCCCCTCCTCGGTGTAGACCTCGACGCCGATCTGACCGCCGAGGACCTTCAACTGGTCGATGGCCGCGGGGCGGTAGACGTCTCCGGCCACGAGCAGCACCTGGCGTCCCTTCTTGCTTTTGAGCATCGAGGCGAGTTTTCCGGAGAAGGTGGTCTTACCGGAACCTTGCAGACCGGCGATGAGGACGACGGCCGGCGTACCTTCGAGCCGGATGTCGGTGGCCGTACCGCCCATCAGGGCAGCGAGTTCGTCGCGGACGATCTTGGTCATCATCTGTCCGGGCTTGACGGCTTTGAGTACGTCCTGCCCGAGGGCTTTCTGCTTGACCTCGTCGGTGAAGGTCTTGGCGACCTTGTAGTTGACGTCGGCGTCGATCAGCGCGCGCCGGATCTCTTTGAGGGTTTCGGCGACGTTGATTTCGGTGATGCGGCCCTCGCCCTTGAGGATTTTGAACGACCGTTCGAGTTTGTCGGTCAGGTTTTCGAACATATCTGTTTAAAATTTCGTGCGTTTGTATTTCGCGCAAAGTTAAGAAATAATTCAGAAAGCGCAATCCGCGGGTTGAAATTTGTGACAGCAGGTCGGGGCCGTGCGACGAAAAACGGAGAGTCGGGTCATGGCCCGACTCTCCGTTTTTGCGGGAATCCATGTTCCGGACCGTTTTCCGGGTCCGGGCGGATGATTACTCTTCGTCGTCCTGTTCGGCGTCGATCTGATCCTTGTACTGATCGAGGATCTCCTGGGGGATGCCGTCGCAGCGGACATAGAGCGAGACGTTGTCGGCATTGTCCGTAGCGATCCAGGTCATGCGGTCCGGGAAGAGGTTGCGGATGATGTATCGGTGTGTCCAGTCTCCGTTTTCGTAGTCGTACATGCCCCGGATGACCGAACCGAGCGACTCGTCGGTATAGAGGTTGTAGCTGCCGGTGATTCTGCGGGGTCCGAAGCTGTCGAGGTTCTGGTAGATGGTGAACTCCTTGCCGTTGCGGTAGGCGAGATCGATGTAGACGTAGCTGCCTTCGGCCAGTGCGGCTCCGTTGTTCCAGGATTCGAGCTTCCAGGTTCCGGAGATGTTGTAGAGCGACACTTCAAGACCGGGATCTTCGTAGCTCTTGTCGTCGTCGCATCCTGCGAAGGTTGCGGCAAGGATCAGCAGAAACGAGAATTTGAGTAGATTTTTCATATTTTTCACTTGTTGTTCACGGTTTTGGATTCGTTGTTGTCGGCGTCGATTCGGACGGTTACGGCACTTTTCCCGGGCGGGAGTCCCACGCCGCGGATGAATACCGGGATGCGTTCCGGAGCGCGGCCTGCCGCGGGGTCGAACCGCACGGTCAACTCGCCGATCGCACCCGGCAGGAGCTCCGCAGGGGAGAATTCTGCGCGGATGCAGGGGGGCAGGATCCGGGTGTCGATTCCGATCCGCAGGGTGTCGTTCCCGCCGTTGAGGCACTCGATGCTTTCGGCGGCGGGCGCCGTACCGGTGAAACGGATCACCTCCTGTTTGAGGAGCAGGTTGCCCCGGGCGTAGGGATAGGCATAGGTCGGGCGGGCCGAGGGGATGACCTCTCCGGCGAGTTCGAGTGTGGCCGTCGGGGCGTTTTCGTCGAGCTGCGTGAAGAGGAAGATCTTCCTTGCGAAACTTCCCGGATGCCCTTTGGGGTGGTAGGTCACCGTCACGGAGGCCTTTTCTCCGGGTTTCACGGGGCGCTTGTCGAAGGTCGGGACGGCACATCCGCAGGTGGTCCGCACGCGGGTGATGACCAGGGGCGTCTCTCCGTTGTTCCGCCACGTGAAGACGAAACTTTTCGGTCCGTCGTCCTCGCCGATCGGTCCGGTTTCGATCCGCGTGCGGTCGAAACGCATCGCCTGTGCACCATGGGCCAGTGCGGGTTGTGCCATGCTGTCGAGGCGCTCACGCGGAACGATGTGGAACTGCCCCCGGGCGGGACGTGCGGCGACGAGTGCCGCCGCCGTCCCGAGCGGGACCAGTACGTAACGTATGAAGCCTTGGTGCAGCATGGTTTTTTCTTCGGGCTGTTAGAGCCAGCCGCTTCCGTTGGCCGACTTGCGGACGGTGATGTTGAACGAATGGGTCTCACCGTTGCTGGCCTTGATGGATGCCGGGGTGGCACCTTCGGCCAGACCGGTGAATACGGCCTTGCCGTTTTCGATCTTGCCCGAAGCGATCGCGGTGTTTTCGATCGTAAGGGTGTAGGTCAGCGATTCTCCGTTGACGAAGTAGCGGGCCGGGGTCTCGATCACCTTGTTTTCCTCGCCGATTCCGAGGTAGATGTTCGGGAAGGAGACCGCCGTGCCGGCCGACTCGTTTTCGACGGCGGCCAGGAGCTTGTCGGCATTGACGAGACCTCCGCTTTTGCCGGCGTATTGCGACAGCTCTAAGATTCTGGGATAGGTTTTGCCCAGGTCGGTCACATAGTGGTAGTACTTCTTGTCGCCGGTGAGGTACTCGTCGATGGGGGTGACGCTCTCGACGATCAGTTTGCGGAATTCGGCAGCCGTGAAGTGCTTGCGCAGCTGGGCGGCATACGAGAGTCCCAGGGCGGCCACACCCGAAACGTGAGGACAAGCCATCGAGGTACCCTCCATGTAGCCGTAGCAGGTGTCGTCGCTGACCTGCGGGGGCAGGGTCGAGAGCACGCATCCCACGGCACCGCGGGCTGCGGTATACTCCGGGGCCGACGGGTCCTTCTCCCCGTCTTCGCGGATGTCGACATAGTCGAAGTAGTAGTCCTGGTCACCGCCCGGGGCCGCGATGTCCGAGAAGGTCCCGTAGTTCGAGAAGGTCGAGATGGTGTAGTCGCCAGCGATGGAGTTCACGGAGATGCAGTACTCGGCGGCTCCGGGGAATCCGGCCGCGGGGGCGTATTCGTTTCCCGAGGAGAAGATGGGAATACCGCCTTCGATGGGGCCGTTTGGCGATCCGGCGTTGTAGACGAAGTAGTCGAGCGACGCCTTTTCCAGCGGGCAGGCTGCCTCCCACTCCTCCTGGGTCGCGAAGCCCGGGGTGTTTTCATATCCGTTGGCCGCGCTGGATGTGTATCCCCAGCTGCACTGCAGGATGACGGCACCGTTGTCGGCGGCATACTTGAAGGCGCGGGCCAGGTTGATGGTGTTGCTGGACGCGCTTCCGGAGAAGATCTGGCACGACATGATCTTGACTCCGGGCTTCTCTTCCGTACCTCCGGCGATGGAGGCGATTCCGATTCCGTTGTTGTTGCGGG
Source organism: Alistipes sp. An66 (assembly GCF_002161445.1). Lineage (GTDB taxonomy): Bacteria > Bacteroidota > Bacteroidia > Bacteroidales > Rikenellaceae > Alistipes > Alistipes cottocaccae. The sequence goes on from NZ_NFHT01000006.1 coordinate 114,453, forward strand.
CGGCGATGACTCCGGCTACGTGCGTGCCGTGTCCCGTGTCGGCCGAGGCGTCGCACGAGATGATTCCGGTGTTGTTGACGAAGTCGTATCCGTAGTAGTCTCCGGCATAGCCGTTCCCGTCGTTGTCTTCACGAGCCCCGTAGGTTTCGCCCTCGTTGATCCACATGTTGTTGATCAGGTCGGGGTGACGCCAGTAGATACCCTCGTCGAGCACGGCCACGACGATCGACGGATCGCCCGTCGAGCGTTCCCAGGCCTTTTCGCAGTTGACATCGGCACCGACCTTGAATTTGGCTTTGGCCACTTCGGGGTCCTCCTCCGGATCGATGATGAAGTAATCCTTGTAGCCGCGGTTGATGATGTGCCACTCCCATTTCAGGAGCTGGTCGTTGTAGACGTACCCGTTCTCGCCGTCGGCGCGGGTTGCCGGGGCGTTGAGCAGCCTCTTGGGGAAGGGGACGGGCTTGCGGTCGGTGCGGTAGGCGCGTTTGATGGTGCGGTTGGGCGTTGCGGTCTGCACCTCGCCGAGGGCCGAAAGCCGGTCGACGACCTCCTCGACGCTGTACTTGTCGCTGAAGCGGACTACATACCACAGATGGAGCCCGGCCTCGCGTGTGCGCTCCTCGTGGAGGGCGTCTACCGGGAAAATGCGTTCCAGCTCGCATTCGCCGAGCATGTCGAGGACTTCGTCCACGGAGTAGATTCCGCTGCGTGTGGCGGGAGCCCCGCTTCGGGTTTGGGCCAGGCCGCGTTCGTCGAGCATGTCGCTCACCGCGGCATCGAACTTCACGATGACCTCTCCGGCCATCTCCGCGGGCTCCGATGCGGATTCGGAGCCGGTGGAAACGGAGGGTTCTGCGAGGTCTTCGGTTGAGCAGGCATTGAAGGCGATCAGCGCCAGGGCGCCGAAGGCCGATATGAGATATTTGTTCATTTTCATCTTGTCGAATCGTTATTATCGCGTGGTTCCGGCGTCGTCGCCGTTTTCGGCGTCGTCTTCATCGGTCATGTTGGCCAGTTTCTTTTTCGGATAGGCCTGGTAGTAATAGTCCATGTTCGCGGGTTCGTTGGAGAAGCCGGCCAGATTGCCTTGCTCATCCTTTCCTTCCTGGTTGAACAGCAGCGTGAAGGGGTCCCACCAGTCGAGAGCCGGGTGATAGAGCACCCAGTCGGGCAGGGCGCCGGTCATACGGTTGAGGTTCAGGGCGAGCATCCTCAACTGGGGCATCACGCGCTTGATCCGGTTCTTGACCAGGATACACTCCCCTGCAGCATCCTTGAGCGAGTCGGGAGCCTCGGTGTAGACGGGTATCGACTCGTCGTCCTTGAAGTCGGGGATCGGTCCCTGGAGATAGTTCACCGAGAGGATCAGCGTGTCGAGGCCCGTAACGGTCTGCTCGCCTTCGGATGTCGTGACCTCTCCGGGCTCCCATTTGAACAGCCACGAGGGGAATTCTCCGAAGCTGCCCATATTCGAGTCATATTTGGTATGCTGATAGAGGCCTCCGAAGTTGGTGGCGATGTTGTTGCTCAAATCGTAGACCAGGCGGCGCTGGTTGTTTGCCATGCGCAGGACGTGGAGCTTCGGGAAGTTCGTCGGGTTGATGATGTCGGGGATCTTCTCGAAGTTGTTGCTGCTCAGGTCGAGGTACTCAAGGTTCCGCAGGTTGGTGAAGTTCTCGTCGAGTTCCGTCAGTCCGTATGCACCGATGGTCAGGCGCTTCAGCTGGCTGAGTTCGCAGATGTACGGGCCGGTGCTGAGGCTGAGTTGGAAGGTGTTGACGTTGCTGTAGAACTCCAGTTCTTCGGCTGCGGTGAGGTATTTCACCTCGAAGGGAATCCCCTCCTTGATGGAGAACATGTAGAAGCGGGCGGCCTTGACACGGCCCTTGAGCGAGTCGACATACCCCTCCATTCCCTCTTCCCAGAGGGTTACGCCGGCCCAGTTGTCCATTTTTTCGCCGGAGCTTTCCCAACTGGATGCCCAGACTTCGAGTGTGCGGGCGATGCTGAGCAGGGCCACGGAGTCGCCTTCGCGCGAATTCGGGGTGATAGGCTCTGCGGCGCTCTGTTCGATGGTGAGCTTGTCGTTGCGGGCGAGCATTTCGGAGGTCACGTTGCTCTCCGAGGTGGGGACGAAGGAGACTTCGGCGGAGCGTTCGTCTCCGGAGTTGATGCCCCAGTTGAAGCGGATGGTGACCTCGCGCGGGCGGAGCCCGTGGTCGAGAGCGACGTCATAGCGGTCGAACTTCACCCAGCTGGTCTTGTCGTCGGGGACCTTGACGTCGAAATCGACATTGGTCCTGACCTTGACGTCGAAGTAGCGTTTGTCGAGCGAGGCGTAGTTTTCGATATTGACCGTCGGCTCGTCGAGCGTGATGGCGTAATCGAATCCCTTCTGTTCGATCCGGATTTCCTGGTATTCGGCGCTGTTTCCGGTTTTGACGATACGCACGACGCCGTTTCTGACGGTGTTCGTGATGGCCGAGTCGATGTTCAGGCTGCACTCCGTGGACTTGTATCCGTTTGCAGGGGATACGGTGATCCAGGGCACGTTCGAGATGGCGACCCAGTTTTCATTGGCCGAGACCTTGATTTTTTTCGTACCTCCGACGGCATCGATGGAAATCGAGTTGGTGTCGGTTCCGAAAGCGACGGATTCGTCGGCCGTGGAGCAGGCTGCCAGAAGTGCCGCTGCCGCGAGGAGCGAGGTTGCGATATGGTTGCGTATTTTCATGGTTATTCGAGCATTTCGGGACAGTTGATGATATTCTGCGTTTTGTCGTAGATCAGGTTGTAGGCGCCGGCCTGCCAGTAGTAGCAAATATCCGAGGCATCGAACGTGATGTTGGGGTTGTCGCTGATGTCGAGGTTGTAGATCAGGTAGGAGATCGTGTCGTCGATTTTCCGCAGGTCGTTCGAGCCGACGAAGAGCCCTCTCAGTCCGGTGTGCTTGTAGATTCCCGTAGGCCACTCCTTCAGGCAGCGGTTACCGTTTGCATCGCGCTGGCCGCGGACGGCGTAGACCGTCAGGGTCAGGGCATCGGTCGCCTCCCAGGGGAATGACGAGAAGCTGTTGTAGGAGACGTCGACTCCGTAGAGATAGGGCAGCGATCCGGCATGGAAATCCTTGGGGAATTTCGTCAGACTGTTGTATGTCAGGTCGATCGAGATGAGGTTGGCCATGTGGGTGGGCTTGGGGCTGGTGAAGCACTCCTCCTCGAATCCCGTCATGCCGTTACCGGCCAGCAGGATGTAGCTGATCTGCGAGTTGCTCTTGGCCAGGCAGGCGGGGTACTTCTCGATCCGGTTGCCCGAGAGGGTGAAGGTCGTGACGTTGATACCCTGATAGGTTCCGTCGTCGGCGTTTTCGAAGCCGTCGATCTGGTTGTATGCGAAGTTGGCGCTTGAGAGGAAATACGCGCTGGTGCTTGAGAAGATGTCGGGGACCTTCGTGAGCTGATTGTACGACGCCGAGAAGGTATCCAGGTCATCGGTATTGCAGAAGATCCTGCGGCTGTTGTGGTCGACGGTCCTGAAGCCCTTGATCAGGTTGTTGTCGAGGTATAAATCCACGGGTCTGAAGTTGTTGCCCGGGGCGTCGATATAGCCGTCGCCGGTCGATCCGATCTTGTTGTTGGCCAAGTCGAGCAGTCCGAGACGTCCCATTTTGGCGAGGTCTGCGGAGGGGAACTCTTCGAGGAGGTTGTCGCGGGCGTAGAGCATCTGAATGACGCCCTGCGAGCTGCCTTCAGCCAGATTGTGGATGGTCTGCAACATCTCCTCGTTGCTCCAGCCGGGGTTTTCGGCGGTGCCCTTGTTGCAGGAGAGGTTGACCTGGATCAGGGCGGGCATCTCTTTGACCTCATCGGGCAGGCCGTGGAGGTTGGGGCAGTTGTAGACTTCGAACAGGGTGCAGGACTCCAGTTTCCCGATCGTCGAAGGGAGTTCCGCGATGGGGCTGTTGGCGATGTAGAGGTATTCGAGCTTGGTCAGGTTGCCGATTTCGTCGGGCAGGCCCGTGAGGTTGTTGCAGAACCGTCCGGCGATGACATCCTTGGGCTGGATTTCGAGTTGTTTTCCGGTTTTCCGGTCGAAGATCTGGTCTTCGGTATACCCCTGTTCGTAGAGGTACATGGCCGGGCTTGTGAGGCTGTGCTCCTTGAGGGCCAGGGCGCAGGGGTAGGACATCTGGGGCTGGATGTGCGTAGCGGCCAGATATTGGCGGTTGTACTCCATCCGGTTCCGGTTCCGCTCTTCGAGCGACTTCGACTGGTCGAGCATCGGGTCGTAGGTTCCGGTGTTCATGTCGTTGTGCGTACCGAGATAGAGCTCGACGAGCTCGGTGAGCTGGCCCAGGGCTGCGGGCATGTCGCCGCTGATCCCGAACTCGCTCAGCACGAGTTTGGCCACGCGGCCGTTGGAGTGCACCTCGACACCGGGCTGGGTGGTCCAGAGGTCGGGGGACTTGTTGAAGTCCCAGTTGCAGCCCTTGGCGTAGGTCTGACCTCCGTAGTACCAGTTTTCGCCGTCGAGGGCCTCCCAGATGGCCTTCAGGGCGTATCCGTCCTGAATGTACTCGTCGGCCTCGTAGAGGGTTACGGGGACTTCGGCATCGACGGTCTCGTTGTCCGCAACGGTGAAGTTGCTGTCGGGGAACTCCTCTCCGGTGTGGGATTCGAGCACGAGTTTGTTGGAGTCGTAGGTGACGAACCCGGTGATTTCGTAGGTTGCGGCGGGGAGCGAGAGGAGCGAGTCGCAGGTGATCGACGAGGTCTGATACCCGAAGTCGTCGCTTTCGCGGTCCTCCTCGTCGAAGTGGATCGAGAAGGTGGACTCCAGGTAGGTGAAGGTGATCTCCTGTTCGTCGGAGTTCACCTTGTGGACGGTGACGTCGAAATAGGCGATTTCGTCGAAGGTATACTCCCGGGTTCGCGAGGAGGCGCGGGATTTCCACTCGCCGGTGAGCTGTGAAATGTCCTTGATCAGGTTGAAGCGGACCTTGCCGCGGGGGGCGACATTGGCCGTGAGGTCGTGGACGGTCAGGCCGCCTGCGACGATATTTACGATATTGTTGTTATTGGAGTGGTCGGGCGTACCGCGGTAAATCTCCTCATCGTCCACGTCGTAGAGGCTGAAGGATACGATCTGGTACTCTCCGGCCAGGAGCTGGAGCTTGTCGCTGCGCAGGCCGAATTCGGCGCTTTGGTTGTCGGCGGCGCTGAGGACCATGGTCTGCACGATGGATGTATTTCCGGAGCGGAGCTCGACGCTCAGTTTCCGGGCGGCATGCAGGTAATCGAGTTCATCGACAACGGCCCGGGACTGCGAGGCGGGAGCTCCGGGATAGGAGGCCTCCTTGTAGATTTTGAACTGGATGTATCCGTAGTCCCTTTCGCGGTTGTCGATACCGTCGTCGTCGGAACAGGCTGCGGAGCAGAGTGCGGCACAACCTGCGGCGAAGGCGAATATGGTTTTGAAATTGAAAAGTTTCATGGAAAACTAATGTCTTGTAAACTCTTTAATTATAGTTTTTGAAAACAGGGGCCCCGCCCCATTCAACGGGGCCCTGTTTTGCTTTCTGTCGGTGTCAGAATTCTCGGATGCAGATGATGCAGGCCAGCTGGCTGTTGTTCGAGTCGTAAATGCGGATGAATCCCTGACCGCCGGTGTACGTATTGCCTGGAGCATCCATGGTGACATAGATTTCGTTGTCATAGGATTCGGTACCCAGCCAATTCCCCGCCGATGAGGCTGTGATGTTGGCGTATTCTCCGTTCAACAGGAAAGAGATGCTTCCCATCAGGTCGAAAGATTTATAGGTCAATCGGTACAGTTTGCCTCCGGCTTCGATAACATCCCAGTTGTTGGCGATGTCCTCATCGGCATCGGGATCTCCGTTGGTCAGATCCTCAAACGTATAGTAACCCAGTTGTTGATACATCTGGTTGCTTTCACTCTCCGAGATGGAGAATCCGCCTTCGCTTCCGCCTTCACCCGCTTGTTCAATGGTGGCGCAGACATACTGTTTGTACTCCTCCTTGACGTCGGTACTTTCGGTGTTGAAAAGGTCAAAGTTGGGATCGGTGATCTTCTCGGCGAGGACCTTCGGCAGGGCAATTACGAGCACTTCGCGGGTTTCACCCTCGTTGGCCTTGACGCTGACGGTATAGTCGTGCAGCTGGAAGGCACTGCCCTTCTCATCCCACGAATCCGCGATTGTCACCCAATCGTGTTGGGATGCCTCGTAGCCATAATACCACTCGCCTTTCTTTTCGCCGATATAGAATACCACGTCTTTGGCGCTGTACAGACTTCCAGTGCTCGACTTTTCTTCGCTGACCGTACCGTTGGAATCGACGGCATACCCTTCGGCATTGAACGAGAAGGCGGCGGTTGCTGCGCCCGAGCCGTTGCGGACTACCTTGGTCAAATCGGGCAGGACGAAGCAGTAGCGGTTGTGGGCGTTGTTGCCCGGATCCGTAGCGGGGTCGATGTTGCTGTCATAGAAGTCGATCATGCCGATGGCACCGTTGATCTCCTGTTCGGTGATCTGTGCGAAGTCGGCCGTGACGAAGTACTCGCCCTCCATGGGACGTGCCGTAAAGGTGAGCCAGTCGGGGGTCGAGGCGAGCCACTCGAAGTTGCTCTCCGCCTTGAATACCTGCATGTATCCGGTCTTTCCGGTGAACCAGATCAACTCCGGTGCTCCCTCGGGGGCCACTTCGGGCACGCTGCTCTCCGTGTATTTGGCAACCGGGGTTTCGCTGTATTCGTAGGAGAAGTCATACGCCTCCTGCGTACCCTCGTCCGTGAGGAATCCCGACAGATAGATGTCGAATTCGCGTGCGGCGGTCTGACGGGTAACCTTGGCGATGACCTGGGTCTGTCCGCCCATGGTGAGCGACACTTCGCACGAGGGGGTCTCGTCATAGACATCCTGGTCGGTCGTGATTACCTGGATGGTGACGGGTTCGGTGCTGGCCTTGCCCGAGATCGAGGAGGTCTCTACGACGCCGTCGCTCAGGCTGAACCACTTCGAGGTTTCGGCATCGGTCGGGATGCTCACGGTCCAGTCCATATTGGGAGTGAATGAGACGTTGCAGGAGGTCTCACCCGCCGGGATGTTCAGTGTGGCCATATCCGGGAATACGGGGGTAGGATCACTCGTGTCTTTGCCGTTGTCCTCCGAGCAGGCGGAGAGCAGCAGGGCCGAACTTGCCAACAGAACCGATGTCCAGTGTAAAATCTTGGTTTTCATAAGACATTGCGTTTAGTTGTACTATAATTAAAGAGAATGGGATTTTTGAATCGTTCGCATGTTATTCCCGATCCGCGTTGCCCTGATTGTTGCGGGGATAATCCGGATCGTCTCTGGGGTCCCGAGCCCCCGACATGTTGTTTTCGATTTTCAGCCGCACGGCCTCTTCGAGCGATACCCATTCCAGGACATTGTAGTAATGTCCGACCGTTCCCACCATCGTTCCGAGGTCTTTCAGATAGACGTACAGCCAGATGGATGCGTATTTTTGGCACGTATTGTAGTAAGAGTCGTAATAGGGGCTCACGGTACCCAGGATCTTGTTGTCGGCATTGATCTGCCCGAAGACGGTCTGTTCATCGCTGAGGACCTGATCCTCGTCCATTTCGATGACGGGTTCCATGGGGTCGTCGTTCGTCAGCCGCATGGTGACGTCATAGCCGTCGTAGAGGAAGTCGTGAAGGATGATCGTATTGGGCTCCGTGGGGTGCTTCTCGGTGAGGATCAACCGCTGGTAGTTCTGATCCAGCGCGCTGGGGTAGTCGTAGAGCAGCAGCGACGTGACCACGCACCAGCCGTCGAAGGCGTCCAGATCGTAGTCGCAACCCTTGTAGAAGACGACTTTCGTGTAGTCGCTGCCGGCATAGAGCCCGGTCCAGTGTACCTGGTCGGGGACCAGCAGGTGGAGCTTGAATCCCAGGGAGTCGGTATCCTGAATATGGTCATAGATACCTGCGACCTCGACATTGGCGGTACGTTCTCCGGCGGGGATGGTGATCGTGTTGGATTTCAGACGGTAGTGGTAGCCTTCGATGGCGTTGCTGCCCTGGTCGATGACCTCGACGGCGAAGGTGCGGTCGTAGTCGCAGGCGACGGTCGATGCAACCGGAATCGAGAAATAGGCCCCGTCCGGGAATACCATGTTGGTCGACAGGGTGTCGGCGAACATGATGTATTCGGCATCGGAGTAGGTTTTTTTATCCGAGTTACATCCTGCAGCGAAGAGGCCGGCCAGGGCGGTCGCACACAGTATTGCGGTAATTCGTCTCATATTGGGTATAGGTCTTTGAAATCGTTGAATGCGTTAGTTGTTGCTCTCGTTGGGCTCGATTTCTGAACCGGGAGCTTCGAGTTCGTGGCGCGGGATGGGCCATACGAACCGGGGGTCATCGGCTTCGATCTTGAGCGAGCTGCCTTCGGCGAGCGAGCACGACTGGGGCGTGCGCTCGAATCCCATGTGCCAGCGTTTGAGGTCGTTGAGGCGGAATCCCTCCATGTAGAGCTCGCGCACGCGCTCCTCGGAGATGGTTTCGAGCCAGTTGTCGGCGCTGACGGTGATGGCGCCGGCCCCTCCGCTGTATCGTTTCTGGCGCAGGTCGGAGAGGTCCTTTCCGGCAGCGGCGAAGTTGGGGGTATCGAGGCGGCAGTAGGCCTCGGCCCGGATCAGATACTGCTCCGACAGGCGGAAGAGCTTGGGCATGCAGTACATGTAGAGTTTGTCGGCAGCGATGAGCTCCTGGTTACCGAAATACTTGACCAGTACGGGCCATGTCAGGCCGTTGGCATATCCCGTCGTTACCTCCTGGAAGTAGGTGCTGTACCGCAGGTCGTAGCCTGTGGCGTAGGCGTCGAGCACCCACTGTGCGGGGACGTAGTCGGGATAGTAGTGCTGGTAGTCGCGGTTGATGTTGAGGAACACCTGTCCGAGGGCTCCGCCATAGGAGGTGGATGTGTATCCGATCTGCCAGATGATCTCGGTACCCCAGTCGTATGCCCACATGTAGGCGAGGTAGGTCGTCGAGCCGGAGATGACCGAGACGTCGGTGAGTTTGATTCCGGCCTTGTTGTCGATGACCTTCGAGGCGTAGTCGATTGCCGTCTGGAAGTCCTGCATGTAGAGGGCCACGCGGGCATGGAGAGCCTGTGCGGCGGCGGCGGTGGCGTAGATGGAGTTGTACTGGTCGTAGTCGTTGTCGAGCAGCTCCTCGGCGTGGCGGAGGTCCTCCAGTACGAACTCGTAGGAGGCCTTGAGCGAGGCGCGCTTCATGGGCTCGGGCTCGGAGTACTTCGAGCGCAGCACGACACCGAGTTCGTTCTCGGCCGTATCGGGATCGTAGGCCTTGCAGAAGCACTCGATGAGTTTCGAGTAGCAGAGGGCCCGGATGGTGTACACCTCACCGGTGTAGAAATCCAGATAGGTGAGGTTGTCGACATCGGTCTCCTGCTGCTTGACCTGGCCGATGCGCTCCAGGAAGAAGTTACAGCGGCTGATGATGGCGTAGAGCCCGGCATAGACGGATTCGACGTCGCTGTCGGTGGAGAGGATGTTCCAGAGCCAGGCGGGTCCGTATGTATTCGAGAAGTCCTCGACGGCATAGGCCAGGTCGGCCTGGATGTCGGGCATGACGGTGAGGGTCCCGCTGAAGAGCGAGCTGCTTTTCAGTCCGGCATAGATTCCGGTCAGGATCTGTTCCGCGTCTTCGAAGGTCTGCATGGCCTCGCCTTCGGGGATGGCCGATTCGGGCAGTTTGTCGAGACACGACGAGGTCGCGCCTACCAGCAGCATTGCGGCGATAAGGGTTTTTATATTTCGTAACATGGTTGTCGTCAATCGTTTTAGAACATGAGGTCGAGGCCGAAGGTGAATTGCCGCGACATGGGGTACTGGGCCTGGTACATGTTGCCCACGCCTTCGGGGTCGAGACCCGAGAACTTGGTGAACGTCAGCAGGTTCTGCGCCTGGGCATAGATTTTCAGGCCGCTGATGAACCGGGTCTTGCGGATCAGTTCCTCGGGGAATGTGTAGCTGATCATGAGGTTCTTCAGACGCAGGAAGGAGGCATCTTCGAGCAGGCGGTCGTCGAATTCGGTATAGACGCCGTGGCGGGGGATGTCGGTGTTGTCACCGGGCTGTTTCCAGCGGTCGAGCAGTCTGCGCGACTGATTGTAGGTGCTGAACCGGCCGTTCGATTCGTCGAAGTAGCGGTCGTTGTTCATCATCCAGCGGTCGGCGACCCAGGAGAACTGCGCCGAGAGGGAGATTCCCTTCCAGGCGAGGGTCGTCCCGAAGCCTCCGGCCCAGGGGGCGTACATGCTTTTCCCGACGAGGACCTTGTCTTCGTCGCGCATTTCGGTGGTTATTTCGCCGTCCTTGGTGTACCAGAGGGCGTCGCCGTTGGCGGGGTTCACGCCGGCGAAGCGGTTGACGTAGAACTCTCCGGAGTCGTGTCCGACGACGAGTTTCATCGACGTGGCGGCCATTTCATACTCCTGTACGCCGTTGTAGAGCTCGACGATCTTGTTTTTGTTGTAGGAGACGTTCGCGTTGAGGGTCCAGATGAAGTCCTTCGCGGCGACGACCGTACCGGAGAGGTTGATTTCGGCGCCGCGGTTGACCATCACGCCGATGTTGTCCCAATAGTATCCGTAACCCTTGTAGGCGTAGGACTGGGGCACCTGCATGAGCATGTCGGTGGTGCGTTTGTTGTAGAGTTCGAGGTCGACGTTGAGCCGGTTCCAGAATCCGAGGTGGAAGGCGAGGTTCGTGGTCCAGAGCTTCTCCCACCCGAGGTCCTCGCTGGCGGGCTGGCTGGGGGCCATACCGGCATTGCCGTAGTAGTCGAGGCCTCCGCTCACGAGGGCCAGGTGCACGTAGTTGTTCGGTACGGAGGAGTTGCCCGAGGTACCGGTGCTGACGGCGATCTGGGCGTTGGTGAGCCAGCGCCGTGCCCCCTCCATGAAACCTTCGTTGCGGAGGTTCCACATGAAGCCCAGGGACCAGAATCCGGCCCAGCGGCGGTTGGCGCCGAAGCGCGACGAGGCGTCGGCACGGATCGAGAAGTCGGCATAGTAGCGGTCGTCGTAGTTGTACTCGCCACGCCCGAAGAACGAGAGGTAGGCATAGTCGTTGTCGGTGGTGTCGAGCCACGACGAGGTGCGGGTACCGGAGGAGATATTGACGAGTTTGTCGTTGTTCTGGCCTTCGGTGAGGATCGAGAAGTCCTCGTAGTGGTAGTCGAGGCCCTCCTGGCCGAGGAGGAAGTTGAAGGCGTGCTTGCCGTTTACGCGGAACTGGTAGTTCAGGGTATTGGTGACCGAGAGCGTGAGGCCGTCGGTGGACATGCGCTGGGCGCTTCCTTCGCCGAGGTTGGGGGCATAGCTCGGGGTGGAGGAGCCGAACCCGGTCATGTGGGTGTAGTCGACGTTGAACTGCGACTTGAAGGTCAGGCCGTCGATGATGGTCGCTTCGGCGAAGAGGCTCGACACGAGTTTGTATTTCTTGTATTCGCGGCGGTTGTTTTCGAGCCATTCGAGGGGGTTCTGCCCGTCTCCGAGCCAGGAGCCGTCATTTACCGAAGCGAGCGATCCGTCGGGACGGTACGGGTTCCAGTAGGGGAGCATGAAGCGGGCCGCGGAGATCGGGGTGACGAGCCTGTATTCGCCGTCGTCGGCCTGCTCGATGTTCTGGTAGTTGAGCATGGTGTTGGTCCCGATTTTGAGCCACTTGGCGGCTCTCTGTTCGATGTTTGCGCGGAGCGAGTAGCGGTCGAAGTTCGATCCGAGGGCGATACCCTCCTGGCTGTAGTAGCCGCCGGAAACGAAGTAATTGGTCTTTTCGTTGGCGCCCGATACGGAGAGCTCGTAGTTTTGGAGCATGGCGGCGCTGTTGTATACTTCGTCGAGCCAGCAGATGTCGGTTTTGCCCAACAGGTCGTAGTCCTTTCCGGAGGAGAGTCCGATCTCCTTTTCATACTGGATTCGCTCGGCGGTGTTCATCAGGTCCCAGTTTCCCTTTGCGAGCTGGGAGAATCCGAGCTGCATGCGGTATGTGATGTTGGGTTTTTCGGCCATTCGTCCGCGCTTGGTGGTGATCACGATCACGCCGTTTGCGGCCCGGGCGCCGTAGATCGAGGTCGACGAGGCGTCCTTCAGCACGGAAATCGACTCGATGTCGGCGGGGTTGATGGCGTTGAAGTCACCGCTTGAGATGGCGATACCGTCGAGGATGTAGAGGGGAGCCGTCCCGGAGTTGATGGAGTTCGTACCGCGGATATTCATGGTTGCGGCGACGCTGGGTTCACCGGAACTGGAGAGGACGGTCAGGCCGGGGACCTGTCCCTGGAGGGCCTGGTCGAAAGCCGCGGTGGGTGTCGACTCGACCTTTTCGGCCTTGACGGTGGATACGGATCCGGCGATGGTTCCCTTTTTGCGGACGCCGTATGCGATTACGACGACATCGTCGAGGGCCTGTGCTTCGGGCTGGAGTTCGACGTTGTGTGTGATCCGGGCATTCCCGTCGGGGACGGTGAATTCGACGACCTTGTAACCGATGTAGTGGTAAGAAAGGATGGTTCCGGGCGCGACGGCGATGGAGTAGGAGCCGTCGGCGAGCGTACTGACGCCGCTTGCGTTTCCGGAAATCACGTGTACGCCGATCAGAGGGCTTTTGTCCTCGGCCGACGTGACGAGACCGCTAACCGTGATGGATTTCCCCCCCCCTTGGGCTAAGGCGGGAAATGCACACAACAGGAAAGCGAATTTCAGGAGTAAAGATTTTGTTTTTTGCATGGTGAAATTCTTTCTGTCGGTGCAAAAGAAGGGATTATAAATGATTAAAACAAGTCGTATGTGAGGCTGGAATGTAAGTGCGGTGGGCTGAATCGTGTTTTCAGCTGCATTTCTCAAATAATTTAATATATTGATTGACAGTTGTTTGTTTTGATGTTACGATTTGTAACCGAAAAGGTGAAAAAATAGATAAAAAAAATTTTCAAAATTTGAAAAAAGGGGGGAAACGGCCTGTTTTTGCGGAAAAGCGGTTGGAGAAACGAGGGTCCCGGAGGGTGCGTTGTTTTCTTTTCTTTGAGCCCCTGAATCTACCAAAAATGGCTTTATGTGCGTATTTTAGAGGGTTTTGTGAATTGGTTCTCCATTTTGGGAGCCGGAAAACAGGTGCTGTTGCGACCGAAAAAAAGGAGCGGCATATCGATCGCGTTTATAGGGGATATGAAAAGTTACGATTTGTAATCAAATTCGGGAAAAACGCTGACGAACCGGAATTTTTGTCGATTTGAAAGGGCTCTTCAAAGCGCACCCTGTCCTGGAAACTTTTTCGTCCGTTTCTGCCCGGGGCTTCGGATCTGTTCAACCGGGTCTCCGCGGGTGCGGTTCCGGCATCCGCAAGGGGGTGTGCCGACACTTTTCCGGGCCGTCGGTCGGGTGTTTGCGGCGGAACGGGGATCAGCGGATCAGTCCGGCTTCGTAGTAGATGATGATCTGCTCGATCATCCGGTCTTCACCCTCCTTGTCGTAGTGGGATTTGAGGTCCTGCCCGAATATTTTGGAGATTCCCTGCCAGAATCCGGCGACGAATCCTCCGCGGAACTCCTTGAGGACCTCATAGGCGGTATATTCGGTTTCGCGGTCGATGAGTTTGAGCAGGACGCGTCCTTCGGTGCGGGTCATGCGTTTTGCTACGGGGGTGTACTCCTCCTTGATTTCGTGGTATATTTTCCGGATGTACTCTTTCTGTGCCTTTTTGGTCGGGAGCCGGCAGAGTTCCTCCTCCATGTCTGCCATTTTCGCGCGGGCGATCTTGGCGATGGGGTATACCTTCTTGACGGCCTCGACCAGCCTTCTGTATCTGCGCAGGTCGACCGGGCGGCTGAACACATAGACGGGGAGGATGTGTACCATCGGGATCGAATCCCCGTTCTCGACCTCCCACTCCTGATGCCAGAACCCGCGGCCCCCCTGTGCCTGCACTCCGGAGAGTGCGGCCCCCAGGGCGAGGAGGAGCAGGATCCACTTTTTCACGGCCATCGATCTTATCTCTCTATTCACGGGGTCCATCCCCGGGACATCCGAATCCGAAAATGACGTTTTCATTTGGCCCGGCGCACGACTTTGCGTATCTTTGCACGGGCTCCGGGTCTGTGCAAAGATAGGAAAAGTTCCGTGGAGGAGCAAATCTCCGCGTCGGGTCAGCGGATCCGGCGGGCGGGGCGATGCAGACCGACGGGGTTGCGAATGAACGGATCACGAACAGTAAAAAAACGAAAAGAAGATGCTTGAAACAGGACTTTCAGCCCGCAGCGTCACGACGGTGACGGCGGAGAATACGGCGGCCGCGATGGGCTCGGGCGACCTTCCGGTGTTTGCGACGCCGGCGATGATTGCACTGATGGAACACGCGGCGATGGATGCGGTTGCGGGTTCGCTGCCTGCGGGTTCGACGACGGTGGGTTCGGAGATGAACGCCACGCACCTGAAACCGTCGGGACTGGGGGCGGAGATCTCGGCGACGGCGGTTCTGACGGCGGTCGAGGGCCGCAAACTGACCTTCAACGTCGGGGCGCGCGACGCGCAGGGCATGATCGGCGAGGGGACGCACGTGCGTTATATCGTCGACCGGGAGAAGTTCATGTCGAAACTCGGTTGACGGTCCCGGCATACGGGAGACTCGTCGTTGGTTCGGGGCGAATATGCGGATTTTTTGATGCCGGGATTTGGAATTGTAAATTTTTCGTTATCTTTGTCCCGCTTTCGAGCGCGAGTTTGAGCTGTGGTGTAATGGTAACACAGCAGATTTTGGTTCTGTCGTTCTGGGTTCGAGTCCCGGCAGCTCAACCTGAAAAAGGTGGTCGCAAGACCACCTTTTTCTGTTTTATCGAGAGATGCCGGTCCGGTATGGGCGGAGCGGTTTCTGGCGGGTTTCAGCTCCGGGGCCGGGGTATTTCCTGTTTTCCGGCCTTGTCCCGGGGCATCTCCTTTGCCGGTGTTTTCTGTGCCGATTGTCTTCGGTCCGGGGATTCGGGGTTCTTCGGATCCGGGAGGTCGGAGCAGCGGGTCGATCGGTCGATTCTGCCGTTCAGGAGCGTGATGGCATCCAGGTCTTCGGCATCGGGATCGTGCTTCGGGGCACTCATCGGCTGTTCTGTTTTTTCGCCGCATGTGTTTTGCGGCGGGAGATCCATGCGGCGATCCAGAGCAGGAGGATGGCGCCGATTACGGCCGTGGCGAGACTTCCGAGGGTTCCGACGGGGATCCAGCCGATCAGGGAGAAGATCCATCCGCCGAGGATTCCGCCGATCAATCCGACGATGAGGTTTACGATGAGTCCGGAGCCGGAGCCCTTGACGATCAGATTGGCGAGCCACCCGGCAGCCAGTCCGATAAGCAGATACCAGATAAAGTACATTTTTCTGTAAGTTTGATTCGGGAAGCGGAGGTGCAAAATCCGTTCCGAACCGGCTTTTCGGTCTTACAGATCCATTTTCTGTTGCGCGGCAGGGGGGGGTGCGGGTTATTCAGGGGCGCATTCCGCTGCGTTACAGGGCGGATTTGAGGGCCCGGGCGAGCTGGTCGGGACAGGATGTTCCCTTGTGGTTGCAGTCGATTCCTTCGAGTCGACGGATGACCTCGCCGACCTCCATGCCGCAGACGAGGGCGGCTACTCCCCGGGTATTTCCGTGACAGCCGCCGGTGAAGGAGACCCGGCGGACGATACCGTCCTCGATCTCAATATCAATCTGTCGGGAGCAGGTTCCCTGACAGGTGTGCGTGATTTTCTGGATCATGGTGTGTTCGGATTTTCGTTGCGGGTGGCAAATATACGAAAGCGGATCGTTTCCGCCAAACGGAGCCGGGGTCGGGGAGGGAAAAGAGCCGCATCCAGCGCGTGGATGCGGCTCTTTTTCCGGTCGATGGTAAGCGGTATTTCGGCTTCGGGGGGGCGACTTTACGCCCAGCGGAACTGCGGCCTTTTCGGCCTGACGGCTGTTTCGGCCCCTCCCTTCGGCCCGCCGGTTCTCCGATTCCGGGACGGCTGTTTCGGCCCCTTCCTTCGGCCCCGCCGGTTCTCCGATTCCGGGACGGCTGTTTCGGCCCCTCCCTCGGTCTCTTACTGACGCTGTGCGTTGGAGTTGTCGGCCACGACCATGTTCTTGTCGATGCGCAGCGTGACGTTGCTGTCGACCTCGATGAGCAGGGTGTTCTCCTTGATCTCCTTGACGGTGCCGTAGATTCCGCCGGCGGTGATGATCTTGTCACCCTTTTTGAGTCCGTCGCGGAAAGCCTGCATCTGCTTGCGGCGCTTGGCTTCGGGACGCCACATGAAGAGCCAGAGCACCAGCACCATCAGCGCGATCATAATGATGAAACTGTACTGCTCCATGAATCCCGGCTGCGGTTTCATGGGAACGGTTTCGAGGAATTGAATCATAATGTTTGTTCTGTTTTTAAGTGAAAATTCCGGGTGTTTGGAAAAGTTAACGCGACAAAGATAGAAAATATTGTCGAAAAAACAAGAGATCAGTCAATATCGGCTTCGACGAGCAGGCGGAATGTCCTGGGCGCCCCGGCGATGAGGAGTTCGACGCTTTTGAGTTGCCATCCGTGCTCGCCGCGGGAGTCGAACGTGATCTCTACGGGGAGGGTTCCGCCGGGCGGAACGGGCTGTTTGTCAAATTCGAGCGACGTGCATCCGCAGCTGGTCCGGTAGGAGGTGACGACGACGGGCTTTTCGGTCCGGTTCTCGATGCGGAGTCGGGACAGGGCGATTTCGCCGGATCCGAGATGCCCGAAGCGGATGGTATCCGACCCTCCGTTCCGAAGAACGG
Organism: Alistipes sp. An66; assembly: GCF_002161445.1. GTDB lineage: Bacteria > Bacteroidota > Bacteroidia > Bacteroidales > Rikenellaceae > Alistipes > Alistipes cottocaccae. The sequence goes on from NZ_NFHT01000006.1 coordinate 131,334, forward strand.
AGTCCGTGAGTGCGATGATGCGGCCCGCCGGGGGCAGCTGTCGGGCTGCGGTCCGGGGCTTGCAGGCGGCGAGTCCCGCGACGACGGCCGTGAGGAGCATTCCGCGGAGGAGGTATCGGGAGGGGAACATAGAGCCTGTCAGGAATCAGATAAGTCCCCGCCCGGCCTTTTTGATGCGTCCCTCTTCGGTAAGGGAGGCGACGATCTTGTCGAGGACTCCGTTGATGAAGGTGCTGCTTCCGGGCGTGGAGTAGTACTTCGAGATTTCGATCCACTCGTCGAGGGTCACCTTGACGGGGATCGAGGGGAAGGAGGTGAGCTCGGCCATGGCGGTTCCGATGATGAGGTTGTCCATGAAGACGATGCGCTCGACATCCCAGTTAGCGGTGAATTTCTCGATGTAGTCCTGATAGGAGTTGTAGTTGATGAGGGCCTTTTCGAAGAGCGTCTTGACGAATTCGGGATCCTCCTCGCTCTTGAACTTCGCGGGGACGCGGATTTCGGTGTGGGAGGCCCGGAGTCCGGAGAGGGTGCGGAGGATCATGACGACGATGTAGGGGAGGTCGTCGGTCCAGAGCATGGAGATCTCCTCGAGGACGTCGTCGAGGCTTTCGGAGTTTTGGAGTTCCTTGAAGAATTCTTCGAGCAGGCGTTTGTCGTCGTCGAAGGATCGTTCCTCGCGGAGCATGTACTCCTTGTAGTACTCGCTTTCGGTGAGTTGGGTATAGAGTGTGCGGATGATTTCGGGGTATTTGGTCCAACCGAGTTTCCGGGCTGCGATTCGGTCGTTTACGGCGTCGGAGTTTGCGATGGTCCGGATGACGGCGTTGTCGACGAATTTGGTGTTTGGGTTGAGGTCTTCGAATGTGGGCAGTTTCTTTTGTTTTGCGATTTCCTGCCGCTGTTCGGCGTAACGGGCGATTTCGACGGGGAGGACAAGGATCTGGAAATAGAGATCGTAGGCCTTGTCGACGGAGGCCATGAGGTTTTTTTCCGACGCCATCATGTTGTCGGCTCCGGACTTGATGTGTGCGAAGAGAGCCTTGATGACCTTGATGCGGAGTAATCTTCTGCTCAACATAGATAGAACGATTTTTTTCGGGCGCAAAGGTAGTGAAAAGGGATTTAAAAATGAAAAATTTCGCATTAAATTCCTAATTTTGCAGCCGTATGGAAGAACAGACGGAAAAACAGGGATACGACGTGATCGTCGTGGGAGCCGGGGCTGCGGGCCTGATGGCCGCGGGCACGGCGGCACGGAACGGGAAGCGGGTCCTGCTGCTGGAAAAGATGGAGAAGTCGGGGCGCAAGGTGCGCATCACGGGCAAGGGCCGCTGTAACGTGACGAATGCGCGTCCGGCGGAGGAGTTCGCCTCGCAGGTCCGCACGAACGGGGCGTTTTTTGCGTCGGCGTTTGCGGGCTTCGACAACCGGGCGACGATCCGCTTTTTCGAGCGACAGGGCGTGAAGCTGGAGGTGGAGCGCGGCGACCGGGTCTTCCCGAAGAGCGGCAAGGCGTGGGACATCGCCAATGCGCTGCTGGACTACTGCGTCGACAACGGCGTTGAGATCCGCTACGATACGCGGGTTACGGGCATCCTGACCCTCGGGGGCCGGGTTTTCGGCGTGAAATACCTTAATAAACGGGGCTTCGAACGCAAGGAGGAGTGCCCGGCTGTGATCCTTGCCACAGGCGGGGTCTCCTACCCGGCGACGGGTTCGACGGGCGACGGGTATGCGTTTGCCGCGGACCTGGGCCACACGATCGAGCCGCTGCGGCCGTCGCTGACGCCGCTCGTGACGTCGCACCCGATGGTGCGCAGCCTGCACAAGCTGCTGCTGCGGAACATCCGCGCGACACTTTATATTGACAATGTTCCGGCGCGCGAGGAGTTCGGCGAACTGGGCTTTTCGGATCGGGGGATCGAGGGTGCCGTTGCGCTGCGCATGAGCCGCGATGCGGTGGATGCGCTGATCGACGAGCGCCGCGTGAAACTGGTCGTGGACCTGAAACCGGCATTGAGCGAAGAGATCCTGCGCGAACGCATTGCGCGGGAGCGTGCCGAGTTGGCTCCGACGGAGTTTTTCGGCGAGCTGCTCCGCAAACTGGTTCCGCAGCCGCTGGTCCGTCCGCTGGCGCGGGAGCTGGACATCCCTGCGGAGGAGTACGTGGGCAAGCTCACCGACGAGCGGGTTGCGCGTCTGATCCGGACGCTCAAAGGGCTGACCTTCCCCATTACGGACTATGCACCGTTCGAATACGCCGTGACTACGGCCGGCGGGGTGCGCTGCGAGGAGGTGAATCCCGCGACGATGGAGTCGTTGAAGGTCCCGGGCCTCTACTTTGCGGGCGAGGTGCTGGACCTGGACGCCAATACGGGCGGCTATAACCTCCAAATCGCCTTTTCGACGGGTCGTCTGGCGGGCCAACTGAAAAAACAAAAGGGATGAAACTGGCCGGCCATCGCCTGACCCTGCATCTTCCGCGACGGGTTTCGGAACTTCGCAACCGCCTTTCGCGGGCGCGCTATTTCCGGGGACACGGCGTCCACTCGCCGTTTGTCTACGCCATCGTGCGGGAGGTCTTCATGCGCCGGGAGCTGCTTCCGGGCGACCGGTCGCTGTATGAAGCGTTGCTCGGCACGGGGCTTTCGCGTCGTCGGGCGGTCCAGTTGCAGAATCTGATGATCCATTGCGGCTATGCGACCTTCGGCATGAATCGTGCGGATGCGGATCTGTGCATCGCCACGCGCGACCTTCCGCGTGCGGAGACGCTGGCGCTGGTCCGAGCGGCGTCCGAGGGGCGTCATACGGTTGCCGTGCTGTCGCCCTATGAGGGTCGGGATCGTCAGGCGCTGTGCGCGCAGATCGTTGCGGGGCACCGTTCGACGACGGTGGACAACCGGGCCTACCTGCTGATATTCAACAATCACTTGCCGAAACAACATTTCCGGATATGAAGGTTTACACGAAGACGGGCGATCGGGGCCAAACCTCCCTGATCGGGGGGACGCGGGTCCCGAAGACGGACGAACGGGTCGAAGCCTACGGTACGGTGGACGAGTTGAGTGCCTTCACGGCATTGCTGACGGACCACCTGCGGGATGATGCACGGCTTGCGGGGACGGTAGACGACCTGCACCGGATCCTTTCGCGGATGATGACGGTCGAGGCTTTGCTGGCGGCCGACGAACAGGGCCGCGGGAAGCTGCCGCCGCTTCCGGAGGATTCGGTTGCCTGGTTGGAGGGGCGGATCGACGCGATGCAGGCGACGCTTCCGGCGATCGACAAGTTCACGATTCCGGGGGGACACCCGGCGGTGTCGTTGAGCCATGTCTGCCGGACGGTCTGCCGGCGTGCGGAGCGTGCTGCGCTGCGTGCGGATGCGGCGTACGGGACGGATGGTGCGGTTCTGATGTGGCTGAACCGCCTTTCGGATTACTTCTACGTGCTGGGCCGATACCTGACGCTTCATTTCGGGGTTGAGGAGACGTTGTGGATTCCCTGATCGGCGGGCCGTGGCGGTTCTGGCGGTTCTGGCGGTTCTGGCGGTTCTGGCGGCGGATTGGCGTTCGGAGTCGTCAGGGCGGTTCCGGCGGTGGATTTTGATATTTCCGGCATGTATCCGTTTTTTCGATGTCCCGGCGGCTTACGGCCGGATCCGGCTGGGATCCGGATCTCCGAAGTTTTGGAACCGGGGGGGGGTAGGAAAAAGGGAGAATTGCAAAAAAGTGCGGAAAAAAAGTTGCTAATTTGAAAAATAGCCTTATCTTTGCACTCGCAATACGAAAAACGGTGCGTTAGTTCAGCTGGTTAGAATACGTGCCTGTCACGCACGGGGTCAGGGGTTCGAGTCCCCTACGCACCGCCAGGGACCGATAAGAGAAGCCGGGCAAAACCGGAAGAGAAGGTCCGAATGAAGCAAAAGCCTTGTAAACGATGAGTTTACGAGGCTTTTTGTTTTTGGATTGTCTGCACGGGAAAGCAAAAGCAACCTTTTTTCAAGCCGGTTCGATACGAATAGTCGGTCATGTCCTGTCTTTCAGACGGTTAATTATGTCATTGCAGGTGTTGAGAACTTTCTTGTCGATAAAATACTGGATACAGATACCTGCAAGGAGAGCAACGCACATAAAGGTTATGGCAGCGACGCCTCGCTCCGGGATGCGGAATGAGTTGTGGATTTCAGGAAATAAGAAGCACATGAGGCCTACCGCCAAAATCCATGAGACCGTATTGACGATCATGTAGTTCCGTTTGAAATTCCTTAATCTGGTTACCGTCGCGAGGACGTTGTCTGTGCCGTATTCTATTTTCCCGAGTTTGTGGTATATGAGTACATAGCCGATCAGCATGAGTACATAGAATGCTGCAATCATACCGGCGAGGCACATGTCAAGTCCCCGGAGATAGGAAGCCGCCAATGTGATGAGAATCGCTGCGCTTGCACTGTACAGGGTTGTTCTTCTGTTTGCATCCAGCACCCTGACCTTGCTCCGGAAAACCATTTCCATAAGTTGGCTGTTGATTATCACCTGCTTGTCCATATCTGCTTTGAGATACGCGTAATCCGACATCATCTGCCGGAGTTCATCCTGCATGGATAAATTGTCATTCTGCATAGCCATTGATTTAGATGTTCATTTTTTCAGTTCCTCTTTGATTCTGTAAAGCTGGAAGGAGACATTTTTTACGGAAATGCCTATGACAGCTCCGATTTCTTCATAAGACAACCCTTCGAGCCACAAGAGAATCAGTGCGCGGTCGACAAGTCCGAGGCGGTTTATCCTGTCATAGAGGCGTCTGACCTGCAATGTCCTGTCGCTAATTTCTCCAAAGAAATCGACATCGATGTTTAACGGGATATGTGTAGTTTTTCTTTTCTTTTTTTTCTGTGCGTTTATGCAGGTGTTGAGACTGACGCGGTAGATCCAGGTTCTGACATCCGACTCTCCGCGGAAAGAGTCATATCCTTTCCAGAGCCTGACCAGCACATCCTGAAAAAGGTCTTCCGCCTCCTCTCTGCTTCCGGAAAACATATAGCAGACGGTATAGACAAGGGTCTTGTGCATTTCTGCCAATCGGGTGAATTCCTGTTCCTTCTGTTCCATCATGTTTCAGATTTTTATCCTATTAGACAACAGAGTCTCCGAAAAACTATAAATTATCTGTCTGTTCGCATTGAGGCGGTCAAATACTGTATAAATTAAATCCCTGTCAATCTCATTGATTGACAGGGATTTAATAATCGTTTCCGTGCTTAAAACCGCACTAATATTCTTCCTCGTTGAAGAAGAAGTCGTCTTTGGAGGGGTAGTCGGGCCAAATATCCTCGATGGATTCGTATATTTCGCCTTCGTCTTCGATCTCCTGCAAGTTTTCGAGCACTTCGAGCGGAGCTCCCGAACGAACCGCATAGTCGATCAACTCGTCTTTCGTTGCGGGCCAGGGTGCATCTTCGAGCTTCGAGGCCAGTTCCAGCGTCCAATACATAGTTATAAAATTTTAAGTTTTTGACAATCAGCAGTTTGGTCGTCCAACAGGGCTTGCGGCCCTTATGACCGATTTGCAAAAGTATAAAAAAAACGAGAAAAACAAATAAAAATTGCAGTTTCTTGAATTCGTGGCGGGAAAACGAACAGAAATTGTTCGAAACCCGAACTCTTCCGACAGCTTCCGCCCGATTTTTCCGTCGCGGAAACCGGCTGTCGGACGTTCGTTCCGCCCTCGGATACCGTTATTTCGTAGCGATGAAGAAGAGGTCGTAACATCCCTCGGCGACGGGACCTATGCGGTAGTCGTCCATGCGGATCGAGGTTGTCAGATCGTTGTTTTCATGGAGGAGCCGCCGCCTGTTGAGGCGGTTGAGCAGGTCGTAGGGGATCTGCAACATCCAGCGGGGGAGCCGGTGTTGAAGGTCGAGAGGGTCGAATCGCGTGATGCGCTCCACGCCGCGTCGGTTTTTCTCGTAATAGGCTGCGACGCGCTCGTTTCCGAAGACTCCGAGTGCTTCGACCTGCGGGAATACGGAGTCGAGGAGTTCGCGGAGTTCGTCGGCGGTGTATTCGCGCACGTGCCAGGGATTCCGCGTGAGCGACATCGGGGCATTGGGCGTCGTGACGATGAAGCGGCCTCCGGGGCGCAGTACGCGGTGGATTTCGCGGACGAACAGCCGGTCGTTGCGGATGTGCTCGATGACCTGGAACGAGATCACGCAGTCGAACGTTTCGTCGGGGAATCCGAGGGGCGGGACGACGGCCTGCCGGAACTCGACGTCGGGACGGGCGAGCAGTTCGGGAGCGGGGCAGTGCTTGTCGATGGTGACGAACCGCCGGGCGTTGGGCGCCACGACCTCGATGCCGTACCCGGCCCCGGTTCCGATTTCGAGCACGTCGCCTGCGATGCGTTCTGCGGCGGCGTGATAGGCGAGCAGCGAGCGCTGGAAGACGAAGTTGTCGGAGACTTCGCGGGAGACGCGCTCCGCGGTATTGATTTTCGGCATGGTCGCTTGCGGTTTTATTTTTTCAGACGGATACCGTCGTCGAGGACCTCGACCGTGCCGCGTTTGAGCAGCATGCCGAGCGAGCGTTTGAAGACTTTCTTGCTCATGCGGGTGCTTTGCCGGATGACTTCGGGGTCGCTGTCGTCGTTCAGGGGGAGGACCCCGCCGTTTTCGCGCAGCATGCGCAGGAGGGTTTCGGCCGAATCGCGGACCTGTGCGAGTCCGGACTGTTGGAGACTGATGTCGATTCGGTTGTCGTCGGTGATGCGGGCGACGTATGCGGTCAGGCGGTCTCCGACGGCGACGGGCTGAAAGATCTGGTTGCGGTAGATCATGCCCCAGTGGCGGTTGTTGACGACGACTCGGAATCCGATCGGGCTTTCCGAAGCGACGAGGATCGAGACCTGTTCGCGGGGTTTGACCCTGATGAGTTCGTTGTTGACGAAAGCTTTGAGTTTTTCGGTTGCCACGCATCGTCCGGTGATGTCGTCTTCGTAGAGACAGACGAGATACTCGTGCCCGACGAGTACGCCACCCTGCTGGTTCCGGTTCGGGAGGAAGAGGTCCTTTCCGTGGAGTCCCCAGTCGAGGAATGCGCCGTGCGGGGTTTTGTCGACGACGCGCAGGAATCCGACCTCACCGACACGCAGCAGGGGTGTTTCGGTGGTAGCGACGAGCCGGTCTTCGGAGTCGTGGTAGATGAAGACCTTCTTTTTGTCGCCGACCTTGTCGGTCAGCGAGGTGTAACGGTTGGGCAGCAGGACTTCGTACTGCTCCTCATCGGCGAGGTAGATTCCGTATTCGGAGATTCGGCTTACGGTCAGGGTTTCGGTGCGTCCGGCTTTGAGCATGTTCGGTGATGCGATTGATCCGGTGCAAAAGTACGTTTTTTTCGCGGGTTTTCCAATTCCGGGGCCGGGGGTTGCCGTTTTGCGGGGAAAATCGTATCTTTACGGCATCCGGGAGCTGGTGTTCCGGAGACATGAAAAACGACGAACAGGATGGATTTCCGAACCGGTCTTGAATTGAGTTTTCTGCAACTGGATGCCTCGAAGCCCGTTTCGTCCCGGCTTTCGGCGGTAGGGGAGCGGGTTCTGCAAGCCCCCGGAGACCTTGTTGTCCTTCCGGAGATGTTTGCCACGGGTTTCCGGACCGATGCTGCGGCGGTGGCGCAGCCGATGGACGGAGCGGTCGTTGCCTCCATGCGCGAATGGGCGGTCCGTAGCCGGAAAGCCGTTGCGGGGAGCGTTGCGGTAGCCGACGGGGGCGGTTTCCGCAACCGGATGCTCTTTGTCCGTCCATCGGGAGAAATTTCGTGGTACGACAAGCGTCACCTGTTCCGCCCGGGCGGTGAGACGGATTCGTTCCGGCCCGGCAACCGCCGTGAGGTGGTCGAATTCCGGGGAATCCGGTTTCTGCTGCTGGTCTGCTACGATCTGCGTTTTCCGGTTTGGAGCCGTTGCCGGGGGGATTACGACGTGATCCTGTGCAGTGCGGCGTGGCCCGAGTCGCGGTGCGACGTGTGGCGGACGCTGCTGCGTGCGCGAGCGTTGGAAAATCAGGCGTGGGTCGTGGGTGTGAACTTTGCGGGCGCGGATGCCGCGGGGCGCTATGCCGGGAGTTCGGCGATCATCGACTGCTTCGGCCGCCTCCGCGCCGAGGCTCCGCCGCAGGGTGCGGCGTGCCGCACGGCGCGTTTCCTGGCGGAGGAGCAGAGCGCCTTCCGGGAGCGCTTCCCGACGGCGCTCGATGCGGACGACTTCACGCTGACGCAATAAAATCGCGGAAAATATCGTATCTTTGCACGATCCGCCGCTCCGAAGCGGGGCGACGGTGCCGTTTTACCTCGTCCGGACCGGTTTCGGACGAGACGCAAGCATGAATTCCGGGATATGGAGGAAACGATCAAGATAGAGGGCGCTCGGGTCCACAACCTGAAAAACGTGGATCTGGAAATTCCGCGCCGCAAACTGGTGGTCATCACGGGTCTTTCGGGGTCGGGGAAGTCGTCGCTGGCCTTCGACACGATCTACGCCGAGGGACAGCGCCGCTACATGGAGACGTTGTCGACCTATGCGCGTCAGTTCGTGGGGACGATGGAGCGTCCCGACGTGGACAAGATCTCGGGTTTGAGCCCGGTTGTCGCCATCGAGCAGAAGACCACGAACAAGAACCCGCGTTCGACGGTGGGGACCGTGACGGAGATCAACGACTTTCTGCGTCTTCTTTATGCGCGGGCGTCGCGGGCCTACTCGCCGGTGACGGGCGAGGAGATGGTCCACTACACGGACGACCGGATTGCGGAGCTGATTCTCGAAGGCTTTGCCGGGCGGCGCATTGCGCTGATGGCTCCGGTGGTGAAGGGTCGCAAGGGCCACTACCGGGAGTTGTTCGAGTCGCTGGCGCGGAAGGGGTATATCTACGCACGGATCGACGGTGAGATCCGCGAGATCTCGTCGGGGATGCGCCTCGACCGCTACAAGATCCACACGATCGACCTGGTTGTCGACCGGCTGATCGTGGGGGAGGAGTCGCGCGACCGGCTTGTCACCTCGTTGAAGGAGTCGATGCGCCAGGGCAAGGGGACGATGGCGGTCTACGACTACGGGACCGGGCAGCAGCGCTTCTATTCGCGGCACCTGATGTGCCCGACGACGGGCATAGCGTTCGAGGACCCGGCCCCGCACACCTTCTCGTTCAACTCGCCGAAGGGCGCCTGCCCGCACTGCAACGGATTGGGCGAGGAGGCGGTCTTCGATCTGGGGAAGATCATCCCCGACATGCACCTTTCGCTGCGCGAGGGGGCCGTGGAGCCGCTGGGCAAATACCGCAACAACATGCTCTTCGCGACGCTGGAAATGCTGGGCCGTCGCTACGACTTCACGCTGGACGATCCGCTGGACAGCTTCTCGGAGGAGGCGCTCAACGCGGTGCTGTACGGTGATTCGGAGCCTTTGACGGTCGACCTGACGGAGTTCAGCTCTTCGGGCGGGCGCCAGTTCCTCTCGTGGGAGGGCGTCGCGGAGTACATCGGCCGCACGGAGGACGACGACTCGAAACGGGGCCAGAAGTGGCGCGAGCAGTTCCTCGTCTACCGGAAATGTTCGGTCTGCGGGGGCACGCGCCTGAAAAAGGAGGCGTTGCAGTTCCGCATTGCGGGGAAGAACATCGCGGAGGTCTCGGCGATGTCGATCGCGGAGTTCTCGGAGTGGGTTCCGACGCTGCGCGGGGCGATGAGCGACAAGGAGTGGCGCATCGCGCAGGAGATCGTCAAGGAGATTTCGGAGCGTCTTCGCTTCCTGATGGACGTAGGCTTGGGCTACCTGTCGCTGGCGCGGTCGTCGCGGTCGCTGTCGGGGGGCGAGAGCCAGCGGATCCGGCTGGCGACGCAGATCGGCTCGAAGCTGGTGAACGTGCTCTACATTCTGGACGAGCCCTCGATCGGGCTTCACCAGCGGGACAACCGGCGGCTGATCCGGAGCCTCGAGGAGCTTCGCGACGCCGGCAACTCGGTGATCGTCGTGGAGCACGACGAGGAGATGATGCGCGCCGCGGACTTCATCGTGGACGTGGGCCCGAAGGCGGGCCGGCGGGGCGGACTGATCGTGGCTGCGGGGACGTTCGACGACATCGTGAAGACGAACACCATCACGGCCGACTATCTGACGGGCCGCCGCCGGATCGAGATTCCGGAGACGCTGCGTCCGGGCACGGGCGAGGCGGTCACGATCCGCGGGGCGCGGGGCAACAACCTGAAAAACGTCACGGTGCGCTTCCCGCTGGGGAAACTCATCTGCGTGACGGGCGTGAGCGGCTCGGGGAAGTCGACGCTGGTGAACGAGACGCTGCGTCCGATCCTTTCGAAGGCGCTCTACCGGTCGTTGGACCAGCCTTTGGAATACGATTCGATCGAGGGGATCGAGCATATCGACAAACTGGTCGTCGTGGACCAGTCTCCGATCGGGCGGACGCCGCGCTCGAATCCGGCGACCTATTCGAACGTCTTCGCGGACATCCGGAAGTTGTTCGAGATGACGCCCGACGCGCAGATCCGGGGCTTCAAGGCGGGGCGCTTCTCGTTCAACGTGAAGGGAGGCCGGTGCGAGGAGTGCCGGGGTGCGGGCGTGCAGACCATCGAGATGAACTTCCTGCCGGACGTCTACGTGCGCTGCAAGGCGTGCGGCGGCCACCGCTACAACCGCGAGACGCTCGAAGTGCGCTACAAGGGGAAGAACATCGACGACGTGCTGAACATGACGGTGAACATGGCGGTGGAGTTCTTCGAGAACATCCCGGCGATCCACCAGAAGTTGAAGGCGATCCAGGACGTGGGCCTGGGCTACCTGACGCTGGGCCAGCCCTGTACGACGCTGTCGGGGGGCGAGAGCCAGCGGATCAAGCTCTCGGCGGAGCTTTCGAAGCGCGACACGGGCCGCACCCTTTATATATTGGACGAGCCGACGACGGGACTCCACTTCGAGGACATCCGGCTGCTGCTCGACGTGCTGAACAAGCTGGTGGACCGGGGGAATACGGTGATCGTGATCGAGCATAACCTCGACGTGGTGAAGGTTGCCGACCACCTGATCGACATCGGTCCGGAGGGCGGAGCTGCGGGCGGAGAGATCATCGCCGAGGGTACGCCGCACGAGGTTGCGCAGTGCGGGAGGAGCTATACGGGCCGGTTCCTGAAACAGATGGGACTTTGATCCGTATCGGCCGGGCGCGGGAGTTCTCCGTCCGGCCGTTTTTTTCGGGAATGCGGGATCTCGTCCTGTGTTTCGGGAAGTCCGGACCCCGGCAGCAACCGCTTCGGACGCAGGTTGTAGTGACGGCGGGCTGTTCCACGCGCCGGGACGCGGAGACCCCGGCCTGTGGCATCGATTTTGTGTTCATGGCCGATACCAAATCTATGTGCCATGAAAAAAACAGCCATTTTTGTTGCGGGCCTGCTGCTGTGTGCGGGGGCCGTCACCGTGATCGGACAGAAGAAGGTGCTCTCTCCGAAGCAGGAGCAGCGCGAGGTCCGCGAACAGCGTCGTGCGGAACGTATCGCCAACTATGAGAAGACGATGGATTCGATCGTTCTGTCGCGGAATTTCCAGTTCAACCCGCAGACGATGCAGCAGCAGCCGGCGGGCCCGATGCGTCAGATCATGAACCCGACGTTCAACGTGGGGATCTGGGACGGGACTGCGGACATCTGCCTTCCCTACATCAAGGGCTATGTTCCTCCCTACTACACGACGGTCCTGAACTATACGGTTTCGAACTTGCAGGGTTATACGACCGAGCAGACGCACGAGGGGTGGATGGTGACCTTCTCGACGTCGCTGTTCTCGGCCTCGAACTATACGTTCACGTTCGAGATCTTCTCGCGCACGGGCGGTGCGAACCTGACGATCACGAATCCGTGGTACAATGCGGTCCAGTATTCGGGGTCGATCTCGCAGCTCTACTGATCGGCGCCGACCGGCGAAAAAAAGCCTCTCCGATTTTCGGAGAGGCTTTTTTTACGGCCTGCGGCCCGTTTCGGTCAAGGCCGGAAGATGAGCGCCACGGCGGAGACGGATACGCCCTCCTCGCGGCCCTCGAATCCGAGCTGCTCGGTGGTCGTGGCCTTGACCGATACGCGGTCGGCGTCGATTCCGAGATCTGCGGCCAGCGCTTCGCGCATGCGGTCGATGTAGGGGCGGAGTTTGGGGCGCTGCATGCGGATCGTGCAGTCGACGTTGCCGATCGCGTACCCCTTTTTGCGGAGGAGCGCGGCGACGCGGCGCAGGAGAATCCGGGAGTCTATTCCGCGGAATTCGTCGGAGGAGTCGGGGAAGTGGAGCCCGATATCCCCGAGAGCGGCGGCGCCGAGCAGGGCGTCGCAGAGAGCGTGGATGGCGACATCGCCGTCCGAATGGGCGACGCATCCTTTGGCGTGAGGGATCTCCACGCCTCCGAGGACGAGCCGCAGCCCGTCGTCAAGTGCGTGCACGTCGTAACCGTGCCCGATTCTGAAATCCGTCATAACATAGCGTTTTGAGTTGCCAAAATAGGGAAAAAAGCGTAACTTTGCAAAAATACATGAAGCCTATGTCAGCAATTTCTACTTTGGAACCGCGCCTGGTGTGGGAGCAGTTCGATGCGATCACGCAGGTTCCCCGCCCCTCGAAGAAGGAGGGCAGGATCATCGAATTTCTGGTCGATTTCGCCCGGCGGCACAACATCGAATACAAGAAGGACGCCATCGGGAACGTGGTGATGCGCAAGCCTGCGACGCCGGGTTACGAGGACCGCCCGGCGGTGATCCTGCAATCGCACATGGACATGGTGTGCGAGAAGAACTCGGACGTGGAGTTCGACTTCGAGCACGACGCGATCCGCACGCGGATCGACGGCGAGTGGGTGAAGGCCGAGGGGACGACGCTGGGTGCCGACTGCGGCATCGGGATGGCGGCGGCTCTGGCCGTGCTGCTGGACCCTGCGGTGCAGCACGGGCCGCTGGAAGCGCTCTTCACGGTGGACGAGGAGACGGGCCTGACGGGGGCCTTCGAACTGGGCGAGGGGATGCTCACGGGCAAATACCTCATCAACCTCGACTCGGAGGACGAGGGCGAGCTTTTTATCGGCTGCGCGGGGGGCATCGACACGATCGCGACGTTCCACGGCACGATGGAGCCGGCGCCGAAGAACTACGCCTTTTTCCGGGTGGACGTTTCGGACCTGCTGGGCGGCCACTCGGGGGACGACATCGACAAGGGGCGCGTCAATTCGAACAAGACGGTTGCGCGGCTCTTGTGGGACGGGATGCAGTCGTGCGAGCTTCGGTTGAGCTACTTCAACGGGGGCAACCTGCGGAATGCGATCCCGCGCGAGGCCTACGCGATCTTCGGCGTTCCGGCGCGCCTGAAAGACGATTTCGTGAAACGCTACCGGTTGTTCGCCGCGGATCTCGAAGCGGAGTTCCGCTTCCGGGAGCCGAATTTCAAGATCACGCTGAACGAGATGCCGGAGGTCGAGGAGGTGCTCGACGCACGGACGCAGTTCGGGCTGGTCTACTCGCTGGTAGGTGTGCCCAACGGGGTGGTTGCCATGTCGTTTGCGGTTCCGGGGCTGGTGGAGACCTCGACGAACCTCGCATCGGTGAAGTTCGAGGATCGTAACCGCATCGTGGTGACGTCGTCGCAGCGGTCGTCGGTCGAGAGCGCGAAGACCTACGTGATGCAGATGGTCGAGTCGGTCTTTGCGCTGGCGGGTGCCGACGTGGCGCATTCGGACGGCTATCCGGGGTGGACGCCGAATCCCGATTCGCGGTTGTTGCAGGTTACCGAGGAGGCCTACGAGCGGCTCTTCGCGGCGAAGCCGAAGGTTCGTGCGATCCACGCGGGTCTGGAATGCGGCCTTTTCCTGGAAAAGTACCCCGATCTGGAAATGGTGTCGTTCGGGCCGACGCTTCGGGGCGTCCACTCTCCGGACGAGCGGTTGGAGATCGCCACGGTTCCGAAGTTCTGGTCGCTGCTGTGCGAGACGCTGCGTAATCTCTGACGGCGCCTTTGCCGCGGAATAGCTATGCGGGGCTGCAACTCGATGTTGCGGCCCCGTTTTTTGAGAGTTGAGAGTCCTTTGTCATGGAAATGTAACCGACTTGTCGCGCCGCTGCAAAATCTGTTTCAGACCTTTGCCGTCGGAAAAACACGACTTTCGGTTATGAAGAGCCTCCTGCTGACCCTGCTTCTGACCTCCGGCCTGCTGCTGTCGGAATCCACAGCCGCCACGACGGCCTCGGACGCTGTGCCGGATACGCTTCGGACGGCTCCTGCGCTTCCGGCCCGCGGACCGGCCGACACCCAGACCCGGGACTCTGATCCGACCTTCACGGTGCAGCTCCACGGAACGGTCCGTGCGAAATTCGAGTACCAGCCGGAGATCGACAAGGGTCGCTTCGAGGTGCGCAACGCCCGCTTCAGCCTTTCGGGCAGCGTGACGCGGGCGGTGGACTACAAGGCGGAGATCGACCTTTCGGACGAGGGTTCGATCAAGATGCTGGACGCCTATGCGCGGCTGAACCTGCTGGACCGGCGCGTGCGCTTCACGATCGGCCAGATGCGCGTTCCGTTCACGATCGACGCACACCGCTCGCCGCACGAGCAGTACTTTGCCAACCGCTCGTTCATCGCCAAGCAGGCGGGCAACGTCCGCGATGTGGGTGCGACGGTGGGGTGGCGCTTCGGAAAGCGGGTTCCGGTGACGCTGGAAGGGGGTCTTTTCAACGGATCGGGGCTCACCGACCAGAAGGACTTCTGGACCGGGACGTTCAACTATTCGGCGAAGGTGCAGGTGGAGTTTGCCGAGCGGGTCAACCTGACGATGAGCATCCAGAAGACGCACCCGGACCGGGTCGACATCCGGATGTATGATGCGGGGCTTTTCTACGAGGACCGCTTCTGGCATGTCGAGGCGGAATACCTGCGTAAGAACTACGCCTCGGACGCCTTCCCCGGTGTGGATGTGTGGGATGCCTTCGTCTGCCGGAATCTTCCGTTGAGGCATTGCCGGGCGTTGCGTCAGATCTCGCTGCTGGCGCGCTATGACTACATGTCGGACCACAGCACGGGAGTCGCGGACCCGACGACGGGATGCCTTGTTGCGGACGATCCGGAGCGTCACCGCGTGACGGGCGGCGTGACGTTCAGCCTGGGTCTTCCCTTCCGTGCGGACGTGCGTCTCAACTACGAGGCCTATTTCTACCGAGCGACGGCCACGCCGGCGCTCTCCGAGCAGGACAAGATCGTCGCGGAGTTCATGGTCCGCTTCTGATTGCCGGCCGTTGAAAAACGGCCCGGGGGTTTCCGAAATTGCTATGTTTTGCTATCTTTGTGCTATGCAGGAAGCCGCGACAGGGCCGGACCCGGACTGCGGCTTCGGCAGTCCAGACGATGCAACAAGCCTTTCGGCATATCTCCCGGATTCTCCTCGGCCTGCTGACGACCGCGTGTTTCGACACGCTGTCGATCCTCCCGGCCGCGGCCCAGTCTTATTCCGACGATGAATACTACTACCCGTATGCGGAGCGTGAGGAGCGTCGTCCGCTGCTGACCTCCGACACGACGCTCTTCTACCGGGCGGTTCAGGGCGCCGAGGATCTCTACGGCCGTTATACGGATTTTGCGCTGCCTCCGGTCGCGCTCCGCCGCCGGGGTCTGGACTACACCTCCGAGCGCAACACCCTTTCGGGCATCGGCCTCTCCTACCGTTACTTCACGCTTCTGCGCCTGCTCGGCGCCGAGGAGAACCGCAACCCGGGTCTCCAATCGGCCCCGGGCATGCTTCCGGGTACGGGCGGCGGGACCCTTTTCCGCTTTCCGGACGGGGAGCCGCTGCAACCTTACCTGGTCTCGGTGCGTTTCGCCGACCGCAACTATTGCTTCGGCACGCGGGTTTCGGGCACGGTGCGCCTTTCCGGGGGCTGGCGCCTTGCGGCGGGAGCCGACTTCCGGACGGGCCGCGACCTGCACGTCGAGGGGGTCTTCACGAATGCCGTGACGGCGGGCTTCCGTCTTTCGCGCACCTTCGACGGAGGCGATGCGCTGTCGCTGCTCTGCATCGTGCCCGTTTCGATGCAGGGGATGCGCCTGTCGACCTCGGAGGAGGCCTTCGCGCTCACCGGCGACCGGCTCTATAACCCGGCGTGGGGTTTCCAGAACGGCCGGGTGCGCAATTCGCGGGTCCGCCGCGAGACGCTTCCGCTGACCGTGGCGGCGTGGGAGAGGTCGCTTGCGCCGTCGACGGCGCTGCACCTGACGCTGGGCGCCACCGCGGGCAAGAACCGGTACAGCTCGCTGGGGTGGTACGACGCCCGGACGCCGATGCCGGACAACTACCGTTACCTTCCGAGTTATACGGGCGACCGGGCGACCGAGACGGCGTGGCTCTCCGACGACCCGCACTATACGCAGATCGACTGGGACGAACTGATCCGCCAGAACCGGATGGCGGGCGGGCATGCGGTCTATGCGTTGGAGGACCGGGTCGAGCGGCGCTGGGACGCGACCCTGCGCGCGCTTTTCACGACGGAGGTCGATCGCAGCCTGACGCTCCGCTATGGTGCCGAGGTGCGGCTGGACGACCGACGCAACTACAAGGAGATGCGCGATCTGCTGGGCGCGGACCATATCGTCGACATCGACCAGTACCTGATCGACGACGACACCTACGGCACGCTGCTCCAAAACGATCTCCGGCATCCGGACCGGACGATCCGCACGGGCGACCGCTTCGGCTACGACTATACGCTCACGACGCGGCATGCGCAGGCGTTTTTCGAGGCGGACTACCGCTCGGACCGCTTTCTCGGAGCGTTGTGGCTCTCGCTCGGCCACTCGTCGGTGAACCGCCGGGGCCACTACGAGAAGGAGCTCTTCCCGGGCTCGCAGTCCTACGGACCGTCGCGCACGCTGCGCTTTGCGCCGTGGACGGTGCGTGCGACGGCGGGGTGGTCCTTCACGCCGCGGCACTATGCGTCGCTGACGCTTCTGGCGTCGTCGCGCACGCCCGAGGCGTCGGATCTCTTCTACCAGCCGCTCTACAACAACCGCACGGTCGGTGATGCCCGTGCGGAGCGGAGCTTTGCGGCCGAAGCCGCCTACCGCCTGACGGGCCCGCGGGTGGATTTCCAGGCGACGCTCTTCACGGTGCTGACGCGCGACGGCATGCAGACGCGCCGCTACTACGACGACATGTCCTACGTCTATTGCGACCTCGCGGTCACGGGCATCGGTACGTGGTCCTGCGGTGTGGAGCTGGCCGCCGACATCCGGCTTGCGGATCGCTGGGAGCTGACGCTGGCGGCCTCGGCGGGGCGTTACCGTTACGTGCGGGATCCGGTCGTGACGGTTCTCTCCGACGTGGACAATACGCCTGTGGACCGGGGTTCCCGGAGCCGGATGGGCGGCTGCGCGGTGGGCGGTGCTCCGCAGCTGACCGCCGCGTGCGAACTGTCGTGGTTCGGCCGCCGGGGCTGGGGCGTTCACCTGTCGACGGGCTACGCGGGCCGCCGGTTCGTGGAGCCGATGGCGCTGCGGCGTACGGACCGGCTTGCGGGACAGGGCGGCATCACGCCGGAGGCCTTCGCGGCCTTCACCTGCCAGGAGCGCCTTCCGGACGCCTTCACGCTCGACGGCTCGCTGTTCAAGACCTTCTGGTTTTCGCATTCGCGGCTCACGGTGTCGTTGCTGTTGAAGAATCTGCTGGGCGACAGCGATATACCCTATAACGGTTACGAATCGCTCCGCGTGCGCCGCATCTCGTCGGGCGACGCGACTTACTACACGCCGCACGCCACGCGCTATATGTACCTGCTCCCGCGGACGTTCTACCTTACGATCTCTTACCGATTCTGACGCGGAGATAAAAATCGGATGATTTTTTTGGGATTTCGGTTTTGAATTCGTATTTTGTAGGGGTAAAACCTTAAAAACTTCAACCCATGATTGTCGGAATTCCAAAAGAGATCAAGAACAACGAGAATCGCGTTGGTCTGACCCCTGCCGGGGCCCGGGAGCTCGTGAAGCGGGGACACCAAGTCTATGTACAGGCTTCGGCCGGAGAGAACAGCGGCTTTCCCGATGCGGCCTATACGGCTGTGGGGGCGGAGCTTCTTCCGACGATCGAGGATGTCTACGCTGCGGCGGAGATGATCGTGAAGGTGAAGGAGCCGATCGCTCCGGAGTACAAGCTGATCCGCCGCGACCAGTTGGTTTTCACCTACTTCCATTTTGCGAGCAGCGAGCCGCTGACGCATGCGATGCTCGACAGCGGGGCGGTTTGCTGCGCCTACGAGACGGTCGAGCGAGCCGACGGGTCGCTTCCGCTGCTGATTCCGATGTCGGAGGTTGCGGGGCGCATGGCGACGCAGGAGGGCCGTTACTTTCTGGAAAAGCCGCGCGGCGGCAAGGGGGTGCTGCTGGGCGGCGTTCCGGGCGTGAAGCCGGCGAAGGTCTTCGTGATCGGCGCGGGAGTCGTGGGTACGGCCGCGGCACGGACGGCAGCCGGGACGGGTGCCGACGTAACGATCTGCGACATCTCGCTGCAACGGCTGACCTACCTGGCTGACGTGATGCCGAAGAACGTGAAGACGCTCATGTCGTCGGAGTACAACATCCGCGAGGAGCTGAAACACGCCGATCTGGTGATCGGTTCGGTGCTGATTCCGGGGGCGAAGGCGCCGAAGCTGGTCACGCGGGAGATGTTGAAGGATATGGAGCCGGGGACGGTGATGGTGGATGTTGCGATCGACCAGGGCGGCTGCTTCGAGACGTCGCGTCCGACGACGCACGAGGATCCGGTCTACTACGTGGACGGGATCCTGCACTACTGTGTGGCGAACATTCCGGGTGCGGTTCCGCGCACGTCGACGCTGGCGCTGACGAATGCGACGCTTCCCTACGTGCTGCAACTGGCCGACAAGGGCTGGCAGCGGGCGGCTCGCGAGAATGCGGAGCTGGCTTTGGGACTGAACATTGTCTCGGGGAAGACGGTCTACCGGCCGGTTGCCGAGGCGTGGGGACTTCCCTATGAGCCGCTGACGTTGTAACGGGAGCATTCCGAGTGTATTGCGGCCCTCCGACCTTCGGGATCGGGGGGCCGCTTTCGTGTAAAGAATCGAAATTTGTGGTTTTTGTTTTTGAAAATCTTAAAAAATTATTATATTTGCCAAAGAACGAGCACGTTATGTGAGTGAGTGATGTTTCATTCCGGCAGGGAAAGACGTGCATATCCGTTCGGATTTCAGTTTGGAAACGGGATCTGATTACGGATTGTAAGTGAAAAGCCAGTAAACGGTGGCGTTTGCCGCACGGGAAGCGTGAGGGGGCGTCACTGCATTTTTATCCTTTCATAAAAAGGTTCGAGTATGAGCGAGAGACTGTACATTTTCGACACCACGTTGCGCGACGGGGAGCAGGTTCCCGGTTGCCAGTTGAACACCACGGAGAAGATCGAGGTCGCCAAGCTGCTGGAAGCGCTGGGCGTTGACATCATCGAGGCGGGCTTTCCGATTTCGAGTCCGGGAGACTTCAACTCGGTTCTTGAAATTTCGAAAGCGGTATCGGAGCCGACGATCTGCGCCTTGACGCGGGCCGTGGAGAAGGATATCGACGTTGCGGCGGATGCGCTGCGCCTGGCCAAACGGAAACGGATCCACACGGGTATCGGTGTTTCGCCGCAGCATATCTACGACAAGTTGCGCTCGACGCCGGAGGAGATTCTCGAACGGGCGATCGCGGCGGTGAAGTACGCGAAGCGTTATGTCGAGGACGTTGAGTTCTACGCCGAGGATGCGGGTCGTGCGGACGTGGTCTACCTGGCGCGGGTCGTCGAGGCGGTGATTGCCGCGGGTGCGACGGTGGTGAACATTCCGGACACGACGGGCTACTGCCTTCCGAACGAATACGGCGCGAAGATCAAGTACCTGATGGACCACGTTCCGAACATCGACCGTGCGATTCTCTCGACGCACTGCCACAACGATCTGGGCATGGCCACGGCGAACACGTTGAGCGGCGTTCTGAACGGGGCACGGCAGGCGGAGGTGACGATCAACGGCATCGGCGAACGGGCGGGCAACACGTCGCTCGAAGAGGTGGTGATGACGCTCCGCTGCCACAAGGACGTGGCGATCGACACGGGGATCGACTCTCGCCTGATCACGAAGGCGTCGCACCTGGTTTCGAGCCTGATGAACATGCCGGTCCAGCCGAACAAGGCGATCGTGGGCCGTAATGCCTTCGCGCACTCGTCGGGCATCCACCAGGACGGGGTCCTGAAGGACCGCCAAACCTACGAGATCATCGACCCGCAGGATATCGGCCTGAACGAGTCGGTCATTGCGCTGACGGCTCGGAGCGGACGTGCGGCACTGGTCCACCGGCTGGAACTGCTGGGCTACGACCTGACGCAGGAGGAGCTGGACGCGACCTACGAGAAGTTCCTGGCGCTGGCCGACAAGAAGAAGGAGATCCACGACTACGACCTGTTGTACCTGGTGGGAGACATCGACCGGATGAAACAGCAGTCCGTGGCGTTGAAGTTCTTGCAGGTGACGACCGGGACGCTGGTTCCGACGGCCACGGTGGTGCTGAAATTCGGCGACCACGAGCGGATGGCGATCGCCACGGGCAACGGGCCGGTGGATGCTGCGGTTTCGGCGATCAAGACGCTGATCAACGAGAAGGTGGTGCTGACGGAGTTCCTGATGCAGGCCATCACGCGGGGCTCGAACGACGTGGGCCGTGTCCACGTTCAGGTGGCGTGCGGCAACCGCACGGTACACGGTTTCGCGGCCCATACGGATACGACGCGGGCGTCGGTCGAGGCGTTCCTCGACGCACTCCGCGCCCTGAATGTTACGGAACGCAAGGAAGAAGAGGAGGCGTGATATGGGAAAGACGCTTTTGGACAAGATTTGGGACGCACACACGGTGCGTATCGAGGACGGGGGCCGTTGTGTGCTTTACATCGACCGCCAGTATATCCATGAAGTAACTTCGCCGGTGGCCTTTGCGGGTCTGGACCGGCGGGGGATCGGCGTGGCGCGTCCGTCGCAGATCACGGCGACGGCGGACCACAACATCCCGACTGTGAACCAGCACCTGCCGATCGGGGAACCGGAGTCGCGGCGTCAGGTCGAGGCTCTGGCGGCGAACTGCGCGAAACACGGCATCGAGCACTTCGGCGTGGGGAACCCGCGTCAGGGCATCGTGCACATCATCGGCCCGGAGCTGGGCTTCACGCAGCCGGGGATGACGATCGTGTGCGGCGACAGCCACACGTCGACGCACGGGGCGCTGGGGGCCGTGGCCTTCGGCGTGGGGACTTCGGAGGTGGAGATGGTCTTCGCGAGCCAGTGCATCATCCAGACCAAGCCGCGGACGATGCGCATCACGGTCGACGGGGCGCTGCGCCCGGGCGTGGAGGCGAAGGATGTGATTCTATATATTATTTCGCAGATCACGGCTTCGGGCGGCACGGGCTACTTCATCGAGTTCGCCGGGAGCACGATCCGCTCGTTGTCGATGGAGGGCCGGATGACGGTCTGCAACATGAGCATCGAGTGCGGGGCGCGGGGCGGCATGATCGCTCCGGACGAGAAGACGTTCGCCTACCTGCGGGGCCGCGAACGGGTGCCGCAGGGTGCGGCGTTCGATGAGGCCGTATCGCGTTGGCGGGAGCTTTACAGCGATGCGGATGCGGTTTTCGACAAGGAGTACCGGTTCGACGCCGCCGACATCGCGCCGATGATCACCTACGGCACGAACCCCGGCATGGGGATGGCGATCGACGGCGAGATCCCGGCCGCTGCGGACCCGAAGGCGCTGGAATACATGGGCTTCAAGGCGGGCGAACGGATGCTGGGCAAGCCGGTCGATTATGTCTTCGTCGGGAGCTGCACGAACGGGCGGATCGAGGACCTGCGGCGCTTTGCCGAGCTGGTCCGGGGCCGCCGGAAGGCTGCGGGCGTCACGGCGTGGATCGTCCCGGGCTCGAAGGGCGTGGAGGCGCAGGCCGTGGCCGAGGGCCTGGACCGGATCCTTGCGGATGCGGGCTTCGAACTGCGGCAGCCGGGCTGCTCGGCGTGCCTGGCGATGAACGCGGACAAGATCCCGGCAGGGAAATACAGCGTTTCGACCTCGAACCGCAACTTCGAGGGGCGCCAGGGCCCCGGAGCGCGGACGATGCTTGCGGGCATTGCGGTAGCCGCAGCTGCCGCGGTGACGGGGCGCATCACCGACCCGCGCGAACTTTTCGGATTTTAAAAACACGAACGACATGTCGATACCCAAATTCGAGACCTTCACTTCGGGGGCGGTGCCCGTCGAGGTGGAGAACATAGATACCGACCAGATCATCCCGGCACGCTTTCTGAAAGCTACGGAGCGCAAGGGCTTCGGGGACAACCTCTTCCGCGACTGGCGCTACGATGCGGCGAACCGTCCCGTTGCGACGTTTCCGCTGAACGACCCGCGCTACGGGGGGCAGATCCTCGTGGCGGGGCGGAACTTCGGCTGCGGGAGTTCGCGCGAACACGCCGCGTGGGCCATTGCCGACTACGGTTTCCGGGTCGTTGTGTCGAGCTTCTTCGCGGACATTTTCCGCAACAACGCGCTGAACAACGGCCTGCTGCCGGTGCGGGTCAGCGAGGAGTTCCTCCGTGCGATCTTCGACGAGATCCGCCGCGACCCGTCGGCGCAGTTCACGGTCGACCTGGACAACCAGCTTTTCACGATCGTGTCGAGCGGTGCGAGCACGCCGTTCGAGATCGACGCCTATAAGAAACGGTGCCTGCAAAACGGCTACGACGACGTGGACTACCTGCGGAGCATCTCGGCGGAGATCGAATCCTACGAGCGGCAACGATGCGGAACGACGGAATGACGACCCGGACGGTCGAGATTCTGGACACGACGCTTCGCGACGGGGAACAGACCTCGGGCGTGTCGTTCAACGCGCGCGAGAAGCTGTCGATCGCGCGTCTGCTGCTCGAAGAGCTGCGCGTGAACCGGATCGAGATCGCCTCGGCGCGGGTTTCGCAGGGCGAGGAGCAGGCCGTGCGGGCGATTGCCGAGTGGGCCTCCGGGAAGGGATACGCGGACCGGGTCGAGGCTTTGGGCTTCATCGACGGGGGCGTCTCGGTCGAGTGGCTGTGGACGGCGGGCTGCCGGGTTGTGAATCTGCTGGCGAAGGGTTCGCGTCGCCACTGCGAGGAGCAGCTGCGGCGCACGCCGGCGGAGCATCTTTCGGACGTGCGTGCGGAGATCCTGCGGGCCGCGGAGCGGGGGATGGGCGTGAACCTCTACCTCGAAGACTGGTCGAACGGCATGCGCCGCTCGCCGGATTATGTCTATGCGATGCTCGACGCCCTGGCTGACCTTCCGGTTCGGCGCTTCATGTGCCCCGACACGCTGGGGGTGCTGGACCCCTGCGACACGGAGCACTTCTGCCGCGAAATGACGACGCGCTACCCGTCGCTTCACTTCGATTTCCACGCCCACAACGACTACGACCTGGCGGTTGCGAATACGGCCGCCGCGGTCCGTGCGGGCTTCGGGGGCGTCCACGTGACGATCAACGGACTGGGCGAACGGGCGGGCAACGCGCCGTTGTCGAGCACCGTGGCGGTGCTCCACGACCGGCTGGGGTGCCGAACCGACATCGACGAGTCGCGGATCTACCGCGTGAGCCGCACCGTGGAGTCGCATACGGGCGTGCGGATTCCGGCGAACCGCCCGATCGTGGGCGCGAACGTCTTCACGCAGTGTGCGGGGGTCCATGCCGACGGCGACAACAAGAATGGCCTCTACTTCAACGAACTGCTTCCGGAGCGCTTCGGCCGGGTCCGGGAATACGCCCTGGGCAAGACGTCGGGGAAGGCGAACATCCTGAAAAACCTCGAAGTGCTGGGCATTGAGCTGGACGAGACGGCGATGCGGAAGGTGACGGAGCGGGTCGTGGAGTTGAGCGACAAGAAGGAGCTGGTGACGCTGGACGACCTTCCGTATATCGTTGCGGACGTGCTTCGCTACGACCAGACGGACGCTCCGGTGCGGATTCTGAATTACAGCCTGTCGCTGGCACAGGGTTTGCGGCCCGTTGCGACGCTGCGGATCGAGATCCACGGCGAGCAGTACGAGCAGACGTCGGCGGGCGACGGGCAATACGACGCCTTCATGCGTGCGCTTCGCCAGATCTACCGCGAGCAGCTGGGGCGCCGGTTCCCGATGCTTCGGGACTATGCGGTGTCGATTCCTCCGGGCGGACGGACGGACGCCTTCGTGCAGACGATCATCACGTGGGAGTCGGAGGGGCGCACGTTCCGCACGCACGGGCTGGACGCCGACCAGACGGAAGCGGCGATCAAGGCGACGGTCAAGATGTTGAATATCATCGAAACAAACCATACGAATCATGGAAATCAAGATTGCATTGTTGCCCGGTGACGGCATCGGCCCCGAAATCATCGCGGAGGCCGTGAAGGTTTTGGACCGGGTTGCCGAACGTTTCGGCCATCGGATCAGCTATACGCGGGCGCTGGTGGGCGCTGCGGCGATCGACGCGGTGGGGGATCCCTACCCGGAGGAGACGCACCGGATCTGCCAGTCGGCGGACGCGGTGCTGTTCGGGGCGATCGGGGACCCGAAGTACGACAACGACCCGACGTCGAAGGTGCGCCCCGAACAGGGTCTGCTTCGGATGCGCAAGTCGCTGGGACTGTTTGCGAACCTGCGGCCTGTGGCGCTGTTCGAGGCGTTGGCGGACCGATCTCCGCTGCGCCCGGAGGTGGTGCGGGGCACGGACTTCGTGTGCGTTCGCGAGCTGACGGGCGGCATCTACTTCGGGCGTCCGCAGGGGCGCGACGAAGGGGGCAAAAGGGCCTTCGACACCTGCACCTATACGGTCGGGGAGATCGAGCGGGTGCTGCATGTGGCGTTCCGTCTGGCGATGACGCGCCGCCGCCGTCTGACGGTCGTCGACAAGGCGAACGTGCTGGAAACCTCGCGGCTGTGGCGGGAGACGGCGCAGCGCGTCTCGGCCGAATACCCGGAGGTGAAGGTGGACTACATGTTCGTGGACAACGCGGCGATGCAGATCATCCGCCAGCCGACGCATTTCGACGTGATCGTCACGGAGAACATGTTCGGGGACATCCTGACCGACGAGGCGAGTGTCATCAGCGGGTCGCTGGGGATGCTGTCGTCGGCGAGTGTCGGGGCGGATGCGGCCCTTTTCGAGCCGATCCACGGATCTTACCCGCAGGCTGCGGGGAAGAACATCGCCAACCCGATGGCGACGATCCTCTCGGCGGCGATGCTTCTCGAACACCTGGGTCTCGACGCCGAGGGCCGTGCCGTTCGCGAGGCGGTGAATGCCGCTTTGGCGGCGGGGATCGTCACGGAGGACCTGACGGCCCCCGGGGCACGGCGCTATACGACCTCGGAGGTGGGCGACTACGTGGCGGCTCACGTGTAGCGTGGCGGCGGCCCGGATTTCCTGGGTTTCTGCTGATTTTCTTCCGGCCCCTCCGGCCGCTCGCGGACCCGGATGCTTCCGGTTCTGCCGCACATCGGTTCCTCCCGGCCCCGGTTTCCGGCGGGGGGGGTGCCCGAGTTCCGGAATTTCTCTCTTGTGCAGACCGTTTTCGCGGTCTGCATTTTTTGTACTATCTTTGCAGGCGGAAAACCCGCACCGGCGCCGATTGCCGGCTGCGTCAAATGCAGAAAAGCGTATGGCAGGATCGAATTTCGTGGATTACGTCAAGATTTTCGCCCGTTCGGGACACGGCGGCGCGGGCTCGGCACACTTCCGGCGCGAGAAGTTCGTGGCCTTCGGGGGCCCGGACGGCGGCGACGGCGGCAAGGGGGGCAGCATCGTGCTGGTGGGCGACAAACAGTACTGGACGCTGATCCACCTGAAATACCAGCGCCACCAGTTCGCCGAGGACGGCGAGAACGGCTCCGGGGCGCGCTCTTCGGGCAAGGATGCGAAGGACATCGTGATTCCGGTACCGCTGGGCACGGTGGCGCGGCGCGTGGTGGAGCTGGAGGACGGCACGACGACGCTCGAACCGGTGGGGGAGGTGACCGAAGACGGCGAGCGCCTCGTCCTGCTGAAAGGGGGGCGCGGCGGCCTCGGGAACTGGCACTTCAAGAGCGCCACGAACCAGACGCCGCGCTATGCGCAGCCGGGCGAGGAGGGCGACGAAGGGGCCTTCGTGCTGGAATTGAAGGTGCTGGCAGACGTCGGGCTGGTAGGGTTCCCGAATGCGGGGAAATCGACGCTGCTGTCGGTTGTCTCGGCGGCGAAGCCCAAGATCGCGAACTACGCCTTCACGACGCTGGAACCGAATCTGGGGATCGTCGAGGTGCGCGACCACAAGTCGTTCGTGATGGCCGACATTCCGGGGATCATCGAGGGTGCGCACGAAGGCCGGGGTCTGGGTACGCGCTTTCTGCGGCATATCGAACGCAACTCGGTGCTGTTGTTCATGATTCCGGCCGACAGCGACGACATCCGGCGGGACTACGACATCCTGCTGGGCGAGCTGACCCAGTATAACCCCGAGCTGCTGGACAAGGAGCGGCTGCTGGCTGTCACGAAGTGCGACATGCTGGACGAGGAGCTGATGGCGGAGATGCGCACACACCTGCCGGAGGGTGTTCCGTCGGTATTTATCTCCTCCGTTTCGGGTCTGAACATCCGGACGCTGAAAGACATGCTCTGGGAGGCGCTGCAACGGTAAGCCGTCGGCATCGCCTCACGATTCCGGGTCTGCGTTTGTTCCGACCTCGGCCTTTTCGGCGACGGCGTCGCCGAACCCCCCCCCTTCGTAAAGGAACCTTTCTCCTTCTGTAACAGGGAATTCCTTTTCCCGGAAGGTGACCCGGAGGGTGTATTTTCCTCCGAAATAATCGATCACGCCGGTCAGGGCGCCGTCGCCTTCGGGCAGCGGTTCGGTTCCGTAGTAGCAACTCCACAGGGTCCTGACGAAGAATCGGTTTCCGTCGGAATCGACGATTTCGCGTTCGGTGGAGACGAGACGCCCGGTTTCGGGATCGGTATCGCACCATGCGGCTCCGGTTTCGACGAAGCGTACCCCTTCGAACCGCACGCGGGTGTCGACGTGACGTTCCGTCACCTCCCCGAAGCGCAGGATCCGTATCCGGGGCTCCGTTTCTGCTGTACCGACCGTGCGGAGATAGCGATCGATCTCCTCTTCGGGAATTTCACCGGGTTTTCCGTCGTCGCCGGGTTCCGTTCCGATCTCGATTTTGCCACCGTAATCGCAGAGCGATAGTCCGTTGCATCGGATCTCCACGATGGCTCCGAACGGGAATCGGTCGGCGAGCTGCTGGCTTTCGATGGCGACGGTGATTCCGCCCGTATCGTCCTGGATGATGATCTCACGTAGGAACTCTC
Organism: Alistipes sp. An66; assembly: GCF_002161445.1. Taxonomy (GTDB): domain Bacteria; phylum Bacteroidota; class Bacteroidia; order Bacteroidales; family Rikenellaceae; genus Alistipes; species Alistipes cottocaccae. The sequence continues at coordinate 158,797 of NZ_NFHT01000006.1, forward strand.
CGTACAGATCGTTTGCGACGACTTCGCCGCAAATGGTCGCATCGCGGGCGATGAGTGCGGAAGCAGCTCCGTCGCAGAGGGTTTTGAGCCCGGCGATCGAGATGCGGGTTGCTTCGGGAGTTTGGTCGAAACGGGGTTCGGAGGAGCTGTCGCACCCGACGGCCAGCAGCAGGCTAATGCACGCAATCGTTTTCATCACGGAGTTTCAGCAGGAATCGTCCCTCGCCGGTGTTGTCGTATTGCAGGATGCCGGTCAGCGCGACCTCGCCTACGGGCACGTCGTTTCCGGCGAATGCGGCATAGTTGCGCACGTAGGTGCAGACGGAGTTTCCATCCTTGTCGGAGAAGTTTTTGTATCCGCTCCAAGCGCTTTCCGCGAGCTCTTCGGGGTCGTAATGCAGCCCTTCGATCCGGACCAGGGTTCCGCACCGTCCGACCGTTAGTTCCGGGATGCTCATCGGTGTGGGGACCAGGGGAAGGATGCGTTCGGATGTTCGGACGAGAATCCGGTCCAGTTCGGCTTTTGAACCGATGTAGTCTGTATCGTACCCGCTTCCGGGCGCGGGCGCCTTTCCGACCTGGAGGACGCCGCGGCTTTCGGCCACGGTGAGTCCTTTCAGGTGGAGCGCCACGCGGCATCCGATCGGGAAATCGTTGTGCAGGCGGTCGATTCCGGCCATGATTTCGAGTGCCGCGCCATTCTCCTCGATGCAGATCGTGCGGTAGAAGTTCTGCGCCTGATCGGAGGAGATGACGACTCCGGCGACGGCGATGTCGGTCTCCACGACGAACGGAGTTCCGAGAAATCGGTCTTTGAGTCCGGCGATGGTCTGGGTGACGGACTCTTCGGTCTGCGAGGGGTCCGGACTGCGGAATCCGCTGTCGTAGCACCCCGTTGCCGCAAGAGCCGTCAGCGCGGCGATTGCGGCAGCCTTCGGGAGGGATCTGCGGCAGAGCGGGATCATTTTCGGCGAACGACGGGGGGCGCGGGGTCAGGCCTCGATTCTCGAATCCTTCAGGCCGAGGAAATAGAGTATTCCGTCGAGCCCGATGGTCGAGATGGACTGACGGGCCGTGGCCTTGACTTTCGGTTTTGCATGGAACGCGATGCCGAGTCCCGCGAGGTTGAGCATCGGGAGGTCGTTGGCTCCGTCTCCGACGGCGACGGACTGTGCGATGTTGATCGACTCGAACTGGCAGAGCAGACGGAGGAGTTCGGCCTTTCGGCGACCGTCGACGATCTCGCCGACGTATCGTCCGGTGAGTTTTCCGTTTTCGATTTCGAGTTCGTTGGCGTATACGTAGTCGAACCCGAATTTCTGGCGGAGGTAGTTTCCGAAGTAGGTGAATCCTCCGGATAGGATGGCGGTTTTGTATCCGACCCGTTTGAGGATGGTCATCATCCGTTCGAGTCCTTCGGTGATGGGGAGGTTGCGAGCGATCTCCTCCATGACGGATACGTCGAGACCTTTGAGCAGGGCGACGCGCTGTGTGAAGCTTTCGCGGAAGTCGATTTCGCCGCGCATGGCGCTGGCGGTGATTTCGCGGACGCGGTCGCCGACTCCGGCGCGTTCGGCGAGTTCGTCGATGACTTCGGTTTCGATGAGCGTGGAGTCCATGTCGAAGCAGATCAGGCGGCGGCTTCGGCGGTAGATGTCATCCTTCTGGAAGGAGACGTCGAGTCCGATTTCGGAGAGGTTCATGAATCCCTCCTGCATGGTGCTTCGCTCCTCGTCGGAGAGCGAACCGCGCACGGAGAGTTCGATGCAGGACTTTGCGGCGCGGTTGTCCTCTTTGAGGGGCATTCGTCCGGTGAGTCGTTTGATGGCGTCGATGTTGAGTCCGTGTTCGGCGACGACCTTCGTGACTTCGGCGATGTGTCGGGCGGTTACGGTTCGACCGAGGAGGGTGATGATGTATCGGTTTTTGCCCTGTCTTCCGACCCAGTCGTTGTACTTCTCCTCGGAGATGGGCGTGAAACGGATCATGACTCCGAGTTCGGAGGCCTTGAAGAGGAGCTCCTTCATGATGAATCCGGACTTGTCGGACGTGGTTTTGATGAGGATTCCGAGCGTGAGCGACTGATGGATGTTGGCCTGTCCGATGTCGAGGATGAAAGCGTCGTATCGGGCGAGGATTTCGGTCAGCGAGGAGGTCATGCCGGGCTTGTCCTCTCCGGAGATGTTTATCTGAATGATTTCGACGTTGTTCTGCATGGTTTGACGAAGGGTGTTTTGGGCGTTTCGGTAAAAAGCATAGACAAAGTTAATAAAGTTCTGCTTTTTTTGGCTATTTTTGTGCGATAAAAGAGGGAACCGGGAGATCAAAAGCGTATTTCGGACGTATTTTTGCAGCCCGTACCCCAAACGACAGGAACCATGTGGACATTATTTGCAACCGATACTCCCGCGGCGCCGCTCATGGTGCCGGACAGCGTCCAGAAGGCGAAGTTTGCGGAGACCGTCAACCGCCTGATGAATTTGGATTTCAGTGAGATTTCGCGCAATCTGCTGTCGGAGGCGCTGTGGGTTGTTATCAAGATCGTGATTGCGCTGGTTGTTTACTACCTCGGGCGGTGGGTTCTTCGTCGGCTGATCCGGCTGCTGGACGTGGCGATGGAGCGGCGCAACGTGGACCAGTCGCTTCGGGCCTTTTCGCGGAGTTCGGTCCGTGCGGTCTTCACGCTGCTGCTGATTCTGATCGTTGTATCGACGCTTGGTGTGAACGTGACGTCGCTGATTGCGGTGGCTTCGGCGGCGACGCTGGCCATCGGTATGGCGTTGAGCGGCACGGCGCAGAACTTTGCGGGCGGGGTTATGATCCTCTTGATGAAGCCCTACCGGGTGGGGGACTACATTTCGGCGCAGGGACAGTCGGGCACGGTCCGGGAGATCAAACTCTTCTCGACGGTGATCACGACGACGGACAACCAGACGATCTACATTCCGAACAACTCGATCGCGACGGCGATCATCGACAACTACTCGACGGCCGAGCTTCGGCGTGTGGACTGGACGGTCGGGATCTCCTACGGCGACGATGTGGATACGGCCCGGAGTGTGATTCTGGGGATGCTGAACGGCGATGCGCGGATTCTTCCGGACCCGGCTCCGGTGGTGTGGGTTGCGGCGCTGGCGGACAGTTCGGTGAACCTGACGATCCGGGTGTGGACGCGGAACGAGGATTACTGGGCGGTTTTTTTCGAATACAACGAACGCTTCTACAAGGAGCTTCCGAAGGCGGGGATCAACTTCCCGTTCCCGCAGATGGACGTGCATGTGAAGAATGATTGACGGAGGTCTGATACCTCCGCGGACCAATAGGAAATAGAACCAAATCAAGAAGAAACTATGGAATTGAAAGAGATTCTGGCCATTTCGGGCCAGCCGGGGTTGTATAAGTACGTGGCGCAGTCGACGCGCGGCGTGATCGTGGAGTCGCTGCTGGACGGTCGCCGGATGAACGCTTCGGCGAATGCGCGGGTGAGTGCGCTGTCGGAGATTTCGATGTTCACCGAGGGTGACGACATCGCGCTGGCGGATGTTTTCACACGGATTTACGAACATACGGGCGGCAAGACGGCCATCGACCCGAAGTCGTCGCCCGAGGCGTTGAAGGCGGCCTTTGCGGAGGTTCTTCCGGAGTACGACCGGGAGCGGGTGCATGTTTCGGACATCAAGAAATGCTTTTCGTGGTATAACCTGCTGGTGAGCGTGGGCTTCACGGAGTTCAAGCTTCCGGTCGAGGAGGATGCGGCTGCGGAGCAGCAATAAACTTGTCATTGGAATCGTATGGAAAGTCGGATGAAACGGGTTCTGGCGCTGGTTGCGCACGACAACATGAAGCGCGACCTGGCGGAGTGGGTGGACTGGAACAGCGACAAGTTGGGCCGCCACCATCTGGTGTGTACGGGAACGACGGGCAAGATGGTCGAGAAGACGCTTCGGGACCATCGTGCGGAGCATGAGGCCGCGGAAGGCACGGCCCCGGATTTGGAGATCACGCTGTTGAAATCGGGTCCGCTGGGGGGCGACCAGCAGTTGGGGTCGATGATTGCCGACGGAAAGATCCATGCGTTGATCTTCTTCTGGGATCCGATGTCGGCGCAGCCGCATGATGTGGATGTGAAGGCGCTGCTTCGTCTGGCGACGCTGTATAACGTTCCGACGGCGGTGAACCGCTCTTCGGCGGACTTTCTGATCTCGTCGCCGCTGTTCGAGGACGACGACTACAAGCCGGAGGTGAAGGACTATAAGGCTTACATCGAACGGGTTCTGAAATAGGCGCCGGGGCGGGGAAAAATCCAGCCGGGGCCGGGAGATATCCGGAAAAGTTCTGCTGGACCGGCTCCCTGCCGACATTCCGTCCGGATCGTTCCATGTATTAGAAAATCCATCCGTACTCGGATGGATTTTTTTGTACCTTTTGTTTCCGGTCCGGACCGCCGGCCCGGTGTCAGAGATCGTGGGAGAGGGGTGCGGGCACGGCCCGGGAGAGATCATACCCGCCCCAGCGCTCGGCCACGCAGTCGAGCGTGGCGAAGAGTTCGTCGATGTCGAGCGACGTGACGAGTTTCAGGCGTGTGGACTTGAAGTCGGGCAACCCCTTGAAGTAGTTGGTGAGATGTCGCCTCATTTCGAGAATCCCGACATGAGGGCCCTTGATTTCGAGCGACTTGCGGAGATGCTCCTTGGCGATGGCGACGCGCTCCACGACCGACGGCTGGGGCAGGATCTCTCCCGTAGCGAGGAAATGCTTGATTTCGCGGAAGATCCAGGGGCGGCCGTAGGTGGCGCGCCCGATCATCACGCCGTCGACGCCGTATCGGTCGAACATCTCGCGGGCCTTGGGCCCCGAGTCGACGTCTCCGTTTCCGATGATGGGGATGCGGATGGCGGGGTTGTTCTTGACGGCGCCGATGAGGGTCCAGTCGGCCTCTCCGCGGTACATCTGGGCGCGGGTGCGTCCGTGAATGGTGAGCGCGGCGATCCCGACGTCCTGCAAGCGGAGCGCGATCTCCCCGATGTTCTTCGAATTGTCGTCCCATCCGAGGCGGGTCTTGACCGTCACGGGGGTATGTACTGCCCGGACGATCTGTCGGGTCATTTCGACCATGAGGTCGGGGTTGCGCATCATGCCGGAGCCGGCTCCGCGCCCGGCGATCTTCTTCACCGGGCATCCGAAATTGATGTCGATGATGTCGGGTCGGGCGGCTTCGGCCATGCGTGCGGCCTCGACCATGGGCTCGATCAGATGGCCGTAGATCTGGATGCCGACGGGCCGTTCGGCGTCGTCGATTTCGAGTTTTTTGAGCGACTTGGCGGCGTCGCGGATCAGCCCGTCGGAGGAGATGAATTCGGTGTATACGACATCGGCGCCGAAGCGTTTGCACATGTATCGGAACGAGGGGTCGGTGACGTCCTCCATGGGTGCGAGCAGCAGGGGCTGTTCTCCGAGGTCTATGTCGGCGATTTTCATGCTTCTTCGGGTTCTTGCGGACGGTGGGTGACGAGTATTTTGTCGATTCGGGCTCCGTCCATGTCGACGATTTCGAACGAGAAACCGCACCATTCGAGTTTTTCGCCCGTTGCGGGGATATGTCCGAGCAGGTCGAGGATCAGACCGCTGACGGTGTTGTAGGCATTGGCGGGGAAGTCGTCCTCGACGCCGAACGCGGCGAGGAAGTCGTAGAAGGGGCACTGCCCGTCGACGAGTGCGCTACCGTCGTCGCGTCGCACGATGTCGGGTTCCTCGCGGGGGTCGGGGAGTTCGCCGACGAGCGCCTCGAAGATGTCTTTGAGGGTGATGATTCCGCGGGTGACACCGAATTCGTCGCAGATGATTCCGTACCCGAGCTGTTCGCTGCGGAGCTGTTCGAGGGCGTTGTAGACTTCGAACTCCTCGTGGAAGAATTTTCCGGGAGTGATCAGTTTTCGGATGTCGAATCCGGGCTCGGCCAGATGGAGGAAGAGGTCTTTGAGGTAGACCACGCCGAGGATCCTGTCGAGGCTTCCGTCGCCGACGGGGTAACGGTTGTGGGGGGCCTGCGCGACGATTCCGTGAATCTGTTCGGGCGTCATGGCGACGTCGATCCATGCGATTTCGCTGCGGTGGGTCATGATCGACTTGACGGTCCGGTCCCCGAGCGAGAAGACGCGTCCGACGATCTGCTGTTCGACCTGCTGCACCTCGCCGTCCTCGGCACCCTCCTGGATGATGGATCGGATTTCGGCCTCTGTGACCTTGCTTCCGGACTCCCGGAGCCCCAGCAGCCGGGTCACGGCGGCGGTGCTTTTTGCGAGGAGCCAGACGAAGGGCGAGGCGATGGCAGCGAGGAGTCCCATGGGGCGCGCTACGATCTTTGCGGCGCGTTCTGCGGCGTTCATGCCGATGCGTTTGGGGACGAGTTCGCCGAAGATGATGGTCAGGTAGGTGACGACGATGACGATGGCGACCTGTGCGATGACGGTTGCCGTCCGGACGGGTATTCCGAGGGTGGCGAGGCTGGTTCCGAACCTGGCGGCGAGGGTATCTCCGGAGTAGATACCGGTAAGGATTCCGATCAGGGTGATTCCGATCTGCACGGTGGATAGGAATCGGTCGGGGTCTTTGGCGAGTTTGAGGGCTTTTCGTGCACCTTTGCTGCCCTGCCGGGCCTGCATTTCGAGGTTCGACTTCCGGGCGGAGACGAGAGCCATTTCGGACATGGCGAATACTCCGTTGAGGAGGATCAGGATGACGATGATGAGAATTTCCATGTGTCGGTTCGGGGTATTTCGGAAGACAAAGATAATGCAAGCGGAGCGAAAAGCCAAAAGAAAGGGGTGCAGGCGATTGGTTATTCGGTGAAAAGCGTTAAATTTGCGGTCGAAAATCAAAAGGACATGAATATCGAGAACTATATTTCGGGAGCGGTTCGGCAGGCGGTCGAGGCGCTTTACGGGGAGCTCGGCGGGGAGCCGTTGCAGATCCAGAAGACACGCCGGGAGTTCGAGGGCGACTATACGCTGGTCACGTTCCCGCTGCTTCGCCGGAGCCGGAAGTCTCCGGAGGCCACGGCGACGGAGATCGGGGAGTACCTGACGTCGCACGTTGCGGAGATCCGGGCCTATAACGTGATCAAGGGCTTCCTGAATCTCTCGCTGGCGGGTTCGTTCTGGGCGTCGCGCTTCACGGAGCTGGCTGCCGACGACCATTATGGGGAGCTGCCCCCGACGGGGCGTACGGTGATGATCGAATACTCGTCTCCGAACACGAACAAGCCCTTGCACCTGGGTCATATCCGCAACAACCTGCTGGGCTATTCGGTTGCGCAGATTTTGCAGGCGAACGGCCACCGGGTGATCAAGGCGAACCTGGTGAACGACCGTGGGATCCACATCTGCAAGTCGATGCTGGCGTGGAAGCTCTACGGCGGGGGTGAGACTCCCGAATCGTCGGGCATGAAGGGCGACCACCTCGTGGGGAAATACTACGTGGAGTTCGACAAGCACTATAAGGCGCAGGTGAAGGAGCTGATGGCCGCGGGCCAGACGGAGGAGGAAGCGAAGAAGAACGCACCGATCATGCGCGAGGCGCAGGAGATGCTCCGCAAGTGGGAGGCGAAGGACCCGGAGGTCTACTCGCTTTGGGAGATGATGAACGGCTGGGTCTACGCGGGCTTCGACGTGACGTACAAGGCGCTGGGCGTGGATTTCGACAAGGTCTATTATGAGTCGCAGACCTACCTTCTGGGCAAGTCGCTCGTGGAGGAGGGCTTGCAGAAGGGGGTCTTCTACCGCCGGGCGGACAACTCGGTGTGGATCGACCTGACGGGTGACGGACTGGACGAGAAGCTGCTGCTGCGCGGCGACGGGACGTCGGTCTACATGACGCAGGACCTGGGCACGGCCTACCGGCGTTTCGAGGACAACAAGCTCGACGACATGATCTACGTCGTGGGCAACGAGCAGAACTACCACTTCCAGGTGCTGAAACTGGTCTTGAAGAAGCTGGGCTACGCCGAGTGGAGCGACCACATCACGCACCTGTCATACGGTATGGTGGAGCTCCCCGAAGGGAAGATGAAGTCGCGTGAGGGCACGGTGGTGGATGCCGACGACCTGATTGCGGACATGGTGCAGACGGCGCGTGAGATGTCTGCGGAGTTGGGCAAGCTGGACGGCTGCACGGAGGCGGAGGCCGACGCGGTCTCGACGATGGTCGGACTGGGAGCCCTGAAATACTTCATCCTGAAGGTGGACCCGAAGAAGACGATGCTGTTCGACCCGCGCGAGTCGATCGACTTCAACGGCAATACGGGCCCGTTCATCCAATACACGCACGCACGGATCTGCTCGGTGCTTCGGAAGGCTGCGGAGAGCGGGGTAGCGGTTCCTGCGGGGATCGACTCGACCGTTTCGCTGCTTCCGGAGGAGACGGACCTGATCAAGACGCTGACGGAGTACCCGGCTGCGGTGAAGGCTGCGGGCGACAACTTTGCGCCTTCGCTCATCGGGGCCTACGTCTACGACCTGGCGAAGCAGTTCAACGGCTACTACCACGACCATTCGATCCTCCGCGAGGAGGACGCTGCGGTTCGGGGGATGCGGCTGGCGTTGGCGCAGCAGGTTGCGCGAGTGATCCGGCGAGGGATGTCGCTGCTGGGCATCGAGGTTCCGGAGCGGATGTAGGGAATCGGAAACGATGGAATGCGGAGACCTTCGCCGGAGGGTCTCCGTTTTTGTTTGGGGGAGCGTTGGATTTGTGTGGTACGAATGTTGCGAAGCAGGGGAGACGTAACCAACACTCAACAGATGTGAAAACAAACGTAAGAATCATCGCACTCACGGTTGCGATGTGTGCCGCTGCCGGGGCGACGGCGCAGACGACGAGCCGGACGACGACTCCGGCGGCCGATACCGTGCTGCTTTCGGAGCGGGTCGACGGAGACTATCTCGTGCGGACGTATCGGATCCAGAACACGGAGGACGTGGATTACTCGATCCGCTATCGGATCAGCGTGGCGAAGCTGAATGCGGCCCTGAACGGGAATACGGCGGCGCTGGATGAACTGAACGGCTTCGTGAACGGGCTGATGCAGGACACGACGAAGAAGGTCCGCCAGGTGATCATCACGGGCTATGCGTCGCCGGACGGACCTGCGGCCTACAACGCGAAACTTGCGATGCAGCGAGCGACCGACTTCAAGGGTTATGTGGATCAGAAGTACGGTTTTTCGCAGAAGTACGCCGTGACGGTGAATTCCGTGGTCGATGACTGGGCGATGTGCCGCAGTGCGGTTTCGTCGTCGACGATTCCGGATCGGGCGTGGGTTTTGCAGATCATTGACGGGCCGCAGAGTTCGAGTGCAAAGGAGCAGATGCTGAAACGCAACGCGGGCGTCTGGAACTACCTGGCGCAGGAGATTCTGCCTCCGATGCGGCGTGTGGAGGTGATGATCGACTACGACACGTCGCGGATCGTCGAGCAGCGGACGCTGATCCAGCGGCCGAAACCGGCTCCGAAGCCGGCTCCGGCACAGGATTATGTGGTTGTCGAGGAGAACGTGAACGGCGTGATCGTAGAGATGCCGGAGAAGGAGTTCCGCGAGGAGCGGCGGGAGATGAAGCAGGACGAGAGGGCGGCCGCGCGGATTGCGAAACGCGAGGCGCGGGAGGCCGCAAAGATTGCCCGGGCACAGGAAAAGGCCGCGAAGAGGATAGCGAAGAAGGAGGCGAAAGCCGCGAAGAAGGCCGCGAAGGCTGCGAAGAAGACCTATAAGGATCTGGAAAAGATGTAATGAACGCTGCGCGAAATGAGGAGCCCGGCCTGAAAAGGCCGGGCTTTTTACGTGTGCTATAACAACAGATTCGCTACATTAGCTTGCCGCATTTTTACGCTCGTCGGGACGGGTGGTCCCGCCCCTTGGCGCTGGCCGTTCCCCGACCGATGAGCTTAAAAGTGTTAACAG
>NZ_NFHT01000007.1 GCF_002161445.1 Alistipes sp. An66
TAACACAAAAAGAAGAACAACACGCCGCGGCGTGTTGTTCTGAAACCAAGAATCGCTATATTTGCATATCTGAAGAATCTGAAGGCACCTCCCCAGACACACTTTTTGAAACACTACCCATTCTCTGGCAGTGGAATAGGTCTCTTCACTCCCGACAGGAACATGCAATGTAACATTATAACAACTTTCAAATGCCACTGCACTCTGTGGTGGAGTGGTTGGTTTGCAATAAATATCGGTAAAACCGGAACAACGGTAAAATGCAGTCTTTTCAATAGTTGTTAAACTTTCCGGGAGAACCAAACATCCAGTCAAACCGGTACAACCGTAAAAAGCACTTTCTTCGATAGTTGTTACACCTTCTGGAATAATCAAATCGCCGGTCAATCCAGAGCAAAGGAGGAATGCCCAACTTTTGATTATTTTCAAGGTTCTTGGGAATTTAACCGTCGTTAGTATTTTATTACTGTTAAATCCACCCAACTCCTCCAAATTGACCTGCTCCATATCCAATACCGAAAGGTTGGGCAAGCCATTCAAAGTACTAATATCACGATTATCCAAATTCCCGACAACTGTCAGTTCCGTAATGGTAGTCTTGTCGTAATCGGCCAGCAGGTCGGCCAGCGTTCCGGGTTCAGCAACAGAGATTGTTGTACCATCGAATTCCTCCTTGCCCGAAACCGAAATGGCAGTCATAATGGTCTGCGTGCCGTCGGAAACCGAAACGATTACCCGGTTGACGGTCGGAATGGCCGCCGCAATCTCGATCGTGCCTTGCGTGGCATCGGTCGGGGTGGTGCGGAGCGTATAGCCGCCGTCGAGGTTCTGCAACTCGGCCTTCACCACATTCTCCGACGTCCCGCCCGTAATGGTGTAGTGTACTGTCTTCGTCTCGTCGACGTCGAATTCCAAGACATTGCCCTCGGTGAATGCGACGGAGAGTGCCTGCCGGCGCGGAATCGTGATGGTCGTCTCGCCGTCGGCCAGCGTGAAGATCACCGCATCGTCCGTCTCCTCCACGCTGGCGAAGATCGAATCGCCGCCCGGGATGCCCGGATCGCCCTTGTCACCCGTAGCCTGCCCCAGCTGCTGCCAGCTCTCACCGTCGTTATAGGAGACATGCCAATAGCCGCCCTCGATTTTGAACTGCGGCGTCGCGCCGGGAGCTCCGTCGTGAGCCGACGCGGGAATCCGGTTGCCGTCGCCGTCGGTCAGCGGTTTGCCGTCGACCGTCCAATAGTAGATTCCGTCAATCTCCTCAACCCCCATCACGGGCGTGGCACCCTTGTCGCCCTGCTCACCCTTCTCTCCGTGATAGATCGTCACGGGCTCGCTCTTGGTAAACGAAATGGTGTAGCCCACCGTTTCGCCGCCCTGCATGACGGGAACAACGCCCGTTACATAGTCGTTCTGCTGCAAGGCCTCCACGAGGGTTTGCAGCGACGAAATGTTGGTGTTCATCCGTTGGCACAGCTCTTCAAGCTGTTCGATCCGATCTTCGAGACCGTCAACACGACCACGCAGGGCCGAATCATCGTAGTCGTCGCCACACGACCCCATCCAAACGACCGCTGCCAGCAGGAAAAAAAGTTTCTTCATACCTTTTTGAAACAGATTTGCCGCCATTCGGCTCCGGATGACGTTTCCGCAAAAAGAAAGTGTGGAGCCGATTTCGCCTATCTTGTTGAAGGTTGTGGAAGGACCCAAGCGAAAATAGACGATGCAATACCCCACACTCGGATAGATATGGGGTATGGGCACCACGTATGGTGCCAACCGCATGATCTAAACAAGCAATGAAGTGCCGTTCGTCGTCCTTTCGCTTTCGAAAACTTCCACATTTTCAACAAAGGACAGTGCGAAAACACTTTCTATGTAAATGCCGGTTGCCCGACACGGCAAAGATAGAAAATAAATTCCACTCGACGAACGGCTTCCACAGGGTACTGCCGAAAAAATTATCGCTTTTTGCTTATCTTTGCCCCATGAAGTTTTCCAGAAAACAAACCATAGGCGAAAACCTCCTCTACGTGATGGTCTGGGCTGCCATCATCCTGGTCCCCGTGCTCAACTCCCAGATGATGTCCGAAATGCACGTCAATCTGGAAAACGTACTCATCGCCTGGCGGCAGATCGCACCCTACCTCATCATCTTCGTCATCCACAACACCGTGCTCGCACCCCGCTACATGCTCCGCCGCAAGTACGGAAAATACCTGTTGAGCGACCTGGCCCTCATCATCGGCGTCTTCTGGCTGGTCCAGATCTACGAGGAACACCTCGCCGACAACCTCGTCGCACAGGCCGACCCGCAACTCTCCGAAGCATACCGACAGGCCTCGTTCTCCAATCTGGAAATCTACTGGAACATCGTCCTCGGATTCTTCATGACCGGAGCCAACACGGGCATCAAGCTCATCTACCAGTCCATGCGCGACGAACAGAAGATGGAGGCCCTCAAACGACAGAACCTCCAGGCCGAAATGGACTACCTGAAATACCAGATCAACCCGCACTTCTTCATGAACACGCTCAACAACATCCACGCGCTGATCGACATCGACGCGGAGTCGGCCAAAAGCGCCGTGATCGAGCTCTCGAAGATGATGCGCTACGTCCTCTACGAATCGGGCCGCGAGCTCATCTCGCTCAACCGCGACGTGCAGTTCCTGCGGAACTACATCGAACTGATGCGCATCCGCTACACCGACGACGTGGACATCCGCGTGGAGTACCCGGGCAATCTGCCCGAACAGGTCACGATCCCGCCGCTGCTGCTGATCGTCTTCGTCGAAAACGCCTTCAAGCACGGCGTGAGCTACAACCACCCGTCGTTCATCCGCATCCGCATCGACTACGCCGACGGAAAGGTTGCGGCAACCATCGAGAACAGCCGCCACGCCGCTCCCGACAAACGCCACGAAGCCGGAATCGGTCTCGAAAACGTCCGCAAACGACTCGCCCTGATCTACGGCGAAAAGGGGTTCTCGATGGAGATCCTCGAAGCCGAAAAGACCTATACCGTGAAACTCGAAATCCCGACACTCCATGCTTAAATGTATCGCCGTCGACGACGAACCGCTGGCCCTGCGACAGATCGCGGGCTACATCGGCAAGATCCCCTATCTGGAACTCGCCGCGCGATTCAACAATGCCCTCGATGCGCAGCAATGGCTCGCCGCAGAGAAGGCCGACCTGATCTTCGTGGACATCAACATGCCCGACCTGAACGGTGTGGATTTCGTCCGCGGACTGGTCGACCGGCCGATGGTCGTCTTCACGACCGCCTACTCGGAGTACGCCGTCGATGGATTCAAACTCGACGCCGTGGACTACCTGCTCAAACCGTTCAGCTTCGCGGATTTCAGCCGCGCGGCCGCCAAGGCCAACTCGCTCTACGAACTGCGCCACAACCAGCGCGTCCAGGAGCCCGAATCGGAGGCCCTGCCCCGCGACCGGGAGTACCTCTCGGTGAAGGCCGACTACAAGGTCTCGCTCGTGAAGATCGCCGACATCGTCTACATCGAAAGCGAAGGGGAGTACGTGCGGCTGCACCTCGCCGACGGATCGGCCATCACCACGCTCTTCCGGCTCAAAAACATGGAGACGGCCCTGCCCGCGGACTCCTTCATGCGCGTACACCGCTCCTATATCGTCAACCTGCGCGCCATACGATCCTACATCAAGGGGCGCATCTATCTGAACGACACGGAGTACGTGCCGATCGGAGAAATGTACAAGGAGGCGTTTCTCTCCTACATCAAAAAGAATTTCCGCAATCTTTGAGGTCGGGGAAGCCCGGAAGCCGGCGGTAGGCGCCGTCGCGGTATTCGCAGCAATAGTGGCACAGGCCGTTGGTCAGCACAACGTAGCGCGCCCCCACCACCGAGTTGTAACGCACGGCCTGCGCCAGCGTCTTCGCGTCGATCCGGACAGCCGGGGCCTTGCATTCGGCGATCAGCAGCGGTCGGGCCCGGTCGTCCACGACCACCACGTCGGCACGCTGTGGCTGCCCGTTGAGCGGCACGGCGTACTCCTGCACGATGCGCGTGGGGTGCGCCCCGCAGCGGGAGATCAGACACGCGATCAGATGCTGCCGAACCCACTCCTCGGGCGTCAGCACGAGGTAGATGCCCCGCAGCGCATCCCACACCTCGACGCTCCCCTCCCGGCGGCGGGCCCGGAGGTGAATGGGCGGAAAATTGAGTTTGGGCAGCTCATTCATCGCAGAGTCGAAAAAAATCTCTATCTTTACCGGGTACAAATATACGAACTTATGCGGACGATCCTTTCAACGATAGCGCTTTTTTCCCTCTGCGGACTCTGGGCGCAGGAGTACACCCCCTCGTACGGGCGGGAGCTCCCGCGGGGCGAAATCCTCGCCTGCCCCTCGGCCGAAGCCGCCGCAGCCGCCGACGGCGGCGACCACCGCTACTTCACACGGCTGACGGAGTGGACGCTCGACGGAAACAGCTTCTCGACGCCCTTCACCGTGCCGTTCGCCTGGGCCAACCGCCAGGTGCTGCTGCACGTGGGACAGGCTTCGGGCGACTACGAGGTGCTGATCAACGGCGAGCCGAAAGCCTATGTCGCCGACGGGAACGCCCCCGCGGAGTTCAACATCACGCGGGAGGTCCGCGAAGGCCGCAATACGGTCGAGATCCGGGTCGCAACGCCCGCTCCGACCGCGGCGCTCGAAAGCTGGAAGGAGGCCCCGGCGCCGATGCTCGGCAGAGTATGGCTCCAAAGCCAGCCGACGCTGCGGCTCCGGGACGTGCTGGTCACGACGCGGCTCAACGAGAACGGGAATGGCATGGCCGAAGTGGCGCTGGTCATCAAGAGCGAGGCGCTCAATCCGCGGACCTCGCGCATCCACTACCAGCTGCTCACCCCGGCGGGCGAAGATGCCGCAGCCGGGCACAAGGAGATCACGCTGTCCATGCGCGGTGAGGATACGCTGCGCTTTCTGGCCCGGATTCCGGCCAACATGCTGTGGAGCCCCGAACTGCCCACCCGCTACACGCTGCGGGTCAGAACCCAGCACGAGGGGCGCTACGTGGAGTACGAAGAGTTGCGGGTGGGGTTCCGCGCAGTGGAGATGCGGGGCGACACGCTGCTGCTGAACGGGCGTCCGATGCAGCTCCGGGTCCGGGAGGTTCCCGCCACCATCCCGGAGAACGAAATCGCCCTGCTGCGCGAACAGGGGTACAATACGTTGAAACTCCTGCCGGGACCCGTCGGGGAATCGGTTCTGAATTTCTGCGACGGGCAGGGGCTCTGCGTCATCGCGCAGGCTCCGATCGACACGCGGCGCAGCGGCGATTCACGGCGTCGGGGCGGGAATCCGTCGAACGACCCGGCGTGGCTGGAGGCCTATATCGAACGCACGGAGAACAGTTACCACACGACCAAACGCCATCCGTCGGTGATCGCCTTTTCGCTGGCCCGTCAATCGGCAAACGGGATCAATCTGTACGAGAGCTATCTGCACATGAAGCGTTTCGGGGATTCGCGCCCGTTCATCTACCCGGAAGCGGCGGGAGAATGGAACAGCGACGCCCTGCGGCTGGAATAGCCGGCCGGAGCAGGCGCGCACGAGAGGGGGGGGGTAAATAAAAAAATTCACTTTTTTTGAAATATTTTTTGGAATTACGGAAATTATCGCTATCTTTGCACTCGCAATCGGATAAAGATTGATGCCTCTTTAGCTCAGTTGGTAGAGCACGACACTCTTAATGTTGGGGTCCAGGGTTCGAGCCCCTGAGGGGGTACAGAAGCGAGAATCGGAAGGTTCTCGCTTTTTTGTTGTAACTCACCAAGTTTTGTTTTCTCCTATCGACAATCTAAAATCAAAAAATCAAAAGGATACGTCCGTAACAAATCTTTTTGCTTACTTTTGTAAGTAATATTCAAACCGACTCATGAACGCTTCAAAATCACACGGGCGCATCTATACTCCGGACTATTTGGTCAAAACCATATTGGATTATGCGGGATACAATACACCCGAAAATATTCTCTCCAAACATGTAATTGATAACAGTTGCGGAGACGGCGCATTCTTGACCGAGATTGTCAAACGATATGCAGAAGCCTTCGCCCAAAGCCCCATCCCTTCCACCGAAACGCTGAAACAACATCTGGAAACATATATACACGGAATCGAAATCGACAGACAGGAGTGTTTGAAATGTCGGGAAAACCTCGATCAACTGGTTGCACAATTCGGTATTGACAAGGTTAAATGGGACATCATTTGCGCAAATACGCTGACGGTCCATAGATTCGACGGAAAAATCGACTATATTGTCGGCAATCCGCCCTATGTTCGCGTGCACAATCTGGACCAAAATTACAACGCCGTCAAGCAGTTCAGATTTGCCCAAGGAGGGATGACCGATCTATATGTCGTCTTCTTTGAAATTGGATTCAGAATGATGGCTCCAAACGCCGTCATGTGTCTTATTACACCCAGCTCTTGGTTGTCAAGTGTTGCAGGAGGCGTTTTGCGAAAATACATTTTGACCAAACAATGCCTCAATGGAGTAATTGACTTGGCACATTTTCAACCCTTCAAAGCCACGACATACACACTGATTTCACGTTTTGCAAATCGCAGAAGTGAAGAAATAGAATACAACACATTCAACCAAACAACTCTTTCAAGCGTTTTCAAGTGCAATATTCCTTTTACAGAGATAGCCATTGGTAAAGCGTTTTATCTGGCCGACAGACAAACGCTTAACAGTCTCCGAAAAATCAGGACGGAAGCCTGCCCTCAAAGGGTCCGGGTCAAAAACGGATTCGCAACATTAGCCGACAGCATCTTCATAGGCAACTGGAATTTCAGCGGAATGACTATCGATGTCGTCAAATCATCAACGGGAAAATGGTACAAATGTATTTTCCCCTACAACTCCCATGCAAAGCCCATACCTCTGGAAACAATCGAAAAAGAATATCCTGACGTATATGCTTATTATCGGAAACACGAATCCGCTCTACGCAAAGAAGATTCGAGCAAAATTGGATCAAAACGCCACGACCAGAGTATAGAAAATAATTCATGGTATCTTTTCGGTCGATCACAAGCCATCAAGGATGTTTGGAATGACAAAATAGCAATCAATGCCGTCATCAAAGACGTAAACAGTATCAAACTTACTCCAGCAACAAAAGGAACAGGAGTATATGGAGGTCTCTACATACTTACCAACGTCGACTACCCAAAAATTGAGGAAATCATCCGGAGCCAAGAATACGTGTCATACATCGCCACACTTAAGAATTACAAAAGCGGAGGATACTACACATGCTCGGCAAAGGACATCGAACTGTATATCAACTATAAACTCGCCCAGAACAATGACTAATGACGAACTGCTGGCCACGTTGAAACAGGCCTTTGATACCTTCCTGCGAACCGGATCCCGCAGCAACCAGAAATTGAAAGTGCTCCATCCGAAAATTGCCAATGACATCCTCTCTCTGTTAGGAGAGGAATATTCCGTACAATCGCTAGGGATCAGAGACGGACGAGAAGCACAGATGCCCGGGAGATACTTCGACAAAAAAGTCGACATCACATTCTACAAGGGAGACCAACCCGTAGCAGGACTCGGCGTCAAAATGGTCATGCAGAATTATGCACAGAATGCCAACAATTACTTCGAGAACATGCTAGGTGAGACGGCCAATCTGAGAAGCAACACTATCCCCTACTTTCAGTTATTTGCCATACCGGACAGACTCCCCCACTACAACAACAAAAATCACATCATCGGATGGGAGGTCATGGACGAGCACTACATAAACAAATATTTCATTATGTCCCAGGATGATCCGGGAAGTTTCATGCACACCCCCACGAAGACCCTGCTTTTCGTGTACCACATACCGGATGCGCCTGTCGAGCCGACCACCAAGCAGGAATATCAGGACTACTATTTGCAGCATCTTCCGAATCTGGATCTGACATTGAGTCCGCAGCGCCATGCCGCATTCGGTTCCACGGTGATTTTCAATGATTACCGGGCCTTTATCGAAAAAGTCGCCCACTACATCCTGTCTATCTGACCACACCGCCAAAGGCTCCATCCGTTCCCGTTGGCAATCTACGGCCAACAACCAATGCATAACTCACAAAACCGAAGGCAACTTATATCCAATCACAAACCCGATTGTTACATTTCAGTGTCATTGTCCCCCGAAATGTCGTTCCAATCAAAATTTTTCCTATCTTTGTTATTATTTTTCCCAACAGATCTTTCCCGTGAACACCGAAGCAAAACTCCTGACCCGGCTCTCACAAGGCGAGAAAAATGCCTTCGAAGAGATATTCCGCCGCTATTACGGGAAGGTGTTCCGATTCATCCGCGCCATTCTCCACGGCCACGGCATCGCCGAAGATCTTACCCAGAACGTCTTTCTCAAACTTTGGAGCAGCCGCCGTTCCCTCGCCGAAATCAGATCTCTCGACGCCTTCCTCTTCACCGTCGCCCGCAACGAGACCTGCGACTACCTCCGCCGCAAACAAACCGGACTGAAATACCGAGTCGCCGAACTTGAACGGCAAAATCGAGGCTATGACATGCCGTACAGCTGCGATACCGAACGAATCGAACGGATCATCGCGGAAACAATCGACCAAATGCCCGCCCAACGGCAACTCGTCTACAAACTCAGCCGCGAAGAGCATCTCTCCAATCCGGAGATCGCTGAACGCCTCAACCTCTCGAAACGAACCGTCGAACGACATCTTTCACTCGCACTCAACGATATCAGACAGGCCATCGCCCCGCTGGTGTCGGGATTGACACTTTTTTTCTTCTCCCATTGGGTGTGAAACCCCGCGCATGCGTCTATTCTAAAAACGCACACGCAAAATGGACAATCCGAAATACGACCGAATCCGGGAATACCTCAATGGCAAAAGAGATCCCAAAACCGATGAGGAGATCCGTGAATGGCTCTGCCGGGAACCTCTGCATGACGAAGCCGAACAGGCTCTGCGCGATTTCTGGAAGCAACTCCCCGAAGAGAGCGACCTGCCGCAAAGCCGGGCCGCATTCGATGACTTCTGCCGGAACATAGGCAGTTTCGGAGAGCCGCGCAGGCCCTGGGCGATCCGCTGGGGACGCCGTGTGCGGAACATCGCCGCCATGCTGCTCATTCCGGCAGCCGCACTCTGCGTGTTGCTGTTACAACGGCCGGCCGCATCCAATGTCGAGTGGTGCGAATTCGCCGTTGCACAAGGGCACACCGATTCGCTGACCCTGCCCGACAACAGCCGGGTATGGCTCAACGCCGGATCGCATCTGATCTATCCCCGCAGTTTCGACGGCCGCATCCGCAAGGTTTTTCTCTCCGGCGAAGCCTATTTCGACGTCGCCAAAGATGCGGGCCACCCGTTCATCATCAAAGCCGGCGATGTCCAGGTCCGGGTATTGGGGACCCAATTCAACGTCACCTCCTACGAGAACATGGAATCCGTATCCGTCTGTCTGGTCGAAGGCTCCGTCAGTATGGACATCGATGGCGACGGGCTGAAACGGAACATCCTGCTGATCCCGGGTGATGTCGTACGCTATGACAAAATATCCGGGGCGGTCGAGCAGCGCCGCTCTCCGGTCGAAGCCTATCTCTCGTGGCGCAACGGTGGGTTCTATTTCAACAATCAGCCTCTGAACGAGATCGCCGCGCAGTTCGAACGTGTTTTCAACGTGAAGATCTTCATCGCGGACCCCCAGGCGGGCGAGACCCCCTACACGCTGGCCTTCGTCAACGGTGAAAGCCTCGACCGCATGCTCGAGGCCATCGCCGGCAACGATCTGCGCATAAACCGTGAGGAGAACATGATCGTAATCCGCAAAAAATAAAACAAGACTTTGCCTATGAAGAAAAACCAACCTGCATGAAAAACGAATCGGAGAGTTGCGACCTCCCCGATTCTCAGTTTAGCCCATTAAATCGAATCTTAATAACCTAAACTTCACAAAAGTATGAAAAGTGATCCTATTTCAAAATTTATCAAGCAATTTTTTGAGGGATCGACCTTGCTGTTGCTGGTTTTCACGCTGCTGATCGAACCGGCAACTGCCCGAACACCCGACGACGGAGGGGACCAACCGATCACCCTCTCCCTGAAAAACGTCCCGATCGAACAGATCATCGAACATCTTCGCAGCCAATACGGCTATTCGTTCGTTTACAAGCCCCAGGAGGTGGACGTACAACGCCGCGTGACGGTCGAGGTCCAGCAGCAGCCCATCGATCGGATTCTCGACATCATTTTGGCCGCCCAACCCGTCAGCTACGAGGTGAAGAACAAAATCATCCACATCAACCGACAGCAGGCCGTCGCTGAAAATGCCGAAACCGGCAGATACGTCGACGGTGTGGTCGTCGACGAAAACGGAGTGCCGATCGTCGGGGCCGCCGTGATCGTCAAGGGAACCTCACGAGGCGTCAGTTCCGGCGTGAACGGTGATTTCCGAATCGGAGAGCTTCCCGAAAAAGCCGTATTGAGCATTTCCGCACTGGGGTATGCCGCTGCCGACATCCCCGTCGGGAGCCGCACCTCGCTGCGTATTGTTCTCAAAGAGGACGCACAGACGCTGGACGACGTAGTGATCGTCGGCTACGGCTCGCAGAAGAAAGTCAACCTCACGGGAGCCGTCGAAAGCGTCTCTTCGGATGTCTTCGAGAACCGGCCCGTGGCCAACGTCACCCAGATGTTGCAGGGCGCCGTCCCCAACCTCAACATCTCGCTGGCCGACGGAAAGCCGAACAGGTCAGCCTCCTACAACATCCGCGGCACCACCTCGATCGGTGCGGGCGGCAGCGCCCTGGTGCTCATCGACGGCGTGGAGGGCGATCCGGCCATGCTCAACCCCAACGACATCGAAAGCGTATCGGTGCTGAAAGACGCCGCGTCGGCCGCCATCTACGGATCCCGTGCGCCCTACGGCGTGGTGCTCATCACCACCAAGGATCCCGCCAAGCAGAAGGAATCTTTCACGATCAACTACACCGGAAACTTCTCGATCGAACGACCCTTCGCCGTTCCCGACATCGTCAGTGACGGATACGTGTACGCCTACATGGCCCGGCAGGCCGACATCAGCCACCGCGGAACGGACACGTTCAACAAACTCAACAAATCCCAGGATTTCACCGCCTATCCGGGCGGCATGCAGGGATGGCTTGAGGATTTCCGGGTACGCAACAACGGCGGGAAGGGGAATCCGCTGGAAACCGTCGTCGACCAGAACGGTAACTACATCTACTTCGGAAACACGGACTATTACGACGCACTCTACAAGGATACAACCTTCGCCCAATCACACAACATATCCATCAGCGGCTCGAACGGAAAGATCAGCCACTACCTCTCGGGACGTATCTACGACTACGACGGTCTGTTCAACTACTCGCCCGACACCTACCGCACGATGAATCTCCGTTCGAAGGTCGCCGCGCAGGTGCTCCGATGGCTGAAAGTCAGCAACAACTTCGAGTACACGTACGACAAGTACCACATGCCGTCGAGCGGCAAGAACTCCGACGGCGGAGGCACCAACGGCGACGGCGTCGTATGGCGCGGCATCAACGGCGAGGGACACCCCTCCTCCCCGATCTTCAATCCCGACGGAACGCTGACCCTCTCGGCCGCCTATTCGCTCGGCGGCCTGCTGACCGGCAACAACTGGCTCGACCAGACGACCAAAACCCTGAAAAACACCACCACGGTCAACCTGTCGTTCTTCGAGAACAAGCTCCGCCTGACCGGCGACTTCACGTTCCGCACCAAAGACTACATCCAGGACAAGAAGGACACCGCAATCCCGTACAGCACGAAGGAGGGCGAGATCAACTACCTGGGAATCCCCGAAACAGGCGACTACATCGCCACGACCACCCAGTCGACGACCTATCTGGCCACCAACGCCTACGCCGAATACGAGAATACCTTTGCCGAAAAACACCATATCAAACTCCTGGGCGGCTACAACTACGAACAGCAAGACTACCGGGCCCTCACGGCCCAGAGCTACGGACTGCTGATGCCCGACCTGGACAACATCGCCTTCGCACAGGCCGACGAAGGAAAATCGATATCCAGTTCCGCCAATCGCTGGCGTTATGTCGGCGCCTTCTTCCGGATCAATTACAGTTACGACGACCGCTATCTCTTTGAGATCAACGGCCGCTACGACGGCTCCTCGAAATTCCCCAACAACTCCCAGTGGGGCTTCTTTCCCTCGGCATCAGCCGCCTGGCGCGTCTCCGAGGAGCCCTTCTGGAACGTGAATCCCAAAGCGATCTCGAACCTGAAAATCCGCGCCTCGTACGGTGCCCTGGGCAACAGCAACGTCAGCCCCTACACCTATCTCGAAAAATTCTCGCTGAACAACCACTACTCCAAAGGCGTGGGCGGAGGAAGCAACCGCTATCTCAACGGCCAACCCCTCACCTCCTACGTGTCGAGTCCCAACCAGATCCCCGACAACATCGGCTGGGAGACATCGAAGACCATCGACGGAGGCATCGATATCGGCTTCTGGGAAAACCGGATCCAGCTGACCGCAGACTACTACCTGCGCCGTACGATGGACATGTACACCGTCGGGCCGACACTGCCCAGCACCTACGGAACTTCGGCACCGAAGGGAAACTATGCCGACATGAGCACCTACGGATACGAGATTTCGCTCTCCTACAACGACTCGTTCAAGGTCGGCGGCAAACCCTTCAACTTCGGCATCAAGGCCACGCTTGCCGACTACTACTCGGTCATCGACCGCTACAACAACCCCACGCGCAAACTCTCCGACTACTACGAAGGGCAGCGCATCGGCGAAATCTGGGGTTACGTCTGCACGGGACTCTTCCAGTCGACCGAGGAGATCGCCACCGCATTCAACGGGCAGCCCTACAAGAACTCGCTGATGGAGATCCCCAAGGACCACAACGCCCGACCGGGCGACATGCGCTTCGCCGACCTGAACAACAACGGAGACATCGATAACGGCGGAGATACGGTAGACAACCCCGGCGACCGGAAAATCATCGGAAACTCCGAACCGCGCTACATGTACACCATCTCACTCAATGCCGACTGGAACGGGATCTTTCTCTCCGCCATGTTCGACGGCGTGGGTAAGCAGGACTGGTATCCCAGTGCGGAGAGCACTTTCTGGGGACAATACAACCGTCCCTACAACCAACTCCCGACCTGGCACATCGGAAACTACTGGACCGAGGAGAACCGCGGAGCCTATCTGCCGCGCTACACGGCCTACTATCCGCCCTTCTACAAGGGGCTGGCCAACACGCGCTACCTGCAGGATGTCTCCTATATCCGGCTGAAAAACTTCCAGATCGGCTACAACCTGCCCAAAAAGTGGATTTCGAAACTCGGGCTCTCGAAGGTCTCCGTCTACTTCTCGGGCGAGAACCTCTGGTCCTGGTCGCCGCTCTACCGCCACACGACCGACTACGACGTATTGACCGCCTCCAAAGGCTCCGATACGGATCTTTCGGGCTCGAACGTGAACAAGGGTGACGCCATGAACTACCCGACGATGCGGATTCTCAGTTTCGGAATTTCCATTACCTATTAAAACGACACGACCATGAAGACTCAAAATATCCTGTTACGCATCCTGTTGTTCGGCTGTTTGAGTGCCGCCGCGAGCAGTTGCGACCTGACGGAAAGCATGCAGACCGAAGCCGACCGCACGATTATCTTCGGCAAAGAGTCGGGACTGGAACTCTATGCCAACTCCTTCTACAAGAACCTGCCCACACTCACCAGCGTCTACCAGCAGGATGCCATGTGCGACATTGCCGCCGTACAGGGGGTCAACCAGTTTCTCACCAGCGGATACTCGGCCGAAACCTCGACCAGTTGGAGCTGGGGCACGCTGCGCAACATCAACTATTTCATCGACGGCTGCTACTCGGACGACTGCACGGTGGAGACCTCGGCCCGCGACCACTACGTCGGCATCGCCCGCTGGTTCCGCGCCTGGTTCTACTACACGAAACTGCGCCAGTACGGCGGCGTGCCCTGGTTCGAGCACCAGTTGCAACCCGACGAAAAGGACCTCATGTACAAGGACCGCGATTCGCGCGACGTGATCATCCGCAACATCATCGCCGACCTCGATTTCGCCTACGAGCACATCTCGACCACCTCCTCGATCGGGAACTCACTGGTCTCGAAGTATGCCGCCGCGGCGTTGAAATCCCGGATCTGCCTCTTCGAGGCGTCGTTCCGCAAATACCACGCCGATGAACCGGAGATCGCCGCCCTGAAAGAGTACACGCCCGAGGATCTCTACACGGAGGCCGCCAACGCCGCCCGCAAGGTCATCGACAGCAGAATCTATTCGCTCAACACGACCGGCGAGACGCCCTATCGCGACCTCTTCACCCGCGAAGACCCGCTCACGAACGAAAACATTCTCGTACTCTGCGCCAGCGGGACCGAAGGGTTCCTCGGGACGGCGAACTGGTGGTTCAACGTGGCGACCTACGGCAAGATGTGGAGCCCCGTCCGCTCGTTCGTCAACACCTATCTCAACACCGACGGAACCCGCTTCACGGATCAGGCCGATTACGGCCGGAAAACCTTTGCCGAGGAGCTGGTCGGGCGCGACAAACGGCTTGAACAGTGCATCCGCGGGCTGAACTACCTCTATGACGGAGAGGTCACCGTGGCACAGCTCGGCATCTCCAACCTGACGGGCTACCACTTCATCAAGTTCTCGCAGGACGGCAAGCAGTACGAGAACGGCAACAACACCAACAGCATTCCGCTCATCCGCTATGCAGAGGTGCTGCTCAATTACGCCGAAGCGCAGGCCGAACTCGCGGGCGGACAGCTCACGAGCAGCGACTGGGCCCTCACGATCGGGGCGCTGCGCGACCGGGCCGGCGTATCGTCCGTCCAGCCGACGACCGTCGACACTTATCTCCAAACGACATTCTACCCCGAACTGTCGAGCGTCGACCTGTTGGAGATCCGGCGCGAACGGGCCATCGAACTCCTCTGCGAGGGGTTCCGCTTCGACGACCTGCGCCGCTGGAAATGCGGGGAGCTGCTGATTTCGCTGCCCTGGAACGGAATCCATGTCCCGGCCCTCGACACGCCTCACGACCTGAACGGAGACGGCACGACCGATGTCTGCATCCTCAAACCGGAATCGAGCGCTCCGGGCGGTTTCAAGGGAACAACCGTATCGCTGACGGTCGTCTTCGACTCCGCGGAAGCGGTGTCGACGAATGCCTTCAAGGAGAACGGAACGCTCAAAGCCGCCTACTATGCTGTCGGAGACGACACGAACGGATATGATCTCTACTGGTTCCCGGGCGAGGAGCGGATCTGGTACGACGACGGACGCCAGTACCTCTATCCGATCCCTGCGCAAGAGATCCGCAACTACATGGCCGAGGGTTATACGCTGACACAGAACCCTGGATGGTCGAACTAACTTGTAAACTTACAACACCATGATCATCAACAAATTTCTGTTTTCACTGATATTCGGAACGATCCTGACCGCCGGCTGCGGCAGTTCCGAACCCGATCTTTCGGAGTTCTACAAGGGCCCCGAAACCGAAGAGCCCGACACCCCTGAGGAACCCACCGACCCGGATGCCACCGAAATGACCGTCAAGGCCATGTCGTTCAACATCCGTTACGCCAGATACGACAATCCGGAGTTGGACGGCGAGAACTGCTGGGACAACCGCAAGGTGGCCTTCCAGCCCATGATCGAGGAGCAGCAGCCCACGGTCATCGGCATCCAGGAGGCGCGTCCCGTGCAACTGGACTACCTCGAAACCGCCTGGGCCGACTACCAATGGCTGGGCGTCGGGCGCAACAACAACGGTGCTCTAAACGACGAGTTCGTGCCTATCTTCTACAATACCAAAGAGGTGGAACCGGCAGCAGGGAAGGTTCTCAACAAGGACTGGGGCTATTTCTGGCTCTCCGACACGCCCTCCACGCCTTCGGCATACGAAGGTTCGGCAAGTTTCCGCATCGCCACCTGGGTGATCCTGCGGCACAAGGAGAGCGGAGCGCGCTTTTTCTTCATCAATACCCACATCGACGTCAACGGAACCGACGAGCAGGTACCCGTCAAACAGATGATCGTGCTGAAAGAGCAGATTGACAAGCTCAACACGGAACATCTTCCACTCATCCTGACCGGGGACTTCAACAAAACACTCGACGCCCAACCCTATATCTTCGAACCGGTGGAGGAGATGACCAACGTACGGACCTATCTCAACAGCATCGACGGAGGTGTAAATTCCGACAATTCGCCAACCTATCAAGGATTCGGCTCCTCTTCGGGGCTGATCGTCGACCACATCTTCTGCACGGAATTCACGCCCGAGAAATACAGCGTTATCAAAAAGGAATACGAGGGGGTGAAATACATCTCCGACCATTACCCCATCCTCGGCACCCTGACTCATAAAATCGAACAGGAACAATGAAACGGATTTTCAACATAGCAATCACTTGCGCGGCCGCATGGTTGGCCGCTGGGTGTACGCCCGATGCCGAAATTCGGGCGCACGCCGGATTCACGACAGACAAGGAAGAATACCGTACCGGCGACCTCGTGACGATCACCAACACGGCATCGGCCGAGAATGCCGAAATCGCCGTCTGCAAGTGGGAGTACATGGGGCAGACGCTCTACGATCTGGGCGCTCCCGAACCCTTCTATGTCGACGAAGGTGGCGATTTCCTGATCCGCCAGACCGTAACGACGAATCGCGGATCGCAGAAGGATGTCTTTGAGAAGACCATCCGGGTCATCGACGACAACACGCCGCCCGTCGCCGACTTCACCTGGAAGGTGAACGGGGTCGAGCAGGCAGAGATCCAGGCCGACCAGGAGGTCGAGTTCATCGACCGGTCGACCGATCCGGACGAGGACGGCGCGATCGTGGCCTGGGAGTGGTCGTTCGGCGGCGACATCAAGAGTTTCACGGAGGCCGCGGAGGCCGCTTCGGTCAAATACACCTTCCAGTCCCACGGCAAGATCGAGGTAAAACTGACCGTCACCGACAACCGTCGCGCCAAAACGACGAAGAGCGTGACGATCGACGTGGCGAAGAGCCCCACGAGCATGGGGCTCTGGTGGTCCTATCCGTATGACACAAACGGTACGGTCCAGGGATCGTCGCCGGCCGTGAGCCCCGACGGGCAATACGTCTACGTGCTCTCTTCGGGCTACCATCTGGTCGGGGTCAAGGCCGGATCCGAAGGCGGCACGGAGAGCTACAAACTCAACCTGAATCCGGATGCGTACACGGCGGATCCCTTCACGCTGACGCCCTCGGTCGACGAGGACGGAACGGTCTATGCCGTCGGCTACAAGAAGATCGACGATGCCGACCACTCCGTTCTCTACATCATCCAGAACGGCAAAACCCTGCGGACCGCCGATGCCGGATCGATCAATAAAAACGAGCACTACTTCTTCGGTTCGCCGGCCATTCTGAACTACAACGGTCGGAAATACGTGATCATCGCCGTGAAGAACATCACGAACAACAACGAAAACATGAACGGCGGCAGCGCCCACGTACAGATTTTCGACCCGGAATCCGGAACGGGCGTTGTCGGACTGCACGCCAACTCGGGATCCTACGGAAGTCCCGTGGCCTTGAAAAGCGGAATCATCCTGGCCAGCGGAGGCGGCGACTACGGCACTCGCATCTACCTGCCGACCGGAGACTCCTGGGCCTTCAACCGTCCGGAAAGCAGCAACGACAATACCGGAAACCTCGGTGCAAACAGCAACCGGATCGCCCAATACGGCAGTTCGATCGCCGTGGGCAAAGACGGCAAAACCGTCTACATCGTTGGCATGAAGAAGGACAAGAGTTCCGCCACGATCCAATGCTACGACGTATCCACGATTCTGGCATCCCCGAACACGATCAAGCCCTCGCCGCTGTGGACCAAGGATCTCAAAGGAACGGTCGTCGCAAAGAAACAGGCCGGCGGTGTCGTCGTCGGCGAAGACGGCACGGTGTACGCTTCAAGTTGTGCACCCGGCTACATCACGGCGATCTCGGCCGACGGTTCGCAGGTCCTTTGGGAGCATGCCGCAACCGGCGACATCAACGGAACCCCGGCGCTGGGCAACGACAATGCGGTCTATTACAACGACTGCTCGGCCGGCAACCTCGTCAAACTCGATGCCGAAACCGGCGAACAGTTGGTTTCGTTTCACTTGGCCGACAACCTGAACTCCTCGCCGACGATCGGCCCCGACGGTGTGATCTACTGCAACGGAGTGTTGAACGGGAAACCGACGCTCTTCGCTGTGGATGCCACATCGACGGCTCCGGCGGATTCCTGGTCGCAGATGGCAGGCTCGCCGAGCAAGAGCGCATGCCTGTACTGACCTTCCCCGGTCCAAAAACAACGCGAAAAGGCACCGACCACTGTTGATCGGTGCCTTTTCGCGTTCCAGCCATTTCGAACGACAGGACCGGCGGGCACACCCCGCCGCACAGCGCCCCGCGTTATACGTCCGAACCCGGTCAGACCTCAGCCACGAAATCTTCCAACGCCGCAAGATCGACCGCCAGCGGATCCGAATGCTGCGGACGCTGCGTCAGAACCGACAGCCGCTCCGGCAACGGAACCCGGCTCCCCGTCACCGACGCAATCACCTCCCCGAACTTCGCCGGATGAGCCGTCGAGAGGTAGAAGCCCGGCTTCCCCACCGCCATCGACGCCGCATACCCCACCGCACTGTGCGGATCCGAAAAGTAACCGTAACGTTCGTACAGCTCGTCGATCGTCCGACGGATCCCCGCATTGTCGCACCGGAAACCTTCCAGCTCCGACCGCAGTCGCTCCGGATCCCCGCCGCACAACCACAACATCCGCTCGAAATTGCTCGGTGCCCCCACGTCCATCGCACTGGCCGGCGTCTGGACCGAAGGCCGCGGGCGGTAAACGCCCGTACGCAGAAACTCCGGAACCACGTCGTTCAGATTCGACGCCGCCACGAAACCGCCGACCGGAAGTCCCATCCGCTGCGCCAGCATGCCCGCCGCCAGGTTGCCGAAATTCCCGCTCGGCACGACGATCGTCGGGAGGTCGCCGCCCGTCTCCCGCCGCCAGCTGAAATAGCCGTAGAAGTAATAGAACGCCTGGGGAATCCACCGCAGCAGGTTGATCGAGTTGGCCGAGGTCACGCGGCGCCGGCGCCGGAACGACTCGTCGGCAAAGAGCTCCTTCACGAGCCGCTGGCAGTCGTCGAACGTCCCCGCCACACGCAGCGGATGGATGTTGCCGCCGAGCGCCGTCATCTGGCACTCCTGCAAACGGCTGATCTTCCCCTCGGGGTAGAGCACCACCACGTCGACCCCCGGCACGTTGTAGAAGCCGTGCGCCACGGCGCTGCCCGTATCCCCGGAGGTGGCTGTCAGGATCACCAGCCGCTCCCCGGCAGCCCCCAGCAACCCGACGGCACGCCCCATGAAGCCCGCACCGAAGTCCTTGAAGGCGCACGTCGGCCCGTGGAAGAGTTCGAGCGTATAGCGACCCCGCCCCACCCGGCGTAGCGGAACCGGGTAGTCATACAGCGTCGCCAACTCACGGCGCAACGCCTCCGTATCGAGATCGTCGCCGAAAAACAGCCCGGCCAGATAGCCCGCCAGCGCGGCATACGATTCGCCGGCCAGCCGTTCCGCCTCGTCCAGATCCGCCTGCGGGATCCGTTCCGGAACGAACAGCCCGCCATCGGGTGCAAGGCCCATCATCGCCGCTTCACGGAGCGTACAGGCCTGTTTCCGCTCCCGGTCCCGTGTGCTGTAAAAGTTCATGTCTCTGCGTTTTTGTTATCCGACAACCCGTGCTCCGGCATTCGACACCCGGCCGGCATAGGTCCGGCATCCGATGTTCCGCGCCGCGAAGTGCGCCTTCATGCGGTCGGCGACCCGGCAGGCCTCGGCATAATCCGCCGTCAGGGCGAAAACCGACGGGCCCGACCCGGCGATGTTCAGCGCCAGGGCCCCCTCGTCGAGCGCCGCAGCTTTCAGCTCATCGTAATCCGGAATGAAGCCCTTGCGATAGGGTTCCACCACCACGTCCTGCATCGAGCGGCCGATCAACGCCACGTCGCGCAGCGCAAAACCGGCAACCAGCCCCCCGACATTGCCCCACTGCGTCACGGCCTTCGAGAGGGGAATCTCGCGCGGAAGCACCTCGCGGGCCATCTTCGTGCTGACCACGATGTCGGGGTGCACCACAGCATAGAAAAAGTTGTCGGGAACCGGCAGGCGCACGATGTCGAAGGGTTCGTAACCGCGGATCAGCACCACACCGCCCAGCAGCGCCGGGCCCACATTGTCGGCATGTGCCGTACCGCCCAACAGCGCCTCGCCCTGCATGGCGAACTCCACGAGCCGTTTGCCCGAAAAGGGGCGTCCCAACAACTCGTTGATGCCGTAGACGGCCGCTGCCGACGATGCGGCGCTCGATCCGATGCCGCTGCCCGGGACGATCTTTTCGAGCAGCCGGATCTCAACCCGCACGGGACGTCCGTAGGCTTCGAGCATCGCCCGCACGGCCGGCGTAACCACGTTCTCCTTCACATCGTCGGGGAGCGAGACCCCGCTCTCGTTGCGGATCGAGAGTCCTTCGGCGCCCGGTTCGACCCCGACCTCCATCAGGTCGCCCACGCCGTCGAGCGTCAGGCCCATAACATCGAACCCGCACCCGAGATTCGCCACCGTACCCGGGGCAAAAACTTTGATATGTTTCATGATTTGATTCTTTTTTTCGTTCGACAACCGCTCCGTCGGGGAGCTTTCCGGATCCGAAGGTCCGAGGGCCCGAGCTCCCGCCGACATCGGGCATAGGAAGATACCGGGAAGGTCGGCTGCAAAACTGAAACCGCCTGCGGATTCGGGATTTCGGAAACGTTCGGATTTTTGACGCGCTTTGTTTTCCGCTCCGGCAGCCTGGGCCGGGAATAGATGCATACGGTGATGCTACGGAATAAGAACTACCTGACCCCCACAGGGGTGGTAGTCGTCGCGGTTGTCGCGGTCAGCGCGAAAACGGTTGCATGCGAACCGCCGGAAACGCCGTAAGACAGGCGTTCCGAAACGAATGTTCTATGGTACCGTTGCTGCATCATGGAGACAAATGTAAGTCAAAAAATCCGAACTTCCAAATTTCCTTACAGATTGTAAGCAAAAAAAATTTAAAAACTCCTCCACACCTCTTTATATAAAAAGAACAAGACTCCGGCACCCCTGCCATCCGGCCGCAAACAGCCATGCGACAGGGCTTCACAAATTCCCGAATCCGGCACAACCGC
Organism: Alistipes sp. An66; assembly: GCF_002161445.1. Classification (GTDB taxonomy): domain Bacteria; phylum Bacteroidota; class Bacteroidia; order Bacteroidales; family Rikenellaceae; genus Alistipes; species Alistipes cottocaccae. Next base: position 21,384 of record NZ_NFHT01000007.1, read on the forward strand.
CCCAAAGCACGGTTTCAGATTGTAAGCAGGACACCCTTTCACAAAGCGGATCATAAAGAGATCGCCGCGCTTCGATTTCAGATCGGCACAATATTAATTTTTTTTAGTAAATTATTTGGGCGTCCGGCGAAATATCCCTATATTTGAAACCGAAAAGATAGAAAAACGGGATTTGTCCATGACTGCCCTCCATTCGAATATCAACGTCATTAATCTGCTGCTCGTCGTCATTGCATGATTACGGGAGAAAGGTGACAGTCATATTCGAATGAAATCTCAAAAACCTTTCTCCTGCCCGGGAGAGAGGTTTTCTGATTTTCAGAGCCCGGTCGGATCCCTCCAAAACTTGAAACACACGAGCATGAAACACGCACTCAAAAGCGAAATCACCACCTCGGGACGACGCATGGCCGGCGCCCGGAGTCTCTGGCGCGCCAACGGCATGCGCGAAGAGCAGTTCGGACGCCCGGTTATCGGCATCGCCAACTCCTTCACGCAGTTCGTCCCCGGACATGTCCACCTGCACGAAATCGGACAGCAGGTCAAGCAGCGCATCGAAAACCTCGGATGCTTCGCCGCCGAATTCGACACCATCGCCATCGACGACGGAATCGCCATGGGACACGACGGCATGCTCTACTCGCTGCCCTCGCGCGAAATCATCGCCGACAGCGTCGAATACATGGCCAACGCCCACAAGATCGACGCCCTGGTCTGCATCTCCAACTGCGACAAGATCACCCCCGGCATGCTGATGGCCGCCATGCGGCTCAACATCCCGACGATCTTCGTCTCCGGAGGCCCGATGGAGGCCGGGCGCTTCGGCGACCGCCACCTCGACCTGATCGACGCCATGGTGATGTCCGCCGACCCGAAATACTCCGACGAGCAGATCGCCGAAATCGAGCGCTGCGCCTGCCCCGGCTGCGGCTCCTGCTCGGGGATGTTCACCGCCAACTCGATGAACTGTCTCACGGAGGCCCTGGGCCTCTCGCTCCCGGGCAACGGCACGATCGTCGCCACGCACGCCAACCGACGCCAACTCTTCGAGGATGCCGCCGCCATCATCGTGCGCAATGCCGAACGCTACTACTTCGAGGGCGACGAGAGCGTCCTGCCCCGTTCGATCGCCACGAAGGCCGCCTTCGAGAACGCCATGTCGCTCGACATCGCCATGGGCGGCTCGACCAACACGGTGCTGCACCTGCTGGCCGTGGCTCACGAAGCCGGCGTGGACTTCACGATGCAGGACATCGACCGCCTCTCGCGGCGCGTGCCGGTGCTCTGCAAGGTGGCGCCCAACTCCCACTACCACATTCAGGACGTCAACCGCGCAGGCGGCATCTTCGCCATCCTCGGCGAACTCGACCGCGGCGGGCTGCTCGACACGTCGGTCCGCCGCGTCGAAGGGCGCTCGCTGGCCGAGGCGATCGCCGCATGCGACATCCTCGCCCCGACGGCCACGGATGCCGCACGCCGCCGCGCATTGAGCGCCCCGGCCGGCCATTACAGCCGCGAACTGGGGTCGCAGCACTGCTACTACGACGCACCCGACACGGACCGCGCCGAAGGGTGCATCCGCGACATCGACCACGCCTACTTCCGCGACGGAGGACTGGCCGTGCTGACGGGCAATATCGCCCGCTCGGGCTGCGTGGTGAAGACCGCGGGCGTCGACGAACGGCTCTTCGTCTTCCGCGGACGCGCCCGCGTCTACGAATCGCAGGAGCAGGCCATGCACGGCATCCTCGACGACGAGGTGCAGCCCGGCGAGGTGGTGGTCATCCGCTACGAGGGCCCGAAGGGCGGCCCGGGGATGCAGGAGATGCTCTACCCGACGTCGTACCTCAAATCGAAGCACCTCGACAAGGTCTGCGCGCTGATCACCGACGGACGCTTCTCGGGCGGCACCTCGGGGCTCTCGATCGGCCACGTATCGCCGGAGGCCGCCGCAGGAGGCGAGATCGCCGTCGTCCGCACGGGCGACGAGATCGAAATCGACATCCCGCAGCGTTCGATCCGCCTGCTCGTCGACGACGCGGAGATCGCCGCGCGCATGGCTGCACAGGAGCGCTTCCGCCCGGCGGCCCGCGAACGTCAGGTTCCGAAATCGCTCCGCGCCTACGCCCGGCTGGTCAGCTCGGCGGACCGGGGCGCCGTGCGGATCCTCGACGACGAAGAGTAATCACCCGAAAAACACGACCCAACCATGAATACCACCCCATCCGATGCGCGACAAACGGCCTCCGGACCCGTGATGACGGGTTCGCAGGCCCTGCTCGAATCGTTCCTGATCGAAGGCGTCGACACCCTCTTCGGCTACCCGGGCGGCGCCATCATCCCGGTCTACGACGCGCTGTACGACTACCGCGACCGGCTGCGCCACATCCTCGTGCGTCACGAACAGGGAGCCGTGCACGCCGCCCAGGGCTACGCCCGGGTGAGCGGGCGCGTGGGCGTCTGCCTGGTCACCTCGGGACCCGGCGCCACAAACACCGTCACGGGACTCGCCGATGCGCTGATGGACTCCACGCCGCTGGTGCTCGTCACCGGACAGGTCGGCTCGTCGCTGCTCGGCACCGACGCCTTCCAGGAGACCAACTTCGTCGGCATCACGCAGGCCGTCACGAAGTGGAACTGCCAGGTCAAGCGCACGGAAGACATTCCGGCGGCCATGGCCAAGGCCTTCTACGTGGCCCGTTCGGGACGCCCCGGCCCGGTGGTCGTCGACATCACGAAGGACGCCCAGTGCGGCACGGCGCCGTTCCGTTACGAGAAACTCGTCTCGATCCGCAGCTACGTCCCCGTCCCGGAGCCCGACCCGGCCCGTCTCGACGAGGCCGCACGGCTGATCGACGAGGCGCGCCATCCGCTGGTGATGGTGGGACAGGGCGTTATCCTCGGGAACGCCGAGGCCGAATTGAAGGCCTTCCTCGACCGAAGCGGCATGCCCGTAGCCTCGACCCTGCTGGGGCTGTCGGCCGTACCGACCGACTCGCCGCAGTACGTCGGCATGCTCGGCATGCACGGCAACTACGGGCCCAACATCAAGAACCGCGACTGCGACCTGCTCGTCGCCGTCGGAATGCGCTTCGACGACCGCGTGACGGGGAATCCGGCGCACTTCGGCGAAAACGCCCGGGTGATCCATCTGGAAATCGACCCCGCGGAGATCGGCAAAATCGTCCCGGCGGACGTCCCCGTGGCGGGCGACGTGCGGCAGACGCTGCCGATGCTCACCGAACGCATCCGGAAGCGCGACCACAGCGGCTGGATCGCGGAGTTCCGCGCCTGCGACCGCATCGAGGCCGAGCGGGTGATCCGTCCTGCGACCCGTCCCGACGGCGGAGGCATCCGCATGGGCGAGGCGGTCGATACGGTGGCCCGCGCCTATGCGAACGACGCCGTGGTGGTGACCGACGTCGGGCAGCAGCAGATGTTCGCCGCCCGTTACTTCGGATTCCGCCGCACGCGGAGCCTCGTCACCTCGGGCGGTCTCGGAACAATGGGATTCGGACTCCCGGCCGCCATCGGCGCCAAGCTCGGCGCCCCGGAGCGCGACGTGGTGCTGTTCGTCGGCGACGGCGGCTTGCAGATGACCATTCAGGAGTTAGGCACGATCTTCCAGTCGCGCATTCCCGTGAAGATCGTCCTGCTGAACAACACCTTCCTCGGCATGGTGCGTCAATGGCAGGAGCTTTTCTACGATTCGCGCTACTCCTTCACCGAGTTGGTGAATCCCGACTTCGGACTGATCGCCCGCGCCAACGGACTCGGGTACCGCCGCGTCGAACACCGCGGGGAGCTTGCGGAGGCCGTGGCCGAAATGAAGGCCGCAGCGGGCGCCTTCCTGCTGGAAGTGTGCGTCGAAAGCCAGGAAAACGTCTTCCCGATGGTCCCCGCCGGAGCCCCCGTCGCGGAGATCCGTCTCGAATAAAGCCTACGAATCATGGAAACGGAACAGGAATACATCATCACCGTATTTTCGGAAAACAAGGTCGGTCTGTTGAGCCAGATCACCACGGTTTTCACCTGCCGCAACGTCAACATCGAGAGCCTGACCACCTCGGAGTCGGCCTTGCAGGGCATCCACAAGTTCACGATCGTCGTGCGGACCACACCCGAGAGCGTGGAGAAGGTCGTGCGGCAGGTCGAGAAGAAGATCGACGTGCTGAAAACCTTCGTCTACACCCCCGACGAGGTCGTGCAGCAGGAGATCGCCCTCTACAAGGTGACGCGCAGCAGCAGCGTCGAACAGCTCGTCCGCAGGCACAACGTCCGGATCCTGGAGGTCGACGCCGACTACATCGTCGTCGAGAAGACCGGCCACAAGAGCGAAACCCAGGAGCTGTTCCGCCTGTTGCAGCCCTACGGCGTGCAGCAGTTCGTGCGCAGCGGCACGGTGGCCGTCATCAAATCGCGGCGCGAGTTGCTGAACGAGTATCTCGAAGAGTTGGAGAAGATGCGGAAAAACCCGGAGCAGGTGCTCCGGCAGGAGGAGTGAATCCTGCCCCGGACCACAGGTGACGGGCCACGGACAACAAATTCCACCTCCCCCGAAACAGACATTCACAAACAAACCAAAACGTATAGAACTATGGCACAGATCAATTTCGGCGGCGTCGAAGAGAACGTCGTAACCCGTGAAGAGTTTCCTCTGGAAAAAGCACGCGAGGTCCTCAAGGACGAAACCATTGCCGTCATCGGCTACGGCGTGCAGGGCCCCGGGCAGTCGCTCAACCTGCGCGACAACGGCTTCCGCGTGATCGTCGGACAGCGCAAGGGCTCGAAGAGCTGGGACAAGGCCGTCGCCGACGGCTGGGTGCCGGGCGAGACGCTCTTCGAGATCGAAGAGGCCGCCGAGCGCGGTACGATCATCCAGTACCTGCTCTCCGACGCCGGGCAGATCGCCGTATGGCCCACGATCAAGAAGCACCTCACCCCGGGCAAGGCGCTCTACTTCTCGCACGGATTCGGCATCACCTACAAGGAGCGCACGGGCATCGTCCCGCCGGCCGACGTCGACGTCATCCTGATCGCCCCGAAGGGCTCGGGCACGTCGCTGCGCCGCATGTTCCTCCAGGGCCGCGGTCTGAATTCCAGCTACGCCGTCTTCCAGGACGCCACGGGACGCGCCATGGAGCGTGTGATCGCCCTCGGCATCGGCGTCGGCTCGGGCTACCTCTTCGAGACCGACTTCCAGCGCGAGGTCTACTCCGACCTCACGGGTGAGCGCGGCACGCTGATGGGCGCCATCCAGGGCATCTTCGCCGCCCAGTACGACACGCTGCGCGCTCACGGACACACCCCCTCGGAGGCCTTCAACGAGACCATCGAGGAGCTCACGCAGTCGCTCATGCCGCTCGTCGCCGAGAACGGAATGGACTGGATGTACGCCAACTGCTCGACTACGGCGCAGCGCGGCGCCCTCGACTGGTGGAAGCGCTTCCGCGACGCCACGAAGCCCGTCTTCGAGGAGCTCTACGAGAGCGTCCGCAGCGGCAACGAGGCCCAAATCTCGATCGACTCCAACAGCAAGCCCGACTACCGCACGAAGCTCAACGAGGAGCTGCGCGAGATGCGCGAAAGCGAGATGTGGCAGGCCGGAGCCGTCGTCCGCAAACTCCGTCCCGAGAACAACTGAACAGCTAACAACCGATAACGTATGTGTGGATTCGTAGGATTGTTCGACATCCGGCAACCGTCGGATGCGTTGCGCACCCAGGTGCTGAAAATGTCGAAGCAGATTCGCCACCGCGGCCCCGACTGGTCGGGAATCTACTGCGGCGAGCGGGCGATTCTTTCGCACGAACGGCTCTCGATCGTCGACCCCCAGTCGGGGCGTCAACCCCTGTACAGCCGCGACGGAAAACTCGTCCTGGCCGTCAACGGGGAGATTTACAACCATCAGGAGATCCGCGCCGAACTGGCCGGAGCGTACGAATTCCTGACCGGATCCGACTGTGAGGTCATCCTCCCGCTCTACCAGAAACTCGGAATCGGACTGCTCGAAAGGATCAGCGGCATCTTCGCCTTCGCGCTCTACGACATCGAGCGCGACGAGTACCTGATCGCCCGCGACCCGATCGGCGTCATCCCGCTCTACATCGGCTGGGACCGCGACGAGCAGTTCTACGTCGCCTCGGAGTTGAAGGCCCTCGAAGGGGTCTGCACCACGATCCAGCCCTTCCTGCCGGGACACTACTGGTCGTCGAAGGAGGGGCGGATGATCCGCTGGTACCAGCGCGACTGGTTCGAATACGACGCCGTGAAGGAGAACCCGGCCGACATCGCCGCGCTCCGCACGGCGCTCGAAGAGGCCGTGAAGCGGCAGCTGATGTCCGACGTCCCGTACGGCGTGCTGTTGTCGGGAGGTCTCGACTCGTCGATCATCTCGGCCGTGGCCAAGAAGTTCGCCGACCGCCGCGTCGAGAGCGGCGGCCGCGAGGAGGCCTGGTGGCCGCAGCTGCACTCCTTCGCCGTGGGGCTGGCCGGATCGCCCGACCTGGCCGCGGCGCGCAAGGTCGCCGACCACATCGGAACGGTCCACCACGAGATCCACTACACGATTCAGGAGGGTCTGGACGCCATCCGCGACGTGATCTACTACATCGAGACCTACGACGTGACCACGGTCCGCGCCTCGACGCCGATGTACCTGCTGGCGCGGGTCATCAAGTCGATGGGCATCAAGATGGTCCTCTCGGGCGAGGGCGCCGACGAGATCTTCGGCGGCTACCTCTACTTCCACAAGGCGCCCGATGCACGGGCCTTCCACGAGGAGACCGTACGCAAGATCGGACGGCTGCACCTCTACGACTGCCTCCGCGCAAACAAGTCGCTCGCCGCATGGGGCGTCGAGGGGCGCGTGCCGTTCCTCGACAAGGAGTTCCTCGACGTGGCCATGCGCCTGAACCCCGCGGCGAAGATGGCCGGAAAGGGCCGCATCGAGAAGTGGGTGCTCCGCAAGGTCTTCGAGGAGATGCTCCCCGAAGAGATCGTCTGGCGGCAGAAGGAGCAGTTCTCCGACGGCGTGGGTTACGGCTGGATCGACACCTTGAAGCGGATCACCTCCGAGGCGGTTTCGGACCGCGAGATGGAGCATGCCGCCGAGCGGTTCCCCGTCAACCCGCCGCAGAACAAGGAGGAGTACTACTACCGTTCGATCTTCGAGGAGCACTTCCCCTCGCAGACCGCCGCGGCGTGCGTGCCCTCGGTGCCGTCGGTGGCGTGCAGCACGGCCGAGGCGCTGGCCTGGGACCAGTCGTTCGCCAACTGCAACGACCCCTCGGGACGCGCCGTGCTGGGCGTGCACAACACCGACCTCACGCACGAAATCTGACCCTCACAGAAGAGCCGGGAGCGAACGATCCCTCCCCAAAAAAGGCCGACGGTATCCATCCCGCCGGCCTTCTCTTTTGCTCCGCCACGCCGCCTCGCCGCCACGTCATGTTCCGCCCTCCCTGTTCCACGACACCACCCGCCTTGCCTCGCAACACCCCGCCACGTTCCGCGGAGGTCGGCAAACCCGCACTTGCGCCCTTTTCGGATTGCCAATGCCGGAAAAATCGTTATCTTTGCAGGATAGGAACCCCGAACAATCCAACCACAACCTGATATGTACAGTCACGACAACCGGGTGGTCATCACCCTCGACGCCGGCGGCACGAACTTCGTATTCGGTGCCATGCAGGCCAACCAGTTCATCGTCGAACCCATCACCATGCCCTCGCATGCCGACAATCTGGACGAGTGTCTCGCCACGATGGTCGACGGATTCCGGCAGGTCATCGCCCGGCTCCCGGAGAAGCCCGTCGCCATCAGCTTCGCGTTCCCCGGTCCGGCCGACTATCCGAACGGCATCATCGGCGGCTATCTGCCTAACTTCCCGTCGTTCCGCGACGGCGTGGCCCTGGGCCCGTTCCTCGAAGCGACGTTCGGCATCCCGGTCTTCATCAACAACGACGGCGACCTGTTCGCCTACGGCGAGGCCCTGGGCGGCGCCCTGCCCGAGGTCAATGCCCGGCTCGAAGCCCTCAACAGCCCGAAACGCTACAAAAACCTGCTGGGCTACACCTTCGGAACGGGATTCGGCATCGGCATCGTGGTCGATAACCGACTGAACCGCGGCGACAACTCGTGCGTCGAGACCTTCTGTCTGAAACACAAGAAATTTCCCGATGTGATCGTCGAGGATGGCGTGGCCGTGCGGGCCATCAAGCGAGTCTACGGCGAACGGAGCGGCAACCCCGACCACGGGCTCGAACCGAAGGATATCTGCGAAATCGCCGACGGCACGCGCCCCGGAGATCAGGAGGCCGCACGGCAGGCCTTTGCGGAGTTCGGCGAGGTGGCCGGCGACGCCATGGCCACGGCCGTGACGCTCATCGACGGGCTGATCGTCATCGGCGGCGGTATCACGGCGGCCCGGAAGTGGATCATGCCGAGCCTGTTCAAGGAGCTGCGGTCGAAGATCCGCCAGCTCAACGGAAACGAACTCAACCGCGTGCAGATGAAGGTCTACGATCTGGACGACGAGTCGGAGTTCCGCGCATTCGCACGCGGAGACCGCCGCACGCTGAAAGTCTACGGCACGGACCGCTATGTGGCCTACGACCCGCAGAAACGCATCGGCGTGACGATCTCCAAACTGGGCGCCAGCCGGGCCATCTCGGTCGGCGCCTATGCCTTCGCATTGAGTCAACTGGACGCACAAAACGCATAACGAACCATGTACAAGTTCCAACCGATTCTGAAATCCCTGATCTGGGGCGGCGAGAAGATCGCCCCCTACAAGGAGATCGCCACCGCACAGCACAACATCGGCGAGAGCTGGGAGCTTTCGGGCGTCGAGGGCAACGAGTCCGTCGTGGCCGGGGGCCCCGAGGCGGGGACGAAACTCCCCGACCTGCTGGCCCGTCACGGCGCCGCGCTGCTGGGCAAAGCCAACTACGAACGTTTCGGCAACGAATTCCCGCTGCTGATCAAGTTCATCGACGCGCGTCAGGACCTCTCGATCCAGGTGCATCCGAACGATGCGCTGGCATGGGAGCGCCACCGCTCGAAGGGCAAGACCGAGATGTGGTATGTCGTCTCGACCGACGAGGGTGCCCACCTGCTGTCGGGCTTCGCGAAGCAGGTAACCCCCGAAGAGTACGAAGCGAGCGTTGCGGACAACACCATCACCGACCTGCTGGCCCGGTATGCCATCCGTCCGGGGGATGTCTTCTACCTGCCGGCGGGGCGCGTGCACGCCATCGGCTCGGGGTCGTTCATCGCCGAGATCCAGCAGACCTCGAACATCACCTACCGAATCTATGACTACGGGCGGGTGGGCGCCGACGGCAAGCCCCGCGAACTGCACACCGAGCAGGCCAAAGGGGCCATCGACTACACCGTGCTGCCCGACTACCGGACGCACTACACGCCGTGCCGCGACACGCGGGTCGAACTGGTTGCGTGCCCCTACTTCACGACGTCGCTCTACGACCTGACCCGCGAGCAGACGCTCGACCTCTCGGCGCGGGATTCGTTCGTGGTGGTGATGTGCCTCGAAGGTCGCGGCACGCTGACCGACGAGCGCGGCGAGAGCGTTCCGGTGCATCAGGGCGAGACGGTGCTGGTTCCGGCCGCGGCACAGTCGCTGCGCATGACGCCCGACGGGAAGATGAAGCTCCTGACGAGCTGGATCGACTGACAACCGCCCCTTTAAGAAAGGGGTTTTAGGGGCGATGGAACGTTAAGGGGTTTCCGAATCAGTTCTGCGCTTCGACCGTCGTATGCGGGTAAAGGCTGCGGAAACCGCTAATGGTTCAGCCGCACATAAAAAGCCCCTTTAAAAAAGGGGCTTTTTGCATCGTCAAAAAGCCCCGCAAAAACCGACCGGCTTAAAAAGCCGGATTTAGGGGCGAAGGCCGGCTGAAAGGCCCGGATTCGGTTCTGCGCTCCCGGTCCCGGAACAAACAATAAAGGCTGCCCACCGCGGGGCAGCCTTTATTCGTATCAGCACGTCCGGTTATTGAAGCGTCGAGCCGTAACCGGCATACGACGATCCGGGGATAAAGGTTCCGGTTTCCAAACTGAATGTACCACCGGCAAAAGGATCAGTCGATTCTCGGGTAACAGTAACAGTTGTTGAGCATGAAGTATCTTTATGATACATAGCCCAAGAATCATCGCTCTTCAAGCCATAGAAAATATTATTAGTAACATTCATTGCACTTGGCACTTCTGTTATCACATAGAAGCGGAACATATAGGCCGTTACACTATACCCATCTTGTGCCCAGAAAATATTATTCTGTACATCAAGTTGCTGGGCACCAGTCAGATTGATAAAACCGTTAGGTTGACCAATATAGTTAACAAACGTGTTATTAACCACACTTACCGACAGCTGGCTTGTCGAAGTTCCGCTCGTAGGCATAAAAATCAACGTTCCATTCGCCACATACTGCGGAGCATAAATATTATTATTCTCAACAATAATGCTTTGAGTATTAGCAGCAGCAGTAGCATTGAAGTTAATCAACCGGGTTGCGCCGGCATCTTTCGATACCGAGAGTGAAATACGATTGTTCCTCACAAGGATATTTTTCACACTACTTGCTCCATTGCTAAAATACGACAATACCTTGTCAGCCACAGTATGCGAGATGTTGCAATCTTCCAACACCCAATTTGCATACTCTCCTGTCGTACTACCATAATTAAATACATAATTACCAGTCGATGCCGTAATATCGAGATTCTTGAAGATATAACCTACACCCGAAGCACCATTGAAGGATTGAATACCCGTAATTTCGAGTTTAGGTTTCACATTGCTGTAACGGCCGATGATAACCAAATCCGAGGTAGCGAGTTTCGGCAATGTAACAACAACATTCCCGTCTTTGGGATCAAGGAAATAAACGCCTTTGGTTGAAATAGTCGAAGTCTCCGTGATCAACTGAACATCAGGGGTAGTGCTGCTGTAAGTTACACCGCCAACCTCATATCCGGTTGTATAGTAGTCCACGGGAGCTACCAGCGTCCGGTTCTGCGCGGAAACAACATCGCTCACGCGGTCATCCAGGTAGGCCACCGCATAGATCGTATAGTCCGTTTCGCCGTCCAGATCCGAAACCGTTACGGTCGTACCCGAGCCTTCCGTACCGTCATCCAAGATCTCTTGGGCCGTCGGTGCCGATTCGTTCGACGGCCGGCAGATATACTTCCATGTCGTCGTATTCACAAGTTCCACATCAAACGTCAGTGTCGAGTGGGTTGCAGGCACATCCGTCGAGTTGTTTATCGTAATTCGCGGAGCCGTAGGATCAATACCCGTGCTCTCGACCTGAATCTTCGCAATGCACGAATACTTGCCCGAGGAGGCCAGAATCGACACATCCTTCGCCGTGCTGGCCGTAGCCCGCGTAGGCGCCGGCGACGTAACGCTCAACGTGGCCGTCTTCATGTCATCCGCACCGGCTACCGGCTCCGACAACTCGACCGTCCAGCCTTCGGGAGCCGTCAGAATCCAGGTCTCCACACCGCGCATGTTGACCGTAAACTCCTTCGTTACGCCCATATCAAAGGACTGAACGTCTGTAATGACATTGCCCTCGCCATCCACGATCTGGCAGAGGAAGCCCTTCACGATCGGGACATCCAGCACCTCGCCGTTCTGCATCACGATATGGAGCGAGTCGCCCACGACTTCCACCGTCTGGAAAAACTTGTCTTCGGTCGGCGTGTCCGTAATGGCGCTGACTTTGCTGCCATCGGCATAGGTCACATCGCGCCAGCCCTGGCCGTCGCCCAGATCCACCTGCCAGGAACCGTCGTCCGCAACCTGGAACGTCGGCGTCTTGCCATCCTCGGCTACCGCCTTCACATTCAGCGACTGCGGCTCGCCTCCGCCGATCGAATACTGCCACATTCCCGTCTCCTCATTGATCGAGACCACCGGCACCAATGCGTCGATATCGCTGACCAGCGTCAACTTCTTGCCGTCGGTCAGCGTGATGGTGCATTTGCCGTCTTCATTCTTCACCTCGGAGACCGTCGCACCCGCATAGAGCGTCTGCAAGGCCTTGACATTGTCGTTCAGGGCATTGACCTGCGTTTCGAGGGCCTGCACCCGACTTTTCAGATCGTCGATCGCATCCCACAGGTCATCGTTGTTGTCGCACGACTGGAAAACGGCAGCCGCCGCGACGAATAACAGAATCAGATACTTTTTCATGGTCTATTGTGTGTTGTTATTTATTTCAAGGAGTTCAGCCACCCGGGAACATAGCCCAGACGTTCGCGCAGCTGCGCTTCGTAGAGCGACTGCGGCTCGACGGCCTGTCCGTTGCTTTCGAGGTATTCCAGTTGTTTCTCGCCATTCTCATCCGTCAGGGCGAAATTGACCTGCCCGCCGTGGAAGCCCACGATGATCGGCGGCATGATCTTCCACCAGTCGTTGGCCGTCAGCCACCATTTGAAGACGTCGGCACCGAAATCATGTTTGACATTCGTGGCATTGAGGTTCCAGATCGTCAGGTCGCGCAGGTGGTTCGGGACGTTCGAGACGTCGCCGCCGAAACGCCACTGTACGAAACCGCCCGTACAACGGTCCACCAGCGTGGCCCGCGGCTGCTTGGAGTGCGACTCGAACAGGGCGTCGTTACCCCACGTATTGTTCCACAGCACCGTGCCCATCGACTGGTTCGAAACCCCCGAAGCATGGTACTGACCGGCATTCTCCATGAAGGCTCCGCCCGGAAGACCGCTCGACGTGGTACATTCGTAACCGCTCGTGCGGTCGATGACCTTGCCGATGAAGACCCGCGAGGAGGCCTGCGAACGCACGGCCGAATGTCCGCGGTTGCCCGTGATGTTGATATCGTAGGCCGAGCAGTTCGCCGTGGCCGAGAAGGTCAGCGCCTCGCTCACGCTCTCGAAATCCACGCGACGCACCCACGAGTTCGTCAGACGCATCATGTTCAGCGGTTTGAACGCCCCGTCGTCCTCCCACGACACGTGGTGTCCGAAATTCGTCTTGGCGTTGCCCACGAACGTCAGGTCCTCGATGCCCACATTCTCATAGTGCGGGAATTCGCGGATCTGCCAGCCGTATTTCGCCTCGACTTCGTGCATGATCGGCTCGCAGAAGGTCACCGTATTGCCGCTGATGGACTTCACCTGGTGGTAGTCGTAGACGCAGATCGTCTGGATGTCGGTCATCGCCGGCTTGTCCACGGTTTTCGGATCCAGTTCCTTGGCCACCAGCTCCGCGTCCTTGCTTTGCAGGTAGAGCATCACCCAGTCGCCCGTCGATATGCCGGCCGTCGAACCGACCTCCACCGAGAAGGAGCCCTTCGCCGCATCGCCCGTGACCGTCGTCAGCGCCGAATAGCTGTCGCCGATCCGCGTTTGGTTGTTCTTGATGTTGAGCATCACGGGCGACGACCACAGGTCGCTTGTCGCCGGGTAGTTCTTCGTCTTCATGATCAGGCGCGTCTTGTCGCGGCCCGCACCCTTGATGACGAAGTTGCCGCCCAGAATGATGATGTCCGAACTCGAATATTCCGCCACGACATTGCCCGAATCGTCATAAAGCGGCGTGTCGCGTTTCACGTCGTCCGACTCGTCGTGCAGCACGTAGTCGCCCTCCGGGAAGTAGAGGATCGCACGTGCGCTGGCATTCGCCAGATTGCCGCCCGAATCATTCTTTCCCGTCAGTTTCAATGTTTTCAGCAGATCGATGAAGGCCTGTCGCGACGACGTCTTGCCCGTGGGGTCCAGACCGTATTTGGTCACGTCGTAGACCGTATAGCCCAGTCCCCAGACATCCGGAGGAGCTACTTCTCCGTGTTTGTATCCGGCGTACGAGAAATCGAGCAGTACGTTCTCGTCGTTCCGGAGTTTAAAATTTCGCCACGCTTCGCAGGCGCTGGCATCCCACGTTTCATTCAGAAGCGTCAGCTTCATGGGGATGATTTTCAGGTAGCCCTCCTCCGAAGTGGCGACGAGCGAGAGCGTGAACTCCGACTGTGCCGGCATCTGCGCCGGGGAGGTGATCTTCAAGGTCGTCTCTTCGAGTTCGGCGCTCCACCCCTTGGGGGCCTGGATCATCACCTCGGCGACATTCGTCTGCACGACCTCGAACTCCCGCGTCTCGCCCAGGAAAAAAGTCTCGTTCTCCCCGGCGTTGATCGTCAGGCCGAAGGTGTCGACAACGGGCAGCGTCAGCGTCCCGCCGGAGACGAGTTCGACGACCAGCTGGCCGTTCTCCTCCTTGTAGGTCACCGACTTGAAGCTCGTGCTGTAACCCACGTTTTCACCCACGGCATTGACCGCCTCTCCGTCCTGCAACAGCGGGTTCCACGAACTTCCGCCGTCGAGGCTTACCTCCCACATGCCGTCGGCCGAAACCCGCAGCTGTGGAGTCACGCCCTCGGCATCGGGCTGATGCTCGCCCCCGGCAACGGGCCATGCCGAAACCGGCTCGCCGTTGGATTCGATCCGCGTGGAGGTGGCTCCGCCGTCGAGGCTGATCGTCCAATAACCCTCGTCGTCGATACCCAGCGCAGGGGTCACCGCACCCTGAATCTCCTCGGCATTGATCACCGGGCAGGAGGTGCCGTCGCTGAACTTGACCTCATATCCGACACCGTTCTCGGCAGGCTCGACGCCCACGATCACCAGCGATTCGTCCATCAGTTTGTGGAGAGCCACGATACTGGTATTCACGTCGCCGACCTTCGCCTCCAACGCGGCCACCCGGTCGCGCAGCGAGTCGATCTCGTCCTGAATACCGTCGGTTTTTTGACACGATTGCAGCACAAAGGCCGAAGCCGCCGCAATCCATAAAAACAGTTTATTCATATTCTAACTCCAAATTAGTTATTCATGTCATAGGGAATCACCTCCGCCAGCACGCGCTCGCGATACCACACATCATCGTTCTCGCGCAGCAACTCGCCCAGTTCGCCGCACAGCGACGCGAAGAGTTCCGGGCAGGCGGCCGGATCGAGACTCCGCAACTGGTAGGGATCCTGCACGTCGTCATACAGCAGCACCCGTTTCAACGCTCCGTCGCGGTCGATGCACAACTCCATCGTGTGGGTGGCGGTCTTCAAGCCCCGCGCTTCGGGGAAGAACCCGCGCACCTGCCCCTCGGCATCGCGCTCGCCGTCGAGGTTGCGCATGTAGAGCGCCGCACGCGGACGTTCGGGCTGCACCTCGTCCTGCCGCAGGATCGGCGAGAAGTCCCGCCCCTCGACGCTCGCCGGAATCCGGTCGCCCAGACCCGCCAGCCCCAGCACCGTGGGCATGATGTCGGGCGTCGAAAGCAGCAGGTCGTCCACCCGGTGCTGCAACCGGCCCGGGTAGCGGACCAGGAAGGGAATGTTCAGCGACTCGCGCCAGATCGAGTTCTTCGGGTCGGTAACCGAATGGCTCGTCATCGTCTCGCCGTGGTCCGACGCGAAGACGACGATCGTATTGTCGGCCAGCCCCATATCGTCCAGCGTCTTCAACAGGCGTCCGAACTCCCGGTCGATGCCGCTCACGTTGGCGAAGTAGTAGCGCGCCGCAGCCGCCTTGGCCATCGTCGTGTCGGCATTCCCGCGCACGAGCAGGTCCGTCAGCGACTTGTCCTTGTAGAGTTCGTAGCCTTCCAGATCGCAGTCGTCGGTCGAGGCGTAGGGCGAATGCGGCGGGTTGATGCCCACCATCATGAAGAACGGCTTCCGGGAATCGCGCTGTGCATCCCGGTTTTCGATATACTCGATCGCCTTCGAGATCTCGTGCTGCGGCGACCACTCGTCCACGTCGTGGCGGTTGCCCTCCGTATCCCAGTAATGGGGATGCTTGTGCACGTCGTAGGTCCCGTAGGAGTACCAGTAGTTGAAACCGTGGCGCCGTTCGGGCGGCGTATAGGCATCCCATTCGGGCACCATGTCGCTCACGTAGGTCCCCGGACGCTGCGGGTTGTTCTTCGTCGGGTGGTCGACGTGCAGCTTGCCGATGTAGGCGCAGTCGTAGCCCGCCGCCGAGAAGACGTCGCCGATGCACTCGGCATCCTCACGCAGCGTACTCTCCGGACGCTCCGACATGCAGTTCAGCACCACGCCGTTGCGCTCGGGATACATCCCCGACAGGAGCATCCCGCGGTGGGGACTGCTCACCGGGAAGTTGCTCACGGCCTCGCTCAACACCACGGCCTCACGGGCGAAGCGGTCGAGGTTCGGGGTCGAAACCGGGTCGCCCTGCCAGGCCACCTGCGAGGCGAATTCCGGATCGGACCAGAAACCCAGCGAGGAGTTGCGGTACTGGTCCGGAAATACATAGATCACGTTGGGGCGCTCGGCCGCCGACGGCCCGCAGGCGGTCAGGGCGAGGCCCGCAAACGGAATCACACTCTTGATTTTAACCATATTCGTCTTATTTCTGTTCAGTCAGTTTCACTTCGCGCGTCGCGCCTTCGCGGCAGGTAAAGGTCAGCACCGTCCGGTCGCCGTCCACCGCCGCCCGGCAGTACTCCGATCCGCCGTCCAGCGTCCAGCGGCCCCGGATCGTCACCTGCACTTCGGAGGCTCGCGAAGGATCGTCGATCCACGTCCGCGAATAGATGCTCCGTTCGACCCGCTTGCCGTCGGCATCGAACACCTCGTCGCTCGGGCCCTCGTAGAAACGCAGGTCCGGATCGGCCACGCTGACCGTCAGCGACGTCCCGTCGCCGCCGATCATCACCAGCGCGGGCTGCGAAACCCGCTCCAACAGGCCTTCGTTCACCTCCCCGCCGCAGAAGAGCGCATAGCCCACGATCCCCGTCGGGAGATCACGCACGATATGCGCCGTCGAATCGCGCCGCAGCACCTCGTAGGGAAGCGTCCCGGCATAGCGCGCCGCCTCGTCCTCCGAAGCGTGCACGACCATCAGGTATTCGTACCCCTGGCCCTCGACCGCACCCGCGCCGTGGTCGATCCACGCCGTGGCGAAGTCGTTCTCGGTCGGCGCGTCGGTCTCCTCGTGCAGCGAGTGCTGGCGGCTCTTCTTCACGAAGACCGTCCCGGCCGGAATCACGTAGAGGTTCCGCAGGTTGTCGCGCAGCACGCCGCCCTGCGGCAGCGTCGCCTCATAGGGGAACGCCGTAACCGGCTCGCCGTCCACCGTAACCGGATCGGCGGCCTTTTCCAGAAAATTCTGGAACAGCGTCGTATGCACGCCGCCCTCGGCCCGGTTCCCGATGTCCGACCCCAGGCAGACCACCCGGTTGTCGAAGAGGAAGAACGTCTTCCGGGCCCGCAGCGTACCGTTGTACTTGTCGTGGTCGTGGAGCTGCATGGCGAAGAGGCCGTTGCGCCCCTCGTGGCTCACGCCCCCGACGAACGCCTCGTCCGACAACAGCATCTCCTCGTACCCCGAGAAGGTGTCCACGTTGCGGATGTCGGCCTTCATCTGCTCCATCGGGATGGCAAGGGCCGTCGTGCCGGGGATGTGGCACCAGTCCCAGCCCTCCTGTCGGAACCCGCTGCCGAAGGCGCTCACCGGATCGCCGTCGCCCAACAGTTGCAGGCTGCCGTTCGTCAGGTAGCGTCCGTAGTGGTTGCAGCCCTGGTAGATCTCCGCAGCCCAGAGGTAACGGCTGTGTCCGGCCGCCGTGACGAGCCAGTCGCCGCGCCGGTGCGCCAGCGAGGCGTTGTAGCCGTAGACGCGGGTCCCTTCGGGCGAAGGCTCCGCCACGATCCCCTGCTCCGCGAAGAGACGCGTGTAACGGTCCTCTCCGTCACAGAGCCGCAGGTAGGCGGCCGCCAGCTCCGGGTCGATCTCCTGCCGTCCGTCCGGGGATCCGGCTACGGCCAGCCGCGCGTAATGCCACGGGATCAAGGCACCCTTCCCGTCGGGATGGCGGCCCGAAAGAGCCAGCGGGAACGACCGCAGATTGCAGTAGAAGCGCATTTCGAGCAGGGCCCGTTTCAGAATGGCGTGGCTCTCTTCGCTCACCGCGAAGCGCGTCTTCGACAGCAGCCACACCGCATTCACGCCCCCGCCGCTCAACCCGTCGACAGCATAGGCCGGATAGTGGTGGCGGTGGTGGAAGACCGTGCCGTCGCTCTTGAAGCAGGGACCCGTCCCCTCGGTCACCTTGTACCCGTTGTCGACCCACCGCGAGAAGGCCGTCAGGTAGGCCGCCTTCTGCGGCGAATCGGGCAGTAGCACGATGCTCGCCAAACGCCCGATCAGCGAGGTGTTGAAGGCGTCGATGTCCATCCCGGGCACCGAGGGCGGGAGCTTCACCTCCCCCACGCCCGAAAACCACTCCATGGCCTGCTGCACGTCGTGTTCCAGCCCGGCCCCGCGCAGCACCTCGCGCATGATGACCGGAGCCGTATAGAAGTTGCGCATGCTGTAACCCAGATGGTGCAGGGTCCCCAATGCGCTGCCCGCCGCAAAGCCCTGATCCAGCAGGTGGCGCGTCAGCAGGATGTACATCCGTTCGAGTTCGGAACGTTCGGCAGGGTCCTGCGCGGCGTCGTGCGCCACGGCGATCTGGAACAGGAAGTCGTTGTATCCCCGCAGCAGCTGTCCGTTGTCGGCGAAGAGCTTCGCCACCGACGGATGCCCGAGGTTGATGTAGGTCTCGGCATAGCGCACGAACCAGATCGGTTTCCCGCGCAGCGTCCCGTCCGCATTCTCCGTAATGCCGTACGACGCGAAACGCTTGCGCAAGGTCTCCATCGGCAGGGGCTTCTTCCCTTCGAGGAGCAGTTCGCGAAGACGGCTCTCCACGGTCTTCATGTCGCGCCGCGTTGTCTCGTCGATCGACGCCGGAGCCTCGGGAATCGGATGGCGCCACGACTGCAACAGCACGAGCCAGTGGCTCGTCGTCCCGGCGTTGATGAACGGCGCCTGGAAATCCGCCGTGTGGTGCCGCACGTCCTGGAACGACGAGAGGATCCAGTGGTCGAAGAAGAGCTCGCCCCTGCGGACCCCATTGACCGTGACCACCACCTCGTCCATTCCCTCCTCGGGCGTTCCCTGCATGTCGCGGTCGAAGGCCACCCAGGCTCCGCGCCAGCCCGTGAACGAAAGGCCGTAGTCGAACCAGGCACAGGTCCGGCCCTCCTTGCGGAACTCGAAGCGCAGCGACCCGTCGAGCGCCTTCGGGGCATAGACCCAGAAGACGAAGGTCGAGACCGACGTTTCGCGCGGATTGGGGTTCTTGGCCAGGTAGCCGACCGGGGCGTCGATACGCAGCTGCGCACCCGGACGCGACCATTGCCACCGCACCGAACGGGTGCCGTGCTTGTAGTGGTCGCCGGAGCACTCCAACGAGGAGCCGCGCGACGCCTCGAATGGCGCCGCGGACCCCTCGAACGAGAGGATCCGGTCGTCGACAACCTCCTCCGGGGCCTGTGCCGATGCGGTCAGGGACCACACCGCCGCCGCGGCGAGAAAAATCAGGTTACGCATCTGTCTTTCCTTCCTTATCGTTTCAGAACAACGGCTCCCCCTTCTCGATGTGGCCCTTGCGGATCAGCGCTTCGAGGAAGTAGTAGTCGGCGTAGTTCAGCGGTACGTCGATGTTGCTGCCGTGCGGGATGCTGCCCACGGAGTGCATCAGCAGGAAGCCTCCGTTCTCGCCCACCGGAGCCCGGTAGGCGGGCGACGAGAGCGATTCGATCATCCGGTCGGCCTTCTCGCGGTAGAGTTCGTTGTTCGTATAGGTGTACATTTCGTAGAGCGCCGAAGCCAGCACGGCGGCCGTCGAGGCGTCGCGCGGCTCGTCCGGGATGTTCGGGGCGTCGTAGTCCCAGTAGGGCACCAGATCCTCGGGCATGTTCTTGTCGTTGAGCATGAAGCCGGCCACCTTCTCCGCATGGTCCAGATAGCGTTTGTCGCCCGTATAGCGGTAGCAGGTCGTATAACCATAGACGGCCCATGCCTGCCCGCGGGCCCACGCCGAGTCGTCGGCATACCCCTGTGCCGTGCAGCGGCCCCGGACATGGCCGTCCGTGAGGTCGTAGTCCACGACATGGTAGCAGCTGTAATCGTCGCGGAAGTGCTCCTGCATCGTGCGGTCGGCGTGCTTCACGGCGATGTTGTAGAAGGTGCTGTCGCCCGAGAACTCCGTGGCCTTGAACATCAGTTCGAGATTCATCATGTTGTCGATGATCACCGGGCACTGCCACCCGCGCTCGCCCTGCCATCCGCGGTCGGCGTCCCACGACTGGATCACGCCCGGCACCTCGCGGAAGCGCGTCGACAGCGACCTGGCGGTCTGCACGATCACGTCGCGGTACTCCGGGATGTTCTTCAAGCGCAGTCCGTTGCCGTAGCTGTCGTAGATCATGAAGCCCACGTCGTGGTGCCATTGCAGGTACTGGATCGAATCGAGGATCTCGGTATGCTTGCGCGCACGCTCGGCCCACGCCTCGTCGCCCGTCAGCTCATACATGTACCAGAGGTTTCCGGCAAAGAAGCCGCTCACCCAGTCGTCGGTCGGCACGTAGTCGATGCGGCCGTTCTTGTAGGTCGAGGGGATACGGATCGTACCGGTCATTTCGCTCGAATCGGCCAGCATGGAGAGCTGCTGCTTGGCAACGACGACATTCTCGTCGATGATCGAAGTCGTCTTCGGAGCCTGCGAACAGGCGACGGCGCCTCCGGCAGCCAGCACGGCGATCGCACATTTGGACAGAAAAGTCATAAATTCGGTTTTGAGGATCATAGTAATTAAATATTTGCAATATGAAACGACAGGCAACCTCGTTTTATGATTTCCGAGGCTACCAAACCGCACTTTCCGTACAAAGATAAAATAATTTCTCGACTTCCACTACTTTTTAAGAATTTTTTCGGTGTAAATATAAATTTTTACTATTTTCCCCGTTATAAATTTTGTATGTCCGAATTCTTTCATTATTTTTGAACAAATTGAATGGTATGAAAAAATTCTTATTATACGCTACATCAGCCGTTTTAGGGCTGTTTTCGGCCCTCTGGCAACAGCCCGTACAGGCCGCAATCGATGCCAAAATCACCTTCGAAACGGAAATCCCCAAAGCTTTCGTATGCGGCAACGACAGCCGGATCGAATTGAGCGGGAAACACTTCAAGGACGGACGGCAGTCCCTGTGCTGGACCTGGAACGCACCTTCGACCCTCCAATACAACGACTTCGGACAGCTCATCCGCTCGTTCCGCGTCAAACAGGCGGGCGTCATGCTCTGGATCTACAACCCCAGGGCTGTCGACGCCGACCTGCACTTCGCCTTCGAAACCCCCACGGGCGAAATCTCCTACTATTTCGACTTCCACCTCGACTTCACGGGGTGGCGCGCCTGCTGGATCAAGTACAACGACATGCCCGGCGACCACGCCTCGCAACAGATCTCGCGCCTGACGATCTCCACCCCGGAGGGCGTGCAGAGCGGCGAACTCTATATCGACCGCCTGACCTTCGCCGAAACCCGCCTCCACGACCAGATCACCCCCGACCAGCAGATCCCCGACAACAACTGCAACCTCAAACGCGCCCTCTGGCACTGGGCCCGGCTCTGGGAGTGGGAACAGTACGAATACGACGAACCGCTGCGTGAACTCACCGCCGACGAGAAAAAACAGCTCGATCTGGTGAAATCCCGCATCAACTCCATCGTCGAGGCCAACATGTCGAGCGGAAACTACATCAACGGCACGATCATCCCGCGGGCGTTGAAGACCTTCGAGGCGGCCCAGATCCGCCGCACCGACGACGGCGGCGTCATCGGCGCCCCGCTGCTCTCGAACGACGAGTGCAACCGTCCGAAGGGCGAACTGCGGCTCGACGACATCGAGAACATGCTCAACGCCTTCGCCCTGAACAGCTACGTCAACCGCGACCCGAAATACGACGACAACTTCTTCCTGGTCATGGACCACGCCATCGACCAGGGATTCGCCTTCGGACACGGAAACGGCACCAACCACCACTACGGCTACAACGTGCGCAAGATCTACGACGCCATGTGGCTCATGCGCGACAAAATCGCCCAGCGCGGCAAGACCGACGAGTACGTCCGCGTGCTGGCCTATTGGAGCGGCCTGGCCGAAACGCGCAAACCCTACGTCTACGGCCGCGACGAACTGCTCGACTCGTGGCACACGCTGCTGATGCCGAAGCTCATCAGCGCCCTGATGCTGCCCACCGAGGCCGAACAGTACCGCGCCATGAAGGGGCTCTCGCGCTGGATGTCCGGCAGTCTGGACTTCACGCCCGGAACCATCGGCGGCATCAAGATCGACGGCACGACTTTCCACCACGGCGGCCTCTATCCGGCCTACTCGACCGGCGCCTTCGCCACGATCGGATACTACTGCAAGGCTGTCCGAGACACCGACTTCAACCTCACGGAGGAGGCCCGCAAATGCTTCAAGCTGGCCCTGCTGACCATGGCCAACTACACCAACCTGCGCGACTGGGGCCTCGGCATCGCCGGCCGCCACCCGCTGAACAAGAACGGCCGCATCCCCGATGCCGACGTGAACGCCTTCGGCCACCTGGCCGCACTGGGCGACCTGACGGGCAGCGGCAAGGCCGTGGATCCCGAACTGGCCGGCGCCTACCTGCGGCTGAAAGGGACCGACAGGGAGCTCAACAGCCTCTTCAAGAAGGAGGGCATCTCCGCCGGTCCCACCCCCTCGGGATTCTTCGTCTATAACTACGGCGCACTGGGCATCCACCGCCGCAACGACTGGATGGTAACCCTGAAAGCCTTCAATACGGATGTCTGGGGTTCGGAAATCTACACCCGCGACAACCGCTACGGCCGTTATCAGAGCTATGGCTCGGCCCCGATCATCGGGTCGGGCAACCCCGTCACGGCCGCCGCCAGCGGATTCGTGCAGAACGGCTGGGACTGGAACCGCGTGCCGGGCGCCACGACCATCCACCTGCCGTGGCCCGAGCTCAACAACCCGCTCCCCGGAACCCTCATGGAACGCAACCCCGAACGCTTCTCGGGCGCATCGTCGCTCGAAGGGCAGAACGGCGTGCTGGCCCTCCACTTCGTCGAGGGCAGCCGCAAGAACTTCACCCCCGGGGCCACGGCCTACAAAACGATCTTCTGCTTCGACAACCGCCTGGTCTTCCTCGGCAGCGGCATCGACAACAACAACACGACCTACCCCACCGAAACGACGCTCTTCCAGCTTCAACTGGCCGACCGCGGCGAAGCGCTGGAAGTCGACGGCGAGATCTACGACACGTTCCCGCTCCAACTCTCGAAAGGCGGCGAACGCCTGGCGATCTCGGACACGAAGGGCAACTTCTACATGGTGAAGAACGCCGGCGTGCTGAACGTCACCAAGCAGGAGCAGTCGTCGCCCAACGACAAGACCCACGCCATGCAGACGGGCGATTTCGCCACGGCGTGGATCGACCACGGCCGCGCCCCGAAACAGGCCGGATACGAATACGTGGTCTACATCCAGCCCACGAACAAGGAGATCAACCGCCTGCTCAAAAAGGATGAATACGAAGTGCTGCGCAGGGACAACACGGCCCACGTGGTGAAGGACCTCCCGACCGGCATCACGGGCTACGTCTGCTTCGGCGCCTACGAGGGCGACGGACTCGTGCGCCGGGTGTCCGAAGAGACGATCGTCATGGAGCGCACGCTCGCCGACGGACAGGTCGTCATGAGCGTCTGCACCCCCGATCTCGGCCTCACCGAAAAGACCTACACCACGCGCCAGGAGAGCCAGCCCATCGAAAAGGAGGTTCTGGTCGGCGACGGCTGGGAACTCGCCGCCCCGATTCCGGGCGTGGAGGCCTCGGCATCCGACGCAGGCACGCTGCTGAAAGTAACCTGCCGCCACGGACAGCCCGTGGAATTCCGGCTCAAAAAGAAATAAACCTATTTACCCCACAACCTACTGTCTGTATTTATGAAAAAAGCACTGAAACGAATGGCTGCGGCCGTGCTGCTCACCCTGTCGGTCCTGCTGACCGGGGAGGCTTTCGCACAGAACACCGTAGTCGGACGTGTGGTTGACGCCAACAACACTCCGTTGATCGGCGTCAATGTCGTGGTCAAGGGTACGACCACGGGTACGACAACCGGTATCGACGGCAATTACTCGATCAAGGTCGCCGAGAACCAGACGCTGGTCTTCTCCTATCTGGGCTACACGACCGTCGAGGAGATCGTCGGCAAACGCACGGCCATCAACGTCAAGATGAACGAGGAGGCCACGCAGCTGGGAGCCGTCGAGATCGTCAACATCGGTTACGGCACCACGACGCGCCGCGACCTCACGGGATCGGTCGCCAAAGCCGACCTGGGCACCATGATGAAATCCAACGTCACCAACTTCGACCAGGCGCTGAACGGCCGTATCGCGGGCGTGGTCGTCACCACGGGCGACGGATCGCTGGGCGCCGAAGCCAACATCACCATCCGCGGCAACAACTCCCTCACGCAGAGCAACGCCCCGCTCTACATCATCGACGGATTCCCCTCCGAGGGATCGTTCGCCACGTCGATCAACCCCGCCGACATCGAGTCGATCGACGTGCTGAAAGACGCCTCGGCCACGGCCATCTACGGAGCCCGCGGCGCCAACGGCGTCATCGTCATCAACACCAAACGCGGTACCGAGGGCAAACCGACGGTGAATTTCAGCGCTTCGTTCTCGTTGAGCCACATCGCCAACAAGATCGACCTGATGGACTCCTACGAATTCGTGCGCTTGCAGGAGGAACTCGTCACCGACACCTCGATGGCCAGCTCCTACTACGGATACAGCGAAGAGTACGGCCGCAACCTCACCCTCGAGGACTACCGGAACATCAAGGGCATCGACTGGCAGGATGAACTCTACCGCACGGCCTTCCAGCAGAACTACAACATTTCGCTCTCGGGCGGCAACAAGGAGGGTCTGCGTTACAACGTCGGTTTCTCGGCCCTCGATCAGGACGGTATCATCATCCGGTCGAACTTCCAGCGTTACCAGGGCAAGGCGAACTTCACGCTTCCGATCACCAAGAAGCTGACGCTCAACGTGAACGCCAACTATTCGCGCACGGCGACCAACGGCGTGAACCCCACGACGGCCGAAACGACCTCCTCGTCGTCGGGCTGGCTGATGTATTCGGTCTGGGGCTACCGTCCGGTGACGGCCCCCGGGCAGGACATCCTCGACTCAATTATCGACGAGTCGGTCGACGGATCGAACGACTACCGCTTCAACCCCGTGAAGACGGCCAAGAACGAATACCGCAAGACGTTGGTCGACTACCTGAACTCGAACATCGCGCTGACGTGGAAGATCACCCCCGAGCTGACCTTCAAGACCACGGGCGGCTACGTGATGAACAAGCGGCGCCGCGAGGAGTTCAACGGCACGGAGACCTATACGGGCTATCCGGGCTCGCCGAGCGGCAAGGGCGTCAACGGCGCCATCTACTGGACCGACCAGACGAACTGGACGAACGAGAACACGCTCAACTACAAGCGCCGCTTCGGCCGCAGCCACAACGTCGACCTCATGGCGGGTCTTTCGTTGCAGGGTCAGAAAAACACCTATGAAGGCGTCTCGGCCACGCAGATCACCTCCGAGGAGCTGGGTATCGCCGGCATCCACACGGGAAACTACCAGAGCGTCCCGAGCAACTACTACGACTGGCGGATGATGTCGATGTTCCTGCGCGCGAACTACAACTTCCGCTACAAGTACTACCTGACCTTCTCGTTCCGCGCCGACGGATCGTCGAAATTCCCGTCGGACAACCGCTGGGGCTACTTCCCTTCGGTGGGCGCCTCGTGGAACTTCAACCGCGAGAACCTCTTCAAGAATTCGGAGTGGCTCAACAACGGAAAACTCCGCTTCTCGTGGGGCCTCACGGGTAACAACCGCACGCAGACCCCCTACGACTTCTACTCGCAGATCACCGTCACGCCGGGGTCCGGAAACTCGTTCGACTACGTCTTCGACGGCACGCGCGTCCCGGGCTACTACTTCTCGAACATGGCCAACGACAAGCTCAAATGGGAAACCACCGAGCAGTGGAACGTCGGTATCGACCTGGGCTTCTTCGAGGACCGGCTCAAAGTGACGGCCGACTGGTACGACAAGGTGACGCACGACCTGCTGCTCTACGCCCTGCTGCCCGCATCGAGCGGCTACGAACAGGGCATGCTCAACATCGGCAGCATCCGCAACCGGGGCTTCGAGTTCACGCTCGAAACGGTCAACATCAAGACGCGGCAGTTCCAGTGGTCGACGTCGTTCAACATCGCCTTCAACCGCAACCGCATCCTGGGACTGGTCGACAACCAGAACACGCTCCAAAGTTCCGTGTCGTGGGAGACGCACTTCAACTCGCAGTTCCCCTACATCTCGCAGGTGGGCAAACCCACGGGCATGATGTACGGATTCATCTATGAGGGCACCTACAAACCGGAGGATTTCGACGCCAACGGGAACCTGAAAAGCGGAATCCCCGCCTACAAGGGCAACAAGATGCAGCCCGGCGACCTGAAATACCGCGACCTGAACGGCGACGGCAAGATCGACGACTACGACCGCACGATCATCGGCTGCGGACAGCCGCTGCACACGGGCGGTTTCAGCAACAACTTCAACTGGAAGAACTTCGACCTGAACATCTTCTTCTCGTGGAGCTACGGCAACGACATCCTGAACGCCAACCGGCTGATCTTCGAGTCGGGCTGGAAGGCCCAGACCAACCAGCTGGCCTCCTATGCCGGACGCTGGACCCCGGACAACCCAACGTCGGACATCCCGCGCGCCGGAGCCACGGGCAGCGAGGAGTATTCGTCGCGCGTGATCGAGGACGGCTCGTTCCTGCGCTTGAAGAACGTCTCGCTGGGTTATACGATTCCGAGCCGTCAGCTCCGCAAGGCGGGCATCAGTTCGCTGCGCGTCTACGTCTCGGCCGACAACATCTGGACGCTGACCAATTACAGCGGTCCGGACCCCGAGGTCTCGACCCGCAATTCGGTGCTGACCCCCGGCTTCGACTGGTCGGCATACCCCCGCGCCTATGGCTTCACGGCCGGCGTAAATATCACGTTCTAACGCCCAAAAGCACGATTACACCATGAAAATAAAGAACATATACAAATTGGGGGCCCTGATGATGTTCGGAACGGCACTCTCGGCATGCACGTTCCTGGACACCGACCCGCAGATCATCCCCGGCGAAGGCTATTATACGAGCGAAAAGAAGCTGCAATACGGACTGGCGGGCGTGTACGGTTCGCTGAACAGCGAGGCGCTCTACGGCCACTACTATTCGTTGCAGATCAGCAATGCCGACGACCTCTGCTATTACGCCAACTACAACAGCACCGATACGCGCCCCGACCGCTACAACCACACGGCCGGCACGGCCGTCATCTACGACACCTGGCTGCAACTCTACAAGGGCATCAAGAACGCCAACGAATACATCAAGGGCGTCGAAGCCTCGACGATCGCCCCCGAAGATCTGTCGGTCGGCAAGGAGCGCTATCTGGCCGAAGCACGGTTCCTGCGGGCCTACTACCACTTCCTGCTGGCGCAGGCGTGGGGCGACGTGCCCCTGCGCGTGGAGTCGGCCACCTCGCCCAATCCCGAGGACGTACAGCTGGCCGCAACGCCGCAGGAGGAGGTGCTCAAATGGTGCGTCGATGAGATCGAGTCGATCGTCGACGACCTCAACGAGGAGGTCGACGAAACGCCGTCGCGCGTCAGCAAGACCGTGGCCGAAGGCATCCTGGCCCGCATCTATCTCTTCATGGCCGGCGAAACCGTAGCCGAGGTCGACGGCCTCCCGAAGCAGGAGATGTACAAAAAGGCCGCCGAATGGGCCTACGCCGTGATCGAGTCGAAGAAACACGACCTGAACCCCAGCTATGACCAGGTCTTCATCAACATGATTCAGGACAAGTACGACGAGCAGTACCACGAGTCGATGTGGGAGGCCGAATTCCTCGGCGACCGCACGAGCGCCGACAAGTGGACCAACGGCCGTATCGGCGACCTGATCGGACTGAAATCGCAGGGCGGAAGCAACTATTCGGAGTGGGCCTGCAACTACTCCTACGGCTACTACAACGGGTCGTACTCCCTGTGGCAGCTCTATTCGGAGGAGGACCGCGTGAAGGACGACACCTACAAGGAGGGCGATGAGAACGAAGGCGGCTACAACATCGCGGGAGAGCTGGTCATCGACAAACGCCGTCTGTGGAACCTCCCGGGGTACAACTACCGCGGATTCGGCGACACCGGGACAGGGAAAGGTCAGTCGATCACCTACAAGCAGGGCGACGCCAACGTCACGCGCGTGCTGCTCCAGGAGAAGAGCATGTACAAAACGCCGTGGGTCTACCAGAACAAGTTTGCCATGCCGGAGGTCGAAGGCCTCGACCAGACTGTCGAAAATGCCTACAACCCGGGCACGGATGCCGGCCAGGACGATTTCATCTATGAACCGAACGTCATGTGCGCGATCCGCAATGCGGGCAAGTGGCGCCGCGAAACCATCTACGAGAAGCAGATGTCGGCCAAGAACCTCTACACGACGATCAACTTCCCGATCCTGCGCTATTCGGACGTGCTGCTGATGTTCGCCGAGGCGGTGAACGAATGTCCGGACATCCAGGGACTCTACCTGGCGAGAGCGAAGGAGGAATTCATGAAAGTCCGCGAGCGCGCCGGCATCGAAACCGACCAGACACAGCTGGACGATCCGCAGGCGTTCCGCGCACTGATCCGCAACGAGCGGGGCCGTGAACTGGCCTTCGAGGGGCTGCGCAAATACGACCTGATCCGCTGGGGCATCTTCGTAGACAAGATGCGACAGGCCGGAAACAACATTCCGCGGGACAACGACGGCTATTACAACAAGACCTACACGAATTTTGCGGCCATCAGCTACGGCAACGTCTCCGAGCGGCACATCTACCTGCCGATCCCGACCAAGGAGCTGGCCGTGAACCACGCCCTCACACAGAATCCCTTATGGTAACACGCACAACAGCAGCACTGACTATGAAGACACAACGAATCACATATCTGGCAGCGGCGCTCACGCTCGCAATGGCGGGGAGCTCCTGCGAGCACGACGAGATCTACGAGCCGCTGGAATTCGCGGTGCAGCTCTCCCCGACGAACACCTACAAGGCCGGAGATCCCGTGGTGTTCAATTTCAGCGGCAATGCCGACTTCATCACGATCTGGAACGGCGACACGGGACACGAATACCGCTATCGGGAGCGCACCGTGCTGGATGCCCCCGACCGTCTCGAAGCCTGCGAGCTGAATCTGGAATTCTCGCGCCGTTCGGGCGCCAACGTGGGTGATGTCCAGTTCTATGTCACGGACCGGTTCGGAGGCCTGACCGGCAGCGACGCCGCCACGGACAAGGCGCGGATCGAAGCGATCGAAAGCGGGAATTTCGACGGATGGATTCCGCTCGAAATCGAGGAACCGAGCTCGTCGGGAAAATGGTCGCTCACGACGCACGACCTGCTCGACGTCGACGGAAACGGCACGTCCGTGAACGACAACTTCTGCCTGCTGATGCGCTGGCATCCGGCCTCCGCCGCAGCCCAACGCAACTACTACATCAACGCCTCCGTGAAGGTTCAGTTCAAGGATTACAGCGCCACGACGATGAAAATCACGGAGCTGGACCCCATCTGCTTCAACCGTCCGGACGAAATGGCCGGCAAGGAGTATGAGACCTACACCGCCTCCTCCACGGGCTCGAAGCTCGGCTACCTGCAAACAGGCGGCAACTACGACATGATACTCAACGGCACCGAGAGCAGCGTGGTCTGCCCCTATCTGATCGACACGTGGTACGTCACGACACCGCTCAAACTCAACATGATCCCGAGCGACACGGGCCAGAGCATCAAGGGCGTGACCGACGATGTGAAGAACTACTCGCACATCTACAACGAACCGGGCACCTACACGGCGACGATCCTCGCGGGCAACGGCAACTACCAGGGGGAATCGGGCATCCGGACCTACGAGGTGACCTTCACGGTCGTCGAAAAGATCGGAGGCGAATAAAGCCGCAACGTAGAGCGAAAGCCTGCTTTTCTTTCGGGAAAAAGCAGGCTTTTTCGCACGATCGGGTTGCAAATCCGCGTTATTTTCAATATCTTTGAATGTGCAACCGGGCCCTTTTGCCCGAAGCGCCACCTGAAACCGAAACAGAACCTACGTATGAAGGCTGAATTACAGAACATAGCTTCGCACTTCGCACTCGAAGGCGACATCGCCGCGATCGACTCGCTGGGCGACGGATTCATCAACGACACGTTCATCATCCGCACGTCCGGCGACGCCCCGGACTACATCCTGCAACGCAAGAACAAGAACATCTTCCCCGACGTGCCGGGCATGATGGAGAACATCCGCAAGGTCACCGAACACATCCGCCGCCGGGTCATCGCCGAAGGAGGAGACCCGATGCGGGAGGCCATGACCGTGGTCCCGACCCACGACGGGAAACTCTACCACATCGATCCGCAGGGCGAATACTGGGCCGTGACGGTCTTCATCGCCGACACCATCGCCTACAACAAGGCCGACTCGCCGGAACTCGCCCGCAAGGGCGGCGAAGGCATCGGGAAGTTCCAGGCCCAGCTGGCCGACTTCACGGAGCCGCTGGCCGAGACGATCAAGGGCTTCCACAATATCCGCCACCGCTTCGTGCAGTGGGACGAAGCGCTCAAACGCGATGCCGCCGACCGCGTGAAGGATCTCACGACGGAGATCGGATGGATCGAATCGCGCCGCGGGGAGATGCTCGACTTCTGGTCGAAGGTCGAGGACGGCACGATCCCCACGCGGGTGACGCACAACGACACGAAGATCAACAACATCCTCTTCAACCAGCAGGGCGAGGTGCTCTGTGCCATCGACCTCGACACGGTGATGAACTCCACGTCGCTCAACGACTTCGGCGACGCCATCCGCTCCTACACCAACACGGGCGACGAGGATGACCGCGACCTCGCGCGCGTGGGGATGTCGATCGAGATGTTCCGCGCCTACACCGAGGGCTACCTCTCGCAACGGGCCGCACAGCTGACCCAGCCCGAAATCGACTACCTGGCCTTCTCGGCCCGCTACATCACCTACGAACAGGTGCTGCGCTTCCTGATGGACTACATCGACGGCGACACCTACTACAAGATCAAATACCCGGAGCACAACCTCGTGCGCACACACGCCCAGTACAAACTCCTGCAATCCATGGAGGAGCAATACCCGGCGATGTGCGAAATCGTGCGCGAAACGGTTGCCAAATACAAATAGTCATGGAAATCCGCAAGATTACGGGGGTGGATCCCGAGAACAGGGCGGCCGTCGAGGCGGCGTTCGCCGGCATCGAACCGCAGGCGATCGCCTGCTGCAACTGGCCGGAGGAGTTCCCCTACGCACCGGAGGTTTCGTTCCGGATGTTCCACACGGGCGAGTGGCTGCTGCTGCGCTTCGACGTCAGGGAGCGCTACACCGCGGCGCGGGTCACCGCGGACAACGGCGAAGTCTGGACCGATTCGTGCGTGGAGTTCTTCCTCTCGCCCGACGGCCGAAAGTACTACAACTTCGAAACCACCTGCATCGGACGTATGCTGCTGGCGGCCCGGACTTCGCGCCACGATGCCGATCCGGCCGGTCCCGAGGTGCTGGCACAGGTAAAACGCTGCACGACGCTGCCCTTCGGCGAGCCGTTCGGGGAGCGCGAGGGAGACAACCGCTGGTCGCTGACGCTGGCCATCCCGCCGCAGGCGCTCTTCCGCCACGAGATCACGGATTGGAGCGGTCTCCGGGCCCGCATGAACCTCTACAAGTGCGGCGACCGGCTCTCGCATCCGCACTTCCTGTCGTGGCAGCCCATCCGGACCGAGAAACCCGATTTCCACCGTCCGGAATTCTTCGGCGAGGTGACCTTCGCCGAATAAACCGACAACAAGGACAAACGCAATACACAAAAATATGAACAACAAGTATTCCTTACCGAAAGACGGCGGACTGATCGCCGAATCGGCCCCGCGTGACATCATCCATCGCTACGAAAAGATTCACACGAAGGTCTATGAAAACGAATACAAGGGCGTGCAGTACGTGGCCGACGCCATTGTGAAGGCCATCCGCACGTACAACGAGATCCACAGCTCGAACGAGGTCTACGAAGAGCCGCAGCCGTTCGTGCTGGGTCTTACGACGGGCCGCACCCCGCTGGGTCTCTACCGGGAGCTGGTCAAGCGCCATCAGGAGGGAAGCATCAGCTTCCGCAACGTGGCCGTTTACAGCCTCGACGAGTTCTACCCGATCAAGTCGACCGAGCAGCAGAGCCGCAACTACCGCATCCACGAGGAGTTCCTCAACCACATCGACATCCTGCCGGAGAACGTCCACATTCCCAACGGCACGATCGCCGAGGACCGCGTCTCGGAGTACTGCGCCTCGTACGACCATGCCGTGCGCCACATCGACCTGATGATCATCGGCGTGGGAGAGGACGGCCAGATCGGCTTCAACGAACCGGGCTCCTACGTGCGTTCGCGCACGCGCCTCGTGCAGCTCACCTACAACACGCGCAAGATCCAGTCGGGCGCCTTCTACGGGTTGGAAAACACCCCCAAGATGGCCATCACGATGGGTATCGACACGATCATGCGCGCCGACCGCATCATCCTGATGGCCTGGGGCGAGAACAAGGCGCAGATCATCCAGAAGGTCGTCGAGGGCGAGATCACCAACCAGGTCCCGGCATCGTACCTCCAAGGGCACTCGAACATCGAGGTGGTGATCGACGAAAACGCCGCACAACTGCTCACCCGCGAGCAGACGCCGTGGATGGTCGGTCCCTGCGAATGGACCCCGAAATTCGTCCGCAAGGCCGTCGTATGGCTCTGCGGCGTGGTGAAGAAGCCGATCCTGAAACTCACCTACAAGGACTACATCGAGAACTCGCTGGGCGAACTGCTCGAACAGGGCCGGACCTTCGACCAGATCAACATCGACGTCTTCAACGACCTGCAACACACCATCTCGGGGTGGCCGGGCGGCAAACCCAACGCCGACGATTCGACGCGCCCCGTTCCGTCGACGCCGTTCCCGAAACGCGTGGTGATCTTCTCGCCGCACCCCGATGACGACGTGATCTCGATGGGCGGTACGTTCATCCGGCTCGTCCAGCAGGGGCACGACGTACACGTGGCCTACGAGACATCGGGCAACGTGGCCGTCCACGACGATGTGGTGCTTCAAAACATCGACACGGCCCGCGAACTGGGTTACGGCGACCACTATGCCGAGGTCGAAAAGATCATCGCCAACAAGAAGAAGGGCGAACCCGAACCGCGCGAACTTCTCAACCTGAAAGGCTCGATCCGCCGTGCCGAGGCCCGTGCCGCCGTGCGGTCGTTCGGCCTGAACCCCGACACGAACGCCCACTTCCTGAACCTTCCGTTCTACGAGACGGGCGGCATCAAGAAGGGCCAGCTCTCGGAGAAGGACACCGAAATCATCGTGAAGCTGCTGCGCGAGGTCAAGCCGCACCAGATCTACGCCGCCGGCGACCTGGCCGACCCGCACGGCACACACCGCACCTGCATGGAGGCGGTTCTGAATGCGCTGGAAGTGGTCAAGGACGACGAGTGGATGAAGGATTGCCACCTGTGGCTCTACCGCGGCGCCTGGATGGAGTGGGATCTCGGCATGGTGGATATGGCCGTGCCCCTGTCACCGGACGAGCTGATCATGAAGCGTCACGCCATCTACCGCCACCTCTCGCAGAAGGACATCATGCCCTTCCCGGGCGATGACCCGCGCGAGTTCTGGCAGCGGGCCGAGGAGCGCACGCAGAATACCGCGAAACTCTACGACCAGCTGGGCATGGCGGAGTACCAGGCCATCGAGGTCTTCGTCCGCATGTTCTAAATCCGATTCCGGAGGGGAGGGGCCGCAGTTCCCTCCCCGGCCGTGAATCGACAAAACCGAAAATCATTCAAAAACACAGGCTTATGCGTTTAATCATCGAAAATACCCCGCAGCAGGTCGCCCAATGGGCCGCCAACTACATCATCCAGCAGATCAAGGCCAAGGAGCAGGTGACCAAGTCTCCGTTCGTGCTGGGACTTCCGACGGGCTCGACGCCGCTGGAAACCTACAAGGAGCTGATCCGCCGCCACAAGACGGGCGAAGTGTCGTTCAAGAACGTCATCACGTTCAACATGGACGAGTATGTGGGACTTCCGGAGGAGCACCCCGAGAGCTACCATTCGTTCATGTGGAACAACTTCTTCAAGCACATCGACATCAAGCCGGAGAATGTGAACATTCTGGACGGCAATGCCGAGGATCTGGTGAAGGAGTGCGCCGACTACGAAGCGCGGATCGTGGAGGCGGGCGGCATCGATCTCTTCATGGGCGGCGTGGGCGAAGACGGCCACATTGCCTTCAACGAGCCGTTCTCGTCGCTGAACTCCCGCACGCGGATGAAGACGCTGACGCAGGATACGATTCAGGTGAACTCGCGGTTCTTCGGGGGTGACATCACGCTGGTTCCGAAGACGGCGCTGACGGTAGGAGTCGGCACGGTGCTTTCGGCCAAGAAGGTGCTGATCCTGGCCACGGGCCACAAGAAGGCGCGTGCGGTGCGTCACGGTGTCGAAGGGGCATACAACCACCAGTGGACGATCTCGGCGTTGCAGGTTCACCCGAACGGGATTCTGGTCTGCGACGACCCGGCAGCCGAGGAGCTTCGCGTCTCGACGTACCGCTACTTCAAGGACATCGAGCGCGACAACCTGATCTCGAAATAACCGAGAGAGGGGGGGGGCAGCAAAGGGCCGGCAGAAGAGGACCGGCAGAAGAGGACCGGCAGGAGAGGGCACAACAAGACACTCTGCCCGAAGGCTGTTTCTCACGGAGATTGTTCTTCCCGGAATTCCGGAACGCCCACCCACACGAAAAACCCCGCAGGCAGCAAGCCTGCGGGGTTTTTGTTGTAACCGTTTCCAAAAGAGTTATCGGAAAATCACCATGGAGGGATACCAATAGGAAGTGTCCGTATAAGCAATGGTATTTTTCTGCTCGCCCGTTTTACCGTCCACAACATAAATAGTTATGTTGGCACCCCAGTCAGAGGTATAGAACAGATAGAGGTCCCCGGTTTTAGGATCGACATTCAACCCTTTTCCATATACGGAGTAAGTTTCGGGGGCAGCAAAGAACTTTTCGGCGGTATTCGTTGCAACCGAATACTTGTACACATCGGTACCCGATCCCCCTACATCGGACAGGAAGAAAAGTGCATTCCCTTCTTTCGAAACGCTCAATGCACTCGGAGTGTAAGCCCACTTGTTATAATAAACAGACAGTCCGTCGGAGAGAGTTAGCTCCTCATCCGTCAAGGTCGACATATCAATCTTGACCAGTTTATTACCATTCGCGGCCCACAAATAGCCGCCGACCTCGGCAAACCCCGTCGTTGCGGCCGAGAGTTCCTTTACGGATTCAAGGGTTTGAGCATTGTAGACCTTGATTTTATGTTCGGCATTTGCAGTGGTGGTCATGAAGATATAACCGTTCTTCACGCAAACATCTCCCCACAAATCACGACCTTCATAGAAAGCGCTCCCCAGTTTCACGGGATTGAGCGTTACGGAATAAGCCCCGGCACCCGTAGTCAACACACCATGGCTGTCGTCAATCAGTGCCAAAGCGCGGGCCTGCGAGCTCAAGTCGCCCTCGGGAAGCGACGAGCGTTTCAGAAAATCGTCAAAACCGATCTCGGTCAGATACGGAGTCTCCTTCGTCACGACATATAGGAAATCATCGCTATACACAGCCATGGATCCCGTATTGCCGAGGGTTTCATCCGGATTATTCGTCTGAAAGAGGTTCAACGTCCAGCCTCCATCGGGAGTGTAATAATTGATCGAAGCGGGAGTATGCCCAAAGGAACCTTCATTCACGACATAAAAACCTCCCGTATACTTATCCTGGGAGGGGGCAGGAGAAGGGGTTCCTTTGTCCTCGTCGTCCTTCGAGCAGCCGACAAAAGCCAGCGCCGTCACCAGCGCAAGGGCCGAAGCAAATAAAAATTTTTTCATCGTTGTTTGGTTTAAATTAAAATATGTATAAAAACAAAAAATCCGGTCCCGGACCTCCCGAGATCGAATCCTCCGTTCCGACACACCTCCCGAACCACACAACGTCTTTGCAGCAGCCCAAGGCCGACTTCCACGATGCTCCGTTCTCCGCAGATGCGCTCGAAAAAAGATTCTCCCCTCCCGGGAAGCTGCAAGGCAGGTCTTCTGGCTCGTTCCTGTCGCAACGCCTTCCCGGTCCTCGGGGACCAGTGGCCAGCGTGTTGCGACCCGTACGGAACTTACAGCAGCGGGAACTGCTGCCGATTTTCACGGCATTCCCTTTTCATCACGCAGAGCCTCACAACCTCCTGCATACGCAATCGCATACCTCGGGATCGGCCCTTTGTGAACCTTGGCGGTGCAAAGTTAGAAAATAAATTCGTATCTTTGCCACCGCTAAACCAAAAAACACGAAAATCATGAAGCACGCTTACGTGTTCCCGGGCCAGGGCGCCCAGGCCGTCGGGATGGGCAAGGACCTCTACGACAACGTTCCCGCAGCCAAAGAGCTCTTCGAGAAAGCCAACGAAATACTCGGTTTCCGCATCACCGACATCATGTTCGCCGGAACCGACGAGCAGCTCAAACAGACGAAAGTCACCCAACCGGCCGTCTTCCTCCATTCGGTCATCATGGCCAAGGCGCTGGGTGTGAATCCCGATGCCGTTGCCGGACACTCGCTGGGCGAGTTCTCGGCACTGGTCGTAGCCGGCGCGCTTTCGTTCGAGGATGGTCTGAAACTGGTCTCGAAACGTGCCATGGCCATGCAGGCCGCCTGCGAGGCACAGCCCGGAACGATGGCTGCGATCCTCGGTCTGGACGACAAGACCGTCGAGGAGATCTGCGCCTCGATCGAGGGTGTGGTCGTTGCCGCCAACTACAACTGCCCGGGGCAGTTGGTGATCTCGGGAGCCGTGGAGGCCGTAGATGCCGCCTGTGAGAAGGCCAAGGCTGCCGGAGCGCGCCGTGCGCTGCGTCTGCCCGTGGGCGGGGCGTTCCACTCGCCGCTGATGGAGCCCGCCAAGCAGGAGCTCGAAAAGGCCATCAGCGAGGCGCCGTTCCAGACGCCCGTGTGCCCGATCTACCAGAACGTGGACGCCAAGCCCTATACCGATCCGGCCGCCATCAAGGCCAACCTGATCGCCCAGCTGACGGCCCCCGTGCGCTGGACCTACATCGTGAAGAACATGCTCGCCGACGGGGTGACGGAGTTCACCGAACTCGGTCCCGGCACGGTGTTGCAGGGTCTGATCCGCAAGGTCGACGCCAACGCCGCCGTCAAGTCGAAATCGACGCTGTAAGCGACAGCCCGCTCAAACAGAAGCGTCCGCCGTGTATCGGCGGACGCTTTTTCATCTTCCGACGGATGTCTCCATCAGAACTTATGCACGGCACGGACGCTCCAAACCGTCGCCTTGCTCTCCCCCTCGGAGCGGAGTGTCCCGTAGGGTTTCCGGTGCGAGCGCCACACGACCTCCGGGCGGCACCCCACATCGACGCCATAGCCCCGTGCGGCATCCTTCTCGGTCGACGACCAGAAGCGGAACGCCGGCCAGCGGGGATAGGGATCCCCTCCATAGCGGGCCATGCAGGCATTGAAGCGGTTCCTCAACGCATCGTAATCGCCCATACTGAACTTCCCGTCCTCGACCGCGTCGCCGAACAGGTCCCACAGTCCCTTCAACTCGTCGCGCGAAGGCAGGTACCAGCCCGCGCCCTTGGCTTCGCACCAGGCGAAGGCCGGGTAATCGGAGAGCGCAAAGCCGATCGACGGAAGCGCCTCCAACAGGCGGAGGCGGTTGTTCCACCCGTCCGAACAGTCGGTCGTTCCGAGCGCAACCCCTCCATGATACGCATACCGGACTTCCGTCCAGCCCGATATCATCTCCACGGTACCGGCCAGGATCTGCCGGTTCGCCTCGCCCACCCACGGCAGCTCTGCCTGGTCGAGCGACAGGAGCAGCCCGTGGCGCCCGCCGTCGGTTACCGAGATGACCAGCCCCCGCACGCCGTCCTCGTCGAACAGGTCGCCGGGGCGGTAGGACTTCGTCACGGCGGGCCACGGATACTCCGCAGCGGCGCTCACGGCACGATCCGTCATGAAAAAGTCCTGCGTACCGTTGCGGTATGTTACGGAAAAGACTTCGGAACGCGGCAGCATCAGCACCTCATCCGGACCGTCCCACAGCCGGTAAATGAGGTGCGTGTCGGTAACCTCCCGCACCTCGGCCCGAATCTCCTCGGCATTGCGCAGCAGGATCACATCCTGGGCCCGGGCGCCCGAACACCATACGGCCGCGACGAGCAACAACCAAACGCGTCCCATGACTAAAACCGGTATTTGACGACGATCCCCAGCGACGAAGGCTTGTTCCCCGCATTTTTATTGGGCGAAGCCACCGCGAACTGATATTGCAACCCGAGGTCCACGGACCGGAACGAATAGCCCAGATCGAGATACGGATATACGGTGAACGAGCGGATGACATCATCCCCGGCTTTCTCCCACGAACCGCGCCCGATACCGTTCCCCGCGACCTGCTCCCACACAGACTCGAAGAACGCTCCGGAGAGATCGATCTTGCCCTGCAAACTCATCACATAGGCGAACCGGAGCCCGCCCTGCACATAGAATCCGTTGCGCACGGGCCGCCACCCGTAATAGAGTGCGGCGAACAGGGCGTCGTACTTCATCCTGAAATCGAAGGACCCTTCCGCGTCCGAGGCGGAGATGCTCGTCAGACTTGCATCGTGCATGTATCCGAGTCCTGCACCGACATGTCCCTCGCCGGATTTCTTGAAGAAATGCTCGACGAAGGCCGACAGGGCAAACGTCATCCGGGGCTTGCCCGTATAGCTGGCGACATCCCCGTATCCGGACAATCCCTCCTCGAAATAGGACTTGAAAGACCAGAAGCTCAAACCGACCTCCCCCTTCACGCCGAACCAAGTCGTTTTTTCACGCTCGGCCCTCTTCACGGCAGCCGCCGACTGCGCAACCTCCTCGCGTGTCGGGAGTGCCGGAGCGGACGAGGCCGGCGCCGGGTCTTCAAACGGCGTGATGACCTCCTTGCCGCCCGACTCGTAACGGATGATGAAAATTTCGCCGCGGGAGATCGAATAGATCGGGCCCGAAAGGTTGTCATACTTCCGGTAACGGATCGTCCGGTCCCCCACCTCCACGACTTTCGCCCGGATCTCCTCGCCGGATCTCTTTACAAGAATGTCCTGGGCCGACACACTCCACACGGCCGCCGCAACAACAAACAACAAAAGGAACAGTTTCTTCATGACTGTTGGATTTTTTATTTGCTTCCCGGCTCCGACAAAGCGGTTGGACAAAAAACAAAAAAGTGTGGAGCCGTTCGCCCGTCCGGACAGAAGGCTCATGCAAGCCGAAAATCGCAGAAACCGGATCTCACAGCCGCATACGATGTTGCGCCTCGAACCATCGAAATTTCTCCGATTTCCATCCCGGACAAAAGCGAAACACTTTCACCAAAAACAGTTCTGCCGGACTCCCGACAAAACAAAGATATGAAAAAAACCTCCGCTTCCAAACAGGCGGCGAAAATCCTCCGGAGCCATGCCGGAGCGCCGCAACCGCGGCCATGCTCCAAACAGGTCTTCACGACGTACAGTCGGTTAAATATCAATGGATTGAGAAGAGGCACCCCTTCTGCGCAACAAAATTTATTAAATTTATTAAAAAGCTGTTGCGGTTTTTAAATAAATTTATTACTTTTGCAAAGTTAGTAAAAAAATCAGCCCGCAAGGATGACCTCACTCACCGAATTTTTCAACAAGCACGAAGATGAGACCCTGAAAGGAATCTCACACAAAAACAGCATCATCAAGCGCAACATCATCGCGCACATGGCCGTCAACGGCGAGTGCACGCTCTCGGAACTCACGAAGGAGCTGCACATCAGCGTCCCGACCATCACCAAACTGGTTCAGGAACTCGTCGACGAAAACATCGTCACCGACCTCGGCAAGGTGGAAACCCCGGGCGGGCGCCGTCCGAACATCTTCGGCCTGGCCAATTCGGCCATCTACTTCGCGGGAGTGAACGTCGGCCGCGACAACATGCGGTTCCTGATCACCGACCTGCAAAACAACATCATCAAGGAGGAGAACGACTTCACGTTCGAACTCATCGACCGCCCGCAGTGCATCGAGCGCATCTGCTCGAACATCGAGCACTTCATCGCCAACTGCGGCATCGACCGCGGCAAGATCCTCGGACTGGGCGTCTGCATGACCGGGCGCGTGAACCCCGCCACGGGCCGCAGCTACAAATACTTCACCACGAGCGAACAGTCCCTGCGCGACATCCTCGAAGAGCGCGTGGGCATCCGCGTGCTGCTGGAAAACGACACCCGCGCCCGCTGTTATGCCGAATACACCTGCGGCAAGTCGAAGGACGAGAGCAACGTCCTCTACCTCCACATGGGGCGCGGCGTCGCAATCGGAATCGTGGTCGACGGACAGCTCTACTACGGCAAGAGCGGATTCGCCGGCGAGTTCGGACACATCCCCTTCTTCGACAACGAGATCATCTGCTCGTGCGGCAAGAAGGGATGTCTGGAAACCGAAGTCTCGGGTATCGCCATCGAGGACAAGATGTGCCGTCTGATCGAAAAGGGCGTCAACACGATCCTGAAAGAGAAATACGACCAGCAGAAGAGCATCCACATCGACGACATCATCAACGCGGCGAAAAATGACGACAACCTCTCGATCGAACTGATCGAGGAGGCCGGCGAGAAGGTCGGCAAGGCCGTGGCGTTCCTGATCAACACGTTCAATCCCGAAACGGTGATCGTGGGCGGCAACCTCGCCGCCGCAGGCGACTACATCATGCTGCCGCTGAAATCCGCCACGAACAAATATTCGCTCAACCTGGTCTACAAGGATACGAAATTCCGGGTTTCGAAGATGAGCGAGAACGCCAATGCGTGGGGTGTGGCGATGCTGATCCGCAACAAGGTCATCGGGTTGTGATGATGCTGTCGGGAGGCGCCGTCCGCCTGCGGGCCGTGGAGCCGGAGGATGCCGAACTCCTCTACGAGTGGGAGAACGATCCGGCGGTCTGGGCCGTGAGCGGCACGACGGAACCCTTCTCGCGGGAACAGATCCAACGCTTCATCGAGCGGCAGGCTTCGGGCGGAGATTTGTTGCGAACCGGTCAGTTACGGTTGATGATCGAGGTGCCGGAGCCAGCGGGAGCGGCGGAAACGGGAGCGGCGGAAACGGGAGCGGCGGAAACGGGAGCGGCGGAAACGGGAGTAGCGGAAACGGGAGTAGCGGAAACGGGAGTAGCGGAAACGGGAGCGGCGGAAACGGGAGCGGCGGAAACGGAAGCAGAGCCGGGAATGACCGACGAAGCAAAGGCCGCGAATCCGAATCGGACGTCCCGCATGTTCCGCACGGTCGGGACGATCGACCTCTTCGAATACGACGTGCTGCACGGACGGGCCGGAATCGGGATCCTGATCTATGACCGGAGCGACCGGGGCCGGGGCTACGCCGCCGATGCGGTTGAGACGCTCTGCCGTTACGCCCGCGAGAGGTTGCGGATGCACCAGTTGTGGTGCAATGTCGGAGCGGAGAACGAAGCGAGCCTGCGGCTTTTCCGGGGGCTTGGGTTCCGGGAGATCGGCAGGAAGCGCGACTGGCTCTGGACTCCCGACGGCTACGGCGACGAGATTATGCTGCAAAAGATCCTGGAATAAAACGACAACAGCCTGCATGGATGCAGGCTGTTGTCGTTACAGAGGCCGAGAACCGGCTGAAATCCCCTATTCCACCAGGGTCAGCTTCACCTTCCGGTCCTTGACAAGGATGTAGTAGTCACCCGGTTCAAGGAAGCGGTTTCCGTCCTCATCCACAAAGGCCAGATCGCGTTCGGGATTGATCTCGAAACGGAAACGTCCGGTCTCACCGCTTCGCAGCAGCCGTTTTTCAAAATGACGTAACTCCTTCACCGGGCGTGAGATCCGGCATACCGGATCGGAGACAAACCAGAAGACGGTCTCGGCGCCGTCGCGCGAACCGGTATTCGTCACATCGACCTCCACCGTGATCCGATCGCCACGCCGGAACGTTTCGCAGGACACGACCGGCTCTCCGTATGAGAAAGTCGTGTAGCAGAGCCCGTGTCCGAACTCATACAGCGGAGTCGAAGGAATATCCTGATATTTGCCCTGATGGGGACGAGCGCTCTGCCGGTGGTTGTAGTAAATCGGAATCTGCCCCGTCGCATAAGGGAAGGTGATTGCCAGACGTCCCGACGGATTGATCCGTCCGGAAAGAATCCCGGCGGCGGGGGCTCCGCCGCGAACTCCGGGCTGCCAGACCTGGAGAATCGCCGCGCTCAAAGGTTCGAGCCGGCAGAGTTCCAGCGGACGGCCGCTCGTGAGCAGCAGGACGACCGGTTTGCCGCACTGCGCCACCTCGCGGGCCAGCCGTTCCTGAATGGCCGGCAGGGCGATCGTCGAGCGCGAGGCGTTCTCACCGCTCCAATTGGCCTTTTCACCCAGACAAAGCACCACGACATCGGCGGCCCGGGCCACGGAAACGGCCTCGGCGAATCCGGTGGTATCCTCGCCGTCGAATCCGCAGCCGAAGGCATACGACAGTTCGGCACGTCCGGCAAACTCGCGTTCGAGCCCCATGAAGATGCTCTCGACATCCTCCCCCGAACCGTGAGCCGCCCACGATCCCAACAGATGGAAACGGCTCTTGGCCATGGGGCCGATGACGGCAATCCGGCGAGCCTTTTCAATCGGGAGCAGGTTGTGCTCGTTTTTGAGCAGGACCATCGACTCGGCGGCCAGCTGTTCGGCCACGGCAAGGTCTTCGGGACGCAGGAAACGCTCCTCCTCCGTGGATTCGGGCGTATAGGGATGTTCGAAGAGCCCGAGCCGGAACTTCACCCGCAGGACCCGGCGGACCGCATCGTCGAGCCGCTCCTGCGACACCTTCCCGGCCCGCACCAGATCGGCCAGATGCGCATCGTAACAGCGATTCATCATATCCATGTCGAGACCGGCATTGAACGACTTCAAGGCGGCCTCGGCGCAATCGGCGGCAACCCCCTGCGACCGCAGCTGCTGAATCGCGCCCCAGTCCGAGACGACGAAGCCGTCGTGTTTCCAGCGTTTTTTGAGGACTTCGGTCAGCGTATAGGGATTGGCCGAACCGGGGACGCCGCTGATGTCGTTGAAGCTGCTCATCACGGTCAGGGCCCCGGCCTCGACTCCGGACTCATACGGCGGGAGATAGGTATCCCACAACGTCTGCCGCGAGACCTCCGTATAGACATAATCGCGGCCTCCTTCCGAGGCTCCGTATCCGACGTAGTGTTTCAGG
The DNA here is from genome assembly GCF_002161445.1 of Alistipes sp. An66. Lineage (GTDB taxonomy): Bacteria > Bacteroidota > Bacteroidia > Bacteroidales > Rikenellaceae > Alistipes > Alistipes cottocaccae. The sequence goes on from NZ_NFHT01000007.1 coordinate 64,916, forward strand.
CAGGCCGCCATGCGCGGCCCTTCGGCCAGGTTGTCGCCCTGAAATCCCTGCACGGCAGCCGCACAATAGACCGCATTGGCATAGGGATCCTCGCCGTAGCCCTCCGACACCCGGCCCCAGCGGCCGTCGCGGGCCACGTCGATCATCGGGGCGAAGGTCCAGTCCACACCGGACATGCTCGACTCACGGGCCGCAACTCCGGCAGCCTTCTTCACCAGTTCGGGATTCCACGAGCAGGCCTGCGCCAACGGAATCGGGCAAATGGTCCGGAATCCGTGAATGACATCGAAGGCGAAGAGAATGGGGATCCCCAACCGGGTCTCCTCCACGGCCCGATACTGCAATCGGTTCCGGAGTTCAGGCGAGGTTCCGAAATAGATCAGCGACCCGATCTCCCCGGGGATGTCCCCCACGGGATCGGCCATATTGTTCACGTTGTCGTTCCGACCGAGGGTGTATTGATTGAGTTGGAGGACCTTTTCCTCCAAAGTCATCCGTTGCAGCAGATCCTCGACCCGCTCCTCGACCGGACGTTGTGCGTCCTTGTACGCTGGCAGGCGATCCCCGCCCCAGACGTCGAATGCCAGCAGAGCGGTCAGCAGCAATCCGCAGCCGATTTTTTCGGTTGTTTTCATAATCGGAAAATCATTTAAATACGGGATTTGTTGAAAGTTGCATACATGTCGTCGGGTCGCAGTTCCGGATATCGAAGACCACGAGCATATTGCCGGTGCGGCGAAGCAGGTCATCCGGGATACGGATCGACTGTTGCTTCTCCTCGTTCCAGAACGCCCCGAGATAACAGCCGTTGAGCCAGACCTCGCCCATGCCCCACCCCGACACGTCGAGGTAGCGGCCGGAGGTCTCCGCACAGTCGAAACACCCTCGTCGGAAGCAGGGTTCGAGCGGTCCGGCACCCATCGGCACATAGTCCAGCTCCGCAGGATCACCCTCCCGAATGGCAAGCGGAATGATTCGCCACCCGACAATCTCCTCACCGCCGAGACGGACGCTGCCGAAGAGCCCCTTTGCATTGTCGAGGATCTCGGGGCCGTAGGTAATCCGGCCGATGTTCTCGACATAGAGTTGCAACAGGTGACTCCCGGCCGGAGCCGCAACGGACAGGCTCTTCCGGGCATCGGTCAACGTCCCCGCGAAATGCCTGTCGAGATAGACGGCCGCATAGTCGCGCACCTGTTCCAGCGCCAGTTCGGCCCCGCCTTCGGGCAGTTCGACCTCCGTCTCGTAGAGAAGATACCCGGACTCGATGCCGAGTTCATTCATGGGGAGCACATCATCGGACTCCCAGACCTCGCCGTAGACCGCTTCGAGCGGCGCACGCTCCGTCAGGACGATCTCCTGCGCCCGAAGCCCCGGCAGCGACAGCAGAATACCGCCCATCAGCAACAGCTGTTTCATTTCTTTCCGTTTTGATGCAGGAACGACCGGACGAACGCCCCGTCCAGCGCGACCTGCGGGTTGAACTGGTCACTGTGCACATAGCGGTCGACGCTCGCCAGCAGCTGGCGGGTCGCCGGACGCTCGTCCATCTTCCGCTGCGTATCGACAGCCAGGAAGAGCAGTTTCCCACCGCCGACCCGGGCCTCGAAACCGATTCCGAGTTTGCGGTTGCTGTCGAAGCTGTCGATCACCTGGATGAAGGGGCGCAACGCGCGCGGTGCATCCTGCAAATCGACCACACGGGCATTTTCCAGAATATCCCACCACTGCCAGTCGGTATGGTACGAGGTCGGAAAATCGTCGAAAACCGGATTCCCCGCATGTATCAGACACCCGATGGTCTTCGGCGCCCAGGCGAACATGATCGGATTCCAGAAATGGTTGTGGAAAGTCGAGCGGCGTCCTTCCACGCGGCTCGGGGAGGGCAGGAGAACCACCGTCTTCCCGGCGGCCAGACGACGTTCGGCTTCGTCGTCGAACATCCGGGTGTAAAGCACCTCGTCGTCGGACTGCATGAGCGACTCGTTCCGGGGGAAAACCCACAGGTTCCAGCTGTTAGCCAACGTCTCGCCGACCTCCATCCGGAGGGTCAGCCGCTGCGGCCCCCGGATCTTCCCGAGCGGGATCGAAAGCTCCCCGACGGGGAAGACCCCTCGGTTCGCGATGTCCTGCGTTTTGAGCGCACCCTGGGCCAGGCGGTGTCCGGCGTCATCGAGCAGCGACCACCGGATCCGGGCGCGCTTCCATTCGGAATCGCTGAAATTGTAGACCTCGGCCTTTGCCGTGAAGGTCTCGCCTTCGTACCAGGAGCTCTTCGGATAGCGCAGCAGCAACACGGTCGGGGCACAGAACGACCGCCACTCTTCGGGGGTCACCAGCCCTTTCGAATCCCAGAAGGGATCGAGCACCCCGACCGGGGCATAGCCCTGCCCGGGGAAGTCGTTCAGCGACAGGAGCTGGAACCCGGCCGATTTCGACGAACGGAGCAGCGCCTCGATGACCGCCTTGTATTCGACGACGGTCAGCGCCCCCGAGGCCCGGAAAAAGTCATACGCCTGATCGAGCATGCCGTTTTGTTCGAGCATCTCGCGCCAGAGTTCGAAATTCCGCGCCCGCACCGGGCCGGTAAACTTCTCGATCTCCCGGAAATCGGGATAGATGCATCGCTGGCCGGACTCGTGCGAAAGGACCGGGACGTCGACGTCGGACTCCGCGCTGCGGTCCCAGTCGGTCGTCGGACGCCCCTCGTAGACCTTCACCGGGCCCTTGTTGGTCTGTTGCGAGACGTAGTACTGGTCCGACGGCACACGCGTCCGGGCCGTCGAGCCGCTGAAAAGATGACGCGGGTCGAGAGCCCGCCCCGAAGCGGTCAGTTCTTCGATGAAATCGAAATTTCCCGTGATCTCGTTTCCGTTGCAGAAGAGCAGAAACGACGGGTGGTTGCCGTACTCTTTGAGAATGGCCCGCATCTCCCGGCGGAAAAAGTCATAACGTGCCGAATCGGGTTCGGCATCCTTTCCCCACATGGGCATCTCGACTTCGAGGTAGACCCCGTATCGGTCGGCCATGCGGAAGGCTGCACGCGGCGGGCACCAGGAGTGGAACCGGACATGGTTGAGCCCGTACTCCCTGACGATCGACATGATCCGCCCCCACTCGTCATCGCCGAGGGGAGCGTGGCCCGTTTTCGGGAAGACCGCATTCTCGACCGTGCCCCGCAGATGGATCGGATGTCCGTTCAGCAGGATATGATTCCGGCCCTGCGCCACCTCGCGCAGTCCGAACGTAACCGACCTTTCATCTTCGCACGACTCCGGCCCGGCCTGTGTGAGCAACCGGCAGCGCAAGGTATAGAGTCTGGGCGAGAATTCATCCCACAGCGGAGCATCATCCCCCAGCGAGAGCTCGCCCGCAAGGCGGAGCTCCGGCCCGTCCCCGCTCACGGGAAACTCTCGCTCGACCTCGACGCCGTTGCCCGACACCGTGACGAGCGCCTTGCCCCGGAAAGGCTTCCCCGTGGTATTGGCCACCGTCAGACGCATCTCCACGCTCCGGTCGGCAACACGCGGAAAGAGCTGCATGTCGTCGATATGGACCGGATCCATGACCAAAAGCTTCATCTCGCCCAGAATGCCGTTCCAGTTGATCTGCGTGAATTCGGTGTGGGCATGGTCCCACTTGTGCGTGTCGTACTGATAGCGGTTGTCGATGCAGAGCGTAATGCGGTGCGTCTTGCCCGGGGTGACAAAATCGGTCAGGTCGTGCACGTGCGGCACGCTGACGTAATCGCAGCGGCTCACCTCTCTGGTGTCGACCCAGACCGAACTGAGCCAGTGCACACGCTCGAAACAGAGCAGGATCCGTTTACCGGCCCATTCGGCGGGGAATTCGATATCGCGCTGATACCAGGCCGGAGCCATATATTCATAGAGCCGCGTCAGCCGGTCCACATGCCGGTAGGGCGATTCGTAACCGATCCGATAATCATCGGTGATTCCGGGCAGTACGATGCTGTCCTGCAACGGATGGTTGTAGCGCGGCGAGAGCGACCCGCGGCGGAAATCCATCACATCCGTCTGGAAGCGCCAGACCCCGGAGAGATCCACCTCCCGGGTCCGGGCCGTTCCCGGGAGAGAGGCCGCCAGAAGCCCCAGGGCCAGGAGCCATTTTTTTACGATTCGGTGTTTCATTGATGCAGTAGTTTCAGATTTCGGGATGCCCTCAACGGGCACAGACCATCCGGATTCCGCGCTTCCACGGCGGGAAACCCGGCACGAATCAGGATTGCAGCATCCGTTTCAGACGGACGAGCGCCTCGACATAATAGTAGTCCGCATAGGTGAGCGGCACGTCGACCTCCGATGCGAACGGATAGGCACCGGTGCTGTGTTTGAGGATGAAACCGCCGTTTTCGCCCTCCTCTGCCGTGTATTCGGGCGAGGCCAGCGTCCGGATCTGCCGGATGGCGAAATCGCGATAACCCTGCGCCTCGGCACCTTGCGTGAATCCGCTCAATTCGAGCAGGGCCGATGCCATGACGGCCGCCGCCGAAGCGTCGCGCGGCGTCGAGGGAGTCGCGGGCACGTCGAAATCCCAATACGGGACGCCGTCGCCGGGCATGTTCGGATGGTTCAGCAGGAAACGGGCAATATGCCGGGCCTGTTGCAGGTAGCGGTCGTCACCCGTCCAGCGGTACATCGCCGTATAGCCGTACAGTCCCCAGGTCTGTCCGCGGCTCCACGCCGAACCGTCGGAATAGCCCTGATGCGTCTGTTTCACATGCGGACATCCCGACAGCGTGTCGTACGAAACGACATGCCACGAGCTGTAATCGGGCCGGAAGTGGTGTTCCATCGTCTTGTCGGCATGCGAGCAGGCGATCCGCCGCAAGGTGGTGTCGCCCGAGTTTGCGGCGGCCCACATCAGCAGTTCGAGGTTCATCATGTTGTCGATGATGACCGGATACTGCCACTTTTCCCGGCTGTGGTCCCACGAACGGATCACCCCGACCTCCGGGCGAAAGCGCGTGGCCAGCGAACGGGCCCCGGTGAGAAGCACCTCGCGGTAGGTGGAGTCACCCGTCAGCCGCAGACCGTTTCCGAAACTGCAATAGAGCATGAAGCCCACATCGTGGTTGTCGGTGGTAAACTTTTCGCGCTCGACCCGTGCGGTGTACATCCGGGCATATTCCAGCACCTCGTCATGGCGGCTGTTCTCGTAGAGATACCATAACGTACCGGGGAAGAAGCCGCTGCACCACCAGCGGGAATCCGACGAGACATCCTCGCCCTTTTCCCAGGTCCGCGGCAACCGTCCCTCCCGGTCGGTGTATTTGCGTGCCAGGACCAGACTCTGACGTTCGGCATGCGCCAGCGCCCGGTCGACAAGCGTTGCGAGCGGTTGCTCCCGGTCTGCGGTGCACCCCGCACCCATCAGCCACAGAAGCCCCCAAACAACATATCGTTTCATTCTTCGTCTCTGATTTTGGTTCGCATGATTTCAAACAGATCCGCCTCCGGATGTTCATGCCCCATCCGGAAGCGGACCTCATTCCGGGAATCCCGTCCGACGGAGATTCTCTTCCGAATCGGCCCCGAGCCGCACCCCGGACCAATGCCGGAGCGACTCTCCGCCTCTTTGCGGAAGGATCAATCGACCTTCACGGTCTGCAACTTGACCCAACCGTCGGCCGTCTTCTCGTTGTTGACCGCCAGCTCAATGGCCGGGACATTCTCTTTGGTCGTATCGACGATGGCAATACCCCACGTATAGGTACCGGCCGGAAGATCGATGGCCGGCGTCTCAAAGACATAGGAGAAGGGCTTGCTGTCGACCCACGTCGAGGGTTCGCACTTGTCGTCGACGAAGACCTTCCGCGCAGCGCCCGACTCATCGAGCAGCGCATAGGCCACCTTGTACTTGTAGTTCCACTGGGGCAGGTTGTTGGGCATGTACCCCCAGCCCATGTTGCGCCAACGCGAAGCGACCTTCACGCGGCTTCCGGCAGCCACCTGATCCGGCACGGTCACCTGATCCGGATAGATGCGGTAACCGCCCTCGGAGACGAAGCTCTTGACCAGATCGAAGGCGTCGTTGAACCACGACTGGGTCTCCTCGCCCACGCGGAAGTCCATCATGTTGACATGCGCCTCGGCCGAGGCGTCATACTCTCCCTTGCGGACATCCTCCGGATGCCCCTGGCGATACCCGGCCGGGTCGTTCCAGTAGGAGTGGCTGCTGACGATGTAACCGCCCTCCATGATGATGGGGACCTTGAAACGCCACTGTGCGGCAAGGGCCTTCTCCCAGGTGCTGTATCCCCATCCGGAGTTGTTCATGCCGAAAGCGTCGTGGCGCAGGCAATAGCCGTTGGAAACGGCCAGAGCAATCAGGCTCTCGCTGTTCGGATTGGCCTCCCCCTCGCTCGTCGGATGGCCGATCACCCGGTGATAGTTGATCACCAGCGGAACCTTCGTGAAGTATTTGGCATACAGCTTGGTGATCCAGTCGAGGACTTCGCGCTTGACCGTCTCGGTATTCTCGTCGACGGCCGACACGTCATTCTCGTCATAGGCTACGCTGTGGCCCTCGCCCCATTTCCCGAGACCGTATCCGTCGATGAAGGCCGTGCGGTCCGGGTCGTTGAACTCCTCGGCAAAGGCCTGGACGAACTTCTCATAATACTGCTGGAAGATGGGATCCTGCGGCATCGGGGTCTTGCGGTCGGGGTATTTCGCATTCTCCAAAGCATACTTCGCACCGGCATCATAGACGAACTGGGGCGTATTGGCCCCCTGATCGCGTCCGTCGACCACGACACGGAAAGCAATGGGGAGGTTCCGTTCCCGGGCGGCCTGCACCAGTTTGTAGACCTTCGAATCGGGATCTTTCCAGGCATACTGCCCGTCCGCAGGGTTCAGCACCGACCACTTCGTGCGGATGTAGCAGGCCGAAGCGTAGTCGGCCACCTTCACGTTCTGGCCCAGCGACGGCACATAGATCTCCGTATCGAAATAGGAGGGGTCGTAATCGGCGCTGACATACATGACCCAACCGTTCAGCGGATTGTGCAGCACGTCGCTGCGATTGTAGGCCGGTTTCACGGTCACTCCCTCAACGGTTTCGCCGCCGTCACCCGCTCCGTCATCGGATTTCGAGCAGCCGCACGACGCCGAGCAGAGAAACGCCAACGCCATGAAAACCGCCAATAATCTCTTGTCCATATTCATACGCATTTAACAGATTTCGTTTGTAAAAAGGGTGCCGTACCCTTCTGTCGATCGGAATCCGGTCTCCATACCGATACGGCACCGTCTCTGGGGATTCAAAGGCTCCGCACTACTTGTTCCGGGCCAGGATCGTCATATTCCGCAGGTCGAGGATCAGTAGATCGGCGGAAGGAACATCGTAGTAAGAATTTCGCACCGCGCTGGACACTCCGCCATGCAACTCGCTTACCTTACCCAGCGGTAGCGAAATCTCCTGCTTCTCCGTATCCGTTTTGGGAGGACAAGTGAAACAATAGGAGTGGGACAGATCAAAAGGTTTGCCGTTCGACTGCATGAGAGGTTTGCCTTCGCTGTCGGTAAATCCCTTTGCCAGAGCGAACTTCATCTTTCCCTTGTACTTCGTACCGTTATGCTTCGCAGCATCGTAAACCAGTATCTGCGGATCGGCCATACTTGGCTCGAAAGTAACCTCTTTCGTTCCCCAACCTGTGCCGGCGCCGTACAGGTACAGAACACCGGTTACCGGAATTGTCACTTCGGGATTGGAAGCATCCCCAGTCAGATGGAACGTTACCGACAGCGGCTTCAGGTCGGTAGCCTCCGAGTAGAAGCGCACCTGCTTGTTCTGCATGTCGATCAGCAGGCGGTACTTGCCGGCTGCGGGGATGTTCCACGAAACGGGCGTCTCCTGCATCTTCACGTCGATCAACTCTCCGTCGTGGATGTCGCTCGCCCCATCGGCCGGAACGAGGTAGTAGTTCAGGCCGTCGAACTCGACCGGAACCTGCAAATCGCCGATCTGCAAGTCACCATACCAGGCGTAAAGGTTCTCGTTCTCGACAGTCTTCCCGATCTCGGTCTCTCCGCCGACTACCGACGATCCGTCGATCGACATCTTGTCGGCCGCAAAGATATCGACATGGATCGGCGTGACGTTCACCTCCACGGTGCGCACCTCGGGCATCTCGTAGGTCTCGCCGCCGACATACTCGGCGATGACACGGAAGGCCAGCGTAAAGTTCTTGTTCACGGGCAGGTTCCAACGTTCGTTGGCCCAGTTGTTGAGCTGCTCGGAGGTGAAGCTTCGGCTGAATATCCCTTCATCCTCCACGGTCTCGATCGTGGTCGAGGAGCCGAAGTTGTTGGTCACGACGTCCAGTTTGGTCGTATAGGTGACCAGGAAGTCATCGGACACCTGGCGGGCCGGCGTCCACTCGAAGGTCAGCACCGGGTCCGTAAGGTGCTCCTCATCCAGGACAATGTCAGCCGACGATGCCGTGAGCGTCAAGGTTTCGGGAACCGGGTCGGCGTCGTGCTCGTAAGGATCCCAGGCGCAAGCCCACTGCCCCACGGCAAGAAGGGTCAGGAGCGATACGTTGCATGCAAATTTTATCTTTTTCATACTCTTTTTTTCATGGTTGCTGATGCGGTCCGGATCACCGGACACTTCACTTTGCTTCTCTTGTCCGCCCGGCAAAGGAAGGGGATCGGAATCCCCCTTCGTCGGCGGATCATGTTCATGCTACTCGTCGTAGCCGGGGTTCTGCGGGAACTCCACATCGCGGTTGGCGTCGCGGATTGCCTGCGGGATGGGCCACAGCACATGGTAATCCTTAATCCGATCTCGCGCCTCCGGATTGTACTTCTTCACGCGGTCGATCAACGTACCCGTGCGGACCAGCGTAAAGCGGCGGCTCTCCTCACCGTAGAGTTCGCGGATGCGCTCGTCGAGCAGGAAGTCCATCGTCATGTCAGCAGCGTCGACATCGCTCACACGGGCACGGCGGCGCACCTCGTTCACGGCATCGGCGGCCTTGTCAGGCATGTTCTGACGAAGGTAGGCCTCGGCCAGCAGCAGATAGGTCTCGGCCAGACGGAACTTCATGCGGTCCTTGTACGAACCGGTGAGTTGCAGGTTCTCCTCCTTGCCGAAGAAGAACTTTTTCAAGGCCGGGAAGAGCTGTGCCTGGGACCAGGTGTCATCGGTAATCGGACACTTCTGTTCGAGTTTGTTCGGCGTCAACGGGTTGTTGTAGTACCAGTTGCGCTTGATGCTGTATTCCGAATTGCGGATATCGCCATCCTCGAAGATACCCCCTTCCTGAATACCGGGATACCCTTCGGCTTCATCGGCCGTCGTGGCGCTGGTGCCCTTGACGCCGATCCACCATTTCAGCGGACGGATCTGTGCCAGACCGCGGCCGCCCAGCGAATCGGCCAGCGCGAAGCCGTCGATGTTGAAGTACTGGGGATTCCACGCACGGCGGGTCCAGTCGTCGGAGTTCGTACCGCCGCCGACCGTGTTGTACTGGAACTGCATGACCCAGATGCTCTCGGTATTGCCGGCCGAACGGTTCTGGTTGTTTTCGAGGAACATGTCGCTGAAATAGTCGCCGGCCTCATCGAGGTGCTTGCCGTAGCGGGCCTTCACCAGGCTGTAATGGCCGCTTCCGATTACATCCAGCGCATTCTCCTCGGCGAGCCGGTAGTCGCCGTCGGCACCGCGGAACAGATACATCTCGCTCAACAGGTGGCGGGCGGCCCAGGTGGTGAGCTTACCCTCCTTCACGGCATCGGGATCCTCCGGCAGATAGGTCTTGGCAAATTCGAGGTCGTCGATGATATGTCCCAGCACCTCGGCTTTCGGGGTCCGCGTGAACGAGAGGAGGAACGGCGTCTGAATGGTCTCCACCCAGGGCACATCGCCGTAGAGATAGACCAGCGTCCGGTAGGCATAGGCGCGGAAGAAACGGGCCTCGGCCTGATAGAGCTGCTTGTCGGTGGGATAATCCCAGTTCTTGTTCTTTTCGGAGTAGATCAGCAGTTCGTTGGCCGATGCGATGAGGTTGTAGGCCCAGTTCCAGTAGGAGCCGACGAAGAGTGTCGACGGGTTGAGCGTCAGTTCGGCAAAGGGAACCAGCGAACCGTCGCGCACGGTACCCATGCGGCAGATGTCGGTCGAGATCTGCAACACCTCGTAGGCGCAGGCGCCGTTGTGCATGAAGGCGCCGCTCTCACCCCAGGTGTTGTACTCCGAACGTGCGATGGCATAGAGTCCGGCAGACCCCACTTCGAAGCCCAGCGTGCTGGTGTAGGTATTGTCGGGCGCGAGCGAACTTTTCAGATCCTCCTCGAGGAAGTCGGCACAGCCCGCAGCAAGCGACAGAAGCGAACATGCGGCGCTGATCTTGATATAATTCATCATTTTCATGGACAGGTCTCAATTAAAAGGTTATGGTTAAGCCCAGCACATAGGAACGGGCGGTCGGGAACGAAGCGAACCAGGTGTTGTCGTAGTTGAGCATCTGGCGCATGTTCGAGAAGGCGCAGACGTTGTTCACGCTGAAATTCACATCCAGGGCGCTCAAACCGATCTTGCGGACGATCTTCTGGGAGAAGCGGTAGCCCAGCGTGATGTTACGCAGCTGCACATAGTTGAGCTTCTTGTAGTAGCCGTGGTCGAACGAAGCCTGGTAGCCCGGCGATACGACCTCGGCATCGGGGGTTTCGGGCGTCCAGTACCTCACGCCATGGATGTAGTTGCCCGAACCGAACGTATAGGACGAGATGTTGGCCACGTTGTCGGTCATCCATTTCCCGAAGACGCCGTTGAAGAGGATCGAGAAGTAGAGATTCTTATAGGAGAGCCGGTTGCCCATCGCCATCGTAAAGCTGGGGTTCTTGCTTCCGATGACCTTGCGGTCGTTGGAGTCGATGATGCCGTTACCGTCGACATCTTCGAGTTTGGCGGCACCGGGTGTCGCGCCGGTCTGGTGAGCCACCTCCTTGCCTCCGCCGTCGATGAACGTGAACTCGTCACCCTCCTGCCAGATACCGACCATATTCCAGTCGTAGTAGACCGAAAGCGGCTGGCCGATGAACCACTTGTTGTTCACGTCGTCCTTTCCGTCGCCGCGCAGTTCGACGATCTCGTCGCGGTTGAGCGAGAAGGTGAAGTCGGTGCTCCAGGTGAAGTTTTTCTTGCGTATGTTATCTGAATTCAAAGTCAGTTCGACACCCTTGTTGCGGGTCTGTCCCACGTTGTCCCAGATCTTGCTGTAACCGTTCATGATGGGCACCGTACGGGTCATCAGCAGGTCGTAGGTGTTCGAGAGATACATGTCGAGCGAACCGCTCAACCGGCCGTTGAAGAACGAGAAGTCGAGACCGACGTTGGCCGTATAGGTGGTCTCCCAGCGCAGGTCGGGGTTACCGATACCGTCGCTCGGCAGGTAGGCCGAGTTGACGGCCGACGAGGTGTCGCCCCAGATGTATTTCACACCGTTGGTCGAATAGAGGCGGTCGAGGGTCTGGTAACGCGAGATGGCGTTGTTACCGTTGGCGCCATACGAAAGGCGGATCTTCAACATGTCGACCCAGGTGGCGTTGTCCTTGATGAAGTTCTCCTCACCGATGTGCCATGCCACGGCTGCCGAGGGGAAGAAGGCGTACTTGTTGTTGCGTCCGAAGACCGAGGCACCGTCGACACGTCCGGTCAGCGTGACGAGGTACTTGCTGTCGAAGCCGTAGTTCAGACGGAGCATGCTCGACACCATGGTCTCCTTCCAGTAGCTGGAACCGATCGTGATCTTGTTCTCGGCGCCGTCCATGCGGTAGAAGCTCGAATCGTCATTCACGAAGCCCTCGCCGCTCTGCGATGCGCTCGTGGATTTCATCTCCTGCACGGAGAAGAGGCCCGTAGCGTCGATGTGGTGTTTGCCGAAGGTCCGGTCGTATTTGAGCACGTTCTCCCACGTGTAGTCCGTATTGTGGGAGTTGGAGATCTCGGCACGTCCGTCCACCTTCTTGCCGGTCACGGTGTTGCGGCCGTAGTAGGTTCCGTCGAACGTATTGCGGTAGTTGTAACCGAACTGCGACCGGAAGGTAAGCCCCTCGACCGGGAACTTGATGTCGATGAAGCCGTTGACGAGCATGTTGCGGCCCGTGCGTTTCTGATCGGCGTTGACATCCTTCATCGGGTTGGGAAGGTTCGAATAATCCATCGGCTCCTCATAGTAGGCCCCCGTCTCGTCCTTGTAGATACCCCAGGGGCTCTGCTTGATGGCATGTTCGAGGTTGGGGGTGGCGCCGCCGCTCTCGCGGTTCACAAACTGCGTGGTCAGGCCCACCGAGAGCCAGTTGTTGAGCGTCTGGTTGATGCTGGCGTAGACGTTCGTACGTTGGTAGTTCGAGTTGTAGACGACGCCGGGGTTGTCCAGGTAGGAGACCGAAGCCGTATAGGTGGTCTTGTCGTTACCGCCCGAGATGCTCAACTGGTGGTCCATCGTGAAGACGCTGCGGAAAACATAGTCCTGCCAGTCGTTGGTCACGCCCTTGGCGTAGTTGACCTTCTCGCTGGCGCTGATGATCTGTCCCACCAGCGGGTCGAGCTGTTCGCCCGAGTAGTTGTTTTTCAGACGGCCCATGTCCTGCTTGAAGCGGATGAACTCGTTGGGGCCCATGACCTGAATGCGCTGCATGGGTTCGGCGATTCCCAGTTTGGTCTTGTAGGTCACGTGCAGGTCACCCTTGGCGCCGCGTTTGGTCTGGATCAGGATGACGCCGTTCGAACCACGCGAACCGTAGATAGCCACCGACGAAGCGTCTTTCAGCACCGACATGTTGTCGATCAGGTTGGGGTCGAGGTCGGCCAGCGAACCCGAATAGGGAATTCCGTCGAGGATGATCAGCGGCGAGTTGCTGCCCGAGAGGGAGTTCTGACCGCGGATCAGCAGCGACTGGTTGCTGCCGGGAGCGGCGTTGGAGGTCGTGATGTTGAGACCTGCGACCTGGCCGACCAAACGGTCCATGAGGTTGCTCGACGAAACCATTTCGAGCGTCTCCTTGTCGACCACGGCAAGGCCTCCGGTAAGGTCCTTCTTTTTCTGCGAACCGTAACCCACGACGACCACTTCGTCGAGCGACTGGGCGCTGGGCACCATCTTCACGTTGACAACCGTCTGATTGCCGACCTGGACCTCCTGATCCGTATATCCCAGATAGGAGAAGACCAGCGTCGAGGCGGGCGCGGCCTTGATCTCGAATGCGCCCTGGTTGTTGGTTACGGCACCGGTATTGTTGCTCTCCTTCACGAGAACCACGACTCCGGCCATCGGAGCGTCATGCTCATCCACGACCGTTCCCGTTATTTTCCCGGCATTCTGTTGAGCGACGGCGAACGGCGGGATTGCCGCCAGGGAGACGAAGACGGCAAGAATCACACTGTTTTTCAGTTTTTGGAATATTCCTGACATAAAAGAATGTTTTAGGTTAATGCACAAATAGAGGTGGGATCAAACAATAATGACGAAACGCGTTGTCCGGGCGTTCGTCATCCATTCCAGCGATACATCATAGGCAACAAAGTTTAGGTTTCAGGTTTCAAGGGTGATCAGTGTACAGCCCGGACATGCCGGAACTTTTCAAGACAAATATCCGGAAAACATCAGGAATGGGCGGGAGTCTTTTATTCGGAAATGGTTCCATTTCATCCGCCCCGGACATTTACGCACCCTTTTCCGGAGAAAAAGAAACCCCGTCCCGGGAGCCTGCGGGGGTGTATGCGGCAGTTTTCGGAAGGATCCGGGGAGGTCCCGTCAGAGAATCGTACGGCAACCCCGTGCGCACTCCTGCCGGAGCCGGAGATTCCGGCCCCGGCAGGAGTGCGGAAGCCGGTACAAGAAATCGGGGACGGCATCAGTCTGCCGTCCCCGATCCGGATGGAGGAGCGAAGTCCCGACCCGCCGGACGACGGGCCTGAATGCTCTATGCCTTGCGCTTGAATTCCGTGGGCGTCACCTCGAAATGACGCTTGAAACAGATGCTGAAATATTTGGGGTTGGCGAATCCCGTCATCACGGAGATCTCGGCGATGGTCAGATCCGACTCTTTCAGGAGCTGGGCCGCCCGTTTGAGCCGGATGTCCAGGATGAACTCCTTGACCGACATGCCGGTGATGTCGTTTATCTTCTGATAGAGAAGCGTTCGGCCGATCGACATGTCCGCCGCAAAGGCATCCACGTCATAATCGTTGTTGTCGATATTCTGCTCGATATAGTTCATCGCCTTTTTCAGCAACTCCTCGTCCATGGAGGAGATGGTCAGTTTGGAGGGTTCGGCGATGAACTTCTTGCTGTACCGCTCCTTCAATTCGTTCTGGGTCCGGATCAGGTTGTCGACCTGTTTGAGCAGGAAATCCATGTCGAGGGGTTTGTCGAGGAAGACATTGGCTCCGGCCTCCAAAGCCCGGATCTTGCTGTCGCTGTCCTTCATACCGGAAAGGACGATGATCGGGATATGGCTGGTCTTGATATTCGACCGCAGCGAACGGCAGACGCCGAATCCGTCCGTTCCGGGCATCATCAGGTCGGTGATCACGATCTGGGGAGCGATTCGTTCCACCTTGACGACCCCTTCGCTGCCGTTGGCGACCGTATAGACGTTGTAGAACTTCGACAGGCGCTGTTCGAGGTAATTTCTCAAATTCGGATCGTCCTCGATGACGACGATCGTGCAGGCCTTGCGGTCGTGTCTGTCGCTCCACGCGGAGGGGTCCTCCTCGGAGAGCATGTTGTCGATCTCCGAGACCGTATAGTCATAGGATTCGGCGCCGCTGTCGGTTCGTTCCGCAAGCAGCGTAAAGGGCAGCACCACGGTGAACGCCACCCGCGAGTTACCCGACGCCAGCGAGACCCGGCCGCCCAGATTGTTCACCAGCTCCTTGACAATGGCCAGACCCAGCCCCGTACTGCCTTCGAATTCGGGGCGGCGGTCCGAAAGACGGTTGAACGATTCGAAAATCGACTCTTTCCGCTCCTCGGGGATTTCAGCGCCCGTATTCGTCACCGTAAAGGCCAGATATTCGGTTCCGGGCATCCGGTTGCGGTTCGCACCGATCTGTTCGTCCGAAGCCCGGGCCACCTTCACTCCGACATAGCCGTTCTCGGTCGTGTACTTGACGGCATTGGAGAAGAGGTTCGTGAAGATCTTCTCGATCACATCGTGATCGAAGCGGGTATAAAAACTCTCGCAGAAGGAGTTGAAATCGGTCTCAATACCCTTCTTGTTGGCGTAGAAGTCGAACAGGGAGAAGATGCTCCCGATGAAACGGATCAGATCGCCCGGCTGCCGGTTGAGGGTGATCTTCTGGCTTTCGATCTCGCGGAACTGCAACAGCTGGCTGATGGTGCGTTGAATGCGGTTGACGTTCTTCTCGATCAGATGCACATAGGCATTGCAGGGATTGTTCTCCGGCAGCATCGTTTTGAGCTGCTTCAAGGGATCGACCACCAACGTCAGGGGTGTTTTCAGGTCGTGGGAGATGTTCGTGAAGAAGTTGATCCGCGCACGGGTGAGTTCCTTCATGTTCTGCTCCTTGATCCGTTCGAGTTCCAGACGATGCTCGAAGAGTTTCTTGTTGGTGAAGTAACGCAAGACGAAACAGGCGGCGCCGATCGCCATCAACCCATAAAGTCCCCAGGCCCAGGGCGAGAGGAACGGCGACGGTTTCATGCGGAAATGCAGCGTCGAGACTTCGTCGCTCCACAGGCCGTCATTGTTGGCAGCCTTGATTTCGAATCGGTAATTCCCGGCCGGCAGATTGAAGAACTGCACGGCCTTCTGTCCGGGCGGCAGCAGCAGCCATCGATCCGAGAGCCCGACCATCCGATAGGAATACCGGTTTTTTTCGGCTTCGAGATAGCTGTTCGTCGAGAAGCGGATCTCGATATTCGACTGCCGGTAGGAGAGTTCGATGATGTTGTCCTCCTCCCGGCCGTCATCGCCCGCCGGCACGGACATCGTCGTAATCGACCGATTGAGCGGGACTCCTTTTTCGCCCGGAACGACCGGCGTGTCATTGATCCGCAGATCAGTAAAATACACGCTGGGTTTCAGCGTGTTATGCCGAATCTCCCGGGGGGGGGGAAAATAGGATGAACCCATCGGTTCCGCCGAAAAGCAACTCGCCTTTCGAGGTCTTGTAGCACGAACGTACGTAATAGGCGCCGCAACGGTCGGGGCTGTCGATCTGCGACTTGTTGAGGGTCCCGGCCGCATGGTCATAGTAATACAGCCCGTCATTGGTGCTGAACCAGATGTTCTTCGAGGGGGTATCCTCCAGGATTCCGAACACCATCTTGCCGTCGAGTCCGCAACCGTTCCGGTCCTTGAAATTGACGTAACGGCCGTCGCGGCTCAACCGGTTGACTCCGCCGCCGCGGGTTCCGAAATAGATGTCGGAATCGGAGGTGATGCAGTAGGAGCAGAGCTGGTTAACCGAATAAGGTGCATCTTCGATGTAGTAACGTTTGAGGATCCGCCGCGTATGGACATCCACGACATAAGCACCCTCATAGGTCACCAGCCAGAGGTTGCCGCGCTTGTCATGAAACAGCGTCTCGATGCGCATCCGCAGGGGATTTCCCGTCTCATCGGTAAATCGGACATTCTCGACGACATGCGTTTCCGCATCCATGTACATGAGTTCGGTATCGGGATCAACCATCCAAAACCCCTCATCCTTCTCCCGGACGAAGTCGTAGACACACAGGGGCTTCGAGGAGTCCGGATGTCGCATGGGCAATTCGACGAAACGGTCGCGCCGTTCATCAAACCCATTCATTCCGCCGTTGAACACCGACACCAGCAGCATATCGCTCTTCGTATCATAGCGGAGTTTCTTGATCATGTTCGAGGTGATCCCGCTCCGGTTCTCCTGCGTATAGTAGAGGAACCGGTCGTTCTGCCGGTCCCAGTAATTGACGCCTCCGCCTTCGGTTCCGATCCAGAGGTTTCCCTGTTCATCCTCCTCGAAGCAGCTGACGATCGGGTTGTTCAGCCCTCCGGGGGTTGCCTTGAAATAGCAGTCGACCGTACTGTCCGAGAAGGTCATGTAAGCCAGTTTTCCGCCATAGGTTCCGACCCAGACGCCGCCGTCGGGATCGGGATAGACCGACCACACGGAGTTGTTGGGCAGCGAGTAGGGATAATGGAGATTCGAACGCAGCAACCGGGTGGTATCGTTGCGGGGGTCGAGCAGCATGAGCCCCGACTGCGTGGCGACCCAGATGATCCCGGCGCTGTCAAGGAAGAGTTCCTTGGCGCCGGCCGACTTTTCGTATTCGGTGGGGAGCTTGAAATAGTGGAGGATGTGTCCGGCGGGATCACACTCGTAGAGTCCGTTCATCAGGGTCAGGACATAGACCGAACCGCCGAACTCGACGACATCCCGGATCAGGGCGTTGTCGTCACCCAGCACGGTGAACAATTCATATTCGCCCGTCCGGGGATCGAGGCTGAACAGTTTGGCTCCGACCGAGACATAGACATGCCGGTCGAAACACATCAGCGAGAGATTGGATCCGTCGGCAGCGATCTTGTCGGGCAACGAATAGGAGCGGACGGCAGGCGAGCGTTCGGGGTCGAACGACTCGATTCCGTTGTTCCGGATCAGCCAGATCGTCCCGTCGGGATCGGAGGTTACCGAGCCGATATTTCCATCCAACGCGGTTTCGAAGCGCTGCAACCCGTAGTCGAATCCGAGCAGGCCCTGATTGGTACCGACGTAGAGAGCGCGGTGACGGCCGGTGACGACCTGTCCGTAGAGCCAGTATGAAGCCGGCGACAATTCCGCGACGCGATCGTTCATGCGCACGAACGAATGGCCGTTGTACATGAACAGGGCGTCATATCCGCTGAACCAGATTCTCCCGACGCTGTCTTTGGCTATGCTGTGAATTCCTCCGTAATAGGAGGTTTCGGGCATCGAATGAAACCGATAATCGGCGACATCGAATCCCCGGGCCGCCGGGGCGTCCAGCAAAGCGACGAGCAACAAGACCGACAGGAGATACTTCATAATCCGGTTTGGGTTATATATATACAAAGATAGGAATTTTCAGGGAACTTCGCCACACCGGCGACAGTTTTCCGCATTATTCACCCTTCCGCAAAACAAACCGGGAGGGCGCTTCGAAGCGTCCTCCCGGTGTTTTCATGTGGGAATAAGGCAATTATTCCAGCCGGCGCGAGCCGTCGGAGATCACCACGTCGTAAACCTGCGGTTCATGACCGTATTTGGCGTTGAACTTCTCCCGGGCCGTTGCGATGAAATGGTCGTAGAGTTCGTCCTTCACGAGGTTGATCGTGCAGCCGCCGAATCCGCCGCCCATGATGCGCGAACCCGTCACACCGCACTCCTCGGCGATCTCGGCCAGGAAGTCCAGCTCCTCGCACGACACTTCGTAATCCTTCGACATGCCCCAGTGGGTCTCATACATGCGCTTGCCGACCGTCTCGTAATCGCCCTTTTCGAGCGCGTCGCAGACATCCAGCACGCGGCGCTCCTCGCCGATCACATAGCGGGCACGCTTGTAGTCCTCCTCGGAGATCTGATCCTTGATGGCATCGAGCTGCTCCATCGTGGCACCGCGCAGGAACTCCTGTCCGAGGGCCTTGGCCACCCGCTCGCACGAGGCGCGGCGGTCGTTGTAGGGCGATCCGACGAGTTCATGCTTCACGCGCGAATCCACCAGCACGAGCCGGTAGCCCTTCGGGTCGAACGGGAAGTAGGCATACTCCATCGAGCGGCAGTCCAGACGCATCAGACACCCCTTCTTGCCGAACACCGACGCGAACTGGTCCATGATGCCGCAGTTTACGCCGCAATAGTTGTGTTCGGTAGCCTGTCCGATCCGTGCGAGTTCGAATTTGTCGATTCCGCAGTTGAAGAGATCGTTCAGCGCGAATGCGAAGGTCGATTCGAGGGCTGCGGACGACGACATGCCGGCGCCCAGAGGCACATCCCCGGCGAACACGGCATCGAAGCCGCCGATCTTGCCGCCGCGCTTCTGCACCTCGCGGCATACGCCGAAGATATAGCGGGCCCAGCTTTCAGCGGGTTTGTCCTCCTCGCGCAGTCCGAACTCCGACGACTCATTCAGGTCGCAGGCATAGGCGCGGACCTTGTCCGTGCCGTTGAGTTTGATCGCGGCGACGATACCCTTGTCGACGGCTCCCGGGAAGACGAATCCTCCGTTGTAGTCGGTATGCTCGCCGATGAGGTTGATCCGGCCCGGCGAAGCAAAGAGGATGGCGCCTTCGCCATAGAGTTCCCGGAACTTCTTGCTGACTTTTTCTTTCATGGTTCTTATAGCTGTTTGTGGTTTTAAGTGTTTCGAGTTGCACGAAGATAGTGAAAAATCCGCAACATCGTATGCAAATTCGTTTCAATTAATGGTATAAACGTATCATAAGAGGCTTCGGGATCCGAGGACGGCGACATGCCCACGCAACGGAAAGCCCATTTTCGGGCAGGTTTCGGGTTGTAATTCCGAAAATATTCGCTACCTTTGCAAAGGTTTCGTTTCACAAGCACACAACCAAACTGCAAAACGATATGAGAAAACACCTCGTCTTCGCCGCCGCCCTGCTGCTGACGGGCGGAGCGGCTCTGGCACAGACCAAAGTCATCGCACACCGCGGTTACTGGACGGCTCCGGGTTCGGCCCAGAATTCGCTGACGTCGTTCAGCAAGGCCGATTCGATCGGCGTCTACGGATCGGAGATCGACGTATGGCTCACGGCCGACGACCGGCTGATCGTCAACCACGACCGCGTCTACAAGGGCACCGGGATCGACATGGAGCGCTCCAAGGCCAGGGAGATCATGCAGATCGTGCTGCCCAACGGAAAGGAGAACATCCCCTCGCTGGACCAGTATCTCGATCTTGTGGCCTCGAAACCCGACACGCGGCTGATCCTCGAAATGAAGTCGCTCTCGGACCTCAACCGGGAGGACCTTGCCGCGGAGAAGATCGTCCGGGCGCTGCGCAGACACGGCGTGCTGGAACGCACCGACATCATCGCCTTCTCGATCAACGCCTGCCTGGCCTTCAAGAAGCTGATCCCCGATACGAAGATCTACTACCTGAACGGCGACCTCCCGCCCAAGAGCATCAAGAAACTGGGGCTGGCCGGCATCGACTATTCGATGGGCGCCTTGCGGAGACACCCCGAGTGGGTGAAGCAGGCCCACGATCTGGGGTTGGAAGTCAACGTCTGGACCGTGGACTCGGAGGAGGACATGAGGTACTTCATCGACCTGGGCGTGGACTACATCACGACCGACTACCCCGAGCGGTTGCAGGCACTTCTGAAATAATACGGAGAGGCCCGCAATAAGCGGCACGGAAAAGGGGCGGCAAACGTTTGCCGCCCCTTTTCCGTGCCGACCCCGGGATCAGAGATCCACGACCGTCACCTCGATGCCGCGTTCGCGCAGCCGGTCGAGATAGAGCGGCTGCACGCCGCTGTCGGTGATGATCCGGTCGACAGCTTCCAGCTCGCAGATCTTGCTGAACCCGCGCCGTCCGAATTTCGAGCTGTCGGCCAGCACCACGACCTTCTGCGCGGCCTCGATCATCGCACAGTTGAGCGAGGCTTCGAGCATGTTGGTCGTTGTCAGCCCGAATTCGAGGTCGATGCCGTCCACGCCGATGAAGAGTTTGCTGCAATTGAAGTTGCGGAGCATCGCCTCGGCGAAGGGTCCCACGACGGAGACCGAACTGCTGCGGGTGATGCCGCCCAGCTGAATCACATCGATATCGGGGTTCTGCGACAGGATCCGCGTCACGGGGACCGACGCCGTGATGACCGTCAGATGCCCCTGCGGCTTGATTTCGCGGGCCAGGAAGGTCACGGTCGTTCCCGAGGCGATGATGACCGAGTCCTCCGGGGCGATCAGGGCGGCGGCGGCAACGCCGATGGCCTGTTTTTCGGAGACGTTTTTTTTCTCTTTTTCATTGACGTGGCGGTCGCCGATATAGGGGCTGATCAGGATGGCGCTGCCGTGCGTACGATACAGTTTTTTCTGCTGTTCGAGGTAGGAGAGATCCTTGCGGATGGTCACCTCCGACACCCGGAAGAGGTCGGAGAGCTGCGTCACCGAGATCGATCCGTTCTGTTGCAGAAGAGTCAGGATCCGGTTGTGCCGTTCCGGGAGGCTCAAAAGAGGTTCTTCGCTGATTTTGTTCATGTCCGATCAGGAATTTTCGTGTTTCAGCGTTCAATATACAAAAATTTTCCCGAAAATCATGCTCCGCAGGGGAGAAAAACACCTTCCGGTCGGAAGCGGCAAACGGGCCGCGCCTTTCAAAATAGAAGCCTTTATATTTTGAAATAGAGAAAAAAAGTCGTACTTTTGTTGCGAATCGAAATTCCCGAATCCGGTCCCGCAGCCGAATCGGTCTTTATAGCAAAAACCATGTGGAAACTACTGCAACCTCCCGCTCATAAGCCGGAAATCGATGCTGCAAAGGTCGATTCGCGGTACAGGAGCCTGCGCCTGCAAGTCTTTGCGGGCATCTTCATCGGCTATGCCGGATTCTATCTCGTGCGCAAGAACTTCTCGATGGCCATCCCGGAGCTGGGCAATCTCGGATTCGACACGAGCGAATTGAGCATCGTGCTCTCGATGAACGCCATTGCCTACGCCCTGTCGAAATTCCTGATGGGCAGCGTCTCGGACCGCAGCAACGCGCGGGTTTTCCTGCCGCTGGGACTGGTGCTGGCCTCGCTGTCGATGATGTTCATGATCATCCCCGTAACGCTGCTCGGCCCCGAGCGCAGGGAGCTGGCGATCATCGTCATGGCGGCGCTGAACTTTCTGGTGGGCTGGTTCAACGGCATGGGCTGGCCCCCGTGCGGTCGGGTGATGACCCACTGGTTCTCGCAGAACGAGCGCGGCACGAAGATGTCCGTCTGGAACTGCGCCCACAACGTCGGCGGGGCGCTCGTGGGCCCGATGGCCGTCTACGGGGCGATCTGGTTCGGGTCGTGGTTCTACGGCAGCCACAGCGAACTCTACTTCCTGATCGGCACCTACCTCTTCCCGGCCGTCGTATCGATCTTCATAGCCCTCGCGGCCTACGTGTTGATCCGCGACACGCCGCAGGCGTGCGGACTTCCGTCGGTGGAGAAGTGGCGCAACGACTACCCGAAGGATTACAGCGCCAAGCAGGAGGAGGTGCTCACCACGCGGGAGATCTTCTTCAAATACGTGCTGAACAACCGCCTGCTGTGGTACATCGCCCTGGCGAACGCCTTCGTCTACATGGTTCGTTACGGCTGTCTGGACTGGGCCCCGACCTACCTCCGCGAGGCGCAGGGCTACGACATCAAACAGGCCGGCTGGGCCTATTTCGCCTACGAATTCGCCGCCATCCCGGGGACGCTGATCTGCGGCTGGTTGAGCGACAAGATTTTCCACGGACGCCGGGCCCTGCCGACGATCCTCTTCATGGCCATCGTGGCGCTCTTCATCCTCCTCTACTGGCAATTCTCGTCGAACTACGTCATCGTGACGCTGTCGCTGATCGCCATCGGGTTCTTCATCTACGGTCCGGTGATGCTCATCGGCGTGCAGGCGCTGGATCTGGCGCCGAAGAACGCTTCGGGGACGGCGGCCGGGCTGACGGGCTTCTTCGGCTATTTCCTCGGCACGGCGATTCTGGCCAACATCGTGCTGGGCACGGTGGCCGACAAGGCGGGTTGGGACTGGACCTTCGTGCTGCTGATCGGAGCCTGTCTGCTGGCCATCGTCTTCATGGCCTTCACCTGCAAACGGGAGAAGGAGCGGCACTGACCCGGATCCCGACGTCCGAAACACCCTCACTCGGGGATCGACCAAGCCCTCAACTCCCGGTTGAGGGCTTTTTCATGTCCGCCGACCAGCCGGTCGAGCAGGGCGTGGAAACGCGGCGAATGGTTGTGATGGACCGTATGGCAGAGTTCGTGGAGGATGACGAAGTCGCGCAGATGCTCGGGCAGGGTCATCAGGAAGAGGCTCAACGAGATGTGGTTCCGCCCCGAGCAACTCCCCCACTTCGTGCGCGAGGCGCGGATCGAGAGCTTTTCGTATTTCAGGCCGGTGGCGGCCGCAAGGCGGGCGATGCGCTCCGGAAGGTCCTCCCGGGCGGCCCGGCGCAGCTCCTCGATGCGGGCTTTGCGCTCCGCGGGCGGGAGTTGCGGCGGCAGGGCGGCGCGACGGCGGGCGAGACGTTCCTGTGCAGCGAGGATCCAGTCGACCTTCTCATCGAGGAATGCCAGCGCCCGCTGCCGCGACACTCCGAAGGGATAGGCGAGCCGCACGGCTCCCGTCGCCCGCACGCGGATCGAGATGCGCCGGGCCCGGGGCGACTGCGCGAGGGTTACCTCCCCGAGCCGGGGATGGTCGATCACCTCGGCGGTTTCGGTTTTTACGGAGATCCCGCCCCGGGGACTCCGGAGATTCCGTCCGAGCCGTCCGAGCCATCCGTCCCCTCCGATCTTTTCGTTTCCTCCGCTCATTCCGCCCCCTCCGGTCCTTTCGCCTTTCCGTTCATTCCGCCCCTTTTCGCCCCTCCGATCATCGCAGCCACAGGGAATGCACCGCCAGAGAGGTAATCACATCGGCCGAATCGCGGCGCTCGATCAGCAGACGTTCAAAGAGGATGCAGCAGCGATCGTCGCTGTAACACAGCAACTGCAAAGTCTGCTCACCGGTCGGTTCGACACCCTGCGAAGGATCGAAACCGCTCTGTCCGAGCTGTTTTTCCAGCACCTCCGCACCCGTGATTTCAAGCACGGGACGCTCCTCCCCGAGATAGAAACGCAGCGTATCATTCACGAAGGCATAACTGTCGGAGTTCCACTCCGTGAGGTTGACATAGCAGCGCGAGAAACGATCGTCTTCGTCGATCTCGACGCAGACATTCCGGGGAAGGCAGACTCCGACGGAGGGATTCGCCTCGACCACCTCCCCGACGGCCGGTTCCCAACCCCACTGCACATAGTCGTGCATCACCGTGGGAAGAATCTCCACCAAGTCGTTCGACTCCTCCACCCCGAAGCGTGCAAACGCGGCGCTGTCGCGCTCGACATACGCCAACGCCTCATAGAGTTCGCGGTACTCCTTGCGGAAGGTCGTATCGGCCAGCGACGCGGGTGCGAGCGAAAGCCGTCCCGTCGCCGCATCGAGACGTCCGAGACGCTCGGCGATCCGCTCGACGCGGCGGGTCTGCGAGCGCAGGGCGGCGCGTTCGGGTTCCAGCGCGGGGATGTAGGCCACGGCGGCGAAGGCGACGATCGCGGCCAGCACGACCCACAGGTAGCGTCCGGCGCGGCGCGAGAGGAAGAGCAGGATGCAAAATGTCATCAGTCCGCCGCAAAGGAGCAGGTAGATGCGCGAAACGGTCAGTCCGTATTCACCGACGCGGCGGGCGACCCCGACCCAGAACAGCACCACGAGGGGCAGCGCCAGAAGGCTGAACCGGTCGTAGAACCAGTCGAGGGTGCGTTTTTCGAGGGGCAGCCGCAGGGCTTTGACCAGCAGTGCGGTGATCGTGAATCCGAAGACCAGATAGGCCACGCCGCCCTCGGGCAGCGTCCACGTAAAGAGGATTTTCAGCAGATAGAGGTAGAGGATCGCGGCGTAGATGGCCACGGCGGGCGTAAAGATCCAGTTCAGCAGGACTTCGAGGATGCGCGACGAGCCGAAACGAGCCTCGTCCCAGCGGTCGAGCATCATCATGAAGAGGGTCGGCACGGCGAGGAACTGCGTCACGAAGAAGAGGTCGGCTGAAAGGTGTGCCACCCAGCGGGCATCGCCGAACCCGAAGATGTAGGCCGCCGACCAGAGAATCGCCTCGAAGAGCCCGTAGGCGACGTAGGCGAAGAGCATGGCCAGCACCGCCGAACGCAGATAGACCAAAGCATCGGCCACGAAGCGTTCGTTGGCCACGGCCCGACGGCAGGCCAGCAGGGCCAGCGGCGTGAGGATCGCAAAGGTGATGACGGCCTGCGCCGATTCGACCCATTCGGGCAGCCCCGGCCAGAGGAAGAGCGGCACCAAAGGCGCCCAGGCCACCCAGTAGATGCGGCGCCAGACGCTGCGTCCGGCCAGCCGGTTGACGACGAGCAGCAGCAGGGCGCCCCACCCCAGCACCAGCATCCGGGGGCCGTTGGGATCTTGGTCGGTTTCCAGACAGACGATCAGCGTCACGGTCAGGGCCAGCAACAGCAGCAGCTCCAACGGATGGCGGCACACGACGGTCGCGAGTCCCTTCCGGAACTCCGCAACGCGCTCTCGAAAATTCCACTTCATGATTCGGCGGTTTTTGGTTTTTATCGGATCAACATCGGGAGAACGGGATCGGAGCTGGGGATCAGTCGCCGATGCGCTGGCGCACAACCTCGAACAACATCACGGCCGCGGCGGCCGAGACGTTGAGCGACTCGATATGGCCGATCATCGGGATGGCCAGCTGCTCGTCGCAGAGTTTCAGGACCTCTTTCGAGATGCCGGTATCCTCGGCGCCCATGACGAGCACCGTCGGACGGCGGAAATCGGCGTCGTAGAGCAGCTTGCGGCTCTTTTCCGTGGCGGCGACGACCTGAAAGCCCTCGGCCTGCAACTGTTTGAGCGTATTGCGGACCGAGCCCACACGGCAGACGGGGATCGTCGCGAGCGCCCCGGCCGACGAACGGATCGCCTCGGCATTCACCGGCGCGGAGTTTTTGAGCGGCGTGACGAGCCCGTGCGCCCCGGCGCACTCGGCCGAACGGGCGATGGCCCCGAAGTTGCGCACGTCGGTCACGCCGTCGAAGAGGACCACCAGCGGGGTTTCGTCCTCGGGGACCCGTTCGAGAATATCCGTCAACCCGACGTACTCGATGGCGGCGGTCTGCGCCACGACGCCCTGGTGGTTGCCGCGCACGAGGCGGTTCAACTTCTCGACGGGCACCTCCTGCCAGCGGATGCGGTGGCGGATGCAGAGGTCGCGGAACTCCTGCATCAACGGTCCCTCGGCCCCCTTGCGGATGTAGAGCTTTTCGATCTGCCGGCCGGCTTCGATGGCCTCGGCCACGGGACGAATCCCGAAAATCAGGTTATCCATTGTATTGTTCTTCGGTTATTTCCAGTTCGTAGGAGGCCTTCTCCCACTCGTGCATCTGGTGGTCGTAACGGGACTTCAAGTCGTTGTAGGCCGTATAGTCGGCCTCGTTGTAGTCGGTCGCGGCGGCGAACTTCGCATCGTATTCGGCGATCCGCTTCTCCAATTCGGCCAGTTCCGTCTCCACGCTCTCCACCGCCTTGCGCAGCTTGCGCAGCAGCTTCTCCTGCTCCTTCTTCTGCTCGTAGGAGGCTTTTCCGGAAAGGACGGCCTTCTCCGCCGCGCCGTCCGCGGCGTTCGCAGCGGTTGTACCGCCGGAACCCTTCGCACCGTCGGAACCCTTCGCGCCGGCGGCCGGACCGGCTTTCGGGGCACTCTTCGGAGCGGCGGTCTTCGCCGGTGCATCGCGGCGCTCGATCTCCTGCAAGGATTCCAGCTTGCGCTTTTCGAGGAAGTAGTAGATCCCCCCGAGATACTCCTTGACACCTCCGTCGCGGAATTCGTAGACCTTCTCGACCATGCCGTCGAGAAACTCGCGGTCGTGCGAGACGACGACCACCGTGCCGTCGTATTTCAGGATGGCGTTTTTGAGGATGTCCTTCGAACGCATGTCCATGTGGTTCGTGGGCTCGTCCAAAACCAGCAGGTTGCGCGGTTCCAGCATCATGCGGGCCATGGCCAGCCGCGCCCGCTCGCCGCCCGAGAGGACCTTGACCTTCTTGTCGATGTCCTCGCCGCGGAAGAGGAACGCCCCGAGGATGTCGCGCAGCCGCGTGCGGATATCGCCCACGGCCACGCGGTCCAGCGTGTCGTAGACCGTAAACTCGCCGTCCATCAGGTCGTCCTGATTCTGGGCGTAGTAGCCGATGTTGACGTTGGCGCCGATGCGGATCGACCCCTCCGTCGGAGTCAGCTGCCCGACGAGCATCCTCGCCAGCGTGGTCTTGCCCTCGCCGTTGCGCCCGACAAGAGCGATCCGGTCGCCCTTCTCGATGACGAAATTCGCGCCGCTGAACACATGCTTCGCCCCGAACGACATCCCGGCCTCGTTGATCTCGGCGACGATCTGTCCCGAACGCGGCGCGGGCGGGAACTTGATGTTCAGCGTGGCAAGGTCCTCCTCCTCGACTTCGAGACGTTCGAGACGCTCCAACTGCTTGATGCGCGACTGCACCTGGTTCGACTTCGTGGGCTTGTAGCGGAACTTCTCGATGAACTCCTCGGTCTTCTCGATCATCCGCTGCTGGTTCTCGTAGGCGGCCAGCTGCTGCGCGCGGCGTTCGGCGCGCAGGACGACGTATTTCGAATAGGGCACCTTGTAGTCGGTGATCCTGCCCAGCGAGAGCTCCACGGTGCGGTTCGTCACGTTATCGAGGAACGCCCGGTCGTGGGAGATCAGCAGCACGGCGCCGTTGTAGTTTTTGAGGTACTCTTCGAGCCACTGGATCGACTCAATGTCGAGGTGGTTCGTGGGCTCGTCCAAAAGGAAGATCGAGGGGCGCCGCAGGAGCAGTTTCGCCAGCTCGATGCGCATGCGCCAGCCTCCGGAGAACTCGCTCGTGGCACGTCCGAAATCCTCGCGCTTGAATCCCAGACCGAGCAACGTCTTCTCGATGTCGGCATCGCGGGTCTCGCCGCCGAGGATGTGGTAGCGGTCCTGGGCGTCGTTCAGGCGGTGCAGCAGCTGTTCGTAGGCGGCCGACTCGTAGTCGGTCCGCACGGTGATCTCGCGCGTGAGGTCGGCTATCTCGGCTTCGAGGCGCAGGACCTCGTCGAAGGCCTTGGCGGTCTCGTCGACGAGCGTCGTGGTGTCGGCCACGCGCATCGTCTGCGGGAGGTAGCCGATCGTACACTCGCCGTTGATCGTCACGGCGCCCGACGTGGGCTGCTGCTCACCGGTGATGATGCGCAGCAGCGTGGTTTTCCCCGCGCCGTTCTTGCCGACCAGACCGATGCGGTCCTTGGGGTTGATCAGGAACGAGATATTGTCGAAGAGGGTCCAGCCCCCGTAACTGACTGTCAGATTGTCGAGTGAAATCATAAGCAACACGTTGAGGGAGCCGCCGCACGGGCAGTTCCGGAAAACACCGCAAAGGTAACGTTTTTACAGGAAAATCCACCATTGCAGGAAGCGGTGTCTTCGCTTTTTCCCGGTATTTTGCCACCGCCGTGCAAAAAGCGCCCCTTTCCGGACGCTTTCACGACCGACCGGCGTCGGGACGTTACGCTTCGAGGATGCGCCGGATCTCGGCCTCGGGATCCGCAGCCTTGAAGACGGCGCTCCCGGCCACCAGAACCTCGGCCCCGGCATCGAATACCTCACGGGCATTGGCTGCCGAAATACCGCCGTCGACCTCGATGATTGTCTCCAACCCGAGCTCCGAAACCAGCGCCCGCAGCTCGCGGATCTTGTCGAGCGACCCGGGGATAAACGACTGCCCGCCGAATCCCGGCTCGACGCTCATCACCAGCACCAGGTCGACCTTCGGAAGCACCTCGCGGAGCGCCTCGACCGGCGTGGCGGGCTTGATCGAGACGCCGACCTTCGCTCCGGCCCCGCGGATGCGGGCGATGCACCCATCGGGATCGGCGGTGGCTTCGAGGTGGAAGGTCACCAGATCGGCCCCGGCCTCGACGAACCGCGCGACATACTTCTCGGGCTCGACGATCATCAGATGCACGTCGAGGAACTTCGACGTCGCCTTCCGGATGGGCTTCATCACGGGGAATCCGAACGAGATATTGGGGACGAAGACGCCGTCCATGACGTCGATGTGGACCCATTCGGCCGCGCTGCGGTCGATCATCCGCGTATCGCGGTCCAGATGACCGAAGTCGGCCGAAAGCATCGAAGGAGCTACTATGCGCTGCATGGATTTTCGATTTTATACTCCCAGGGTTTCAAATTCAAACCTCTCGGGTTTCATTTTTAAACAAAGATAATAAAAATTCGGCAGAAAATCCTATCTTTGCAAAATATGAATACGACCGCCATTCTAATCATCGTCCTGCTCGGCGCAGCCGTCGCGACACTTGCCGCCGTAGCCGTCGCCCTGCGCCGCGAGACGGCCCGTCTGCGGAGCGAAAAAGAGAGTGCCGAAGCCTCGCAGACCGACCTGGGCCAGCGCCTTGCCGCCACCGAAACCCTCCTCACGGAGACCCGTCAGGCCCGTGACGGAGCGCAGACCGAATTGCGGGCGCTGCGCGAAGAGCACCTCCGCACACAGACCGAGCTGGCCGCCCTGCGGGCCTCGTCGGCCTCGGAGATCGACGCCCTGCGGACGAAGAACGCCGAGGAGCGCGACGCCGAGCGCGCCGCACGCGAAAAGTTGGAGGAGCGTTTTCGCCTGGAATTCAAAAACCTCGCCACGGAGATCCTCGGCGAGCAGTCGCGGGAGTTCAAGCAGACGAACAAGGAGTCGCTGGACCTCCTGCTGAAACCCTTCCGCGAGAACATCACCGAGTTCCGCGAACGGGTCGAGCGCATCTACTCCCACGAGAACGAACAGCGCGGCGAGCTGAAAAACGAGCTCAAACGCCTCATGGAGCTGAACCAGCACATCTCGGCCGACGCCCGGAACCTGACCGACGCGCTGAAAGGCAACTCGAAGGTGCAGGGCGACTGGGGCGAGATGCTGTTGGAGACGATCCTCGACAGTTCGTCGCTCTCGAAAGGCATCCACTACGAGACGCAGTACAACATCAAGGACGACGAGGGCCGCAACCTGCGTCCGGACGTGGTGCTGCATCTGCCCGAAAAGAAGGATATCGTCATCGACTCGAAGGTTTCGCTCACGGCCTTCGTGAACTACACGGCGGCCGAAACCGCCGAGGAGCGGCAGCGGCACATGGCGGCACACGTGGCGTCGGTGCGCCAGCACGTCATCGAACTCGGACGCAAGGAGTACCAGCGTCGGCTGAACTCGCCGGATTTCGTCATCATGTTCGTACCGAACGAGCCGGCCTTCCTGGCGGCACTGCAAAGCGACCCGAAGATCTGGTCCGACGCCTATGAACGGAAGGTGATCGTCTCGTCGCCGACGAACCTCTTCGCGCTGCTGAAACTCGTCGCGGACCTCTGGAAATACAACGATCAGGACAAGAACACCAAGGAGATCGCCGCCTGCGGGCTGAAACTCTACGAACAGCTGGTGGCCTTCACCTCGTCGCTCGAAGGGGTCGGCACGGCGCTCGGCAAGGCCCGCGATGCTTACGAGGACGCCTACAAACGGCTCTGCACGGGCAACGACAACATCATCCGCGTGGGCGAGCGCCTGCGCCGTACGGCGCGCCTGCAAACCAAGCGGCAGCATGCGCCCCGCACGCTCGAACTCGCCGGCAGCGACACCGTAGAGGAAGCCCCGGCCGAGATACCGGAGGAGACGCCCGCACCCGACGGGAGCGGCAGCCGGGCAGATGTCCCGACGGGAACTTCGGAATCCGGCACCCCAACCGACTGAACATTCATCCAGACAAATTCCATATCTCAAACTACATCCAAATCAATGAAAAACATCGCAGTCCTGTTGGCAACCCTGACCTTTCTACTACCGGTCTCGGCCGCCCATCCGAAAGCCGATCCACAAGCAGTCGTCACCTCCGGAAACGCCCGTTTCACAGTTCTCACTCCGCAGCTCGTCCGCATGGAGTGGAGCGAAGACGGCGTATTCGAGGATCGCGCGACGCTCACCTTCATCAACCGCACGACGCCCGTTCCGGAGTTCCGCGTGCGGGAGAGCCGTTCAAAGCTGACCATCACGACGTCGGCACTTACGCTCACCTACGGCAAAAACGGGAAATTCACGCCCGAGAACCTGAAAGTCGTCTTCCGCCTCAACGGGAAGGATGTCACCTGGACGCCCGGTATGGAGGATCCGCAAAACCTCATGGGCACGACCCGCACGCTGGACGGATGCGACGGCAACAAACTCGGGCGTGAGCCGATGGAGCAGGGCATCCTCTCCCGTTCGGGATGGGCTGTAGTGGACGACAGCCGTCGTCACCTGCTCGTCGCCGACGATTCGCACTGGAAGGAGTGGGTGGCGCCGCGTCCGGAGGGCGAACGGCAGGATCTCTACCTCTTCGCCTACGGACACGACTACAAGCAGGCGCTCGCCGATTTCCAGCTGGTTGCCGGCCGGGCGCCGCTGCCTCCGAAATACACCTTCGGATACTGGTGGAGCCGCTATTGGCAATATTCGGACGACGAGTTCCGGGATCTGGTCTCCAAGCTACGATCTATGGACGTGCCGCTCGACGTGCTGATCGTCGACATGGACTGGCATGAAACCTGGAGCCTGCGCAAAAACAACGCCCCGACCGATGAATACGGACAGCGGATCGGATGGACCGGCTATACCTGGCAGAAGGAGTTGTTCCCCTCGCCGGCCAACTTTCTGCAATGGACCGAAAACGAGGGGTTGAAGGTGGCTCTCAACCTCCACCCGGCATCGGGCATCCAGCCCTACGAGGATGTCTACGAGGATTTCACCCGCGCCTACGGCTGGACGGAAAAGGACAAGAGCGTCCCCTTCCACATCGACGAAAAGAAGTGGGCCGACGTCTACTTCCAAACCGTACTGGCACCGATGGAGAAGGAAGGGGTCGATTTCTGGTGGCTCGACTGGCAGCAGTGGCGCGAATCGAAGTTCACACCCGGACTCTCGAACACCTTCTGGCTGAACCACACCTTCTTCCGCCATGCCGAAGAGAGCTGTCCCGACCAGCGTCCGTTCATCTACCACCGTTGGGGCGGTCTGGGGTCGCACCGTTATCCGCTGGCCTTCTCGGGCGACACCTACGCCACATGGGCGACCCTTGCCTACCTGCCCTACTTCACCGCCACGGCTTCGAACGTCGACTACGGCTACTGGGGGCACGACATCGGCGGCCACATGTTCCACAAGGACCAGCCGGCCACGGATCCCGAACTCTATACGCGCTGGCTCCAATACGGCATCTTCACCCCGATCTTCAAGACCCATTCCACGAAAGACCCGCGCATCGAACGCTACATCTGGGCCTTTCCCGACCACATGTTCTACATGCGCGACGCCATCCGTCTGCGCTACACGCTGGCGCCCTACATCTACAATGCGGCGCGTGAGAACTTCGACACCGGCATAGGTATCTGCCGCCCGATGTATTACGAATATCCCGAGCTCGACGAGGCCTACAACGCACCGGAGCAGCACTTCTTCGGCAACGACATACTCGCGACGGCGATCACCGGCCCGGCGGATTCGCTTTCGGGCCTCGCCGAACGGAAAGTCTGGTTCCCGGAAGGCCGCTGGTACGACTGCGCCACGGGAGCGATGTACGACGGGGGCATGAGCCGCACGCTCCGGTATACGATTGCCGAAACGCCGTGGTACGTGCGTGCCGGCGCCATTCTGCCGATGAACCCGGCGCATGTCCAGAACCTCCAACATCCGTGCGACACGCTCGTGCTGACCTTCATTCCGGGCGGCGACGGAGAACTCCGCCACTACGAGGACGACGGCATCAGCCAGCGCTACGACGAAGAGTTCGCCACGACGCACATCACCAAGCGCCAGAGCGGGAATCTCATCCGCGCCGAGATCGCCGCCCGCGAGGGCAGCTATGCCGGAGCTCCGGCAAGCCGCAGCTACGAACTGCGCTTTCCGGCGACCTTCCCGCCGCAACGCGTGACGGTCGACGGGAAAGAGATCCCCTACGCACGATTCCCGCAGGCCGGCACATGGACCTACGAAGCCTATACGCTGGCACCGATCGTCTACACGGAGCCGCACGCCTGCGACCGGCCGCTTGTCGTGGAGCTGATCCTCGACGAAAGGGCGCTTCCGATGCAGGAGGAGCTCTACGGCAAGAGCGGAATCTTCAAACGCTGCCAGGACCTCACCGTGGAGTTCAAACTCGAACAGGGCAGGTTCGGCGAGACCTACAAGCTGCTGCCGCAGGAGTACCTCCGGGTTTCGCAGTGCGCGAACTTCATCCTCGAACGTCCGGAACTGGCCTTCGAACTGATCCCGCAGTTCGACGAGATGCGGAACAAAATGTTCGAGACGACCGACAAGATGGAGATTCTCGGCCCGGCTTTCAAGGAGAAGCTGCACCGGCAGCTCGGCAAGGAAGAATAATCCTTTCTCCGACAACAAATGCAATTCCCCCGTCCGTGAAAGACGGGGGAATTGCATTTTCCAACCCGGAGATGCAACATTACGGGCTTCGGAAAATAGCAAGCGAAAGCTACCGCCAACTCCTGCGCAGGCGGCTTTCGATGCCGGGCGAGGCCGTCAGCGCCTGGGTCTCCAAAAGGTCGTCCCAGATCTCGTCGACCCACGTCACCCTTCCGCGGCAGCGCTTCAACACCTCCACGGACCAAACCCGCACGGCCACCTTCGCCGCCGGATCGACCGCCCATTCGGCCGCCGCCCCCGCAATGCGCTCCAACACATCCGGATCGGGATGCACCCGGCGCAGCAGGTCGGCCATGATCTTTGCAAAATGGCGCCGTGCGCTCGGATCCCCGCATGCCGGGAAATCCCGCCGGCAAAACGGCTCCGCATGGGGCATGAAGTGCTCCGGAGCCGTAAAATAGAGGCGGTCCAACACATAGGCGGCCCGAAAGCGGATCTTGTGCCGCACGGGGTTCGGCAACGCCCCGATTCCCCGGGACAAGCCGGTCTTTCCGGTTCCTCCGGACTCCCCGGAATCCTTGTCCTCCCCGGGCAACCCGGCGGCAATCCTATACAACACGCCGACGGCCCCCGCCTCACACACCCTGCGGGCCATCCCGTCGGCGAAATGCTCCTGCCAACGATCGTCCAACGCCCCGATCAACTCCTCGTCACTCATCTCGATGCCCCGGGAATCACGACCGCCCGTCAGAAGAGTTTCTTCTTCGAAGTCGTGACGACGAAATCCTTCAAATAGAAGGGTTCGAAATAGGCGATATCCTCCGTGCGCCCCTCGTCGAGGGCCTGCTGGGCCAGCCGGGCCAGTCCGCGGGCCGAAGGCGTCACCTCGACGAACGTCGCACCCGCGAGCAGGTCGGCACACTTCCGGGCGCCGCTTCCGAAGATCACGAACGGTTCACCCGCCTGACGATAAGCGGCAAAACTCTCCTCCGAAACCACCTCGGCGGAGACATCGGTCAGCGGTGTGCCCTGGGAGTCGAACACCTGGGCATAGACCTCCATGCGGCGGGCGTCGACCATCGGACAGAGCCGGGCGTGCTGCCAGTCATCGACGGCGAGAATCCCCGCCTCGTAGTCCTCGCGGGCCACTTCGACCAGCGCATCGAGCGATCCGACGGCCAGCAGGGGTTTCTGCAACCCGTAGCAGAGACCTTTGGCAAACGACACGCCGATGCGCAGCCCGGTGTAGGAACCGGGCCCCTTGCCGACGGCCACGGCATCCAGATCGTCGGGAGCGATGCCCGTTTCGCGCAGCAGTTCGTCGACGAAGACGCCGACCTTGCGGGCGTGGTCGCGCCCCTCGTCGCTCTCGCGCAGCGACAGCAGCTCGCCGTCGCGGGCAATTCCCACGGAACAGACGTCCGTGCCGGTTTCAATACAGAGAATCAATGACATATCTTACTACATTTACTTAATTTTCCATTTTCGGATCCGCGTTCTCGCTCCTTCTCTCTCCCTTTCTCTCCCTTTCTCTCCTTTTCTCTCCCCTCCCACCTCCGGCCCGGTGTCAGATCACCCCGAAGTGTTCCAACGCCCGGCGGATGCCGTCGTCGTCGACCGTTGCCGTCACCCAGTCGGCGGCCCGCAGCGCCTCGTCGCACGCCCCGCCCATGGCCACGCCGATCCCGGCGGCCCGCAGCATCGGGACGTCGTTTCCGCCGTCGCCGAAGGCCATCGTCTCCGCGGCGCCGAGGCCGAAACGTTCCGCAAACTCCGCCATGCCGGTCGCCTTGTCGATGCCGCGGAGGTTGACGTCCGTGAAGATCGGGCACCAGCGCGTGGCCACCATCGAGGGCAGCCGGGCCATGACCCGTTTTTCGAGCTCCGGATCGACATAGAAGCACATCTGGCAGCAGTCGCCGCGGTCGAACAGGCGCCGCAGGTCGACCACCTCGGGAACCGGATGGGCCACCAGGCGGGCGACCTCCTCGACGACGGGCGTCACGCGGTTGACGAAGATGCCGTCGTTGAGTTCCAGCCCGACCGGAAAATCCATCTCCGCGGAGAGGGCCATCGCCTGCTCGAACTCCGCACGCGGAATCAGGTGCCGGGCCACGACCTCGCCGTCGCGCATCAGGCAATCGGCGCCATTGAGGGCCACGACCCCGTCGTAGGGGATCTCTTCCAATCCGGCGAGGTCACCGACGGCGCGTCCCGTAGCGATGAAGAGCCGCACGCCGCGGCCGTGGGCCCGGCGCAGGGCATCGAGTGCCGACGCCGGCACCTCGTGGGTCCGGAAGCTGATGAGCGTTCCGTCGACATCGAGGAACAGGGCGCGGATCATCGGCGGAAGTTTTTCATCGCCTGGTCCATTTCGCGGCGGGCATCGTTCTCTTTGAGGTACTCGCGCTTGTCGTAGGACTTGCGGCCGCGGGCCAGTCCGACGACGACCTTCGCCAGGCCGCGGTCGTTGAGGAACAGGCGCAATCCGACGATCGTCAGGCCCCGGTCCTGCGAGGCGCGGCGGAGTTTGTCCAGCTCGCGGGCCGTGAGCAGCAGTTTGCGGTCGCGGCGCGGGACGTGGTTGTTGCAGGTACCCCAGGCATATTCGGCGATGTTGATGCCGCGGATCCACAGTTCGCCCTTGTCGAAGTAGCAGAACGAATCCACCATCGAGGCCTTGCCCGCACGGATCGACTTGATCTCCGTTCCGACGAGTACGATGCCCGCAACGAACTCTTCGAGAATCTCATAGTCGAACGTCGCGCGCTTGTTCCGGATATTTATCTTCTTTTGTTCACTCATATACGCAAAAACGGCATACAAATTGCGAAAACCATTCGCGGGGGTGGGAATCGGTCAAGGTAACTTATTCTTTTATCTTCGATATGTTTTACACATCTTTCTGTTTATTTTCTGTTTGCACACGGTACGCGCAGTGATGCGTGTACGACCCGAGACCCGCCCCCTTTTTCATAGAATCAGACGTTGGAGTTTACGCGCGATGGCCACCTTCACGCGGTTGTAGTTGTTGAGCCGCTGGACGATGTCGGACTCCTCCTCTTCGGAGAGCGCCTCGCCGGCGAGCCGCTCCTGCAACTCGCGGATCAGCGACTCGATGACCTTCGACTTGTAGAGCGTGACGGCCTTCGGGACGCCCACGGCCAGCATTTCGGCCTCGCTCTCGACGTGCACCTCCTTGCGTTTCCAGAGTTCGCTGGCGACGTAGTTGTCGTCCGACGTGAGGATGTCGACCGACCGGTTGCAGACCTCGGGATCGATGTGGTTGAGGAAGACGTAGGCCGGGACCTCGACGCCGGTTCCGAGCTGCTCCCACTGTTCGCGGTAGGCGGCCATGATCTTGGCATAGACCGGATTGCGGAAGACGATCTGATCGTCGCTCAACTCCGCGAAGATCACCTCGGCGACATTGCACGCCACCATCGCGACGCCCTCCTTGAAGTCGAACGAACAGTGTCCGTATTTGAGGAGATACTTGACGATTTCGCGTTCCAGCGCCTCGAAGCTGCTGCCGGCCTCGACCTTCGGGGCATACTCCGCCTCGGGACGTGCGGGCGCCTCGCTCTCCCGCTGCCGTGCCGCGGCCTGACGGCGCAGGAAGTCGTCCGTTTCGCGGTCTCCGGAGGAGGTAAGGCGCTTGCGCGCAACCTCGGCGATGAGAATCTGCTCGTCGATGTCCATGATCCGCGCACACTCCTTGATGTAGACCGACCGCTGGATCGGATCGGGGATCTGCGCGATGGACTGCACCATGTCGCCGATCAGCGCGGCCTTGCGGATCGGGTCGCCCTGGGCATCCTTCAACAGCAGCCGGGCCTTGAAATCGAGGAAGTCGCGTTCGTTGTCGCGGATGTAGTCCCGAACCTCGGCGGCGGAGTGGCTGCGGGCGAACGAATCGGGATCCTCGGGTTCGGGCAGCAGCACCACGCGGACGTTCATCCCCTCTTTGAGGATCATGTCGATACCGCGCAGCGAGGCGTGGATGCCGGCCGAGTCGCCGTCGTAGATGACGGTGATGTTCTTCGTGAAGCGCCCCAGCAGCCGGATCTGCTCCGTGGTGAGCGACGTTCCGGAGGAGGCGACAACATTCTCGATCCCGGCCTGGTGCATGGAGATCACGTCGAGGTACCCCTCGACCAGGATGGCGAAATCCTGCTGCTGGATGGCCCGCTTGGCGAAATAGAGCCCGTAGAGCTCGCGTTTCTTGCTGTAAAT
The DNA here is from genome assembly GCF_002161445.1 of Alistipes sp. An66. Taxonomy (GTDB): domain Bacteria; phylum Bacteroidota; class Bacteroidia; order Bacteroidales; family Rikenellaceae; genus Alistipes; species Alistipes cottocaccae. The sequence continues at coordinate 102,395 of NZ_NFHT01000007.1, forward strand.
CTCGCTCTCGGGGGAGTTCTGGTACTTGGCGACCTGCTTGTCGGTGCGGAGCGTGCGGCCTCCGAAAGCGACGATGCGGCCCGAGATGTTGTGCACGGGGAAGATCACGCGGTCGCGGAAGCGGTCGTAGAGCCCGCCGTTGCGGTCGCTCACCAGCGAGAGACCCGTCGAGAGGAGGAACTCCTGCTTGTAGCCGGCCGTAAGGGCGTCCTGCGTCATGCGGTCGCCCTTCGAGGGGCAGAATCCGAGTCCGAACTTCCGGATCGTGGCCTCGGTGAGCCCGCGTTTCTGACGGAAATAGGAGAGCCCGACGTTGATTCCCTCGCTGTCGCGGTGGAGGAAATTGGCAAAATACTCCGCAGCCCAGCCGTTGAGGGCGAACATCGACTCGCGGTCGTCGTTGCGGCGGAGCTCTTCGTCGGAGAGGGCCTCCTCGCGGACCTCGATGCCGTAGCGCTTGGCGACGATTTTGAGGGCCTCGGGGTAGCTCACGGCCTCCTGTTCCATGACGAAGGTGACGGCATTGCCGCCCTTCCCGCATCCGAAGCACTTGTAGAGGCCCTTCGAGGGGGAAACGACGAACGACGGGGTCTTTTCGTTGTGGAACGGACAGCAGGCGACATAGTTCACGCCCTTGCGTTTGAGCGTGACGTAGTCGCCGACGATATCGACGATATTGGCGGCGGCGTAGATGCGGTCTACTGTTTCGCGGTCGATCATAGCTCACAAAGGTACGAATAATCGGCCGAAAGCGTAGCGATTGCGGATTAAAAATATCCATCACCCGCCACAATATGCCCTCAGCCTGTCATGGAGTAACGATCGCATTGATTTTGTCTTTCTTGGAGACGATGTTCAAAGTTCCTGATTTCCACCATATCGAATGCCGATATTCGATATAGTATTTCATGCCGCTCATACGGTCCTCAACGGTATAGTATGAACTCAACCCATTTCGATAATTCTTCTCAATCGGGCCCAACACGATTTCCGCATCCCGGTATTGGTCCATAAGTCCATTCAAAATCGAAAGATATTGATTTTCCGATTTTTTCGGGAAATACTCCTCGATCTTGAACAACCGGATATACTCCATTCGTTTCCAGTAGGTTTCGCAATGAGTCTGCTGATCGATACGCATGAGCAGGTTTCCCAATATGCGGGTATCGATATCATAATGATCGCACAAAGAGCCGATGGCACTTTTATATCGAATGATGTCTTCTATTTCAGAGACATGCTCCCGAGGTTCAAACCTGTCGCAGGCGACACACGCCAACAAGCCGACAACGGACATGACAATTCTCCGCCAATTCATAAAGCCTGACTCAAGAAGATCATTTTACCCTTTCTCTCAAACAGAGCACCATAGGCCCTGATCCGGGCCGACACTTGATTCGCCGGAAGAGGCCGTCCATCCTTTCTCCGATACAAATTCCGACGGTTGATCTCATCGGCAAGTTCGCGGGACGTTTTTGCACCTTCCCGCAAAACAACGGCAATAGCCTCATGCAATGTCAACATGACAAAATCTTTTTGAATGCGTACTGCCGACTCCGCGCAGTATCCATCATAAAAAGAAAGTGTGGAGTCGTTCGTTTATCTGGCAATAGGCATTTGGCGTGGCCCGAATACAAATAAACAATACCCCACACCGAATAGTGCCCATCGAACGACAGGCTTCTATACACGGTGATGAGTGTCTGTATTGCTCTCCCTGTATTCGTAAAATCGCCAAATTTTATTGCCAAGGATCAGCGAAACACTTTCACTAAACTCAAAATGTCACTACCCCACGGATAGTGAGACAAAGGTAGAAAATTGTTTTCAATATGCAAGGCCGCATAGCGGAGTAAATCCCGAGACCAAGCAATAAAGCCCCCGCCGAGGCGGGGGTTTGGGGGTGGGTCAGATTTATAGACGACGCCGAAGGCGGCGGGTAACTACAGCGGAGCGCAGAAAAGCGGTATGAAATTGAAAACTGTTTCATTTTATCCGTATCTTTGCGTCATGGACTTCAAACTCGTATCGGACTACGCCCCGATGGGCGACCAGCCGGAGGCGATCGCGCAGCTTGTCGGCTCGATCCGCCACGGCTCGAAGCACAACGTGCTGTTAGGCGTCACGGGCTCGGGCAAGACCTTCACGGTGGCGAACGTCATCGCGCAGCTGAACCGCCCGACGCTCGTGTTGAGCCACAACAAGACCCTCGCGGCGCAGCTCTACGGCGAATTCCGGAACTTCTTCCCGGAGAATGCCGTCGAGTACTTCGTCTCCTACTACGACTACTATCAGCCGGAGGCCTACCTCCCGTCGACGGACACCTATATCGAAAAGGACCTCTCGATCAACGCCGAGATCGAAAAGATGCGTCTGCAAACCGTGGCAACGCTCCTCTCGGGGCGGCGCGACGTGGTGGTCGTGTCGAGCGTCTCGTGCCTCTACGGTGCGGGCAACCCGGCGGATTTCCACGCCACGGCGATCCGCATCGAGGTGGGGCAGGTTGTCAGCTACAAGCACTTCCTCTACAAGTTGGTCGAGGCGCTCTACACCCGCACGGAGCGCGAGCTGGAACCGGCGACGTTCCGCGTCAACGGCGACACGGTGGACATCATGGCGGCCTTCGGCGAGTTCGGGAACCAGTGCTTCCGGGTGATGTTCTTCGACAACGAGATCGAGGCCATCCAGTCGATCGACCCCGTGACGGGCCAGCGCATCCAGACGCTCGACTCGCTGACGCTCTACCCGACGAACCTCTTCGTGACAACCAAGGAGCGCATCAACACGGCCGTGCAGCAGATCTACCTCGACCTGGGCAGGCAGATCGAGTTCTTCGAGCAGTCGGGGCGCATGGTCGAGGCGCAGCGGATCAAGCAGCGCGTGGAGTACGACCTGGAAATGATCAAGGAGCTGGGCTACTGCCCGGGGATCGAGAACTACTCGCGCTACTTCGACGGACGCGCCGCCGGAACGCGGCCCTTCTGCCTGCTGGACTACTTCCCGAAGGACTACCTGCTGGTCGTGGACGAGAGCCACGTGACGCTGCCGCAGGTCCACGCGATGTTCGGCGGCGACCGCGCCCGGAAGGAGAACCTCGTGGAGTACGGCTTCCGGCTCCCGGCGGCGAAGGACAACCGTCCGCTGACCTTCGCGGAGTTCGAGCAGTTGCAGGGGACGTCGATCTACGTGAGCGCGACGCCGGCCGACTGGGAGCTGATGAAGAGCGAAGGGGTTGTCGCCGAGCAGCTGATCCGCCCGACGGGGCTGGTGGACCCGCCGTTGGAGGTGCGGGTGACGCTGAACCAGATCGACGACCTGATCGAGGAGATCGACAAACGGGTGAAGAACGACGACAAGGTGCTCGTGACGACCATCACCAAACGGATGGCCGAGGAGCTCTCGAAATACTTCGACCGCGTGGGGGTGCGCAACCGCTACATCCACTCGGACGTCGACACGCTGGAACGGATCCAGATCCTGGAGGACCTCCGCAACGGGCTGTTCGACGTGCTGGTGGGCGTGAACCTGCTGCGCGAGGGGCTGGACCTCCCGGAGGTGGCGCTGGTGGCGATTCTGGACGCCGACAAGGAGGGCTTCCTGCGCAACGTGCGGTCGCTGACGCAGATCGCCGGACGTGCGGCCCGCCACTCGCAGGGCAACGTGATCCTCTACGCCGACACCTGCACCGAGTCGATGCGCTACGCCATCGAGCAGAGCAACCGCCGCCGCGAGAAACAGGTGCGTTTCAACATGGAGCACGGGATGCTGCCGCGGCGGGCGCAGAAGAGCGGTTCGGGTCCGAGCGCCCTGCTGGCGGGACGCGAAACGGCGGAGGGTTCCGTCCCGGTCGCCTACCCCATCACGGAGAATCACTACGCCACGGCCGCCGACGTGCAGAAGGGCTATACGGCCGGCACACCGGCCGCAGGTCTGGGCGAGAATCTCGACGAGCTGATCGACCGGGCCCGCGCAGACATGGAACGGGCGGCCAAGTCGCTGGACTTCCTGGCGGCGGCGAAATTCCGCGACCGGATGTACGAGTTGCAGAAGCTGCGCGAAGAGAACCGGCGATAGCCATCCGTCCCGGCCCCCAGTCCCCGGCTCCGGACCCGTCCCCGGCCCGACCGTCCTACTCCCTGGCGGCGTGTCGGAAGGTGAAGTACTTGGCGGCGAGGAAGCTGTACGCCGTCACGACGAGCGTGGTGATGACCTTCGCGGGCGTAGGCCAGATGCCGCACACCTCGACGAAGAATTTCAGTCCGGCATAGGTCAGCAGGACGGACCCGCCGATCGACAGCAGGTAGCGGAATAGCTGCGTCCCGGTGCCGACGGGCGACTGGCGGAAGGCCACATGGCGGTTGAGCCAGAATCCCACGAAAAAGGTGAACGGGAAGACGAGGATCATCGCCGCGATGTGGGGCGACACGACCACGAACCCGAGATCGAAGAAACGGTATCCGATCAGACAGTTGTAGCAGAGGGCATAACAGAGGGGGTCGAAGAGCAGATAGGTGAATCCTCCGCATGCGGCATAGCGGAAGACCTGCCGGGGCAACAATGCCGCGACAGGCCGCACGTAAAAGAGGTCGATCAGCCGGATTATCGTCTCCGAAAGGCGCATCAGCGGGCGGTATGGGTCCACATGCCGGGGAATCGGTCGGCGTGCGCACGGATAAAGAGCCGGCACGCCTCCGGATCATCGGATTCGAAGGGCGAGACCATGTATTTCGCGCCGAAACGGTAGATGCCGCAGGCGATGGCGACATCCTTCGACGCCGCATCACGGGCCGCACGTTCGGCATTCTCCACCGTACTGAAAACGCCCAGAACCACATAATGGCGCCCGGAGACCATCCGCGAAGGCTCGAAGGAGGCGCCGTTGCGGACTGCGGGCCGGGTATGGGAAGCCGTTCCCGTCGTTTCGCCGGATTCGGACGATTTGCCGGACCCGGAGGTTTCGGAGGGGTTCACGTTCCGATCCGTTGCGGAAGGCTCCGCAACCGGGATCTCCCCGTCCGGGATTCCTGCCACGGAATCGGTCCCGCCCCGAAGGAGCGGACTCTCCGCAGCCACCGCCCCGGACTCCGGGGCCACGCCCCGCACCCGGTCTTCAAACCACCAGTAGGCCGTGCCGCCCAGCACGCAGACGATGGCCACAATACCGATCCACAGCACGGCATCGAAGCGCTTCGGCGCCCGAACCCGTACCGGCGCATGCCCCTGGGGATTGAGTCTTTGGTCGAACGCCTCGTCCAGTTTGAAATCTTTGAACCGCAACGTCCCGACGCCCTCCACGGTCAGTGTTCCGTCGGTCTGCGCGGCAGCCGTCCAGCGGTCGTAGACCTGTTGCGCCTCGGGAAGCGGGTTTTCCGGCTGTACGCCGTTCACCCGCAGGACGCGGGCGATCTCCTCGACCAGCGACGGGCCGCGCTGCTGCGAGGTGAAGAGCACCGTCCGGCAGGGCGGCACGACATGGCGCCGGTCGATCCGCCGGGCGCCCCGACGTTCGACATACAGCGAGCCGACCCCGGGCAGGAAAACCGCCCCGCCCCCGGCCAGCAGATTGCCGACGAGTTTGCCGACCTGCCCGGTCATCGGATTGGCATTCATTTTCTTCTCTTTTTATGGAACGATTTCGGTGCGGAGCCTGCTGCGGGCTGTTTTTTCGGAACGTCCGTCGCTGCGGCATGACGGGCCGGAGCCGCCGCCACCTCCGGATTCTTCATGCCGCGCCAGATCATGTATGCACCCAGCAGGATGAAGGGGATACTCAACCATTGTCCCATGTCGAGCGCCCAGCCGATCTCGAAGGCCTCCTGCTCGGTCTTGATGAATTCGATGAAGAAGCGCGTGAGGAAGACGCCGATCAGGCCGATTCCGAACAACACGCCCGGATGACGGCGGGCCGTATCCTTGCGGTAATAGAGCCAGCAGAGGAGGGCGAAGGTTGCCACATAGCAGATCGCCTCATAGATCTGCGTGGGATGCACGGCGGCCGGAGCATATTCGGCGACCCACTTGTGCGAGCGGACAAACTCGAAGCCCCACGGCAGCGACGTGGCGCGCCCGAAGATTTCGGAGTTGAAGAGGTTGCCCATGCGGACGATAGCGCCGCCGATACCCACGGGGATCATGATGCGGTCGAGCGACCAGACGTAGGGCAGTTTGTTCTTGCGGGAGAACAGCCAGAGGCCGATCAGCAGGCCGATGGCGGCGCCGTGGCTGGCCATGCCGCCGTCACGGAATCCGGTGATGATGGTCCAGGGCTGCGAGAGATACTCCACGGGATCGTAGAAGAGGCAGTGGCCGAGACGCGCTCCGAGGATCGTGGCGATGGTTCCGTAGACGAAGATCGACTCGGAGACCTTCGAGGGGAGCCCTTCGCGTTTGCAGAAGTTGTCGAAGAACCACGCGCCGATGAGGATGGCCAGCGCCCACATCAATCCGTAATAACGGATTTCGAACGACCCGATGCTGAACAGCACGGGATCGAAATTCCAGACGATCGAAAGCGGTTGTATCAAAAATGGTATCTGCATCATTCATTCAAGTTTTTATCCGGCCGTCGGCCGTATCTCCACACCGGGCAGCGGGATCGAATCCATCCGCCGGTCCGTTTCGGACCTGTCGCGGCCCCGGATCACTCTTTCGCGGCTCCGGGTCTCTCTTTCGCAGCCCCGGGGAAGTTTTTGCGCATCCCTCCGGCCGCTGAATCCGGCCCGGCCCGAGTGCTTCTTATTTCATCTCCTGGGGAGTGGCTTTTTTCAGCGTGAACGAGAAGGTGCTGCCCACGCCGGGTTCGCTGCGCACGGTGATGCGTTCGCCGTGCGCCTCGACGATGTGCTTGACGATGGCCAGTCCGAGCCCCGTCCCGCCCTGCTCGCGCGAACGTCCCTTGTCCGTGCGGTAGAAGCGCTCGAAGACGCGCGGCAGATCCTCCTTGCCGATACCGAGGCCGTTGTCCTCGACCTCGATGAGGATCTTGTCCAGCATGTCGCGGAAGCGGATCCGCGTGGAACCGCCCTCCTTGCCGTAGCGGATCGAGTTGATGATCAGGTTGACGAAGACCTGACCGATGTAGTGTTTGTCGGCCACGACCCAGAAGGTCGAGGGGAGGTTGTCGGCCCCCTTGACCGAGATCTTGATCCCCTTCTTGTCGGCTTCGATCTCGGCCTGTTCGGCGATCTCCTTGGCCAGAGCCACGACGTCGAACTTCTCCATGTCGAGTTTGTTCATGCTGCTTTCGAGCTTCGAGATGGTGTCGAGGTCGTTGACGATGTTGATCAGGCGGTCGATGCTCTTTTCGGCGCGTTCGAGGTACTTGCGGTTGATGAGTTCGTCCTCCAGTCCGCCGTCGAGCAGCGTCGAGATATAGCCCTGGATGTTGAAGATCGGGGTTTTCAGTTCATGGGCCACATTCCCGAGGTACTGCTTGCGGAACTGCTCGGCCTCTTTCAGGCGTGCGATCTCGCGATCGTTCGTATCGGCCCAGGCGGTCAGCTCCTCACCGATGTTCTCGACCTTCTTATCTTTGAGTTCGGTGAGGATCTCCTTCGTGTGGACGTCGCGCGAGAGGACGATCGAATAGATCGGTTTGAGTTTGTAGGAGACATACTTGCGGATGAGGAACAGCGCCACGAAAGTCACGATCGAGAAGGTGCAGAGCACGATGATGACCGCGGCAATCCAACAGACCGGATATCCGTGTATGTGGAGTCCGACGAAGAGTCCGGCAACGATGGCGGCCGCCAGCAAACCGATCCAGGCCGAGGTCGCCTCCTTGGTTTTAATGCGTACCATGTTTCTTCGGTTATTTCATGTAGTTTTGCATCAGTCGGGCGATGTACTTGCCGATGATGTCGAATTCGAGATTCACGACCGTCCCGACATCGATGCGGCAGAAGTTGGTGTGTTCGAAGGTGTAGGGGATGATGGCCACGCGGAACGAGTCGGGCGTGGGGTCGCAGACCGTGAGGCTGACGCCGTTGACGGCCACGGAACCCTTCTCCACGGTGCAGAGGCCGCCGCCGCGGGGTTCGTAGCGGAAGGTGAAGTACCAACTGCCGTCGGCGTCCTCGCGGGCGGTGCAGACGGCGGTCTGGTCGACATGTCCCTGGACGATGTGTCCGTCGAGCAGGGCGTCGGGTTTCATCGAGCGTTCGAGGTTGACCAGGTCGCCCACGCGCAGCAGTCCGAGGTTGCTGCGGTCGAGGGTCTCCTTCATGGCCGTGACGGTATAGGTGTCCCCGGCGATGTCCACCACCGTCAAACAAACGCCGTTATGAGCTATGCTCTGATCGATTTTGAGCTCGCGGGCGAACGCCGCCCGGAGCGTAAAATCCTTGTTCTGCCGGTCCGTCCGGATCGCCACGACCTCGGCCGTACACTCCACGATGCCTGAAAACATACGCGTCAACTGTTGATTATCAATTTGCCCTTCACTTTGTAGACCGAGACTATATCGCTGACATTCAACAGAATATCGTCATAATGATCCCGATCTCCGGCCACCAGGCGGACTTTTCCCTCCTCGTCGGCGGCCCGAACTATGCGCAAAGTTACAATTTTTTGGCTGACAATCACATATTCTTCACCAGGAATAATTGCATCGCGGTCGACGGCTTTGAGCAGGACGACGGTGCCCGGGGGCAGGCAGGCCCCCATGGCACGTCCGGCATAGCTCATGGCCAGGTCGCAGTCGCCGGCCGGGGGGACGATCAGGTTGGAGGAGGGTTCCAGTCGGTCGAGGATGCCGATTCCCTGTTCGACGTCGACGTCATAGAAGGGGATCTGCGAACCGCGGAGACGCTCGTCGGCGAACATTTGTCCTTCGCCGGTCAGGAGCCAGAGTTTGTCGATCTGTGGGAATTTGGAAACGATGCGGTCCGCCACGTCGAGCGAAATACCGTTGTTACCACGTTTGATCTGGTAGAGGTTCTCGCCCCGTGCCAATCCGATATAACGCGCAAAATAGTTGGTTGACATGTTCGCCCACTTGATCACCGCCTCTATTCTCTGCCAATTATTCTGCTTTTCTCGCATTTTTTTCGTTTATTAAAATTTTTTTTGCATCTTTGCAGTCCCGGTCCCGTAGTTCAATGGATAGAATATAAGATTCCGGTTCTTACGATATGGGTTCGATTCCCGTCGGGACTACAACCAATCACCGCCCCGCTGGCTTCCAGCGGGGTATTTTTTTACGCTCTCCCCCCTTTCCAGCCCATCAAAACACCTCCTGACCACTTCATTCACGCACGGGCCGCACCCGTTTTCGGTTTCGTTTCACCTGCGAGCCGAAACAAAAAGTGCGGATTACCTATTATTTTGCAAAAGTAATAACAAATTTTTTACTGCCAACAAAAATGCCATTTTTGATCGTAAAAATAGCACATTCCAACAAGCGTCTCTGTTGGAAGGGTTTCCGCGACGCAGGGACAAATCTGCGGCCAGAAATCGTCCGAAACAGGCCGGGAGCGCACCCGGAAGCGAATCGAAACCCGAGGGAGCGCAAATGCGACGATTCCGAAGGTCCGCAGCCCGCGCGCCCGACAGCGTAAGCCCCGCACGCAGGAATCCGGACGAGGATCCGGGGAGGGAGTGAAGACGGAAGCCGGGCCGGTTCCGCAACCCCCGGATGGGGGCCTGCGAGATGCTGCGGGACGGGGTCCCGCCGGTCAGAAGGCGAAGCGCATGCCCAGACGGAGGGTAAGCGTCGGCGAGGTGTCCGTGCGCGAGGTGCGCAGTTCCGTATCGGTGAGATAACAGGAGACTTCCGGTTCGAAATAGAGTGCCACGTGGTTTCCGAGCCGATACTGGGCGCCGAGGGCCGCGGCCAGCGACCATTGCAGGGCCTTCTCCCCGACGAATTCGGAGCCCAACCGGGCTGCGACACACTTTTCGACCATTCCGCCGCCGCCGAGATAGGCCGAGAAGGGGCCGCGTTCGACGAATTGCCAGTTCAGACGCAGCGGCACGCCGATGAAATGGAGGGTCTGGCCCACCTCCTCCGAGGAGTACGGCAGCCGGACCTCCGAACGCAGCAGCGTATAGTTCAGTCCGCAGTCGAGCGAGAGTCCGTAAGCGAACTCCCTGCGGAAGGAGAGTCCGAAACTCAACGGCAGATGATGCCGGAACGAACTTTTGTCGTAATCGCGCTCCTGCATGGGCGAGAAGTTGTTTCCGTTTCCGATGAGCGAAACGGCGTCATTGGTTATCACGGAGTAACTTCTCACGGGCGCAGCCTGTAAACCGTTGGCGGCGCCCGTCATGCCACCGGCGGCAAAGAGCGACAGGGAGGATGCGGCCCGCGCCCGCCGGCGGGCGCGGAGGGGTTCCTCGGCGGGCATCGCCGTCCGAGTATCCGCCGTCGTTGTTCCGGGAGTGCGCCGTTCCTTCGCCGCGCTCTTCGCCGCGGCCGTTCCGGGCCGTTCCCCGACCTCGGACGAAATCGCGGTCCGTTCGTCACCGTCCCCGGCCGACGACACCTCCTCCCGATGCGCGGAGACCGTCTCCGGGACCGGACCCGACACCCCGGCCGACTCCTCGGTGCTCCGGACCTCGGCGGCATTTTGCGCCCCAAGTTCCGCAGCCCGGGACGGCTCTGCGGCAAACACAGCGACGGAAGCGTGCCCGACCTCTGCCGAGCGCGTCTTCGCGGCGACGGCCAGCGCCTCGCCCCGGGACGGGTTTCCGACCCCGCCGGCGGAGAGGGCCGCCTGCAAGCCGACGCTCTGCGCAAGGCTCTTCCGGAAGTCATCCGCAGACGACTCCCCTGCCAGCGACGTCTCCCCGGGTATGGCGACCGCGGCGCCGGGCTCCGGCCCTGCCGAAGCGATAACATTCCCATCCACTCGCAACTCCGTCGTCGGCCGCAGCAGAATCTCGCCCGCCACGAGCCCGATCAATACGACAGCGGCAGCCGCGGCGATCCGCAGTCCGTAAATGCGCCATACGTTCTTCCGGGGTTTCGAAACGACCGGTTCCAGGGCGTCGAGATCGCGTTGCAGACGCTCCCACCCGCCTTCCGAGGGCGGGACTTCGGCGTCGCGCAGCGCGTTCCGCACGACATCGGTCCAATCGGTATTCGGTTTCATTGTTTTCAATGCGTCTTCAAATAATCCTTGATCCTGCGGGCCAGGATGTTCCGGGCCCGGAACAGCTGCGAGGAGGAACTTTTCTCGTTGATCCCCAGCATTTGGGCAATCTCCCGATGCGGGAGTCCCTCGATGCAGTAGAGGTTGAAAACCGCGCGGTAACCGTCGGGCAGTTCGCCGACGAAGCGCAGGAGCACGTCGTGCGGCACGCGGGCCACCTCCGCGGGATCGGGATCGGCGATCGTTCCGGCGGCGCGCCCCTCGTCGAGTTCGACGACGCCGAGCCGGTTGCGGTTGCGGAGCCATTCGAGGGCTACGTTCACGGTGATGCGTTCGATCCAGGCGCGCAGGGATCCGGCCCCGCGGTAGGAGAAGCGGTCGAAAGCGCCGTAAATTTTGAGGAAGGCGTCGTGCAGCAGGTCCTCGGCCGTGGCACGCTCCCCGACATAGCGCATGCAGATCGCCAACAACCGGCCGGCGTAGCGGTCATACAGCTCCTTCCGGGCCGCATTGTCGCCCTTTCTGCACCCTTCGGCCAGTATGCGTTCCTCCATTTGCATCGGTAGTTCACCCTATAAATGCGCCCGGGGGCAAAAGACTGCGCGAAGGCGAAAAATTTTTCTTCGCCGCGCAGTATTTCCGCCCCAGGTTCGTTTTAAGAGCGAAAGGTAACACAAAATATGGAAATCATGAAAAAATTCGGTTTATTCCTCCTCGCGGGGATAGTGATGACGCTGGGCTTCGTCTCCTGCAACGATGACGAAGGGGACTACCCGACGAACTACCCGCTCATCACGACGGTCTGCCCGCTCGACGGAGGCGACTACTGCTTCCAGCGCGACAACGGCGACAAGCTCTACCCGAGCGACAAGACGCGGGTCCCGGGCTACCGGCCTGCGGACGACGGCACGAAACAGCGGGCGATCATCTGGTTCTCGCTGCTCAACGAGACGGTCCCGGGCTACCGCTATAATATAGCGCTCTACGCCGTGGAGGAGATCTACACGGGGACGTCGGAGGTCGTGGAGGACGCCGCGCGCCTCGAAGAGCTGGGCGACGCCAGGACGGGCTATACGCTGGGGACGTTCAATCTCTCGCGCGAGTGGCTGACCTTCCATGCGCTCTACGCGGCATACGACAATTCGCGCCACACGTTCACGCTGGCCGTGGACAAGAGCGGCACGACGGAGTTCGAGAACAACGACGAGAAGTACCTCAACGTGGTGGTGCTGCACGATGACGGCGGCGACGCCCGGGGTTACGACCGGGGATACTACGTGTCGTTCGACGTGACGCCGCTGGCCGCGGAGCTCGAAGGCAAAACGGGTATCAACCTGCTGATTCCGACGCGCGAGAACGGCAACATGGAGCTGAAACTCGACCTGCCGCGGGAGGAGTAGCCGCTCCCGGCCGGCAGCCGGTCCGGTCCGCAGACGCTGCGGGCCGGATTTTTTGTATCGGTCGGCGCAGGATTCGCCGAAAAAGCGTATCTTTGTGCCATGTCCATCGTACGCAATACCGAAAGCGATCTCGAATTCGAGAACCGGATCCGTCCGCAGGAGTTGGAGAACTTCGCCGGACAGGAGAAGATCGTCGACAACCTGCGGGTCTTCATCAAGGCGGCGCTCATGCGCGGCGACTCGCTCGACCACGTGCTGCTGCACGGTCCTCCGGGACTGGGCAAGACGACCCTGGCGAACATCATCGCCAACGAGATGGGGGCGCAGCTGCGCGTGACGTCGGGTCCGGTGCTGGACAAGCCGGGGGACCTGGCGGGGCTGCTGACGAACCTCAACCCGGGGGACGTGCTCTTCATCGACGAGATCCACCGGTTGAGCCCGATCGTCGAGGAGTACCTCTACTCGGCGATGGAAGACTTCAAGATCGACATCGTGCTGGACAAGGGTCCCTCGGCGCGTTCGATCCAGATCGAGCTGGCGCCCTTCACCCTGATCGGCGCCACGACGCGCAGCGGACTGCTCACCTCGCCGCTGCGGGCGCGCTTCGGGATCCAGTGTCATCTGGAATACTACGACGCCGGGGTCCTTGCGGGAATCGTGCGGCGTTCGGCGCGGATTCTCGACGTCTCGATCGACGACGATGCAGCGCGCGAGGTGGCCCTGCGTTCGCGCGGCACGCCGCGTATCGCCAACGCGCTGCTGCGGCGCGTGCGGGACTTCGCCATGGTCAAGGGCGAGGGGCATATCGACCTGCCGATCACGCGGGTGGCGCTCTCGGCGCTGAACATCGACTCGCGGGGGCTGGACCACATGGACAACAAGATCCTCGGGACGATCATCGAGAAGTTCAACGGCGGACCCGTGGGTCTGAACACAATCGCCACGGCCGTCGGCGAGGAGGCCGGAACGATCGAGGAGGTTTACGAGCCGTTCCTGATCAAGGAGGGCTTCTTGAAGCGCACCCCGCGGGGCCGCGAGGCGACGCCGCTGGCGTGGGAGCACCTGGGCTTCGGCGCTCCGGGCGGCGGCGACGCGACGCTCTTCTGATCCGGAGGGGGGGGGACAACGCTCTTCTGATCCGGGAGGGGGGGGGCAACGGGCGGAACACGTTTCCCGATCCGCCCCTCCGAACATCCGTCCGCCCCGGCACGCACGGGGCTTTTTCATGGGCAGGCGGACCGCACAACGACATCGAAGAAGGGGCACAGGTGTTCAATATGCGCCCGGAGTCGTTCATTTCGGGAAGCGGAGCTCCTTCCGGGCCTGAATTCCTAAAAAATTTGTCAAAAAATCTAAAAATATTTAGTATTCGCACGATAATTTCCCTATATTTGCCGTTAGTCAGACAGAGATAACCAATACTTCAAAAAAAACGGCAAACAGGATGGATACCAAATCGAAACTCGACGAAGCGGCGCTGCGCTACCACCGCGAAGGGCACCCCGGCAAGATCGGAATCGTGCCCACCAAGCCCTACCAAACCCCCTATGACCTCTCGCTGGCCTACTCGCCGGGCGTGGCGGCACCGTCGCGCGCGATTGCGGCCCGTGCCGACGACGTCTACGAATATACGGGCAAAGGCAACCTCGTTGCCGTGATTTCGAACGGCACGGCCGTACTGGGCCTGGGCAATATCGGCCCGCTGGCCGCCAAACCGGTCATGGAGGGCAAGAGCATGCTCTTCAAGACCTACGCGGGGATCGACGCCTTCGACATCGAGGTCGACGCCACCGACCCCGAGGAGTTCATCCGCGCGGTGAAGGCCATCGCCCCGACCTTCGGGGGCATCAACCTCGAGGACATCAAGGCTCCGGAGTGCTTCGAGATCGAGACGCGGCTGCGCGAGGAGCTGGACATCCCGCTCATGCACGACGACCAGCACGGCACGGCGATCATCTCGTCGGCAGCGCTTCTGAACGGTGCGAAGATCGCCGGGAAGGAGCTTTCGCAGCTGCGCGTGGTGGTCAACGGAGCCGGTGCGGCGGCGATCGCGTGTGCGAAGCTGTTCGTGGCGCTGGGCGTCCGCCACGGCAACGTGACGCTGTGCGACAGCCACGGAGTCGTGACGATCTACCGTTCGGACATCAACCACATGAAACGGGAGTTCGCCACGACGCGCAAGATCTCGACGCTGGCCGAGGCCGTGCAGGACGCCGACGTCTTCCTCGGAGTCTCGAAGGCCGACACGCTGAAACCCGAGATGCTGCGCACGATGGCCCCCAACCCGATCGTCATGGCACTGGCGAATCCCGACCCGGAAATCGCCTACGAAACGGCCATGAATACCCGTCCGGACATCATCTTCGCCACGGGGCGTTCCGACTACCCGAACCAGGTGAACAACGTGCTGGGCTTCCCCTACATCTTCCGCGGGGCGCTGGACGTGCGGGCCTCGAAGATCAACGAGGCGATGAAACTCGCCGCAGCCCATGCACTGGCCGACCTGACGCGCGAGCCGGTTCCGGAATCGGTACGGAAAGCCTATGGCGTGGAACAGATGGAGTTTGGCCGCAGTTACCTGATTCCCAAGCCGCTCGACCCTCGGCTGCTGACCCGGGTCTCGACGGCCGTGGCGCGCGCCGCCGTGGAGTCGGGTGTCGCCCGCCGGCCGATCACCGACTGGGACGCCTACGCGGCGGAGCTGGAACGGAAATACGCCCACCGCTGACCCGCAGCAGGAGAATAAGGAATCGAAAAAGGCCATCGGCAGGAACCGATGGCCTTTTCCGTAACAGGCTCCGACCCGTTCCGCCGGGGCATTGCCCGCTGCGGAAGGAGCCTCAAACGGGCAATGCCTCAAACGGAAGACGCCGCAGACGACATCACGCTCCGTTCATAATTTAGGGTCGCCAGAAAACGATGTCGTCCGGCACACCCAGTTCTTTCCGCATCACGTCAAAGTCCTCTTTTCCGAAGGCCCCGAATTTGTTTTCCTGCGCCTCCCACGCCTCTTGTGCATTGTTCACGGGGATGATGTAATATTCGGTGACACTCCGATCATAGCGCGGCAAGGGGATACCCGTAGTGTCCCTCAAAGCGCGGTATGCCTTGACAAGAATAAAGTCATCGTCATACCCCACTTCATAAACTCCCGCCCCGGTTATTCCCGTATAGGGAGCCTCCACATCTCCCTGCCGATGATAACACACATCCATATCCTCCCTGGTATCGACCGCTATCAGGTAGTAGTTTCCGACCAGATGCCGTTCATATACGAAGCCGCAACCCGACAGCAGGGGCAACAACAAGACGAGGAGCGGGACAACGAGTTTCATGCGCACTATTTTTATGAAAAGGGAGAGCCCCAGTTTATGAAAAGGGAGAGCCTCCATGCATCAAGGGAGAGAACGCGGATGCCATTCCGCCGGGACAGGGGTGGCGGAGCGGCGGCAGGGACGGAGCATCGGGCTTCACCACGGAAGGGACAGCACAAACATCCTATGCGAAGAGGGCGGCAAACTCCGCGGGCGCCATTTTCCGGACCTCGCAGTCGCCGATGCCCACGGGCAGGACGATCCGCAGCATGCCGTCCTCGTTTTTCTTGTCCTTTCCGACTTCCTTCAAGAGGCGTTTTATCTCCACGGGCGGCGTGAGGTCGAACCCCAGGCGCGAAAGTACCTCCGCGATGCGCTGCCGCTCCTCCTCCTTCAACACGCCGAGCTTCACGGCCGCGCCGGCGATCAGCGCCGTACCGACCGCGACGGCTTCGCCGTGGTTCATGCGGTTCGAGGACTTCTCGATGGCGTGGGCCAGCGTATGCCCGAGGTTGAGCTTGCGGCGCTCGCCGGACTCCTTCTCGTCGTACTCCACGATATCGGCCTTGACGCGGATGGCTGCCGAGATGACATCCGAAAGCAGGTCGGTATCGGTGCGGAGCGTCTCGAACGAGGTCTGTTCAATGCGCCCGAAGAGGTCGGCATCGGCGATGATCGCGGCCTTGACCACCTCGGCGAGCCCGGCGCGGAATTCGCGGTCGGGCAGCGAGCGCAGCAGCGAGGGGTCGCAGACGACGAACTGCGGCTGGGTGAAGGTCCCGGCCATGTTCTTGTAACCGTCGACATTCACGCCGTTCTTGCCGCCGACCGAGGCGTCGACCTGTCCCAGCAGGGTCGTGGAGATGAATCCGAACGGCAGCCCGCGCATGTAGGTCGAGGCGGCGAACCCGGCGACGTCGGTGACGATTCCGCCGCCGATTCCGAGCACGAAGGTCGAGCGGTCGACGCCGAGTTCGATGAAGCGGCGGTAGAGGGTCTCGACGGTCTGCAAGGTCTTGATGCTCTCGCCCGTACCGATCAGCACGGAGTCGTATTTGGCCAGCAGCGGGTGGTAGAGGCGGTCGATGGTGGCGTCGGAGACGACGACGACGCGCCCCTGCGGGAGGAGTTCCGGCAATATCTCGGCGGCCGAACCGATGTAGACCTCGCTCTGTTGGCGGACGTTGAATGCGGGTTTCATTATTTAACTTTTTTAAGAAGTAAGCAAATGTAGTATATTTTCCGGAGAAATTGTTACCTTTGCACGACAAAATACATATTTATGCAAAAACTGCGCAACATTGCGATCATCGCCCACGTCGACCACGGGAAGACGACGCTCGTCGACAAGATGATTCTCGCGGGGCACATCCTGCGCGACAACCAGCAGACGGGCGACCTGATTCTGGACAACAACGATCTGGAACGCGAACGGGGGATCACGATCCTCTCGAAGAACGTCTCGGTGATCTACAAGGACTACAAGATCAACATCATCGACACGCCGGGCCACGCCGATTTCGGCGGCGAGGTGGAGCGCGTGCTGAACATGTGCGACGGGGTGCTGCTGCTGGTGGACGCTTTCGAAGGGACGATGCCGCAGACGCGCTTCGTGTTGCAGAAGGCGCTGGCGCTGGGCAAGAAGCCCATCGTGGTGGTCAACAAGGTGGACAAGCCGAACTGCCGTCCGGAGGTGGTCAACGAGCAGGTCTTCGACCTGATGTTCTCGCTCAACGCCACCGAAGAGCAGCTGGACTACAAGACGATCTACGGCTCGGCCAAGCAGGGATGGATGTCGCACAAGTGGAACGAACGCACGGACTCGATCGTGCCGCTGCTCGACGCGATCATCGACGAGATCCCCGAGCCGGCGCAGGTCGAGGGGACGCCGCAGATGCTCATCACGTCGCTCGAATACTCCTCCTACACGGGGCGCATCGCCGTGGGGAAGGTGACGCGCGGTTCGTTGAAGGCGGGCCAGAACGTCACGCTGGCCAAGCGCGACGGCGTGACGATGCAGAAGACGAAGATCCGCGACCTGATGGTCTTCGAGGGTCTGGGCAAGAAGAAGGTCGAGGAGGTTCCGTGCGGGGAGATCTGCGCGATCATGGGCATCGAGGGGTTCGAGATCGGCGACACGATCTGCGACTACGAGAACCCGGAGCCGCTGCCGCCGATCGCCATCGACGAGCCGACGATGTCGATGCTCTTCACGATCAACAACTCGCCGTTCTTCGGCAAGGACGGCAAATACGTCACCTCGCGCCACATCAAGGAGCGTCTGGACCGCGAATTGGAGAAGAACCTCGCGCTGCGCGTGACGCCGGGGCCGTCGGCCGACTCGTTCATCGTCTACGGACGCGGCGTGCTGCACCTCTCGGTGCTCATCGAGACGATGCGCCGCGAGGGCTACGAGTTGCAGGTGGGCCAGCCGCACGTGATCATCAAGGAGATCGGCGGCAAGAAGTGCGAGCCGATCGAGGAGATGACCGTGGACTGCCCGGACGAGTGCTCGGGAACGGTCATCGACCTGGTGACGCGCCGCAAGGGGACGCTCACGAACATGGCTTCGGACGGCGAGCGCACGCGGCTGGAATTCGACATTCCGTCGCGGGGCATCATCGGGCTGCGCTCGAACATGCTCACGGCGACGGCCGGCGAGGCGATCATGACGCACCGCCTGAAAGATTTCGAGCCGTGGGTCGGCGAGATCGAGATGCGGACCAACGGTTCGATCATCTCGGGCGAGACGGGCACGGCCTACGCCTACTCGATCGACAAGTTGCAGGACCGCGGGCGCTTCTTCATCAGCCCGATGGAGCAGGTCTACGAGGGACAGGTCATCGGCGAGCACACGCGGCAGAACGACATCACGGTGAACGTCACCAAGTCGAAGCAGCTGACCAACATGCGGGCCTCGGGTTCGGACGACAAGGCGGTGATCGTGCCGCCGAAGATCTTCACGCTCGAAGAGGCGCTGGAATACATCCAGGACGACGAATACGTGGAGGTTACGCCGCACGCCATGCGTCTGCGGAAGATCCTGCTGAACGAGAACGACCGCAAGCGCGCGGCCAAATAGCGACCGGGGAGGGGTTGGAACGATGAACCATTTCACGCTGTCGCTCGCCACGGGAGCCATTGCCGGCGCGGTGGCCGTCCTGCCGATGGTGGCCCGCAAGGCCTCGGTCCGGAACTGCTGTGCGGTCTTCCTGGCCTACCTCTTCGCCGGGGTGATCGTCTTTTACAGCGACCTGCCCTACCTGCCCTGGTGGGCCGACGGCATGGGCGTGGCGCTGATGCTCACGATCCCCTCGGCGACGATCGGCTCGGGCAAGGAGAACCGGCTGATCCCGATGCTGCTCAACGCCGTGCTGCTGGGCTTCCTCCTCAGCGTCGCGGAGCACTACCTGGGATAGCGGGAGGGGTGATGCGGATAAACACAAAAGAACGGACTTCGGCCCGTTCTTTGTGTTTTCATGCTGTTTTGCGACATACGAAGTATTTTTTTTGTGTTTCCATGCAGTATTGCGGCATCCGAAGCGTTTTTTTCATGAAAACCTCACACTCAAAAAACCAGGAACCATGAAACGACTTCTTCTTTTCCTGTTGCTGCCCTTCACGCTGGGCTCCTGCGACAACGACGACGAATCCCGTACCGAGATCTGGACCATCGCGCCCGAGAAAGGCGTGGCGGGCATCACCATGGGCTTCGGGCACGTCCCGGCCTACATCGTCCGCAAGGGCGAGAACGCCTCGTGGACGACCACGGCGGCCCGGATCGAGGGCTTCACCTTCGAGCGGGGTATCCAGACGACCCTGCGCGTAAGGATCGACCCGATCGCCAACCCGCCTGCCGATGCGTCGGACAAGCGCTATACGATGGAGGAGCTGCTTTCGCGCACTCCCGCCGAGATGCCGGTCGACCCGCTGACGCTCAGCCCCGAATGCGAGGTGCTCGTCGCCTCCGGGCGTCCCGCCGGAGAAGCGTCCGCCTACTGGATCCGGGACTTGCGCTACGGAGAGGATGCGCTGTGGCAAATTTTCCCGTGGGAGATCGAGGGGTTCGGCTTCACGCCCGGGCACGAATATCGGCTGCGGATCCAGCCCGTCGCCCTCTTCGACGAAAGCGCCGCGGCCGACGACGAGAATGGCTGGCGGGTCAAATACCGGTTGAAGGAGACGCTTTCGGACGAAGAGAAGGAATCCGAAGGGCTTCCGGAGTAAATCTCTCGGGAAAAGGCGGCCGAAGCACGGTTTGCCGCCATGTTCCGAGACGACCGTTCCCTACTCTTTCCGCAGGGTTGCGAACGAGAGGATGTGCCATGTGACGCCGACGGCCACGGCCAACAGGGCCAGCTGCGCCCACCACCACGCGTTCACGACGAAGAAGATGCAGTAGAGCAGCGTGGCCCAGAGCAGCATGACGGAGAGGATCTTGGCATGGAGCGGGATGGCGCGGTTTTCGCGGAAGTTGCGGATGTAGGGTCCCAGCCGTCGGTGTGCCAGCAGCCAGGCGTAGAGCCTCGGGGAGGAGCGCACCCAAAGCGCCGCGGCCAGCAGCAGGAAGGGCGTGGTGGGAAGCAGCGGCACGAAGATGCCGACCAGTCCCAGCAGGAGCGACAGCGCTCCGAGCACGACGAACAGTGTTTTCACGACGCAAAAATAGGAAAAGGAGCGTGCCGCAGCAAACGAAAAAGGCACTTTTCGGGGGTCATTTCGTTCCGAAAGTCTTCGAATTTCAGCCTAAAAGTCAAATTTTACCGTTTCGGAACACGCCCGGAGCGATATTTTCGTTAACTTTGTCGGAAAGAGAACCAAAAACACGAGATACGATGAGCAAAATCGGTATTGCCTGCGATCATGCCGGCTATGAAATGAAGGAATTTCTGGTAGGCTACCTCGACGCGATGGGCCACGAGGTGCTGGATTTCGGAACACATTCGCCCGAAAGCGTCGACTATCCCGACTATGCGCACCCGCTGGCCGAAGCCGTGGAGAAGGGTGAAGTGGCATTGGGCGTGGCGTTGTGCGGCTCGGGCGAAGGGATGGCCATCACGCTGAACAAGCACCGGGGTATCCGGGCGGGTCTCTGCTGGGATCCGGAAATCGCGACGCTGATCCGACGCCACAACGATGCGAACGTGATCGTCTTCCCGGCGCGGTTCATCACCAACGACGAAGCGGTGCAGATGCTCGATGCATTCTTTGCGGCGCAGTTCGAGGGGGGCCGCCACGCCAACCGGATCGCCAAGATTCCGGTTCCGGACGAGAAATAAAAAATAAGAAGAATCAGATCTCGAAGACGAAGGGCGAGAGGGCTTTCAGCTCCTCGCCTTTTCCGTGCCCGGCGAAGAGTCCGAAGAGGGCCGAGCCGCTTCCGGACATCGAGGCATAGAGCGCCCCGGCGGCAAGCAGTTGCTCCTTGACAGCCCGGATCGCGGGGTGCGCCGCGAAGACCGACTCCTCGAAATCGTTGGTCACCACGCCCTGCCACTCCCCGACGGGACGCCGCAAACGTTCGGACAACGGCACCTCCGGCACCCGGGGCCGCACGCCGGCATAGGCCTCACGGGTCGAGACGCTCTCGGCGGGTTTCACCACCACGAGCGTCATGCCGCTCAAATCCAGCGGGAAAGACTCCATCACTTCACCCCGTCCGGTACATAATTGCGGCGTGTTCCTCACGAAGAAGGCCGTATCGCTTCCCAATTCGGCGGCGCGGGCGATCAGCTCCTTCTCGGAGAGCCCCAGCGCGAAGAGTTCGTCGAGCGCCAGCACCACCGCCGTGGCGTCGGACGATCCGCCGCCCAGCCCGGCCCCGAAGGGCACGCGCTTCACCAGCCGGATCCGCACCCCGTCCACGCCGTAGCGGTCGTGCATCAGGCGGAAGGCTTTCAGGCAAATGTTGTCCTCGGCCGCACAATCCACAGCGAGCCCCTCGGCGCGGAACGCCACGCCCGGAGCGTCGGTGCGCACGACCTCCACGTCGTCATACAGCCCCCGCACGGGGAACATCACGGTTTCCAGATCGTGGTAGCCGTCGGCCCGGCGGCACAGGATGTCCAGACCCAAATTTATTTTGCAGTTTGCCCGTAGAATCATACCACAAAGATAGGAATTTTTCTATTTTTGCCGTATGAAATTCCGTACCGAAATCGAACCGGCGCCGCGCTCCGTGCGCATCGGATACGACAACCGCATCCTGACCCTCGGGTCGTGCTTCGCCGCCCACATCGCCGGACGGCTCGCCGCCGCGAAGTTCCGCGTCATTGAAAATCCCTCGGGGATCCTCTTCAACCCGCTCTCGATCGCGGCGGCGATCCGCAGCTATGCCGCCCCCGCAGCCGTCACCCGCGAAGAGCTGGGCTTCGACGGCGAAGTGTGGTATCACTTCGGGTTCCACGGCGACTTCTCGGCCCCGACGGCCGACGAAGCCCTGCGCCGCATGAACGCCGCCCGGCAGGCCGGCGCCGCGGCGCTCCGCACGGCCGACCGCATGATCCTCACCCTCGGCACGGCGTGGGTCTACGAACGCGGAGGGGAGGTCGTCGCCAACTGCCACCGTCGTCCCGCCGCCGAATTTACGAGACGGCGGCTGGATGTCGAGGAGATCGTCGAGACCATTGCCGCACTCCTCGAAGGACCCCTCGCCGGGAAACAGATCCTGCTGACGGTCAGCCCCGTACGGCACCTCGGCGACGGACTCGAAGGGAATGCCGTCAGCAAGGCCACGCTGCGTCTGGCCGTCGAAGAGTTGAAGCAAAGCTTCCGGTGCGTCGACTATTTCCCTGCCTTCGAGATCCTTACCGACGATCTGCGCGACTACCGCTTCTATGCCGGCGATCTGGTCCACCCCGCCCCGCAGGCCATCGCCTATGTCTGGGAGAAGTTCGTCCAGACAGCGCTCGACGACCGCGCCCGGCAGCTGCTTCCCGAAGTCGAGGCGATCGTCGCCGCTGCCGCACACCGGCCCCGAAACCCGCACGGCGAGGCCCACCGCGCCTTCTGCCGCCGACAGCTCGAACGCATTGAGGCCATCCCTGAGGTCGATTTTCAGCGGGAAAGCACGCTTTTCCGACAATGTATCGAAATAAATTCGTAAATTTGCGCGCCATTGACACCGCAACGATGAACACACGTCTCTTTCTGCTCCTCATAGCCGCCCTGACGGCATTCCGGACCGCACCGGCACAGCCCCGGCTGATCGTACAGATCGTAGTCGGCTCGATGCGCGCCGGCGACCTCGACCGCTACGCCGCCAACTTCGGCGAAGGCGGATTCCGACGTCTCACCGAACGCGGTACGGTCTATACCGACGCCCGTTACGACTACCTCCAAACCACGACCCCCGTGTCGCTGGCCACCCTCGCAACGGGTGCCATGCCCTCGACACACGGCGTGATCGGCCCCCGCTGGGTCGACTACACCACCAACCGCATCGTGGAGCTCACCGACGGACGCCAGGGCCCCGGAGCCTATCACCGGATCGCCCCGACGCTGGCCGAAACCCTCCTGCAACAGGCCGAAGGCAGTCAGGCCGTAACGGTCGCCGCCGAGGCCGCATCGGCCGTCGTGATGGCCGGACGCGGCGGCATGGCCTTCTGGCTCGACTCCCTGCGCTGCGACTGGGTGACGTCGCCCTACTACGCCGCCGAACTCCCGGAGTGGATCGTCCGCAGCAACCGCGAACGCTACAACCTCTCCTACATCGGACTCGAATGGCGGTCGCTGCTCGAAAAGGAGCGCTACCTCAACACGCGCCGGAACGACATCGTGCTCTCCGGGCGCAACCCGAAGAAAGACGGGGCGCGCAGCGGTGCGGCTCGGCTGAAACTGACCGGCGACTTCGAACGCATGCTCTACACGCCGGCCGGAAACAGCGCCGTGCTGGGACTCGCCAAACAGGCCATCGCCCAGTACCGCCTCGGCGCCGACGACACGCCCGACCTGCTGAACATCTGTCTCGACACCCCGCGCCGCATCGCCGAAGCGTACGGACCCGAATCGGTCGAGCTCGAGGACATGTACTACCGGCTGGACCGCGATCTGGCAGACTTCCTGACCTTCCTCTTCGCACAGGTCAAGGACCAGAACGCGCTGGTCGTCCTCACGTCGGACCACGGAACCAGCCCCTCCTACGACGCCGGACGGGAAGAGGCCGAACGCTTCAACAGCCGTCAGTTCGAAGTGATCGTCAACGGATTCCTCAACGTCCGTTACGGAACCGGAGACTGGGTCGTGGCATACAGTGACAAATGTCTGTGGCTCAACCACAACCTCATTTACGAGCGGGGATTGAACCTCGCCGAGGTGCAGAACGAGGTGGCTATCTTCGCCATGCAGTTCAGCGGCGTATCCCACGCCCTGGCCGCCTCGGCCATGCGCACGAGCTACTTCGGAAGCGGATACGCCCGCAGGATGCAGAACAGCTTCTATCCGCGCCGCTCGGGCGACGTGATCCTCAACCTGATGCCCGGGTGGATCGAGGTCCGCGACCGCTGCTGGTCGATGTCCGGTTCGATGTACGGGTACGATACCGAGGTGCCGCTCCTCTTCTACGGAAAGGGCGCCGGACCGCTGCGCGTCAACCGCCGCGTGGAGATGACCTCCGTGGCCCCGACCCTCGCCCGGCTGGCCGGGATCCCCGATCCCCCCGCCGCAGAGGGGAACGTGCTGGAAGAGATCGTGGAGCCCTGACCGCCGGATGGTCCGAAAATTGAAAAAACGGCTCTGTAAAATCTGGATTGATATGGACAGCGTACAGGATGAAATCATCGAGGAGTTCTCGGTATTCGACGACTGGCTCGACAAATACGACTACCTGATCGGATTGAGCGAAACGCTACCCCCGATCGCCCCCGAACACCGCACCGAACAGTACCTCATCCAGGGGTGCCAGTCCCGCGTGTGGGTCGACGCTCGCCTCGACGGAGGCCGCGTCTACTTCGCCGCCGACAGCGACGCCATCATCACCAAAGGAATCATCGCTCTGCTGATCCGCGTGCTGAACGGACGCTCCCCGAAGGAGATCCTCGACACCGAACTCTACTTCATCGACGCCATCGGATTGAGCGCAAACCTCTCGCCCACCCGTGCGAACGGACTTCTGGCCATGATCAAGCAGATGCGGCTCTATGCCCTGGCCTTCGAGGCCAAGGCCGAAGCCGGCGAGCACCAAAAAAACGAAACAGCATGACACCCGAAGAGATACTCGAAGTCGAAAAACAGATCGTCGCAACGCTCAAAAACATCTACGACCCGGAGATCCCCGTGAACATCTACGATCTGGGGCTGATCTACGAAATCGACTACACCCCCGACGGCGTGGCCTCGATCCGCATGACCCTCACGGCCCCGAACTGCCCGATGGCCGACATGCTCGTCGAGGATGTCAACATCCAGGTGGCCAAAGTCAAGGGCGTGAAGTCGGTGAACGTCATCCTCACGTTCGACCCCGTCTGGGACAAGAGCATGATGTCCGAAGAGGCGCTGCTCGAACTCAACATGCTCTGACGATGGAGAAGACGAGGATAACGGCCGACGACCCCGCACAGCGCACAATCCGGAGGCTCGAAGCTCGGGCCGGAGAGCACGCCTGCGGCGGGTACCTCGCGGCTCTCGAACCGCTCCGCCGTACCGAAATCCTCACGTCGCTGGTCTTCGACCGCCTCCGCCGCAAGATGCGCATGGTCGAGGCGCTCCGCACCGAGGCCGCCGAAAACTGGAACCAGACCTTCTACCTGCTCTATTTCCGCACGCTCGGCGACCGCCGCAACCAGGAGGCCTACCTCGAACTCGCACGCAGGGTCCCCTACAAGACCGTCCTGCGCGAACGCAGGGTCCCGCACGCCGTCGAGGCGATGCTATTCGGTGCATCGGGGCTGCTCGACCTCTACCGCAACGACGAATACACGCTCAACCTCCGCCGCAACTTCGAACATCTGGCCGCAAAGTACGAAATCCGGCCGCTGGACCCCTCCGTATGGGCTCTGTCGGAGGTGCGTCCCGCCAACCACCCCGTCCTGCGGCTGGCACAGGCCGCGGAGTTCTTCGCACAGGACGAATTCCTCATGGACCGCACCATGGCCTGCCGTTCCGAGGAGGAGGTGCGCACGCTCTTCGGCATCGAAGCCTCGGAGTACTGGCGCACGCACTTCATCCCCGGCGCCGAAAGCGATCCGCGGCCGAAGCGCATCGGAGCCTTCAAGGCAAACATCATCGGCATCAACCTCGTCGTCGTGCTGCAATTCGCCTACGGAAGCTACGTCGCCAACGATCGGCTGCGCGACAGTGCGCTCTCGCTCCTCGAACGCCTCCCGGCCGAGGACAACCGCTACATGCGCGAATGGACGGCGGCCGGCGTGAAGCCCCGCAACGCCTTCGAAAGCCAGGCACTGCTGCAACTCGCCACGGAGTACTGCGCCGCACAGCGCTGCGCCCAATGCCCCGTCGGACGAAGAATCGCCGGAATGTCCCCCGAAAAATGACAAGGCGCCGGGAATCAGAGATTTTGACTTTCCCGGAAAAATAACTACTTTTGCACGTCATCCCGCTTCCGACGGCAATCCCGCAACCCGGAGATCTGCCGTATTTATTGTGCTCACACCCATGCTTTTCAATTCGTTTGAATTCGCGCTCTTTCTCCCGGCCGTCTTCCTGCTCTACTGGTTCGTCTTCAACCGCAACCTGCGCGTGCAGAACCTGTTCGTCGTCGGGGCCAGCTACCTCTTCTACGGATGGTGGGACTGGCGGTTCCTCCTGCTCATCGCATTCACGTCGCTGTGCAGCTACGCCAGCGGACTGATCATCGGGCACTACCGCCAGCAGGGAAAAAGACGATGGGCCCGGGCCGTCAATGCGGGAAACATCCTCCTGAACCTCGCAATCCTCGGCCTCTTCAAGTATTACGACTTCTTCGTGGCATCGTTCGCCGAACTGTTCGGAATCACCGACTACGACAGTCTGTTGCTGCGGATCATCCTGCCCGTCGGCATCTCGTTCTACACCTTCCAGGCCCTGAGCTACTCGATCGACGTCTATCGCGAGAAGCTCCCCCCGACCCGCGACATCGTCGCCTTCTTCGCCTTCATCTCCTTCTTCCCGCAGCTGGTCGCCGGACCCATCGAGCGCGCCACGAACCTCCTGCCGCAATTCCTGCGCCCCCGGACCTTCGACACCGCACAAGCTGTGGACGGACTGCGCCAGGCTTTATGGGGCTTCTTCAAGAAGATCGTCGTCGCAGACAACTGCGCCATCCTCGCCAACAGCATCTTCGAGAACTTCGAAAACCTCTCCGGAGGAGCCCTCATCATCGGCGCCGTAGCCTTCTCGTTCCAGATCTACGGCGACTTCTCGGGATACTCCGACATCGCCATCGGAATCTCGCGGCTCTTCGGATTCAGCCTCATGCGCAACTTCCACTACCCGTACTTCTCCCGCGACATCGCCGAATTCTGGCGCCGTTGGCATATCTCGCTCACCACGTGGTTCCGCGACTACATCTACATCCCGCTGGGCGGAAGCCGCGGATCGAAAGGAATGGTGTTCCGCAACACGCTGATCATCTTCCTCGTCAGCGGATTCTGGCACGGCGCAAACTGGACCTTCGTCGCCTGGGGCGCCTACCATGCGCTGCTCTTCCTGCCGCTGATCCTCTCGGGGCGCAACCGCCGCTACACCGGTGAAATCGCCGCCGGGCGAATCCTCCCGTCGGCCAAAGACGCATGCCGCATGGCCGGAACCTTCTCGCTGGCGGTCGTGGGATGGATCATCTTCCGCGCCGAGACCATCGGCGATGCCTGGCTCTACATCCGGAGGATCTTCTCCCCGGCGATCCTCAACCGCGTAGCCCTCGGCAGCAGCTGCGAATCGCCCGGAATCCATGCAGCCATCGGCGTCGTGATCCTGCTGGCGGTCGAGTGGTTCCAGCGCGCTCGCGAACACGGGCTTCAACTGACCGGCCCGGCCCATATCCGCCGCCGAAGCGTACGATACGCCATCTACTACCTGCTGATCCTGGGCATCTACATCATGCACGCCCAGCAGCAGACGTTCATCTATTTCCAATTCTGACCCCGCCATGAACCGATTCCTGCTACGCATTCTCCGGTTCGCGCTCCCCGCGGCCGTCGCAGCCGTCGGCGCGGAATGGGGGCTGCGGTCCATCCCCCACCAACTCGCATACAAGGCCCGTTACATGGAGGAGCATGCCCCGCAGATCGAAGTCCTCTCGCTGGGACTCTCGCACGCCTTTTACGGACTCGACTTCCACGCCTCGAAGTTCCGGGGGTTCAACCTCGCCTACCACGGACAGCCGCTCGACCGCGATCTGGAATTGTGGGAGAAATACGCCGACCGGCTCACGTCGCTGCGCGCCGTGACGGTCCCGCTCTCGTGTTGGAGCATACACCACCGGCTGCGCAAGGAGGGCGAACAATGGCGCGTACCCTTCTACACGATCAACTACGAACTCCCCGTTCCGTGGTACGCCTTCAAGGAGCGGTGCATCATCGCCTACCCCGCGCAGGCGTTCCGCTATCTGAAACACGCACTCGCGTCGGAAGACTCCCTCGCCGAAGGAAACATTCCACAGGACGAATTCGGATCCTACATGGCACGCCTCGACAACCGGCTCCCGGACTGGGATCAACGCGCGGCCGAAGATGTCGCAAAGAATCATTCGCGCTTCAAGCCGGAGGACATGACCCACAACCGCGAAGTGCTGCGGCACATCGCCGCCGACTGCGCGGAACGCGGCATCCGGGTGGTGCTCTACACCCCGCCGGCCTGGCATACCTACTACGAACACCTCTCCGAAGAGATCGTATCCCTCACCCGGGAGATCGGAACATCGCTGGCCCGGGAATTCCCCAACGTCCGCTATGTGGACCTGTTGAAGGACAGGCGGTTCACGGCCGACGACTTCTTCAACGCCTCGCACCTCAACTACGACCGCGGAGGACGGAAACTCATCCGCATCCTCGACGACGAGATCGCCGAAGACCCTTTGCCTGCAAAATAATTCGAAAAAAACCCGTTCCGGAACCGCTATCCGGATAAAATTCAAAAAATTATTACTATTTTTGTAGGATTTACAACCGAACATGAAAAAATATCAGAAACAGCCATGGATATAGTTGCCAGTATCATCAAAGCCCTCTTCGGCTCGAAAGCCGACAAGGACCGCAAACTGATCGAACCCTATCTGCAAAAGATCAAGGCCGTCTACCCGTCGATCGAAGCCCTCTCCAACGACGAGCTCCGCGCCCGCAGCGAAAACCTCAAAAAGCAGATCGCCGACTTCATCGCCGGGGACGAAGCCCGCATCGTCGAGTTGAAGACCGTGCTCGAAAAGCCCGAAACCTCGCTCGACGAAAAGGAGAAGATCTCCAAGGAGATCGACGAAACGACCAAACGCATCGACGACAAGATCGAGGAGATCCTCGACCGCATCCTCCCCGAGGCGTTCGCCATCATGAAGGACACCGCACGACGCTTCGCGCAGAACGAAACCGTCGTCGTCACGGCCAACGACTTCGACCGCGAACTCGCCGCAACGAAGGATTTCGTCACCATCGACGGCGACAAGGCCATATATGCCACCCACTGGATGGCCGGCGGCAACGACATCAAGTGGGACATGATCCACTACGACGTCCAGCTCTTCGGCGGCGTGGTGCTCCACCAGGGCAAGATCGCCGAAATGGCTACGGGTGAAGGAAAAACCCTCGTCGCCACGCTGCCCGTATTCCTCAATGCCCTGGCACGAAAGGGCGTGCACATGGTCACGGTGAACAACTATCTGGCCAAGCGCGACTCCGAGTGGATGGGCCCGATGTACGAGTTCCACGGATTGTCCGTCGCCTGCATCGACGACACCCAGCCCAACTCCGACGCCCGCCGCAAGGCCTACATGGCCGACATCACCTTCGGTACGAACAACGAGTACGGCTTCGACTACCTGCGCGACAACATGGCCTCCTCGCCCAAGGACCTCGTGCAGCGCAAGCACCACTTCGCCATCGTCGACGAGGTCGACTCGGTGCTGATCGACGACGCCCGCACCCCGCTGATCATCTCCGGACCCGTGCCCAAGGGCGACGACCAGCTGTTTGAGCAGTACTGCCCCTCGATCGACCACCTCTACAACTTGCAGAAGAACCTCGTCACGCAGCTCCTGGCCGAGGCCCGGCAGCTCATCTCGGCCGGAAAGACCGAGGAGGGCGGCATCAAGCTCTACCGCGCGCACAAGGGGCTCCCGAAGTACAAACCCCTGATCAAATACCTCTCGGAGCAGGGTGTCAAGGCCCTCATGCAGAAGACCGAAAACGTCTACATGCAGGACAACAACCGCCGCATGCCCGAGATCACCGACGACCTCTTCTTCGTCATCGACGAGAAGCTCAACTCCGTCGAACTGACCGACAAGGGGCATGAGGTGCTCTCGAAATACTTCAACGAGGACGGCTTCTTCGTCCTGCCCGACATCGGGGCCGAGGTCGCCGAACTCGAAAAGGCAGCCCTCTCGCCCGAAGAGAAGGCCGCAAAGCGCGACGCCGTGATCAACGACTACGCCGTCAAGTCGGAGCGCGTGCATACGGTGATCCAGCTGCTCAAAGCCTTCGCCATGTTCGAGAAGGACATCGAGTACGTCGTCATGGACAACAAGGTCAAGATCGTCGACGAGCAGACCGGACGTATCCTCGAAGGACGCCGCTACTCCGACGGCCTGCACCAGGCCATCGAGGCCAAGGAGCACGTCAAGGTCGAGGCCGCCACGCAGACCTTTGCGACCATCACCTTGCAGAACTACTTCCGCATGTACCACAAGCTGGCCGGTATGACCGGTACGGCCGAAACCGAGGCTTCGGAGTTCTGGAGCATCTACAAACTCGACGTCGTGGTCATCCCCACGAACCGCCCCGTCATCCGCGACGACCGTCAGGACCTCATCTACAAGACCAAGCGCGAAAAGTACAACGCCGTCATCGAGGAGATCGTCCGTCTGGTCGGCGAGGGTCGTCCGGTGCTCGTGGGCACCACCTCGGTGGAGATCTCCGAGCTGTTGAGCCGCATGCTCAAACTCCGCGGAATCAAGCACAACGTCCTCAACGCCAAGCAGCACGCTCTGGAAGCACAGGTCGTCGCCGAAGCCGGACGCTCGGGACAGGTGACCATCGCAACGAACATGGCCGGCCGCGGTACCGACATCAAGCTCACGCCCGAAGTCAAGGAAGCCGGAGGTCTGGCCATCATCGGCACGGAGCGTCACGAAAGCCGCCGTGTCGACCGCCAGCTGCGCGGCCGTGCCGGACGTCAGGGCGACCCCGGATCGTCGCAGTTCTTCGTATCGCTCGAAGACGACCTGATGCGTCTCTTCGGATCGGGGCGCATCGCCACCATGATGGACCGCATGGGGCTGAAAGAGGGCGAGGTCATTCAGGCCGGCATGATGACCAAGGCCATCGAGCGCGCACAGAAGAAGGTCGAGGAGAACAACTTCGGAATCCGAAAGCGCCTGCTCGAATACGACGACGTGATGAACTCCCAGCGTGAGGTCATCTACACCCGCCGCCGCCACGCACTCTACGGCGAGCGCATCGAGATCGACCTGAACAACATCATGTACGACTTCGCCGACAACTTCGTCGAGGAGTGCCGCGGCATCGACTACGAGGAGTTCCGCATGGAGTTGATCCGTCAGGTCGCCGTGGAGCCCGCACTCGACGAGGCCGCTTACGAAAACGCCAAACCCCAGGAGCTGGTCGAGGCCATCGTCAAGGCCCTCAAAGAGGCTTACGCCCGCCGCGCCAAAGCCGTCGCCGACACCGTGCGGCCCGTCATGGAACGCATCTACGAGGACCGCAAGGATCAGCTCGACTCGAACATCTACTTCCCGATCACCGACGGGCATCTCGGGTACAACATCCCCGTGAACCTGCGCAAATGCCAGGAGTCCGACGGCGCCGAGATCTACAAGGTCTTCTCCAAAGTCGTCATGTTCACCACCATCGACGACGCATGGCGCGAGCATCTGCGCGAGATGGACGACCTGCGCCAGAGCGTCCAGAACGCTACCTACGAGCAAAAGGATCCGCTGCTGATCTACAAGTTCGAATCCTTCGGGCTCTTCTCGAAGATGCTCATCAAGGTCAACCGCGAGGTTCTCTCGATCCTCGACAAGGCCTACATCCCCGTCCGCGAGCAGAACGCCGAGGAGGCCAAGCGGCAACAGATGGAGCGCGAACGCCGCGCCAGGGTCGACGTCAACAAGTTGCAGGCATCCCGCATGCAGGCCGCAGCGCAGGCCGGGCAGCAGGAGCGGCAGAAACCCATGCCTCTGCACGTCGAGAAGAAGGTCGGACGAAACGATCCCTGTCCCTGCGGCAGCGGCAAGAAATACAAAAACTGCCACGGCAAAGGGCTTTAAGGGCTTTAAGGGCTTTAAGAAAGCCCTTCTATGGGGGAATGGAAGCTTGACGGGGTTCTGAATCTCCGTTGCCCTACGGGGCTTTAAGAAAACCCTTTTATGGGGGATGGGGCCGCAACGGGGTTCTGGTCGTCAGCGGCCCTGCCAACCCAAACCCGGGATAGAGCCGCAACGGGGTTCTGAATCTCCGTTGCCCCTTTTTGGGGAGAGGCTCCTTCAACCGAATAAAAGTGATCCGGAAGGCCGCGGAAATGCGCCTTCCGGGTCTATTCATAAAACCGACAAACCAAAGACCTATGGGTTATCAGGAAGAGAAACAGCACCAACTCGACCTGCGCTATCTCCGCATGGCGCGCATCTGGGCCGAAAACTCATACTGCGTCCGCCGCAAGGTCGGAGCGCTGATCGTCAAGGACAAGATGATCATCTCCGACGGATACAACGGCACCCCTTCGGGGTTCGAGAACATCTGCGAGGACGAAACCGGAAAAACCAAATCCTACGTCCTCCACGCCGAGGCAAACGCCATCACGAAGGTCGCCAAGTCCGCCAACAACTGCGACGGTTCGACCCTCTACATCACCGCCGCACCCTGCATCGAGTGTTCGAAGCTCATCATCCAGGCCGGAATCCGCCGTGTGGTCTATTCGGACGACTACCGTTCGGAGGAGGGACTCGACCTCCTGCGCCGCGTGGGTATCGAATGCGTGCAGTACAAATCCGACGAACTCGGATAGACCGACGCCGTTCGAAACGCTCCGGAAAGCCCTGCCCTGCGGGGCTTTTACTTTGGAGGAGTGCGGATTCTCCCGGCCCGGAGTTGCAAATCCCGAAGACATGTCGTATCTTGTCCGGAGAAAACCGAAAACCTGTTCGCCATGAAACGGATCGTCATCGTAGGAGCCACCTCCGGACTCGGGCTCGAAACCGCCCGCCTCTGCATCCGCGAAGGGTGGCGCGTCGGTGCCGCAGGGCGTCGGATCGAAGCCCTCGAAGCACTCCGCAACGAAGCCCCCGGACAAGTCGAAATCGAACCCCTGGACATCACCCGCGACGATGCCCCCGAACACCTCGGACGGCTCATCGAACGGCTCGGAGGCATGGATATCTACTTCCATTCGTCCGGAATCGGAAGCCGCAACACCGACCTGAATCCCGAAATCGAACTCGCGACCCTCCGTACCAACGGAGAGGGTTTCGTGCGGATGGTCGTCGCCGCATTCGGGTATTTCCGCAGCCTCGGGGGCGGGCACATCGCCGTCATCAGCTCGATCGCCGGAACCAAAGGGCTCGGATCCGCACCCGCCTACTCGGCTACCAAGCGCATGCAGAACACCTATATCGACGCCCTCGCACAACTCGCCCGCATGGATGGATACGGAATCCGTTTCACGGACATCCGCCCGGGATTCGTCGCAACACCCCTGCTCTCCGAAAAGGGGCACTATCCCATGCTGATGAAGACCGAAAAGGTCGCCCGCAGAATCATGCAGGTGTTGCGCAAACCCCGCAGACGGGTCGTGATCGACCGCCGTTATGCTCTCTTCGTCTTCTTCTGGAAACTGATTCCGCAATGGCTGTGGGAGCGGTTGAAGATCCGACAGAAAGCCTGAAAAATGGATACGAAGGATCGCGAATGCCGGATCCGGCGCTGGTTCGACATGTGGCTCCGCAGGGAGAAACCGGCAATCGGGGCGATTTTCACCCCCGACTGCATCTACACCGAAAGTTGGGGACCCGAATACCGCGGGAGTCAGGCCGTCGGCCATTGGTTCCGGGAATGGAACACTCGCGGGCGGGTCATCGCGTGGGAGATCCGAAGATTCACCCACACGGATGACCGGAGCATCGTCGAATGGTACTTCGAGGACCGCATGAACGACGGCCGGACGGAGCGTTTCGACGGAGTATCGGTCATCGAGTGGCGCGGAGAGCGGATTGCCGCGTTGAAAGAATACGGATGCCGCATCCCGCACTACGATCCCTATGCCGAAGAGGCTCCCGAAACCTCCGAAACCGAAAAAAACTGGTTCTGAAAAACGATCCCCGGACCGGGAAACCCTCCCTCCGCCCCTCCAAACAACGACAATGCTCCGAAAAAAACATACCCATCGCGAACGACTGCTCATCTCGGGCGCCGTCCTGCTCGTTCTGCTCGTCGCCGGGGTCTTCGTCACCGGACGAATCATCAACCGCCGGGCCGGACAGATGAGCGACCGCGTCGTTACACAGATCAGCGAATCGCATTGTCTGCTGTTGCAGGCCGAGTTCGACCGCACGGAAGAGGTTCTGGCCGCCTCGGCCCGGTTCCTGCACCGCCAGGCCGAAGCTTCGGAGGCTGAACTGCGCGTATTGACCGCCACCCTGCTCGAAGTCGACCCCAAGGCCGACGCCATCTGGTTCACCCGCCCCGGCGACGCGATCCTGCGCAGATACTCCCGCAACGAGGAGCCCCGGACCATCGAGATCCGCAATCCGAAGCTCTTCGGGCTCTGCGACGAAACCGCCGCCGATGCCCCCTCCGACACGGTGCGCAGCTCGATTGTCGAACGGGCGGGAATCCGCGTCTGGGTGCTCACCTGCTCGCTCCGCGACGCCGCGGGAAACCGCTGCATCTGCGGAATCGACTACCCGCTGCCGGCTCTCTACACCCACATAACCGAACAAAACCCCCACAGCCGAAGCTCCGCAACCCTGCTCGACCCCGCAGGACGGATCGTCTACCATCCGGACAGCCTCCGTCTGGGAAGCAAAATCACGGACAAACGGGAAATCGAAGCTTTCCGGGAAGTTCTCGGAACGGGACGGAGCATCATCGTCGACATCTTCTCCGACTACCTCGGCGTCGACGAACAACGAATCTACTACCCCATCCGGCTGGCCGGGCAGCGATGGGTCGCCGGAATCGGGATACCCCGGCTCGTCATCGAACAGGAGATCGACGAATTCCACTTCTACACCATCCTCACGGCCGTCATCTCCGTACTCTTCTTCGCTGCACTGCTTATCGTGGCTCAACGCCGATGGCAACGGGAGTACGCCCTGCGCCGCCTCTCCGAACAGGAGTCCGCACAACTCCAACTCCAACAGGTTATCGACCAGATCGACCCCCATTTCCTCTTCAACTCGCTCAATTCGCTTTATGCCCTGATCCGCTGCAACCCCGAGCAGGCCCGCGAATTCACAATCACCCTCTCACGCGTCTACCGCCGCGTGCTCGAACGCCGCAAACAGATCCTCTCGACCTTGTCCGAAGAACTCGAATTCACCGAACAGTACCACGCCCTGCAAAAGATCCGATTCGGCGGGTGTCTCGAACTCTCCATCACGGTCGACCCCGCGCTCCTCAAACGCAGGATCCCCTCGATGAGCCTGCAAACCCTCGTGGAAAACGCCGTAAAACACAACAGCATCTCCGCCCGAAATCCGCTCCGCATCCGCATCCGCACCGAAGAGGAGGCCATCCTCATCGAGAACAACTTCACGCCGCGCAGCAACGAAAACCCAGAATCGCTCGGCGTAGGACTCGAACGAATCCGATCGATATATCGGTTCTATACCGACGAGAACATCTCGATCTCAACCCGCGAAGGAGTCTTCCGATGCCGGCTCCCGCTCCTGCATGCCGAGGAATAATCCGCTTTTTGCGCCATTCACGCCTCCGATTCGGGCATTCAACGATTTGTATTTCCCAAATCGACAAATATGTTTTATTATTGCATCGTGCGGGTTTTGTGCCCGCAAGAAAACGGCAATAATAAAAAAATGAAGAACAAACAGACGTTCATACGCCCGGCCCTTCTGCTCACAACGCTGCTCCTGCTCACGGCCGCACCCGCCGAGGCCCGGAAAAAGGAGAACCGGAAAAGCGGAAAAACCGAAAACATCGCCGAAAAAACCGACTCCACCCGCAACAACCGGAAAAAATATGAGGAGATCCTCAAGGACGCCTCCACCGACAAGGGCATGTTCGACGTTCACCGCAAGGGTACCGACATCTGGTTCGAGATTCCCGATTCGCTGCTCGACCGCGATATTCTGGTCGTCAACAAGATCTCCGGAGTCCCCTATGCGCTGAACAACGCCGGGATCAACAAGGGAATGGGATTCGGAGAGAAACTCATCCGATTCCGCAAGGACACCCTTTATAAAAAAGTATGGGTCGCAACCTACGACCCCCGCATCTCGGCCCGCAAGGGCGACCGCATCGCCCGATCCGTCAGGGACAACTACCGCGAAACGCTTATCGAACAGTTCCCCATCGAGGCCTACAATGCCGATTCGACCTCGGCGGTCGTCAAGGTCAACAAAGTCTTCGACGGCAGCGAGAAGAGTTTCAACAACCTCTTCGGTTCGCTCCGCACGGGCAGCGCCAACCGCGACCTCTCGAAAATCGAATCCGTGAAGGCCTTCCCCGAGAACATCATCGTCAAATCCACCCTCTCCGGAAATCTCTCCGGCGAGGAGAGCGAGTCCACACCCCTGACCGTCGAAATCACCTCGAATCTCGTATTGCTCGACCCCGTGCCGATGCGACCGCGTTTCGCCGACGACCGCGTGGGCTATTTCGAAATCGGGCATCTCTATTACAACGACACCCAGCAGAAGGCCGAAGAGCGGGCCTTCATCAACCGTTGGCGACTCGAACCCCGGCCCGAAGACGTCGAACGATACAAACGCGGGGAACTCGTCGAACCGAAGAAGCCCATCGTGCTGTGGATCGACCCCGCCACGCCGCCCGTCTGGGTACCCTACATCAAGAAGGGGATCGAGGAGTGGCAGGAGGCATTCGAGGCCGCCGGCTTCAAAAATGCCATCCTCGCCCGCGAGGTCGGACCCGATGAGGAGAAGGAGTTCGACGTCGACGACGTGCGCTACTCGGTGGTCACCTACGCCGCATCGGAACTCGCAAACGCCATGGGACCATCGGTCATCGACCCCCGCAGCGGCGAAATCATCGAGGCCGACATCATCTGGTGGCACAACGTGATGAGCATCCTCCACTCGTGGATCCGTCTCCAAACCGGAGCCGTCGACCCGCTGGCCCGCGGCAATGTCCTGCCCACCGAACTCATGGGGAATGCCGTGCGGTTCGTCTCCTCCCACGAACTGGGACACAGCCTCGGACTGAAACACAACTTCGCAGCCTCGTACTCCGTACCCGTCGACTCGCTCCGCTCGAAAACATACACCGACACCCACGGAACCGCCAGCTCGATCATGGACTACGCCCGATTCAACTACGTGGCGCAGCCCGAGGACGGCATTACGCAGCTCACGCCCAAAATCGGCGTCTACGACAAACACGCCATCCGATGGGGATATCGCTGGCTCGACGTCCGGGATCCCCACGAGGAGCTGCCCACGCTCAACGCCTGGCTGCGCGAACACGAAAACGACCCCGCATACCGTTACGGCGAGCAGTCCCGCGAGGGAATCGACCCCCGCGCCCAGTCGGAGGACCTCGGAGACGACGCCGTGATGGCCAGCCGATACGGATTGGCCAACCTCCGGCGAATCATCCCCCACGTCACCGAGTGGACCGACCGCGAGGGCGAACTCCAATACGAAGCGGGGCGCTTCCTCATGTCGATCGTCTTCCAGTGGCTGACCTATGCCGACCACGTGAAAACCAACGTCGGCGGATTCCACCTCAACAACGTCGTCGCCGGACACGACATCGACCGTTACGTCCCCGTGCCGGCCGAGATGCAGCGACGCAGCGTCCGCTACCTCATCGACGAGGTGTTCGTAACGCCCGAATGGCTCTTCGGCGCCGACGCCTGGGACAGAAGCTACCCCCACCGCTCTTCACCCTTCGGGCAGATGGAGTACGCCCCCTACAACTTCGCACGCGAACTCCAATACAAGGTCTACTACGAATTGCTGGATGACCGCCGCCTGCTCCGCATGTACGAGGTCGAGGCCCGGCAGGGACGCGGACCCCAGACCTACACCCCCGAGGAGATGCTCGACGAGATCACCCGCGCCGTCTTCATCCGACCCGGTGCCCGCACCCTCTCGCTCTACGAGCGCATGAGCCAGAAGAACTACGTCGATGCGCTGATCGTGTCGTCGAACATCACCATGGTCAAGACCACGAAGATGGGGGCCACGCTCCGCGATGCGGTTGCCGACGCCGGCCCGAACGGCGACTGCTGCGGATGCTCGCTCATGCAACAGGCCCCCGAAGTCGATTTCGAACCGCTGCCCCGCCCCGAAGAGATCGGAATCCAGACCCAGCGCAACTACGAACTCATGCAGCGCGTAAGCGAGACCACATCGGCAAAAAGGGCCGAAATGAGACGGCTGCTCTCGATCGTGCAGGGCCGCTTCCAGAGCGGGGACCCCGCCACCAGGAACCACTACCGGGATCTCGACCTGCGATTGAAAGAGGCCCTGAGAATGTTGTAAAAAAACCATCGCAAAGCCGTCTTATCCTCCGGAAAGACGGCTTTGCCCGACTTCGGAGAGAGGCCGGAACGCTTACAATCCGAAGCCCAAACCCGGATTTCAATTTCAAACATACGCAAAAATAACACTTTCACTTATATCCTCACATCTCATGAAAAGACTACTTACGCTATTCGTGCTGATCGCTCCGCTCTTCGCCCTCGCGCAGCAGACCCGGACGATCTCCGGCCAGGTGATCGACCGCACGGACGGAACGCCGCTCGTCGGAGCAACCGTCTTCATCGCCCCCGAAGAGACACAGGCCAGAAACTACAATCCGCAGGGAACCATCGCCTATGAACAGGGTCGATTCGAATTCACCCTGCCCGCCAGTGTCGCCAAAGTCGTCGTCAGCTACCTCGGATATGAGGCACAGACGGTCGACATCGCCGGGAAAAGCAACTTCACGATCCGGCTCTCACCCGCCGAAAACCGCGTCGACGCCGTCGTCGTGACCGGATACCAGCGCATCGAAAAACGAAAGCTAACCTCCTCGATCGCCAACGTCAGAATGGCCGACATCTCCCGCGACGGTGTGGCCAGCGTCGACGAAATGCTCTCCGGATCCATCGCCGGACTTACCTCCACGCCCACAACCGGAGCCCCGGGCGGCGCCAGCAAGGTCAAAATCCGAAGTACGGTCACCCTCAACGGAAGCACCGACCCCCTGTGGGTCCTCGACGGAATCCCCCTCGAAGGTAATGACATCCCCGCAGACTGGTCCTCCAAGGAGAACATCGACAACCTCTACAACATGTCGATCGCCGGACTCAACCCCGCCGACATCGAGGACATCACCGTGCTGAAAGATGCCGCCGCTACGGCTATCTACGGCGCACGCGCCGCAAACGGCGTAATCGTCATCACCACGAAAAAGGGACTGCGCAACCAGCCCACACGCGTGAACGTCACCGCCTCGCTCTTCGTGACCGACCGACCCGACCTCTCGAAGCTCAACCTGATGAACGCCTCGCAGAAGGTCGATTTCGAACTCGCGCTCGCCGCAAACGGACGGCTCAACTACCTCTCCTCGATGGGCGGCGTG
The DNA here is from genome assembly GCF_002161445.1 of Alistipes sp. An66. Taxonomy (GTDB): domain Bacteria; phylum Bacteroidota; class Bacteroidia; order Bacteroidales; family Rikenellaceae; genus Alistipes; species Alistipes cottocaccae. The sequence goes on from NZ_NFHT01000007.1 coordinate 142,132, forward strand.
GCCCGCATCCTGGACAAGGCCGGCGAACGAAACGCCCTCCGGCAGGGCGGAATCAACGCCCTCTCGCCCGAAACCCGCGCGGCGATCGACGCCCTGCGCAGGAACGGAACCGACTGGGGAAAGGAGATCTATCAGGTGGCTCTCAACCAGCAGTACAGCTTCAACGTCTCCGGTGGCGGAAACCGCGCCAGCTACTACCTCTCCGGCGGTTACTACAACGAACAGGGTTCGACCGTCGGAACCGGGTTCGAACGACTGAACCTCACGATGAAGACCGACTACGACCTGTTGAAGAACCTCCGGTTCGGCGCCTCGGTTTTCGTCGGGCAGAACCGCAACGAATCCTACCTCTCCGACACGGACGTCTTCACGAACCCCTCGCGATACTCCCGGACCGTGAACCCCTATTTCAATGCCTACAACCCCGACGGCAGCTATGCCTACGACCCCGACATGAACGTCTATCAGGGCGACAACGACGACGTCATCGACTTCAACTTCCTCGAAGAGCGCGCAAATACCGAATACACGCTCCGCACCCGCTCGATGAAGACCATCTTCGACCTCGATTTCCGACCCGTGAAGCAGCTGCGCATCTACACCCAGTTCGGATTGCAGGTCGACAACTCCATGACCGAAAAAATGGCCCGCGAAGAGACCTACTTCACCCGCAAGTATGCCCTCTATTCGCTCGTCGACGGCGTGACCTACATGCCCCAAGGCGGCATCATCCAGAACTGGAACGCCGACCTCTCGCAGTACACCTGGAAAGCACAGGCCGAATATTCGGACTCCTTCGCCGAAAAACATGAGGTCGATCTGATGGCCGGACTCGAAATGCGAGGAACCACCAGCACGACCATCCATACCAAAGGTTTCGGATACGACTTCCGCACGATGACCAACGAACCGATGGTATTCCCCGCCGGAGACGAGGGTACCAATCTGGCAAACAGCCCCTACTTCACGCAGTATCAGAAGTCGTTCTACGAGAACCGGTACCTCTCCTACTTCTTCACCGCCTCGTACACCTACGACAACCGCTACACCCTCTTCGGGTCGATGCGCTACGACGGAACGAACCTCTTCGGCGTCGACCCCAAATACAAGTTCAACCCCATGTGGTCGATCTCCGGAGCCTGGAACATCAACCGCGAAGGCGCCCTGCGCAACGCCCGCTGGCTCGATAACCTCCGCCTGCGGCTCTCCTACGGCGCACAGGGAAACATCGACCGATCCACCTCGCCCTATATCCTCGGTACCTGGACTACCCGGACGCCCGGAAGCGTCGTCGAGGATGCCATCAACGTCACCTCCCCGCCCAACCAGAACCTCCGCTGGGAAACCACCTACTCCTGGAACACCGCGCTCGACTTCGCGGCACTCGACAACCGGATCGGATTCACGTTCGAAGTCTACGGACGCCGGAGCAAGGACCTCATCACCTCGCGCACGATCCCCTCCGAAACCGGATTCTCCGTCACGTCGAGCAACTACGGCGAAATTTCCAGCCGCGGCATCGAGTTCTCGCTCAACACCGTGAACATCCGCTCGCGCAGCTTCCGGTGGGAGACCCAGTTCAACCTCGCCCACAACACCGACCGCGTGGAGAAGGTCCTCATCGACGACAAGGCCTGGACACCCTCGCTCCAGGGATACTCGGCAAGCGCCGTCTTCGCCCTGCGAACCGCAGGCCTCGACGAGTACGGAATCCCCCTCTTCTGGAAGGACGGGCAGAAGGTATCCCTTCAGGAGTTCGTCAACTTCCGGGTCGAGAAGACCTATCCATTCGGTACCGATTACCCCGATATATATGAGTTCAGCCCCGTCATGGACCAGGACCGGCCGGACGTCCGGAGCAGGCTCTCACACATCGGATCGCTCAACCCCGACCTCACGGGAGGTTTCAACAACCGATTCTACTTCAAGGGATTCGACCTCACCGTGTCGTGCAACTTCGTATTCGGGCAGCTCGTCAGGGAGACGCCCTTCTACACCCCGCAGATGACCAACCCCGGGCAGAACAACACCACACGCGTCCAGCAGATCTGGTCCTCGGCCAACCCCTCGGGGATCTATCCCGCACTGGTCGGAAACGCACAGGCCGACGGTTCCGCATGGGGCGACTGGGATGAAAACCCCGACCCCTACCGCGCCTACTACTGGATCCTGGACCAGAGCAACGCGTGGGGCGCCAGCTCCATCTTCCAGAACCTCGACATCTGGTACCACCGGATCAACTACTTCCGCGTGAACAGCATCCGGCTCGGATACACCTTCCCCGAGAAGATCACACGAAAACTCCACATCTCCTCGCTGCGGCTCCACTTCGAGGCCCGGAACCCCTTCGTCATCGCCTCGAACTACGACGGATACTTCGACCCCGAAACCTACGGAAACATCTATGCGCAACCCATGGCCCGGACCTACTCCGTCGGTCTGAACATCACCTTCTAAAACCACCCGAAACATGAGAAAATCAGCATATATCCTCCTTGCAGCCGTCGGAATGACCGCCTGCAACTACCTCGAAATCGAACCCGTCGGGCAGGTCATTCCCCACAAGACCTCCGAATTCCGGGCCCTGCTTACCACCGGATACTACGCCTATCCCTTCGGCGAGGCACAGGTCTACACCTGCCTGCTCTCCGACGAAGTCGGGATGCTCGACGCCAGCGCCTTCTGGAACGCCAGCGACGCCGTGCCTCTCGGCTACAACTACACCTGGCAATACGGCAGCCAGATGCGCGAATATCCCTATCAGTACTTCTACCAGTCGATCTTCTACGCCAACGCCGTGATCGAGAACATCCGCGACGCCGACGTCCACGATGCCGGCGAACCCCTGGAACAGATCCTCGGCGAGGCCTATGCCCTGCGCGCCTACAATCACTTCCAGTTAGTGAACCTCTACGGCCGGCCCTACAACCCCGACACCGCCGGAACCGACCGCGGAATCGCTCTCTCGGAGCACATCGACATCGAGCAGAAATACCGCCCGACGAACGTCGCCGCCGTCTACGAATGCATCCTCGGAGACATCGCCGAGGCCGAACAGCTCATCAGCCTCGAAAAACAGCCCGACGAAACGCGCAACTACCGGTTCTCGCTCAACGCCGTCCGTGCGTTCAAGGCCCGCGTGCTGCTCTACATGCAGCAATGGCAGCAGGCATACGACACCGCCGCGGCTCTGATCCCCGAGTACGCGCTGACGGACCTCAACACCGCAACCGAAGAGACCGCACTGCCCTGGCAGGCCGCCTCGTCCGAAACGATCCTGGCCATGGACCGCCCGTTCAGCGGATCGAACGGTGACCTCAAGGGCGCCTGCATCATCGCGGAGCCCATTCTCAACCTCTTCGACGAAACCAACGACTGCCGGCGCAGCTACCTCAAGGAGATCAACACCTATGACGATTCCTGGAATCCCATCCTGCTCGGGTACGGCGTCAACCGCTCCTCCTCGGACCGCAGTTCGATCCGTGCGGCCGAGCTCTACCTGATCGCCGCCGAGGCCGGATCCTACCTCCCCGCGGAGCTCGCCGCAGCCCGCAGGTATCTGCTCGACTTGCAGGCCAAACGGCTCAAACCCGAGGCTCTGGAGGCCCAGCAGTCCAAAATCGAAGCTATGGATGCCGCACAGCTGCGCGCCGAAATCGCCGACGAACGCGCCCGCGAATTCCTGCTGGAAGGACACCGCTGGCCCGACCTGCGACGCACGACCCGCCCCGCCATCACCAAAACATACGACGGGTCCTCCTACACGCTCAATGCCAACGATTCGCGCTACACGCTGCCCTTCCCGCAGTCGGCCATCGCCGGCAACCCCGATCTGAACGACTGACGCACCGTCGAGCTGCCCCGCATCAAAAAAGAGCCCGGTTTTTGTTCCGGACTCTTTTTTTTATAACTTTACCGCGCATGAAAGCCATTATCATCGAGGACGAACCCCTGTCGGTGGCCGAACTCCGCGACTCGCTGACCGAAGTCGCGCCGGACATCGAGGTCGTGGCGACCGCGTCATCGGTCGCCGAAGCCGCGGATATCATCAGCCGCGTCACCCACGACCTGATCTTCATGGACATCCATCTCGGCGACGGAAGCGGGTTCGACATCTTCCGCCGGACGGAGATCCGCGTTCCGGTGATCTTCATCACCGCCTACGACACCTATGCCCTGAAAGCCTTCGAAAACAAGGGGATCGACTACCTGCTCAAACCCTTCGGGCGCGAAGACCTCCGCCGGGCCATCGCAAAACTCGACATGCTCACCGGAGGCGGAGCAACCGGATCGGCTCCCCGGCGGCCGCAAGCCCCGCAGGGAACACAGGGAACACAGGAGGCACGCATCGGGGAGGCTCCTTCCGAAGCCGCCTATCAGGAGCGTTTCCTCGTACAGATCGGGGCCCGCATGCGGTCGGTCACCATCGCCGAGATCGCCTACTTCATGGCCGACGGAAAGTACCTCCATCTGGTCACTCACGACGCCAAAGACTACATCCTCGACCGAACGCTCGCCGACGTGGGCGAGAAACTTCCCCCGAAGCTCTTCTTCCGCATCAACCGCCGGTTCATCATCTCCTTCGAATCCATCCGCGAGATGGTCCGCTATTCCGGCAGCCGCATCAAGGTGCTCCTCAATCCCCCGACTCCCGACGGTGAGGAGGTGCTCGTCAGCACCGACCGCGTGCAGGATTTCCGGCAGTGGCTCAACCGGTGAGTCTCCGGCTGCTGCCGGAGAAGCGCGGCTTCCGCCGGCGGAGGCCCCTCCCGGTCCCCGGGGTACCGGCCCCCACCCTTCGTCTCTCCGGAAAGCGGGTGTTGAAGGCGATGTGCCGCACGCGGGTGAAAACCCGGGTGAAGAGGCTGAAATAGAGCGACCGCACGGGATGG
>NZ_NFHT01000008.1 GCF_002161445.1 Alistipes sp. An66
CCGCCCGCGGCCCTCGACGCCCCTTTCAGGGGCCGGGGGTGTCGACAAACAATCGCGGAACCGCTCGCGTGAAACGCGAGTTCGAATCCCGTTTTCCGCTCCAAGAGGGAGGGAGAGCCGAGAGGCTTTCCCTGTTGTTGTATTATGCAGACGCGGGATCCGCTGCCCGCGGCCCTCGACGCCCCTTTCAGGGGCCGGGGGTGCTAACGCTGTCTTGAATTTTGCAGACGGAGGGATTCGCTGCCCCGGCCCCCGACGCCCCTTTCAGGGGCCGGGGGTGCTAACGCTGTCTTGAATTTTGCGGACGGAGGGATTCCCGCCCCGGCCCCCGACACTTCTTTTGGGAACGAAATGAAAAAGCCCGACCTGAAAAGTCGGGCCTCGATTCCATAAAACCGATCAGAAGGCAAACAGATTGATACCAACCTGCAAGTAGCCGTCTTTCAGATCCGGATTCCACATCGCATGCGCAAAACCGGCATATCGAAACGTCCCAGCTTCAACTTGTAGGTCGTGCGCAGCGAAATCTGGTTGATCCCGTCATTCCCGTAGAAATTCGCATCGCCGTCGAGATCGTCCCGGTTGAACGCAAAGGTGCCGCCCAGACCCACATCCACAATCCAGTGCTCGTTGCGGTAGACACTGTATTCGGCCGAAACGAAGGTCGAATACATGTTCTCGCCCGCCACATTCAGGTCCGGCCCGCGAAAATCGTCGCCCAGTAGAGGCGCAGGGGAACGTTCAGCTTCGTGTCGAAGTTGTAGGCCACGCTGAAATCCAGGAAATGGCTCGTCGAGTACTTGTTGTAGTTGAAGATGTCCTTGCTGAACGGCAGTTCCGGCGAGTAGTTGAAGATGTCCCACACGGCGAACGTGAAGCCCGCTACCGAATAGGAAACGTAGTAGTCGAACTCCTTGTAGTCGCCCGTGAAGTCCGTACCGCCCCACAGACCGATCCGAAGTCCGTCGTCGAAGAGCCCCAGATTCAGGTCTGCGGCCAGCACGCCGCCGTCGGCAACCTGCAAGCCGCGCCACAGGTGCATGTTCTGCAAGGTTCCGTTCAAATGCATCCGTGCGGTCTGTCCGAAGGCCGACGCCGAAAGCAGCAGTGCGGCAAAAGCACTGCAAGATGTTTCAGGTTCTTCATGGCTGTACGTTTTTCAGCAGTAAATCACACAATAGAGGGCTGCGGCGAGGAATCCGCCGATGATCGGGCCCACGACGGGAACCCACGAGTAGCCCCAGTCGTTCGAGCCCTTCTCCTTGATCGGCAGAACGGCGTGCGCCAGACGCGGTGCGAGGTCGCGGGCCGGATTGATGGCGTAACCCGTCGTACCGCCCAGCGACATGCCCAGCGCGACGATCAGCATCGCAACGGGGAAGGCCCCCAGAGCACCCATGCCGACTTCCGAAGTGTTGCCGTCGATCGAGAGCGCGAGAATCACGAATACCAGCACGAACGTGCCGACGATCTCACAGAAGAGGTTGCGGCCGTAGTTGCGGATGGCCGGAATCGTACAGAACGTCCCGAGTTTGGTCGCGGGATCCGCCGTGGCGTCGTAGTGGTCCTTGTAGAAGGCGTACACGAGAATCGCACCCACGAAGCCGCCCAACATCTGCGCAACGATATACGGAATGACCATCGGCCACGCGAAGGTCCCGGCGGCTGCCAGTCCCAGCGTCACAGCCGGATTCAGATGCGCTCCGGAGTAGGGGCCCGAGATGAACACACCCAGCATGACGGCAAGACCCCACGCCAGCGTGATAACCACCCAGCCGGCATTCTCGCCCTTGGATTTTTTCAACGTCGTACAGGCGACGACTCCGTCGCCGAAAAGAACCAGCACGGCCGTGCCGATAAACTCGAACAGGCACTTTACAAATACGTCGTTCATGGCTATCAGTTTTAAGGTTTTCAGGTTTTTTCAGGCCTTCCCGGAGTCCCGAAATGCGGGACTCCGGGAAAGCCTTTTGTGCGGGCCGCCGTCGGCGGTCAGCGCTTGGTATAGTCGCTCAACGTGCGCTTCACGGCATCCTCCCAGCCGGATTTCGCCGTGCGGATCCGCTCTTCGTCCCACGAGGGTTCGAAAGCCCGGTCGATCTGCCACTGCTTGCGGATCTCGTCGATGCTCGACCAGTAGCCCACGGCAAGGCCCGCCAGATAGGCCGCACCCAGCGCCGTCGTCTCGACCACCTGCGGACGGATCACCCGTGTGCCCAGAATGTCGGCCTGGAACTGCATCAGCAGGTTGTTGCGCGAAGCGCCGCCGTCGACTTTCAGCTCTTTGAGCGGGATCCCCGCGTCGCGCGACATCGCGGCCGTGATGTCCATCGTCTGGTAGGCGATGCCTTCCAGCGCCGCACGCGCGATGTGGGCCGTCGTCGTGCCGCGGCTGATGCCGATGATCGTGCCGCGCGCGTACTGATCCCACCACGGGGCGCCGAGACCCGTCAGCGCCGGCACGAAGTAGACGCCGTTCGTGTCGGGCACCTGCGAGGCGAGGGCCTCGACCTCCGACGAGGAGTTGATCACGCCCAGACCGTCGCGCAGCCACTGCACGACCGAACCGCCGACAAAGATACTTCCTTCCAGAGCGTAGTTCACCTTGTCGCCGATCTTCCACGCCACGGTCGTGATGAGGTTGTTCTGCGAGAGGATCGGCTTCTCGCCGCTGTTCATCAGCAGGAAGCAGCCCGTGCCGTAGGTGTTCTTCACCATGCCCGGCTCGGTGCACATCTGTCCGAACAGGGCCGCCTGCTGGTCGCCCGCGATTCCCGCAATGGGCACCTTGTGGGCGAAGATCGTCGTCTTCGTGTGTCCGTAGACCTCGCTCGACGACTTCACCTCCGGCATCATCGAGCGCGGGATGTTGAACAGATCCAGCAACTCCTGGTCCCATTCCAGCGTGTTGATGTTGAAGAGCATCGTCCGCGAAGCGTTGCTCACGTCGGTCACGTGCACCTCGCCGCGCGTCAGGCGCCAGATCAGCCACGTGTCCACCGTTCCGAACATCAGCTTGCCCTTCTCGGCGCGTTCGCGGGCCCCGGGGACGTTGTCCAGAATCCATTTGATCTTCGTGGCGCTGAAATAGGCGTCGATGATCAGACCCGTCTTCTGGCGGATCATGTCCGTAAGTCCCTGGCTCTTCAACTCATCGCAGTAGTCCGACGTGCGGCGGTCCTGCCACACGATGGCGTTGTAAACCGGTTCCTCGGTCTCCGAATCCCACACGATGGTCGTTTCGCGCTGGTTCGTGATGCCGATGCCGGCGATGTTCAGTCCGTTGATGTCCAGCATCGTGATCGCCTCGGCGATCACCGAGGCCTGCGACGACCAGATTTCGTGCGGGTCGTGCTCCACCCAACCCGATTTCGGGAAAATCTGACGGAACTCCCGCTGCGCCACGGCGCAGGCCGATCCTTTCTCGTCGAAAACGATGGCCCGGGAGCTGCTCGTCCCCTGGTCAAGTGCAAGAATGTACTGTTTCATAGTCGTTTTATGGTTGGTTTCTGGGGGAAACATCCGTGTCGGGGCCGAAGTCGCTCCGACGCGGCTCCGCTACGCCAGCCGCGAGGCGAGGATGTGCAGCGGGTGTTCGCAGGGTTTCGAGGTCGACATCTCGATCTGCCACTTGCAGGTCTCGCAGTCCGTGGCCACGAGGTCGGCCCCCGACTCCTCGATCTGACGGAACAGCGGAGCCCCGATGGCCTGCGAGACCTCGTAGTTCTCCTTCTTGAATCCGTAGGTGCCGCCGATGCCGCAGCACTGCGAATCGAGCACCGTCACCTCCACGCCGGGAATCATCCGCAGCAGCTCGATCGAGTAGTAGCCCCAGCCCATCTTCTCCATGTGGCACGGCGTGTGGTAGGCCACGCGCAGCGGCGTCGTATCCTTGAATTTCAGCTGCGCCTCGCCCGACCGGATCAGCCGGTAGAGGTAGCGCGTCGCCAGTTCGATGCGGTCGCGCACGTCGCCGTTTTCCAGCCCCAGCAGGTGCGGATACTCGTCGCGCAGCGTGAAGGTACAGGTCGACGAGGTGGTGATCAGATCCAGGTCGCGGCCCTTCACCGACGTGCGGATCGACCGCAGGTTCGTCTCGGCCTGACGCCGCGCCTGCTTGTAGAGTCCGTTCGAGATCAGCGCCACGCCGCAGCACTTCTCCTTGTCGAGCAGCTGCACGCCGTAGCCCAGCGCATTCATGATCCGCAGCAGATCCTTGCCCAGCTGCGGGTTGTTGTAGTTCACGTAGCAGCCGTGGAAATAGGCCACCTGCTTCGGGAAGGCCTCCTGCGCCGCGGCGGCATGCTTGCGGTACCACGACGTAAAGGTGCCGTGGGCGTATTTCGGGAAGATGCGGCGGTGGTCGATGGCCATCACCTTGTCCATCACGAAGCGCACGGGTTTCAGCGCCACGGTCGTGTTGACGATCGGCGCAAAGGGCGTGGCCAGCGTCCCCACGAGGTCCGTATTGGCCAGCACGAAGTTGCGCAGCGACGTGTTGTGCTGCGGCCCGTACTTGATCCGCGCCGCCTGGATGATGTCGCCGATGCGCACGTTCGACGGACACGACACCTCGCAGCGTTTGCAGTTCATGCAGTATTTCAGGGCGCTGTCGAAGAAGTCGGGGCGTTTGAGCCGCAGACGCTCCCCGTCGGGACCGGCCTGTTTCGGCCCCGGATAGTCCGGATTCGCCGCAGCCACCGGGCAGTACACCGTGCAGATCGTACATTTGATGCACTGCTCGAAATTATTCTCGCTGACGCTGTTCTGCTGAATATTCATGGTATGTCGTTTTATTTTGTACCTTTATTTCTCCAATCGGCGTCCGTTGCTTTTCCGGCCGCCATTGCTCGCGGCCCGTGGCCGCGTATTCAAATCCGACCCACCCCCAAACCCCCGCCCCAGGCGGGGGCTTTATGTGGAAGGTTATTCCGCCTGTGGAGTGCCGAAGCCTTCGGGACTGTTTCCTTTAAATTTCAATTCTCCATTCTCAATTTTCAATTTTCAGAATGGTTTCCGCCACATGGAGCGCCGAAAGCAGCGAGACGCCAGCACCGCACTCCTCCTGCACCGGATGGAACCCGGCCAGCCCGGCTCCCGCACAGTAGAGGTTGTCGAGCGCCTTTCCCTCCTTTATGACCCGCAGCGCGGGGTCGGTCTTCACGCCGAAGGCCTGATAGGCCTGCCGGTCGAAGAAGCGCAGCGTGTACCACTCCGAACGGGAGGGCACGAACTCCGTGTCGGCCCCGAAGACCGGCTCGACGATCCGGTCGGGAGTTGCCAGCAGCCCCTTGCTGAAAAAGCTGCCCGTCGCCAGCACGAAATGCGCCGCCTCGAAGGGGATGTTGCCGTGGTTGGCGGTGTAGATCCGCTCCACGCGGGATCCCCGGGTCTCGGCCGACAGCACGCTGTCTCCCAGAAAGTATTCGCCGCCCAGCGCCCGGAAGCGGTGTTGCAGGGCCTGCTGCGCCCGGATGCCCGGGATCGACGGCGGCAGGGTAGGCAGCAGATGGATCGGACACCCGACCCGTGCCCGCAGGAGTTCCAGCGAGTCGTTGCGGTTGATGCCGATCAGCGCCGGAAGGATCAGCGCATCGCACCCCTCGGAGCATCTGTGCAGCTCCGCGGCCAGCGCTTCCAGATCGGCGTCGCGGTCGAAGACCCGGGCGATGTTCGCCGAGCGCATCTCGCTCGGATTCCGCCGGATCTGTTCCAGGTCCGGATGGTTGAAGCTCCCGAAACGGCACTCGACGCCCCGTTTGCGGAACTCCTCGGCGATGAACTCCGGATAGAAGTCCAGAAATCCCTCCACGTTGACGATGCACACCGTCTTGAAGGGCAGCCGGTCCGCGTCGTCGGTCGTGAGGTAGCCGTCGATGGTCAGCCACGTACGCTTCGCCTTGCCCATGGGCGTGATCCGGAAGTGGTTGCGGCGGCTGTCGCCCGCAACCCGGATCCCCGCACTGCGCAGCAGCTCCGCCGCCGTCTCCGCATGGCGGGCGCACCGCTCCGCGCCGATCACGGAGTAGGGGTGCGCCGGAGCGCTCTCCGCCAGGGCGGCGATCCCCGCCACCGGGTCCGTCACGGGCGTCCCGTCGGGCAGACGCCCCAACAGATCGAACGACCCCGACGAGAAGTGGATCGCACTCTGCCCCTGCGAGACGATCGCGCAGCGCTGTCCCGCTTCCGCCAGGCGGATGCCGCACGCCATGCCGGCCAGTCCGCCACCGATGATGACTGTATCGAATCTCATTTTGATGCTGTTTTTGCTTCGTCCGACAATCCGCACACACTCTCGTAGACCCACGTCATGTATTCGCTTTCACGCAGCGTGTCGCCCCAGGCGATCGGGGCCATGCCCTTCCAGCGCTCGTTCAGGAACGACACCAGATCGGCCTTCGCCTTCCGTGCGCAGACCGGGTCGCGGTGACCCATCAGTCCGGCAGCCCGGCAGGCACACAGTTCGCCCTGACACGTTCCCATGCCGATGCGCGTGCGGCGCCGCAGGTCCACGAGGTTGTTCACCGCAAGGTTCTCCAAAGCGTATTCCACCTCGCCGATCGAGACCTCCTCGCACTCGCACACCAGACTGTTCTGGATCGACGTCCGGCTGTCGATCTTCACCGCCTGGTCGCCGTGCCGCGAGATCGACGAGCGGCGCTGCGCCACGGGTTTGTTCCGCAGTTTGCGGTCGACCTCCCGGCGGTCCTCCGTCGAGCCCGGAAGGGGAATCTCCGCCGTGCGGCACCGCTCCGGATTGCCGATCTTCTTGCAGACGAGATCCGTGGCCCATTCGGCCATCAGGCGGTAGGTCATCAGCTTGCCGCCCGTGATGGTGATGAATCCCTCCATGCCGTCGCGCGTGGCGTGGTCCAGCAGTACGATGCCGCGGCTCACCGTGCGGCCGCTCGGATCGTCGTCCGAGGCCACCAGCGGCCGTACACCGGCGTAGGCCCGCAGGATGCGCGTCGTCGCCAGCGACGGAGCCAGCTTCTCGCCCTCGCGCAGCAGCAGATCCACCTCGTCGGGCGTGATGATCATGTTGTCGATCTGGTCGTAGGGGACCTTGCTCGACGTGGTGCCGATCAGCGAGATCGTGTCGCCCGGGACCAGAATGTCGGCATCGGCCGGCTTGCGGCAGCGGTTCAGCACGAGGTTGTTCACCCGGTGTCCGAAGATCAGCAGCGCACCCTTTGCCGGGAGCATGTTGACCGTGATGCCGGCCTTCGCGGCGATGCCGTGGCCCCAGATTCCGCCCGCATTGACGACCACCTGCGCGTAAAACTTCAATTCACAGCGGTTCCGATGGTCGTAGGCCCTTACGCCGACGATGCGGTCCTGTTCGCGCAGCAGCTCCATGACCTCCGTATAGGTTCGGATCTCGGCGCCGTGGGCCCGGGCGTCGAGGACGTTCGACGACGTGAGCCGGAAGGGGTCCACCGCGCCGTCCGGAACCCGCACGGCGCCGATCAGCGCCGGGTTGGCCGACGGTTCCAGCCGCAGCGCCTCCCGGGGGTCGATAATGTCGGCCCGGATGCCGGCGCGGCGGCAGGCATTCACGAAAACGGACTGATATTCCAATCCGTCCTCCGGCAGTGAAATGAACAGTCCGTCGGTCTCCTCGACGCAGTGTGCCGCAATTTTGCGCAGGATCATGTTTTCGCGGATGCACTCCTCGGCCGATTCGTGATCCGTCACGGCATATCGGGCGCCGCTGTGGAGCAGTCCGTGGTTGCGGCCGGTGGCGCCGGTCGAGATGTCGGAGCGTTCCAGCAGCAGGGCCCTGACGCCGCGCAGCGAGCAGTCCCGGGCAATGCCTGCGCCGGTGGCGCCGCCGCCGATGATGATGACATCGTACGTATTGTTCATGGGTCAATGAATTAAGCTACCACAAATATAAGATACTTTTTCGAGAAAAACCAAAATAAAACGAAATATTTTTCATTTTGTTTGGTTTCGAAACAAACGAATATAGGTTTCGAATCGGGATTATACTTCTATTTTATAGGAATTAAATCCGATTATATATTTCGATTCAAAACATCCGGAGCAAAACAGCCTCCCCGACGGGATATGCGCCGCTTCCCGAACGAAAGCGGAAATGCGGGCCGCAGCGCCGCGCCGTCCGTTGCAAAAAACATGTCGGAATCGCTCCGGCCATCCAAATTGTGAATTTTTTAACACTTCCCCGGCCGGACTTGCCAAATAGAAAGGTTTTCGCTACCTTTGAAGGGTATTTCGGCACAGAAGGCCGCTCGCGGCGACATCCGGCGAAACGGCCTCTCCCGCTCCGCGGAGAACGGCACGGGAGCCATCCGGAACCGAAGAAACAAAACACCAAAACCCGAATAAATGGACAACCTGAAAATTGCGGGTCCGGCGCTTCCGGACATGCCGTGGGAGGATCGCCCCGCGGGCTCGAACGAAGTCATGTGGCGCTACTCGGCCAACCCGATCATCGGGCGCCATGCGCTACCGACGTCGAATTCGATCTTCAATTCGGCGGTCGTACCTTTCAAAAAAGGGAAATACAACTACGCCGGGGTCTTCCGCTGCGACGACACCAACCGCCGCATGCGCATCCACGTGGGCTTCTCGGTCGACGGCCTGAAATGGGACATCCGGGAGGAGGACTTCCGACTCACGGGCGCCGACCCCGAAGTGGGCGAATGGGTCTACGGCTACGACCCGCGCGTGGCGAAGATCGACGACCGATACTACGTGACGTGGTGCAACGGCTACCACGGCCCGACGATCGGCGTGGCGTGGACCGAGGACTTCGAGACCTTCCACCAGCTGGAAAACGCCTTCCTGCCCTATAACCGCAACGGTGTGATGTTCCCCCGCAAGATCAACGGCAACTACGCCATGCTGTCGCGCCCGAGCGACACGGGACACACGCCCTTCGGCGACATCTTCTACTCGGAGTCGCCCGACCTCTGCTTCTGGGGGCGCCACCGCCACGTGATGTCGCCCGCCGCGTTCGAACAGTCGGCCTGGCAGTGCATGAAGATCGGCGCCGGCCCCGTGCCCATCGAGACGTCGGAGGGGTGGCTGCTCCTCTACCACGGCGTGCTGCGCTCGTGCAACGGCTATGTCTACGCCTTCGGCTCGGCGCTGCTCGACCTCGACCAGCCCTGGAAGGTTCTGGCCCGCAGCGGCCCCTACCTGATCTCGCCGCGCGAGACCTACGAGTGCATGGGCGACGTCCCGAACGTCACGTTCCCCTGCGCCGCGCTCCATGATCCCGATACGGGGCGTATCGCCGTCTACTACGGATGCGCCGACACGGTTACCGGACTCGCCTTCGGATACATCCCCGAAATCATCGAATTCACGAAGAAAAACTCGATTCTCTGATGCTGCTGCGACGAACGCTCACTTTGGCTGCGCTCGCCGCAGCCTTTTTCGGAGGGCCGCTCCGCGCCTCCGAACCCGCTGCCTGGGTCGACCCCTTCATCGGAACCACCAACTTCGGAACGACGAATCCCGGGGCAGTTCTGCCCAACGGCATGATGTCCGTCGTGCCGTTCAACGTCATGGGCTCCGACACGAACCTCTATGACAAGGATGCCCGCTGGTGGTCGACGCCCTACGAGTACCATAATCGGTTCTTCACGGGATTTGCCCACGGGGCGCTGAGCGGCGTGGGATGCCCCGACATGGGGTCGCTGCTGACGATGGCCACGGCGGGTGAGTTGAACCCCGACTACCGCGAATACGGCTCGGAGTACCGCGACGAGACCGCCTCGCCGGGCTACTACGCCGTGACGCTCTCGAAGTACGGCATCCGGGCCGAAGCCACGGCCACGGCCCGCACGTCGGTGGAGCGCTACACCTTCCCGGGCGGCAAGGGCCATATCCTGTTAAATCTCGGCGAGGGGCTGACGAACGAATCGGGGGCCGTGGTGCGCCGCGTGAGCGAGACGGAGATCGAGGGCATGAAGCTCCTCGGGACCTTCTGCTACAACCCGCAGAAGGTCTTCCCGGTCTACTTCGTGCTGCGCGTCTCGAAGGCGCCGCGCGCCGCGGGCTACTGGAAGAAGCAACGCCCGATGACGGGTGTCGAGGCCGAGTGGACGCCCGACAACGGCAAATACAAACTCTACAACGAATACGGCCGTGAACTGGCCGGCGACGACATCGGCTACTGGTTCACCTACGACGACCTCGCGGAGGGCGAGCAGATCGAGGTGCGGATGGGTATCTCGTACGTCTCGATGGAGAACGCCCGGCGGAACCTCGATGCCGAACAGGCGGCCGGTGCGACCTTCGACACGATCCGCGCGGAGGCCCGCGCACGCTGGAACGCCGACCTGGGGCGCATCCGCGTCGAGGGCGGCACGGACGACCAGCGGAAGGTATTCTATACGGCGCTCTACCACGCGCTGATCCACCCGAACCTGCTGAACGACGTCAACGGCGAATACCCCGTGATGGAGCGTTCGGGAGAGGTGGGCGTGACGGAGGGCGAGCGCTACACGGTCTTCTCGCTGTGGGACACCTGCCGCAACGTCCACCAGCTGCTGACGCTGGTCTATCCCGAGCGGCAGGTGGAGATGGTGCGCTCGATGATCGACATCTCGCGCGAGTGGGGCTGGATGCCCCGCTGGGAGCTCTACGGCCGCGAGACCTTCACGATGGAGGGCGACCCGGCCATTCCGGTGATCGTCGACACCTGGATGAAGGGGCTGCGCGACTTCGACGTCGAAGCGGCCTATGCGGCCTTCCGCCGCTCGGCCACCACGCCCGGTGCGCAGAACCCCCTGCGCCCCGACATCGACCCCTATATTGAAAAAGGGTATATTCCGCTGGGGCTCTACGCACAGGATCTGGCCGGAGACCTCTCCGTGTCGCACGCACTGGAATACTACGTCGCCGACGCCGCGCTGGCTCGCCTGGCCGACTCGCTCGGGAACAAGGAGGATGCGCAGACGTTCCGCCAGCGCTCATTGGGTTACAGACACTATTACTGCCCGGAGTACGGGACGCTGCGCCCGATCAATGAGGACGGTTCGTTCCTCACGCCCTTCGACCCGCGGGCGGGCGAGAACTTCTCCACGGCACCCGGATTCCACGAGGGCTCGTCCTGGAACTACACCTTCTACGTGCCGCACGATGTCGAGGGGCTCGTAAAGTTGATGGGCGGTCGCAAACGCTTCGTCGAGAAGTTGCAGATGGTCTTCGACGAGGGGTTGTACGACCCGGCGAACGAACCCGACATCGCCTATGCGTACCTGTTCAGCCGCTTCCCCGGCGAGGCGTGGCGCACGCAGCGCGAGACGCGGCGCCTGCTCGACAAATACTTCACCGTGCGGCCCGACGGCATTCCGGGCAACGACGACACGGGCACAATGTCGGCCTGGGCTGTATTCACGATGCTGGGCTTCTATCCCGACTGCCCGGGCGAGCCGGCCTACACGCTGACGGCCCCGACCTTCGACCGTGCCGAGATCGACACCCCGCAGGGCGTGCTGGTGATCGAGCGGCAGGGCGAAGGTTACATCCGCCGCATGACGCTCGGCGGCAAACCGCTGACACGATACCGCATCAGCCACGACGCCCTGCTGCGCGGCGGAAAACTCACCTTCGAACTTCAAAACAGCAACCGCAAATGAACCTGCAACGACTTTTGAGCGCAGCCACGCTGCTGACGCTCCTTGCCGCCTGCACGCAACCGCAGGCCACGGAGAGCCCGACCCGCTGGGTCGACCCCCGGATCGGAACCGGCGGACACGGTCACGTCTTCGTCGGGGCGAACGTCCCGTTCGGACTCGTGCAGGTGGGGCCGACGAGTATTCCCCAGGAGTGGGACTGGTGCTCGGGCTACCACATCTCCGATTCCACGGTGATCGGCTTCTCGCACACGCATCTCTCCGGAACGGGCATCGGCGACCTGTTCGACGTCACGGTCATGCCCGTCGTGGGTGAGGTCGTCTGTGCCCGCGGCACGGAGGAGGACCCCGCGTCGGGGCTCTGGTCCCATGCCGACCGTTCGAAGGAGGTCGTACGGCCCGGATACTACGCGGTGCCGCTCGTTCGCTACGGCATTACGGCCGAGATGACCGCCACCTCGCGCGTCGGACTCCACCGCTACACCTTCCCCGCCTCGACGGAGGCCGCCGTGCTCTTCGACCTCGAAAACGGGGGCTGCTGGGACAGGGCCGTCGGAACACACCTCGAACAGATCGACGCGCGTACGATCGCCGGCTGGCGCTACTCGACGGGCTGGGCCCGGGATCAGTGCGTGTGGTTCGTGGCGGAATTTTCGAAGCCCTTCGCGAAGTTCGAGACCGCGGGCGAACACTACGGACGTGCCTCGTTCACGACGACCGACGGCGAACAGCTGCTGGTGAAGGTGGCCCTCTCGCCCGTGAGCATCGAGGGCGCCCGTGCCAACCTCGCGGCAGAACTCCCCGGCTGGGACTTCGAAGCCGTGGCCGCGGCAGCCGATGCGGCGTGGGACAAGGAGCTCTCGAAGGTGCGCATCACAACCTCGGACGAGACGGCACGCCGGATCTTCTACACGGCGCTCTACCACACGATGGTCGCCCCGTCGGAGTTCTGCGACGCCGACGGCACGTACCGCGGGGCCGACGGCCGGGTGCACGAAAATCCTGGCTACAAGACCCATACGACCTTCTCGCTGTGGGACACCTACCGCGCGGCGATGCCACTGATGACGATCCTCCACCCGGAGCGCATGCCCGACATCGTCAACACGATGCTGGCCATCGCCGACGAGCAGGGGCGCCTGCCGGTCTGGCACCTCTGGGGCAATGAAACGGACTGCATGGTGGGTAATCCGGGTATTCCCGTGGTCGCCGACGCCATCGTGAAGGGGATCGGAGGGTTCGACCGCGAGCGCGCCTTCGAGGCGATCCGCCGCACGGCGATGAACCCCGGCCGCGGCAACGGCCTGCGCATGGAGCACGGCTACATTCCGTGCGACCTCTTCAACGAGGCCGTGGCCTACGACATGGAGTATGCGCTGGCCGACGGCGCCGCAGCCCGTGCCGCCGAGGCACTGGGCAAGGCCGACGATGCCCGCTGCTTCACGGAGCGCAGCCGCTCGTACCGCCGCTATTTCGATCCGGCGACGGGCTTCATGCGCGGACGCGACAGCCGCGGCGGGTGGCGCACGCCGTTCAATCCGTTCGCCTCGACGCACCGCGCCGACGACTACTGCGAGGGCAACGCCTGGCAGTACACGTGGCTCGTGCCGCACGATGTCGAGGGGTTGCAGGAGCGCTTCGGAAGCCGCGAGCGGATGCTCGAAAAGTTAGATTCGCTCTTTACGGTGAGCTCCGTCATCGAGGGCGGCGACACGTCGCCCGATATCTCGGGACTGATCGGGCAGTATGCCCACGGCAACGAACCCAGCCACCATATCCTCTACCTCTACACGATGCTGGGCCAGCCGTGGAAGACGGCCGACCGCGTGCGCGAGGTGCTCACGACGCTCTACCATGACCAGCCCGACGGTCTCTCGGGCAACGAGGACGTGGGACAGATGTCGGCATGGTACATCCTCTCGGCAATGGGCATGTACGAAGTCGAGCCGGCAGGCGGACGCTACTGGTTCGGCGTGCCGCTCTTCGACCGGGTCGAGATCGACGTCCCGAACGGAACGTTTGCCATCGAAGCGCGAAACCTCACCCCCGAAAACCGCTATATCCAGCGCGTATGGCTCAACGGCGAGCCCTACACCAAAGGGTGGATCGCGCACGCCGACGTGATGCGGGGCGGAGAACTCGTCTTCGAGATGGGCGCCGAGCCGAAGGTGTGGTACTGCCCCGACGAGCCGGAAGCCTACGCCGACCGGCGCCCCGCCGAGGAGGATCGGCTTTTTAAGTCGGAAGCCGTGGAGGAGGAGATCGCCCGCGTGTGCGGTCTGCTGACCAACGAACGCCTGCGCTGGATGTTCGCCAACTGCTTCCCCAATACGCTCGACACCACGGTCCACTACCGCGAGGACGAAGCGGGGAATCCGCTCACCTATGTATATACGGGCGATATCCCGGCCATGTGGCTCCGCGACTCGGGGGCCCAGGTGTGGCCCTACGTGCAGTTGTGCGGCCGCGACCCGAAGTTGCAGCGGATGATCGCCGGGGTGATCCGCCAGCAGATGCGCCTGATCACCATCGACCCCTACGCCAACGCCTTCAACGACGGCCCGACGGGCGCCGGGGAGGATGTCGGCTATCCGGGGCACGTGCAGAGCCCGTGGGTCTTCGAACGCAAGTGGGAGATCGACTCGCACTGCTATCCGATCCGCCTGGCCCACCACTACTGGAAGACCACGGGCGACGCGTCGGTCTTCGACCGGACGTGGGTCGAGGCCATGCGGGCCGTCCTCCGCACGCTGCGTGAGCAGCAGATGAAGGAGGGTCCGGGCGACTACACCTTCCTGCGCGTCACGGACCGCCAGCTCGATACGCGCTGCCACGTCGGGCGCGGCAATCCCGTGAAGCCCGTGGGGCTGATCGCGTCGGCATTCCGTCCGTCGGACGACGCCACGACCTTCGGATTCCTCATCCCGTCGAATTTCATGGCCGTGACGTCGCTCGGCAAGGCTGCCGAGATTCTCTCGACGGTCAACGGCGAGGAGGAGCTGGCCGCCGAGTGCCGGGCGCTGGCCGACGAGGTGGCCGCCGCACTGCAACAGCATGCCGTGGTCGGCCACCCGAAATACGGGCGGATCTACGCCTTCGAGGTCGACGGCTTCGGCAGCGTGCAGCTGATGGACGACGCCAACGTGCCGTCGCTGCTGGCCATGCCCTACCTGGGCGACGTCGCGCGCACGGATCCCGTCTATGAGAATACGCGCCGCTTCGTATGGAGCGGAGACAACCCCTATTTCTGGCGCGGAGCGGCCGGCGAAGGGATCGGAGGTCCGCACATCGGCGTGGAGATGATCTGGCCGATGAGCATCATGATGCGGGCCTTCACCTCGACCGACGACGCCGAAATCCGCGACTGTCTCGTCGCGCTGATGACCACCGACGCCGGAACGGGCTTCATGCACGAATCCTTCTCGCGGCACGACGCCGCGAACTTCACCCGCGCGTGGTTCGCCTGGCAGAATACGCTCTTCGGCGAGCTGATCCTCAAACTGGTGAACGACGGAAAAACCGACTTGTTGAACTCCATTAACTGATACGAACCGCATGAAAAGATTCTGGATCCTCGCCTGTGCGCTCGGAGCGGCCGCCTGTTGCCAAACGCCGCAGCAGGGGGCGCCGATGCGTCCGACGGAGCATGTCACCACGCTGATGGGCACGCAGTCCGACTACGCACTCTCGACGGGCAACACCTATCCGGCCGTAGCCCTGCCGTGGGGCATGAACTTCTGGACGCCCCAGACCGGTCGGATGGGCGACGGATGGACCTATACCTACGGCGCACATACGCTCCGCGGCCTGAAACAGACCCACCAGCCCTCGCCGTGGATCAACGACTACGGGCAATTCGCCGTAATGCCCGTGCGCGGCGACGACAAACTCGACGAGGAGTCGCGCCAAAGCTGGTTCTCGCACCAATCCGAGGTGGCGAAACCCTATTACTATTCGGTCTATCTGGCCGACCACGACATCGTGGCCGAGGTGACGCCCACGGAGCGCGCCGCCATGATGCGCTTCACGTTCCCCGAGAGCCGCGAGAGCGGGGTGGTGATCGACGCCTTCGACCGCGGCTCGCGCGTGGAGATGGTCGACGACCGAACCGTGGCGGGTTACACCACGCGCAACAGCGGCGGCGTGCCCGACAACTTCCGCAACTGGTTCGTCATCCGCTTCGACAAGCCTTTCGATGCCATTGAACTGACGGACTCCCCCTCGTCCTACCGGGCCGGCAGCCGGCCGCTGTACCCCGAGGGCGGGAAGTCGGTCGAAGGGGAGCATGCCGTGGCGAAGGTGCACTTCGCGACCGAGCGCGGCGAGCAGGTGACGGCCCGCATCGCCTCGTCGTTCATCTCCGCGGAGCAGGCCCTTCGCAACCTCGAAACCGAACTCGGAGCGGATGACTTCGAGACGGTGAAGTCGAAGGCGCAGGCCCGCTGGGACGAGGTGCTGGGACGTATCGAGGTCGCGGGCGGCAGCGTCGACCAGCTGCGCACCTTCTACTCGTGTCTCTACCGCTCGGTGCTCTTCCCGCGCAAGTTCTACGAGATCGACGCCGCAGGGAAGCCGATCCATTACAGCCCCTACAACGGCGAGGTGCGGCCCGGGTACATGTATACCGATACGGGCTTCTGGGATACGTTCCGTTGTCTCTTCCCGCTGCTGAACCTCGTTTATCCGTCGGTCAACGCCGAGATCCAGGCCGGACTGGCCAACACCTGGCGCGAGAGCGGATTCCTGCCCGAATGGGCCTCGCCCGGACACCGCGGCTGCATGGTGGGCAACAACTCGGCTTCGGTCGTCTCGGACGCCATCCTGAAAGGCGTAACGCCCGCAGAGGATGTCGGCGAACTTTACGAGGCGATGATGAGCGGCCGCACGAAGGTCCACCCGGAGATCTCCTCGACGGGACGTCTCGGACACGAATACTACAATACGCTCGGATACGTGCCCTGCAACGTCGGGATCAACGAGAACGTCGCCCGCACGCTGGAATATGCCTACGACGACTGGTGCATCGCCCAAGTGGCCGAAAAGTTAGGCAAGACGGAGGATGCCGCCATGCTCGAAAAGGCGGCGCAGAACTACCGCAACGTCTTCGATGCCGGGACCAAACTCATGCGCGGCCGCAATGCCGACGGCACGTTCCAGACGCCGTTCAGCCCCTACAAGTGGGGCGACGCCTACACCGAAGGAAACGCCTGGCACTATACGTGGTCGGTGTTCCACGACGTCGGGGGACTGGCCGAGCTGATGGGCGGCAAGGAGGAGTTTTCGAAAATGTTGGATTCGGTCTTCGTCGTGCCGCCCGTTTACGACGACAGCTACTACGGAGTGCGCATCCACGAGATCACCGAGATGCAGGTGGCCAACATGGGCAACTACGCCCACGGCAACCAGCCGGCACAACACATGATCTACCTCTACGACTATGCCGGCGAGCCCCACAAGGCGCAGTACTGGGTGCGCGAGGTGATGGACCGTCTCTACAAGGCGCAGCCCGACGGCTACTGCGGCGACGAGGACAACGGACAGACTTCGGCCTGGTACGTCTTCTCGGCCCTGGGGTTCTATCCCGTCTGCCCGGGCGCCGACGAGTACGCCGTCGGAGCCCCGCTGTTCCGCCGCGCGACGATCCACCTCGAAAACGGCGCCAAAATCGAGATCGAGGCCCCGGAAAACAGCCCCGCAAACCGCTACGTCGGCAAGATGTCGGTCGACGGGAAACCCCTTGCGGAGCCTTTCCTCCGCTATTCGGAGTTGAAGGAGGGCGCCACGCTGCGCTTCGACATGCAGGCGGAACCCGCCGTGAAATAGCCAACGACCCCGGATACGGGGCGGACATCCCGAAAAGCGGTGTCCGCCCCTCTCCGGTACGATGCGTCAGGACGGAGAAGGCGGTCAACCAGGCGCGTTTCCGCACATGACCGCAGCCGCGGCGCTCCAAAACGAAAAAACCTTCCGCCGCAGACGGAAGGTTTTCCACACACAAACATTAACAATACAAACAATGCAATGGCTGAAATCTCCGGTTTCATTGTTTACGGAACAAAGGTCGCGCAAAATACCCGAACGGGCAATCGCCATATTTAGGTATTTTTCAAATCCGGCACAGCCAAATTGTCCCTGTCCGGGGCCTGTAAGCCTCTTTTTGTTTTGCAATTCAAAATAATGCACTATATTTGCAGGTGAATTCCAACGAACCGGACGACCGTCCGGTTTCAGAAAATCTCTTTGAACGGAACATTATATGCAGGATCTGAAAGCGCTCGAAGGTAAAACGCTGGCCGAATTGCGCGAGATAGCGAAGGCTGTCGGCATCGGCAATGTCATGGTAAAAAAGCGCCAACTGATAGAAATGATCGCCGGGATCCCGGCGGACACGCCGTCCGCGGAGCCCGCACAAACGGCCCCGGAAACTCCGGCTGCGGAAACCGCAGCGAAGTCCAAACGCGGCCGACGGCCCCGTCTGGCCAAGTCAGAAAAGGCGGCCGGAGAGCCGGAGCCGAATGCCCGCCCGGAGCATGCGGAAGCAGTGACGGGCGAACAGCCGGAGGTGGCAAAGGAACAGACGGCGGAGAAAAAGGACGCGAAATCGGGTAAATTCCAGAAATCACAGAAAAAGGGCGCGGGGCGGCGCACCGCAGCCGCCGACGCGGAACTTGCAACGGATGCGGCGGAACAGCCCGCAGAGACGCTCCCGGCAAACCCGGCCGCAGAAGCCGCAGAGGCCAAGTCCGAAACCAAACGCCGGGGCCGCAAGCCCAAGAACCAGCAGCAGAACCCGCCGTCGGACGACGAGGCACAGGCCGCACAGCAACAGACCGGGCATGCCGAACGGTCGCTGGACGACGAGATCATCACGAAGGATGACTTCGCCGGCGAGATCGAGGGCGAGGGCGTGCTGGAAATCATGCCCGACGGCTACGGATTCCTCCGTTCGGCGGACTACAACTACCTCAATTCCCCGGACGACGTCTACGTCTCGCCCTCGCAGATCAAGCTCTTCGGGCTGAAACCCGGCGACACGGTGAACGGTGCGATCCGTCCCCCGAAGGAGGGCGAGAAGTACTTCCCGCTGGTGCGCGTGAACGAGATCAACGGGCTGAAACCCGAGTATATCCGCGACCGCGTGCAGTTCGAATACATGACCCCGCTCTTCCCGAGCGAGAAGTTCTGCCTGACGGGCAACGGACACAACAACATGTCGACGCGCATCGTCGACCTCTTCTCGCCGATCGGCAAGGGGCAGCGCGCGCTGATCGTCGCACAGCCCAAGACGGGTAAGACGATGCTGCTGCAATCGATCGCCAACGCCATTGCGGACAACCATCCGGAGGTCTACATGATCGTGCTGCTGATCGACGAACGCCCGGAGGAGGTGACCGAAATGGCCCGCAACGTGAAGGCCGAGGTCGTCGCCTCGACCTTCGACGAGCAGGCCTCGCGCCATGTGAAGGTCGCCGAAATGGTCCTCGAAAAGGCCAAACGCATGGTCGAATGCGGCCACGACGTGGTGATCTTCCTCGACTCGATCACGCGCCTGGCACGCGCCTACAACTCCGTGCAGCCGGCATCGGGCAAGGTCCTCTCCGGAGGTGTCGACGCAAACGCCCTGCACAAGCCCAAGCGCTTCTTCGGCGCCGCGCGCAACACCGAGGAGAAGGGTTCGCTGACGATCATCGCCACAGCCCTGATCGACACCGGTTCGAAGATGGACGAGGTGATCTTCGAGGAGTTCAAGGGTACGGGAAACATGGAGTTGCAGTTGGACCGCAAGCTGGCCAACAAGCGCGTCTACCCGGCCGTCGACGTCATTGCGTCGGGTACGCGCCGCGAAGACCTGCTGCTGCCGCGCGACGTGATGAACCGCACGTGGGTGCTGCGCAAATACCTCTCGGACATGACGCCCGTCGAGGCCATGGAGTTCCTCCAAAAGCAGATGGGCCTGACCGATACGAACGAGGAGTTCCTCGCCACGATGAACCATTAGTCCGGAAGGGGCCAGAGAGAAGGAGAGAAGGGGAGAAGGAGAGAAGGAGAGAAGGAGAGAAGGGGAGAAGGAGAGAAGGAGAGAAGGAGAGAAGGAGAGAAGGAGAGAAGGAGAGAAGAGTGGGGAGACAGGAAGAAAAAGCGAGAGTTCGGAAGCAACGATGAAGAAGCTGATTACAATAGTGTTGGGGCTGGTTATTTCCAGCGCTGCTTTCGGTTGGGGACAAAAGGGACACGACGTCGCGGCCGCCATTGCCGAGCGGCATCTCACCCGGAAGGCGGCCAGAGAGGTGCGGCGCGTACTGAACGGGCTCTCGCCGGTCTATGTCGCCAACTGGATGGACAATGCCAGCCATACGCCCCTGTATGCCCATACGAAGACGTGGCACTACTTCAATATCGCCCCGGATGGAGAGATCGAAACCACCGAACGTCTCCCCGAAGGGGATGTCCTGCGGGCCGTAACCGATCTGACCGCGCAGCTCAAAAGCGGGAGTCTCGAAGCCGGGGAGGAGGAGACGGCCCTGCGGATGCTGATCCACCTGGTCGGCGACATGCACTGCCCGATGCACCTGGGACATGCCGAGGATCTGGGCGGCAACCGGATCAAAGTCCGCTTCTTCGGCCGCGAAACGAACCTCCACACGGTCTGGGACACCGATCTGGTGGAGGCTGCGCACCGTTGGAGCTATTCCGAATGGGCCGAACAGATCGACAACGGACTGAAAAAGAACGACTTCCGGCAGATCGCCTCCGGCACCCCGGAGGAGTGGGTGCGCGAAACCCTCGGACTCTGCACCCGGATCTATGCCGACACGCCCGAAGGAACGGAGATCTCCTACGACTACGTGGCACGCTATGCCCCGATCATCGAAAGCCAGCTGCTGCGGGCCGGGCTTCGGCTGGCGCATCTGCTGAACGAAATCTACGGATAACCGGACGGGGCAGGCAGACAATCAACGACATACGCCCGCAGGTCGCCAAACCTGCGGGCGTTTTCGTGCAGACACCCGAACGAAGTGCGGCGGCCCGAAATCCGGAAAATCGGTAACAAGATCCGTAATTCGGGGCGTTCGGAATCCGACTTTTCGACGTATCTTTGTGCGGACAACGGAGAAACCGATAGAATAGATATGGAATACAGGACACTGGGCCGAACGGGCCTGCGCGTGAGTGCCGTGGCGCTCGGATGCGAGGGGTTCATGGAGAAGAGCGCCGAGGAGGTCTGCGCGGATTTCGACTTCGCCATCGCCCGCGGCATCAACTTCGTCGACATCTACTCGCCGAACCCGCAGCTGCGCGAAAACATCGGCGCCGCTCTCGAAGGCCGCCGCGGGAATTTCATCATCCAGGGACACCTCTGCACCGTCTGGGAGGAGGACCAGTACCTCCGCACGCGCGATCCGGAAAAGACCCGCGCGTCGTTCGAAACCCAGCTGCAACAGCTCCGGACCGACTACCTCGACATCGGGATGATCCACTACATCGACGCCGAGGAGGATTTCCGCCGCGTCTTCGACGGCGAGATCCTCCGCCATGCCCGCCGGCTCCGCAGCGAAGGCCGCATCCGGGCTCTCGGCATCAGCAGCCACAACCCGAAGGTGGCCCGCATGGCCGTCGAAAGCGGGGAGGTCGACGTGGTGATGTTCTCGATCAACCCGGCCTACGACCTGCAACCCGCCGGCGACGACGTCGATGCGCTGTGGGCCGAGGAGAGCTACGCCCGGGCGCTGCACAACATCGACCCCGAGCGCGAAAGTCTCTACGAACTCTGCGAACGCCGCGGCGTAGGAATCGACGTGATGAAGGTCTACGGCGGCGGTGACCTGTTGAGCGAAACGAACTCGCCGTTCGGACGGGCGCTGACTCCCGTGCAATGCCTCGAATATGCCCTGACGCGCCCCGGCGTGGCTGCCGTGATGGTCGGATGCCGCAGCCGCGGGGAGATTGCCGCCGCGCTGGCCTGGTGCACGGCTCCGGCCGGGGAACGCGACTATGCACCGGTCTTGCAGGGTCTGGAACGCTTCACCTGGCAGGGACACTGCATGTACTGCGGACACTGCGCCCCCTGCACCGCCGGAATCGACATCGCTGCGGTGAACAAGTTCTATAACCTCACGGTTGCCGAAGAGGGCCTTCCCGAGACGGTCCGCGAACACTACCGCACGCTGCGGCACCACGCCTCGGAGTGCGTCGCCTGCGGGGCCTGCGAGACCCGATGCCCGTTCGGGGTGGAGATCATCGCCGCGATGCGGCGGGCCGCAGAGCGGTTCGGATACTGACCGGAGGAGCCGGAAAAAGGACAGCAGGAACAGCTTCCCGCCCCGACAAGACACGACAAGACAAGACACAACGATTGAACCATCCCAACACATGAACACAAACCCGGACAACAAAGACCGACAAGCCGTGGAACGACTCCTCGCCGAAGGGTGTTCGTGCGTCATCCGCAACGGTGAGACGATGCGTTCGTTCCATGAGCGGGGCGTCAGCGACCTCTGGCGGCTCCTGCACGAGGAACCCGAACTGCTGCACGGCGCCTTTGTCGCCGACAAGGTCGTCGGGAAGGGTGCCGCAGCGCTGATGGCCGCCGGAGGCGTGCGGGGCGTCTTCGCCCGCACGGTGAGCCGCCCGGCCCTCGACCTGCTCTCCGAAGCCGGCATCCCCGTGGAGTACGAACGCCTCGTCCCGAACATCATCAACCGCGCCGGCAACGGCATCTGCCCCGTGGAGAGCCTTTGCGCCGACGCCCGAACCCCGGAGGAGTGCCTGCCCCGCATCGGGGAGTTCGTCCGCCGGATGAAGATGCAAAATACCCCCACAGCACAATGAGAAGAGGTCGAAAAATAGGGATTCTTGCCGCCGTCGGCCTGGGATTCGCCGCGGCGGCCCTCGGGGCTCCGGCTCCGGAGCGATTTCCTGCGGCGGCGACACCCGCCGAAACGGCCATGCCCGCCGCCGAAGTGCGTATCGTCGAGACGGAACGCCCGGCCCGTGATCTGCCGATCGACTCGGTCGTGGTCACCGGAACGCGCTACGCCGCGGACATCCGCCACCTGCCGATGTCGGTGTCGGTCGTCGGACGCCCGGCCATCGAACAGCGACACGAGGCATCGCTGCTGCCGCTGCTCACGGAGCAGGTGCCGGGACTCTTCGTCACGGCGCGCGGCGTGATGGGATACGGGGTCTCGACGGGTGCGGCCGGCGGCATGAGCCTGCGCGGCATCGGCGGAGGCTCGGCAGCCCAGATGCTCGTGCTCATCGACGGACACCCGCAATACATGGGGTTGTTCGGCCATCCGATCGCCGATGCCGCGCAGTCGATGCTCGCCGAGCGCGTCGAGGTCGTACGCGGCCCGGCGTCGGTGCTCTACGGTTCGAACGCCATGGGCGGCGTCATCAACATCGTCACGCGCCAGCAGCGCGAGGAGGGCGTGCGGACCGATCTCGACGTGAGCTTCGGTTCGTGGAACACCTTGCAGGCAGAAGCGGCCAACCGCATCCGCAAGGGGCGCTTTTCGAGCGTCGTGACCGCCTCGTACAACCGCACCGACGGCCATCGCGCCGACATGGGGTTCGAGCAGTACGGCGGCTATGCGAAAGTGGGGTATGCGATCTCGCGTCACTGGAAGGCCTCGGCCGACGTCAACGTGACCCATTTCAACGCCTCGAACCCGGGGCCGGTCACCGGGCGGATCTACGACAACGACTCGCGCATCACGCGCGGCATGACCTCCGTGGCGCTGACCAACGAATACGACCGCACCTCCGGAGCGCTGACCTTCTTCTACAACTGGGGCCGCCACCGCATCAACGACGGCTATAAAACCGGCGAAGAGCCGCTCGACTACCGGTTCCATTCGCGCGACCGGATGCTCGGCCTATCGCTCCACCAGAGCACGACGCTCTGGCAGGGGGCCCGGCTGACGGCCGGCATCGACTGGCAGCACTTCGGCGGCGAAGCCTGGAACCGCGCGGTGGCGGACGGCAGCGAGACGTCGATCATCGACCGCACGGAGGACGAGGTGGCCGGATATGCCGAATTCCGGCAGCTTGTCGGACGCTTCACCTTCGATGCCGGGCTGCGCGTCGACCACCACACGCGCACCGGCACGGAGTGGGTGCCGCAGTTCGGCATTTCGTGGCAGGCCACCCGCGACGGCGTGCTGAAAGCCTCGGCAAGCAAGGGCTTCCGCAATCCCGTACTGCGGGATCTCTACATGTTCGGGGTCAAGAATCCCGCCCTGCGCCCCGAACGGCTGTGGAACTACGAACTGGCGTGGAGCCAGCGCCTCGCGGACGGACGCCTGTCATACGGCGTCAACCTCTTCTATATCAACGGTGAGGGGATCATCCAGACCGGCATGCGCGACGGTCGTCCGATCCTGTTGAACCAGGCGCGGATCGAGAATACGGGTATCGAGGCCAACGTCGCCTGGCGGATCGCCGCGGCCTGGAGCCTCGACGCCAATTACAGCTGGCTCCGCATGGAGTATCCCGTGCTGGCATCGCCCGAGCACAAACTCTACGCCGGAGCGAACTTTTCCAAAAAGCGCTGGACGGTCGCGGCCGGCGTGCAGTATGTCGAAGGACTTTACACGTCGGTGGATCCGGAAATTCAGGAAAATTTCGTACTTTTGAACCTGCGGGCCTCATTCCGGGCGAACCGCCGGCTGACGATCTACGCCCGGGGCGAAAACCTCCTCGCACAGGCGTATGAAATCAATGCCGGATATCCCATGCCGCGCGCCACGGCATTCGCCGGCGTAAGGTTGAACTTTTAATTGAAATGAATATGGCAACAAATTCTGTTTCACTCCACTCCTTGGAGTACAAGAACGCAGCGACCTACTGGATTGCCGCACTCTTCGTCATCGGCAACATCGCCCTGCCGCAATTGTGCCACCTCGTGCCGTCGGGCGGCCCGATGCTCCTGCCGATCTACTTCTTCACGCTCGTCGCAGCCTACAAGTACGGCTGGAAAGTCGGGGTGCTGACCGCCGTTGCGTCGCCGCTGGTCAACTCGGCTCTCTTCGCCATGCCGGCCCCGGCCGTCCTGCCGGCCATCCTCACGAAGTCGCTCCTGCTCGCCGCAGCCGCCGGATTCGCAGCCCGGAAGTTCCGCCGCGTATCGCTGCTCCTGCTCCTCGGCGTGGTGCTCTTCTATCAGGTGATCGGCTCGGCTGCCGAATGGGCCCTGACGGGCAGTCTCTCCGCCGCCATGCAGGACTTCCGCATCGGGATTCCCGGCATGCTGCTCCAAATCTTCGGAGGATATCTCTTCATCAAACACCTCAAATAATGATCGCAAAAGTCTGTATGTGTGCGTTTTTCATGCAGTTCGCAGCCGCAACTGCCGGATGTGCCGCCAACCCCGGCAAGGAGGATGCGACAGCTGCGCCTGCCAAGGTCTACATGACCCGCGACATCTCGCCCGCCGGTCTGAAAGCCGTCTATGAGGCGCTCGGACGTCCTGCCGAAGGCCGGAAGGTCGCCGTGAAGCTCTCGACCGGCGAACCCGGCGGCAACAACTACCTCAAACCGGCCCTGATCGGCGATCTGGTCCGCGAAGTCAAGGGCACGATCGTCGAATGCAACACCGCCTACGGCGGAGGTCGCGCCGCCACGGAAGACCACCTCAAAGCTGCGGCCGACCACGGTTTCACGGCCATTGCCCCGGTCGACATCATGGATGCCGAGGGCGAGGTGCGGCTGCCCGTCGAGGGCGGTCGGCACCTGGCATACGACATCGTCGGATCGCACTTCATGGAGTACGACTTCGTCGTCGTGCTCTCGCACTTCAAGGGACACGCCATGGGCGGATTCGGCGGCGCCATCAAGAACATCTCCATCGGCATCGCCTCCTCGGCCGGAAAGGCCTGGATTCACTCCGCCGGAAAAACCACCGACGTCGGCAAGGTCTGGGGGAACCTTCCCCCGCAGGACGACTTCCTCGAAGCTATGGCCGAAGCCGCCCGGGCAATCGTCGACCACTGCGGCGAACGGATCCTCTACATCAACGTGATGAACAACCTCTCGGTCGACTGCGACTGCGACGCCCATCCCGAACCGCCCCGCATGGGCGACATCGGCATCCTCGCGTCGCTGGACCCCGTCGCCCTGGACAAGGCGTGCGTCGATCAGGTCTACGCCTCGCCCGACGAGGGAAAGGTCCATCTGATCGAACGCATGGAGTCGCGACACGGCATCCACACGCTCGAACATGCCGAAGCCCTCGGCATCGGTTCGCAGCAATACGAACTGGTCGATCTGGACAAATAGGGGAGGAACCCCGGCGTGTCCGGCATGTCCGGCGCGGGCAGAAGGCCGGGAAGAATCAGATGCCCTCGTGGGCGCAGACCCGGCCCAGTTTGGTCTCCACGATGCTGGATATGGCGTATTCGAGCGCCTCGTCGTCCTCGTCGCGGCTCACGGTGAAGAATTTCCCCTGCGGCGAGCAGTACTGTACCGTGCTGACCGCATTGCACGAGGCCGGATCGCAGACGATCACGGCATCGATCTCCTCCTCGCGTGCCAGCATCGCGTTGTAGAAGGCGAGCAGTTGGCGCGGCGAACCCATCGACGGAATAAGCACCAACATCCCGGAACAGCCGGTGTCGGCCAGCGAAGAGCCCAGTTGCAACGAATAGCGTTCGGCGATGCGCTCGGCGATTTCGGCCGGAACACCATATAACAGAATATTCATAAGCTTCAAAATTTAAAACAGGTACGGCAGCCCATACTACGTCCGAACCCGCATACCCATCCCCCGGGGCGCACGGAACCGAATTGATTTGGCAGGTCTTCTGACTTACTCCCGTTCCGAAGCCTTCCCGATCGCGGAGGATCAGTGGCGAGATGTTCGGAACGTCCGCGGAGTTTCACAGCAGCGGGACTGTCCGGGACTTGCACCCGGTTCCCTTTTCATTCCCTCCCCGCACGGGGAGCAGGAAACCAAATCCGGAGCAAAGATAGCGGATAATCCGGAAAAACAACGCTCCGAAGCAAAAAATCGAACCCGATCGCCCTTCCACGGCCCTCCAAAGGCGATCCCGGAAGAAGGCTGAAAAGGCCGAAACCTCCGAAAACAGGAAAAAAGAGCGACGGGCAAAAGCGTCGATCGGAGTCAAAAGGGCGAAGAAAAGGGTGCGCTGCGGGAAAGATCCGCCCGCCGGATTTGCACAGATCGCGGCGATTCATTACCTTCGATGCCGACATACACCCCGACCCGATGATGAGACCTTTCATATACGGAGCCCTGCTCCTCCTGTTCTCCGGCTGTTCCGGAGGAGGAATACGACTCGCCGAAACTCTCTCCCATGCCGAGAAAATCGTCGCAGAGGCGCCCGACAGCGTTCTGCGGCTCCTCCGGGAACTTCCGACCGACGCCCTCCGAAGCCGGGAGCTCCGGGCCCGTTACGCCCTGCTCCAGGCCGAAGCCGCAGAACGCGCCGGAACACCCAACAACAACGACTCGATCCTGCGGATCGCCTGGGAGTACTACCGCAAGCATCCGCACGAGATCCGCGGCATCTGCAAAACCCTCTACTACCGGGGGCAGAGCCGGCTGCGCCAGGGCGACAAACCCGGAGCCCTGCGCCTCTTCCTCGAAGTCGAGGAGAAACTCCGCCCGATCGACGAACCCTATTATCTGGGGCTGCTCTACCTGCGCATCGGCGGCGTCTATCGCGCCGAGCTCAACTTCGTAAGGGCTTACCGCTATTACCGCGACGCCCGCGATCTCTTCATCCGTTCCGACGCCTCCCGCCAAACAACCGAAGCTCAACTCGGCATGACGGTCTCGGCACTGCGGATGCGCGATCTGGGACGTGCCCTGCGCGACTGCTCGATGGCGCTCGAACGGGCCGACGAACTGCATGACGACACCCTCGTCCGACGGAGCCTCGCCCTCTTCGCCACGATCTATACCGTTGCGGAGACCGAGCGGATTCCCCATGACCTGTTACACCGCATCGAAGCCTCGATCCGCAGCGACACCTCCGCCGCAGAATGCTGTACGCGGGCACAGACCTTCCTGCTGCATAACCGGCCCGACAGCGCGCGGTACTATCTGCAACAGGCCGAAGCGCTGGATCCGGACGACGACATGCAGTCCATGATCGAATACACGGCCTACCGCGTCGAGTCCCGTGCGGGCCGCTACCGGGAGGCCGCGCGGAAGATCGACCGCTTCATCTTCCTGAACGACTCGCTGACCCGAACGGCCTTGCAGACTTCGGCCGGGATGATCGAGCGCGACTACTTCCGCGAACGCGCCGCTTTCGCCGACTTCCGGATGCAGAACCGCCGCCTGGGCGAATGCCTCGTCGCAGCAGTCGTACTGCTGGTGCTCCTGATTGCGGGGCTGATTCTCCGCCAGCGCATCCGGCTCCACAAGGAGCGCAACGAACGTTATCTGCTGCTCGTCCGCGAGGCCGAAGCCGAATACCGCAACCTGGCCCGCAGTCTCCAACAGCGGGACCGCGACGAAGCCCGCATGAAGGGGCTCATCGCCTCGCGGTTCGACATCGTCGACCGACTCGGAAAGACACTCTACGAACGCGAAAACACCGTCTCGGGACAGGCTGTCATGACCCGCGAGGTGAAACGCATCATCGAGGGGTTCGCCGAAAACGGAGACATGTTGCAGGAGCTCGAACACATCGTCGACATGGCGCACGACGGCGTCATGCGGAAACTCCGCCGCAACTTCCCGAAGATGAAGGAGTCCGACGTGCGGCTGTTGTGCTACATCTTCGGCGGATTCTCGCCCCAGGTCATCAGCCTCTTCATGGAAGAGAACGTCGCCAACGTCTATGCCCGCAAATCGAGACTGAAATCCCGCATCAAGGCATCCGAAGCTCCCGATCGGGAGCTGTTTCTCACCCTGCTCGGAACGGTGTCAGAACGGTGTTAGAAATACGGACGGAAGGCGAATTGCAATAATCTGCAAATCAATATCTTATATCGAAAGGTGTTAGATCTGGAGGGTTTGTCGTGCAATCCGAAACGCGGCAAAACCGCTAATTTTGCATCCGGAAATCCGATCTGCCACCCCCCGGGGCAACCGGAATTCACGACACCAAAATCGAAATAACAAATGCGTAAATTCATCATTGCAATTCTGATCACCGTACTGAACGGTATATTGTTTCTGACCTCCTGCGACAAAAAGAACGACAGTCCCAACGACAAGGATGCCGTGGCTCGGATCACGGTGGTCGACGAAAAGGGCGTTCCGCAGGGAGGACTTCCCGTCCTCATCTACGACGAGGAGGGATACGAGAAATTCCGCAAAGACCGCAATACCGAAGCGAAAGCCTTCACCGTGACCCTGCCGAACGGCCAGGTCAATTACCGGCTTCCCTATTCGGAGTGGTTCACCGCAGGAAGCCGCCTCGTGGCATTCGTCATCCGCGAGGAGCTCGACGCGGAGAATTACAGGATCTGGGCCATCAGAAAAAACATCAAGGCGGCCGAGCAGATACGGATCGATTTCCGGATCGACCGGACGGAAACTCCCGCCGATCCTGACGTCCCCGCCGTTCCCGAAGAACCGACGGGCACCCCGATCGACATGTATGACGAGGAGAACGGCCGCACGACGCTCTTCGGCGAGACCCTCACCCTCGACGCGGAGCACCGTCTGGCTGGCAACAACCGCTATTCGTTCATCGACGCGGGCGCCGTCCAGGGACTCGACGACATGGGCGAGCTCCGGCTCGACAAACACGCCGGAACAATGGCAATACGCCCCGGAAACGGCTATTTCGTCTGCAAGGATATCGCTCTGATGGAATTCCCCTCGGGAAAATGGGCGCTGGCCATCATCTCGGAACTCGCCCGGATATACGTCTCGGAATGGATCTCGAAAGAGGAGCGGATCGTAGGCGCCCGACTCCGCTATACGGTCGGTCAGCCCGGAACAGGAGAACTGCCCGAATGGGGATCGACCTACGAAATGAAACTTTCGGGCGATCGGTCGGTGACCATACCGCTCCCGGAGTCGTCCGATGATTCGGAATGCGCTCCGCGAGGCAATACTCCGGTCCGTTTCAGCTATGCAAAGGATCATGCGACAGCGCAGATTACGGACCCCGACATGGCGGAAGGAAAAGAGTATACGTTCTTCATCCGTTCGGGAAGCCGGTACACCGAAGCCCGAATCCGGATTCTGAAATAATCCGTCCCCGGATGCCGACAGCCTTCGGGCCGATTGGATAGCGGAGAGATGACTCGCCTTGGGCGAATGGAGGATGGGAGAACCTCCAAAGGCCCGAAACGGCTGCCGCATCCGGGGACTTTTTTTCAACATCCGACGCAACGATCCGCCGGCCGGATCCGACGATTCGATTGCGGGCATGCTCGTCTCTCCCCACGATCCTGCACGATCTCCCGCAACCGGAATACCGCCGAAAACCGACCGACAGATGCTGATTCTACTGCTGCTTGCACTCCTGCGCCTCTCCGGACCGCTGCTCCTGAAATCCATAAGGCAGCTCCGGCGGCGATGAATCCGCCAACCCGAATCCCCGGTTTGCCGCCGGACGCACGCGGAGTCCCTCCGGTTTTTCCCCTTTTCCGACAAATTCCTGCTTCCGGAATGATCCTCCGAAGGCAGGATTTCGTATCTTTGCCGTATGAACCGCTCGTCCGAACATACGGCCCTCGATTTTACCGCCACACTGCCCGCCGCCGACTTTATCGCACGCTTCCGCGATCCGGAGCGCATCGCCGCGTATTGCCGCGCGTGTCCCAACTACGGCCGCAGCTGGGCCTGCCCGCCCTTCGGATTCGACATGGACGACTACCTCGCAGGCTACCGAACGGCGTTGATCATCGCTACGAAAATAACCCCCTCAAACCCGGGGCTTCCCTTTCGCGAAGCCGGACGGCTCTTCCGACCCGAACGGGTGCGGCATGAAAGCCGGCTGCTCGACATGGAGCGCCGGTACGGCGGCCGGGCGTTCGCCTATGCCGGGACGTGTCTCTACTGTCCGGAGGGGTGCTGCACCCGTCCCGCAGAGGCCCCGTGCCGGCACCCGGAGTGGGTGAGGCCCTCGCTCGAAGCCTGCGGTTTCGATCTCTGCCGCACGTCCGAGGAACTGTTCGGAATCCCGCTGCTGTGGAGCTGCGACGGGCGGATACCCGAATACCTGATGCTCGTGAGCGGTTTTTTCCACAACGCCGGAACGATCGAATGGGAGGAGTGACGATGAAGACACGGATGATACGAAGTTTGCGGGTGATACTCGGGATTTTGGCCCTGGCAGCCGTCGGATGTACGGCCCGGGAAGGGACTGGCGTCTCGGTCGACGGCTTTCTGGCCGTGGAGCATCCCGACAGCGCCCGGCGGCTGCTACGGGCCATGAACCCGGAGCGGATGAGCCGCAACGACCGGGCCCGCTGGTCGCTGATACTGGGGCTGGCCGAAGTCTCGTCGGGCGACACCCTGGCAGGCAAAAAGTTCCTTGACCGTGGTATGCGCTACTACGACCGTCACGGTTCGGACAGCGAGCGGGCCGCGGCGTGGTACACCTACGCCCAGGCGCACGTCAAGACGGGCAATCTGGAAGAGGGAATCCGGGGCTACACCCAGTCAGCGATTCTGGCCGAAAAAGCCCTTGCTGCAAAACGGCTTGACGATTCGCTGCGGAGGAGAACCGAGACGCTGCTTGTGGCCGTCTACCATACGCTGGGACTGCTCTATTTCGAGCAGGGGTACGACGCCGTGGAGCCCTTTGCGAAGGCCGTCGAGGCGGCCCGCGCGAACGGCAACACCGAGCAGGAGGGATACAGCCGCTTCATGCTGGCCTCGTCGTACTGTGCCAACGGGGATTACGAACAGGCCGTAAAGACGCTGGAACCGCTGGTCGAGGCGGCCGATACGATTCCGTTCCGTTACTTCGCCCAGCAGATCCGCCTGCAAAACCTCGTGTTCCACGCCTACCTCGGGGACTGGACACCCGAGCAGCTGTTGGCCGCACGCGACAGCATCGATCTCGACGTGATCCGCAAGGCCCCGCTGTCATACGGAACGGCCGCATCGGAAGATACCGGACGCTCTTTCTACAACGTCGCCTCGGCAATCATCTTCCAGCAGGACAGGCAGCTCGATTCGGCACGCTACTACATCGAACAGTCGCTCGATTGCCGGGATACGTTCCATCAGGGCGATGTCGGGCTGTTCGACCTGGCTGCCGAAATCTACCACGACCGGGGCGACGACTCCCGGGCCTACGACTACATGAGGCAGTATGTCTCGGTGAAGGATTCGCTCTTCGAGGTGCAGCGCGGGGCGCAGGTCGCCGAGCTCGAACGACGCTACCGCACGGCCAACGAGGTGGCGCTGCGCGAGGCGTCGCTCCGTTACCGGGCTTGGATTACGGCGCTGGCGGCCGTACTGGTCGTCACGGCGGCGGGGTGGGCCGTAGTCAGCTACCGCCGCAAGCTGCGCCGACGCGAC
The DNA here is from genome assembly GCF_002161445.1 of Alistipes sp. An66. Taxonomy (GTDB): domain Bacteria; phylum Bacteroidota; class Bacteroidia; order Bacteroidales; family Rikenellaceae; genus Alistipes; species Alistipes cottocaccae. The sequence goes on from NZ_NFHT01000008.1 coordinate 32,080, forward strand.
GAGCAGTTGAGCGAGTCGCTGGCCCTCGTGGACTCCTACCGCGAGTCGCACGACAGCCTCACGTCGCGGCTCGACGCGTCGGATGCCCGCGAAGCGGCCGTGAAAAGGCTTCTCGAAGGGCGTGTGGCCGCCGTGCGCGACATCGCCGCGACGTATTACACCTTCGGCGAGGGCGAGCGGCTGACGGCCAAGATGCGCGAACTGGCGTTGAGTCCCGCGGTGCTGGCCGACGTCGTGGGAATGGCCGACCTGTACAGCGACCGGGCCGTCACGCGGCTCTGCGAACAGCTGCCCGGATGGACGGCGCGCAACTATGACTTCGCGGCGCTGGTCATCGCCGGGTTCTCGCCGCAGGAGATCTGCGTCATGCTCGGCATGTCGCTCAACGGCGTCTACACGCTCAAATCGAAACTCAAACGGCGCATCGCCGAATCCGGAGCCGCCGATCGCGAGCGGCTGCTCGCGTTTTTCAACTGATCGGCCGCCGTCGGGACGGGTTCGGCGGCGGAGCAAGGCGACGGCCGTTGCCGGCAAGATTTTTCCGGAATTCGGCATTGCACATCAGGCAGTTGGGATCGGGCCGGCAAGATCCGATCCGCACCGGAAAGGTCCTTTCCGATGTAATTTTGCAGCAGAAAGAACCCCCTTCGAAAACTGCAAAACGATGAAATTCCACACGCTCTGCCGGCTGCTGATTCCGGCCCTCCTTTTTCCCGCGTTCGCCGCACATGCCCAAACTGCCACCCGTTCGGACACGCCGTCCGACGCCACGATCCGCGGGCGGATCATTGATTCGTCGGACGCGCCCGTCGCGGGTGCTGCCGTCGTATTGTTCGACCGCGACTCGGTCTATCTGGACGCCGTCGCCTCGGGTGCGGACGGGCGTTTCGAGATCCGCTCGGCGGTGCGGCCCTACCGGTTGCAGATCCAGCATCTGGTCTATGAGTTGTATTGCATCGAGTCTGATCTTTCCGATTTGGGCGATATCCGCCTGACGGAGGCGAATACAGCCGTCGATGCCGTGGTGGTCAAAGGCGAGCGTCCCGTGGTGCAGGTCGAGCAGGGGCGGCTCTCGTACGACCTCGAAAGGCTGGTCGAGGGGCAGGCCGTCAACAACGCCTACGAGGCGCTGACGCGGTTGCCGGGCGTTGCGGAGCAGGAGGGCGCGCTGACGTTGGCCGGAGCGTCGTCCGTCACGGTGATTCTGAACGGGCGCCCCTCGACGATGACCCCGGAGCAGCTGGCCTCGCTGCTGCGTTCGACGCCGGTCGATCGGGTGGAGAAGGCCGAGGTGATGTTCAGCGCCCCGCCGCAGTACCACGTCCGCGGAGCGGCGATCAACGTCGTGCTGCGCCGCAGCCACGAGACAGCCTTCTCGGGCGAAGTCCATGCCAACTACACGAACCGCTGGTACGATACCTACGATGCCGGCGGAAACTTCGTCCTTACGTCGCCCCGATGGTCGGCGGATGTTACCTATTCGGCGGCCCGGAGCAAGGAGCTGTCGAGTTTCGACCTGCGCTCGCTGCACACCTTCGAGGGGAGGCAATACGACATCCGGCAGGATGAATGGATGACCGACGAGGGGTGGAGCCATCAACTCCGGGCCGCCGTCGAGTACGCCCCGAAGCAGCGGGGGCGGGTGAGCGCCGCCTACACCGCGTCGTTCTCGCCGAACACCGACGGTCTGTCCCGTTCGACGGGAACCTATGTCGAGTCGCTCTCGAAGAAGTTGAGCGACCGGACGCTGCACAACCTCGCGCTGCGCTATACCTCGGCATTCGGGCTCGACCTGGGCCTCGACTACACCCATTACGACAATCCCGGGCGTTCGACGCTCGAAAACGACTATGCCGACGGGTCGGCCACAGCCTTCGATATTGTCTCGGGGCAGCGCATCGACCGGCTGAACGCCACCGTCGACGAACGTCACGTATTCGGCTCGGGCTGGGAGCTGACGGCCGGCGGGGCCTTCGCCTTCGCCCGTTCGCACGACCGGCAGCACTACACCGTGCTCGAAGGCGCGCCCACGACCTCGGACACCGACGCCCGGCTCGACGAATACACCGCAAACCTCTATGCCGGTTTCGGGCGTCAGTTCGGAAAGATGAGTTTCTCGGCCTCGCTCGCCGGGGAGTATTACCGTCTGGGCGACTACGAGAACTGGTCGTTGTATCCGCAGGCGTCGCTGAACTGGATGCCCTCCGAGCGGCATATCGTGCAGCTGAACTTCTCGTCGGACAAGGAGTATCCTTCGTACTGGGAGATGCAGGGCGCCGTCTCCTACATCGACGGCTATTCGGAGATCCACGGCACGTCGGGACTCCGTCCGTCGTGCAGCTACGAAGCGCAGGCCGTCTACATCTATCGCCAGAAGTACATCTTCGTGCTCTTCTGGAACGAACAGCCCGACCACTTCGTGCAGGCCGCCTGGCAGGCATCCGACCGGCTGGCGCTGATCTACCAGTCGCTCAACTGGAACTTCAACCGGCAGTGGGGCGCCAATGCCGTCATTCCGTTCCGCATCGGGCGGTGGCTCGACTCGCGGCTGACGCTTACGGGGATGCGGATGCGGCAGAAGTGCGATCCGTTCCACGACATGTCGTTCGACCGCTCGAAGTGGGTCGGCATCGCACGCCTTGTGAACACCTTCCATTTGAGCCGCAAGCCCGCCCTCGACCTCGAAATGAACGGCTTCTTCCAGTCGGGGGCCATTCAGGGGACCTTCGACATCGAACCGCTCGGATCGGCCGACGTCGCCGTGAAGTGGACCTTCGACCGGGGCCGCGCAACCCTTTCCGTGCGCTGCAACGACCTCTTCGACAGCGGCATGCCCAATACGAAGGTCCGCTACCGCGGGCAGTGGCTCAATATGGGTGCACAGCGCCATACGCGCACGGCGACCGTACACTTCTCCTACCGCTTCGGCGGCTACAAGGAGCGCAGGCATAAGGAGGTCGATACTTCGCGATTCGGACACTAAACCAACAGGGCTGCCCGACACGGAGGTGATCTGCAACGGGACGGATGCCGCCACGCTGCTCACCGTCGGGTCACTGGGCGCCGACTTCGTACGCACCTTCCGGCAGCTGACAATCAATTACGAACGGATGTTTATCCGCGGGGAATAGGGTAGCCGCAAGCCCGCCCCGGAACGCCGCGGAACCCCACGACGCCGGCAGGTGTCGGCAGGCCGGCATCGGGCGTCAGTTGAATGTTTGTCAACCGGCGGGCGGGTGTCAGCAGGACATCGGCAGGCGTTACTCGCGGTTCAACGCGTATTCGGGCGACCGGCGGCCGTCCCACCCGAAGCGGAAGGTCAGGCGTCGGCTGCCGGCCGGAAGCCCGAACCGGAACTCCCGGGGATTCGTCGCGGACGACAGCCGGACCGGCGCCCCGTCATCCTCCCGGTAAACCAACTCCACGACACGGCACGAATCCGTCGGCAGGTCGGCATAGATGCAGGCCTGCTGTCCGGGCGTTCCCGAGTCGACGACCATGCCGAACCCGGCGACCGCTTCGGCATCGACGTAATCCCGCTTCCAGACCTTTACCCCTTGCAGCCGGTTGTCGACCCGGCGGAGCCAATAGCGGATCCGGGCACTCTCCGGAAGGTCGAACGCCGGCCAGCAGTCGTTGTGCGCACTCCCGAACCAGTCGTTCGGGATCGTCGGGAAACGCTTCCGGATGTCGACCGTCGCAAAGAAATAGTTCCCGAATCCGGCCACGCCCATCGTCCCGAGCACCTCCGGGTAGGGGCTGCGCGCCCGTCCGTTCGACGAAACGTACCAGTCCCGTCCGCCGACCCGTTTCAGGCGTTCGGCAGCCTCCTGCCGGTATTCCGCCAGCGGGAAACCCCACTCCTGACCCGGCCATTCACGCTGGCCGTCGAAGTGGTCGTGCGAGAGGAACCCGCACCACAACCGTGCGATCTCGTCGTCGTGCAGCCCGATGTAGCTGCATCCGATCGCCCCGCGCGAAAACCCGCACAGGAAAATACGCCGCGGATCGGCCTGCCAGTTTTCGACCAGATGGGCCGCCAGTTCTTTCAGATAGGCCGCCGTCCGCTCGGCATCGCCCCACCAGGTGGTCTCATTCGCCGTTCCGGCCCGGTTGACATAGGGCGGGACCACCCAGATGAAATCGCGTCCCAGCGTGATCGAATAGCCCAGATGCGCCTCCTCGACCGTGCCGTTCCCGTAGGCCCAGCGGTTGCCCGTCAGCTCGACAAGGACCGGATACCGGCGCGAAGGGTCGTAGTTCTCCGGCAGATACAACAGATGATGCACCTCCGTGCCGCGGTACGCGGGGAGCGTCTCGGCAACCTTCCGCCCCGGAGCAGGGGCTCCCGGCACCGTCTCCGGCCAGGAATCAATCAACAGGGTCTGCGCTTCGAGCGCATGGGACAGGCTTCCCGAAACGAAGATCGTCAGCAGGAGGCACAAGGTGCGGAGCGGTTTCATCGCGTCACAGGTTCAAGGTCGGTCGCTTCGTCCCAATAAAAAATGCCAAACAGCGACGAAGCAACCATTTGGCATCCCTTGCGTACCCGGAACCGCATTTGAATATACTAAATTCTATTAAACCTAAATAGAAGTCAAAATAGATGACTTTGCATTTATTTTATTTATTATCAATAGTATATAAACATTCAATAATTTTACCTGACAAATCCCGATTGAACATTTTTTAGCAGACGTGGGGAAAATGTGGGGAAAGATTTCTATCTTTGTCTCAAGCCCCTAGATCTTGCTGAACCATGAAAGTAACCCTCATTCTCAAAAAGAGCGTCACCCGTTACGACACGGAGTCCCAGGCGACCATCTACGCGCGTCTGCGCGACGGCCGGCAACTCGATCTGGTCGCTCCGACCCGTCTTACGATCAATCCGAATCTTTGGGATGACAAGGCCGAGCAGGTCAAGAGCAAAGTCGTCTGCGACGAGGCCATGCGCACCCGCTACAACAACGAAGCCCGCAGGCTCAAGACCTACATCGAGAGAGCCTATCAGAACCGCCCCGAAGAGACGGTATCAAAGGGTTGGCTGAAGGAGGCGCTGGACCAATATTACAATCCGCAGAAGTACAACCTGGAGCAAGTATCCACCATCAAACCGACCTTGACCGCGCTGTTCGACGAGTTTCTCGAAAAGCACCGGCTTTCGGAGGTTCGCAAAAAGAACTATCGCGTCATCAAGCGGGCTTTGCAGCGTTATGAACTCTACATCCGGGCTACCCAGATGGGAAAGGAGGACTTCACGCTGGATGTGGACCGGGTAACGGCCGACACCCTGCGGGACATCTGGAGTTTTCTGGAGAACGAATACCGCTACTGCGCCATCTATCCAGAGATTTACGAGGCCATTCCCGAAGCCCGCACGCCGCAACCCCGAGGAAAGAATACGTTATTGGATTGCTTCTCGCGTATCCGAACCTTCTTCTATTGGTGCAACACCCATAAGAAGAGCCGGAACCGGCCGTTCGACGATTTTCCGCTGGAGGAGTGCACCTACGGGACGCCGTATTATATCACCATCGAGGAGCTGCACCGGATCTACGCCACCAATCTGAAGCGCCATCCCCAGTTAGCCATCCAGCGGGATATCTTCGTTTTCCAATGTCTGATCGGCTGCCGGGTAGGCGACCTGCTGAAGATGACGAAATCGAATCTCATCGGCGGCGCTATCGAATACATTCCGCGCAAGACCAAGGAGGGACGTCCGCTGACGGTACGGGTACCGCTCAACGCCATGGCCACGGAGATTCTTGCCCGGTATGAAGCCTGTGACGGCGACAAGCTGCTGCCGTTCATCTCCGAACAGAAATACAACCTGGCCATCAAGCGGATCTTCAAGGCGGCCGGGTTGAAGCGATTGGTTACGGTCATCAACCCGACGACCCGCGAAGAAGAGAAGCGGGTATTGTATGAGATCGCCTCGTCGCACCTGGCGCGTCGGACCTTTGTCGGCAATCTCTACCGGCAGGTCAAGGATCCCAATCTGGTCGGCGCTCTGAGCGGACACAAGGAGGGCAGCAAAGCCTTTGCCCGCTACCGCACCATCGATGATGAAATGAAAAAAGAATTAGTAAATTTGTTGTCATAATTGAACGCAGTGCGTTCACTATTCAATAGCGAGATCCATGGGGCAGGTGGAATACGAAGCCTTCAAGGCAAAGTTGCGGGAGTGGATGGAGGCCCATCCCGAAGAATATGCCGCATTCGAAGAGTCGATGAACACCCGGGATATGGCCGGGTGTCAGGCCGTATTGCTTCAGGCCATCGCCCTTATTCCGCAATATCGGAAGCTCGCGACGGCCAAGGCCAATGAAGGGCTGTTCGACCATGTCGACGAGATCGAACAGGCCGCCCAAGACAACGACCTCGCCCGCAAACTGATCGGAGAGTGTGAGCAGCCGGTTGCCGGATCGCCGGTTCCGGCAATGCTCTGCTGGCTCTACTTCGGAAAGAGCTTCGAACGCATGGTGGAGCATTGTGAAGAGTTACGCCGATCTCCCGACCTGGGTTACTTCCAGAAGATCACCATGAGCGCCACAATCCGATTGCTGATTGCCCGTTCCATCAAACTGGGGCTTCGGACCCGGGAGGAGTGGAAAACCCACCGCGAAGCCATGCGCCTGGCAGAAAGCGATCAGGTGCTGGATTGGGCCATGGAGGAGTCGTCGGACGACAGGAACGGCTCAAAACGCAAGCCGGGGCGTCCGGGAACCACCCGCTCTTTGACGGAGATGTTCGCCCCGACGGTATCCCGTCCCGAGGAGTTGCGACGTAAGATCGGGACGTATCTCCTCACCCGGCATACACAAACCGATATTGCCCGACTGAAGATCGCCCTCGAAGAGTTGCGTTATCTGACGCTCCCGATTCCGATCAAACCGTTCCGCGACGCACTGCAGGAGGAATACAGCCGAGAGATTCGCATCGTCCACGAACGCGGTATTCAAGAGGCATACAGCCGGCTGACCGAGCCGCTGCTTGCCGGAAAATCGGTCCGAGATCGAGGTCCCGAAGCCGTCGCCATTCGCGAAATCAAAGATTTTCTATCCGAAACGAACTCGTTTAATTCGTCCGAACCTGCCGCGAATTAAACGCTTAAAGTTCGTTCAATCAAGTTATTATATTTGCGCCGTTACTCGGATATCCGGGTGACGGCGTCGCTTTTTGTTCCGCCGGAAAGCGCCGTCCCACCCGCGCGGAAACAGCAACTTATGAAAGACTTATTATCCATCCTCCGCGAAGCGCCCGGAAGCATTCGTCTGGAGGTAAGCGGCGAGGATCTGCTGGCCTTCTCCAGCAATCTGATCAATCGCGCCAAAGAGGAGTTGGCCTCCCAGGTCGCCGAAGCTCGCAAGGTACGCTTCCTGACCAAGGAGCAGGTCAAGGAGCTGTGCGGCGTATGCGATGCAACGCTCTGGCATTGGAACCGGAAAGGGTATCTGAAGGCCGTCAAGATCGGCAACAAGATCCGATATCGCTCATCGGATATTCAACGGATTCTCGGTGAGCGAGAGAGCAAATAGTCGATTGAGAATGCCGGGGAGATCCCCGAGCATTCGAATAGCAGAGGTAACAGAGGCAAGTTTGTGTTTTTGTCAGCCAAAAACCGGCCGCAAGGCCCTATCCCGATGGTCTCAACTCAAAAATTCCAATCCATGAATACACCGAAGAAAGGGGGCCGTCCGCCTTTGGGACGCGCCCGAAAACAGGAGTACCGCATTACCCTGCGGTGCAACACCGCCTGCAACTTCAAGCTCCGCGCCCTGGCCCGTGCGGCCGGCACCACGCGCACCGAGGTGCTGCGGCAACTGATTCTCCACGGCTCGGTCCGCGAGCGGCTGCGGAGTGAACACCTCGAATGGCTCGCCCAGCTCAAGGGCCTTGCCCGCAATCTGAACCAGCTGACCCGGCTGGCCCACGCCCAGGGATTCGCCGCCGTCGCAGCGCGACATGCGACGCTTCAGGCCGAGCTGGTGCGGATGATCGAAGCCCTGCGCCGTGATCGGTAAGGTCATTTCGGGAGGATCGTTCGGCGGCACGGTCGGCTATGTAATGAAGGAGCAGTCGCGCGTGCTGGAGGCTCGGGGTGTCGAGCCGCCCGGCGTACGGGAGATGGTCGAGGATTTCGAGGATCAGGCGCGCCTCAATCCCCGCTTGAAGCAGAACGTCGGACATATCTCCCTGTCGTTTTCGCCGGAGGATGCCCCGAAGCTCACCGACGAACGGATGACACAAATTGCCCGGGAATACATGCAGAAGATGGGCATCACCAATACGCAATACCTTTTGGTGCGACACCTCGACCAGCCCCATCCCCATTGTCATCTGGTCTACAATCGCGTAGGTGATCACGGGCAGACCATCTCCGACCGCAACATCAAACTCCGTAATGCGAAGGTCTGTCGCGAGCTGACCGAACGCTTCGGGCTGCATCTGGCTCCGGGCAAGGAGGCCGTCCGGCGGGAACGGCTGCGTGAGCCCGACCGGACCCAGTATGAGATTTACGATGCGATCAAGGAGTGCCTGCCCAAGTGCAGGAACTGGAACGAACTGGAAGGCAAGCTAAAGGAACAGGGCATCAATGTCCGCTACAAGTATTGCGGTTCTACCAACCAAAAGCAGGGCGTTCTGTTCTCGAAAAACGGGCTTGAGTTCTCCGGCTCGAAGGTCGACCGGGCCTTCAGTTTCTCGAAGCTGGATCGCCACTTCGGACAAGTGCAACAGCGACAAGCAACCCTGATGTCGGGACTCAAGGCGGCAGTCGGGAGCTTCCGGGCTGCTTTTGCTGGTCTGTTCGGAGGCGGGCGTCCCTTCTCCGCAACGGGAGGCGGTGGAAGCCATGGCGCAGGATCGGTGTCGCTCGGCAGTGCCGGGTCGATTCCACTGCCGCCGTTCGACTCGCCATTTGCCCTTTCACCCGAGATGATGCAGCGACGTGAGGGCGAGAGCCCCGAGGAGCATATAGCCCGCATCACGGCACTGATCAACAAGGCGGCCGAGGCGATGGCCGTGCCCTCATGGAGCGCAAGCGTCGCATGGAGGCACGCTCCCGCAAAATCGGATAACAAACCTAAAATACGAAAAGATGAAAGAGAACACCCTGGAGCTCTCCTTCGAGATGTACGAAGAGTTGAAGGAGACCCTTATCAAAACGCTCCGCACGGAGTTGGCCGAGGCCCGATCGCAACCGGTAGCAACCATTGATACGGACGCGATCAAGCATCTGCAGATTCGGATTCTGCAATTGGAACAGGCCCAGACAAGGGTAAGCGAGGCACAGCAGGAACGGGGCCATCGGATCGAACAACGGCTGCAAGCGATCTCCGAGCGGCAGGAGCAGATTAGCGAAGACCTCGGAGTGCAGATTTCGGAGATCGACGAGAAAGTGGCTGAATTGGAGATTCCCGAGGAGCTGCCGCCGCGGATGGTTCAGCACCGCTTCTCGTTCTCACTAGACGCAACTCGCAACTTCTGGCTCTTCATGTCGATGTTTATCGTGATTGCAGTGCAGTCTGTCGGGCTCTACCTGGACTGGCGGCCCGACCGCAGCCGGTATGACAACGACCTGAAGTATCGCTATGTGCTGATGAAAGGCGAGGCATCGCCGAAGCGGCTGTCGGAATTGGAGGAGTTGTTCGAGACTGAGCGGGACCAACGACGTATCGACTCAATGCGGCAGGATGTCGAGAAGTACGAGCGGTTGGTACGCAGAAGGGCCGCTCTCGACGAGCAGGCGCGGCTGAAAGCTCAAGAGGCCGAACAGCTCAAACGCGATGCTGCGAAGTTAAAAAACAAGTAGCCCTTCCCTTTCTGCCGCAAAGATAAGCTGCCGGACGGACCGCGCAAGGTCAGAACAAGTTGCCACAGGCAAACCTTGCGCAAATCCCTCCGGCGGCTTTGGCTTGTCGCTACCAAACGGGAAGGGCGGAATAAAAGGTAAAAGCGACACTTGAGCGATACATCTCTTTCCATTCATGAACTAAAAAATGTTGATCAGGACGAGTTTTTCAAGATTGTCTTATGAAAATTTGGGAAATCTTCGTTTTTCCCCGAAATAGCACGTATCTTTGAAATCGAAAAACAAACGGCCATGAAAACCAATCGGGAAGAGATTCTGCAAAATGCCCTGCAACTCTTCATGTCGATGAACTACGAGAGCGTCAGCCTGCAAATGATCGCCCACAGCGTCGGGCTGACCAAAACCGGGATCTTCAACTATTATCCCTCGAAACTCGATCTGTTCATCGCCGTGGCCGACCGCTATCTCTTCCATCTCCAAGACCCCGAAAACAAGTTCGCCCCGTCGGACGGGTCGCTGCGCGACTTCATCGACAAATACGTCGAGGGCGTGGAGCGCACGATGGCCGAAATCGTGCGCCTGGGCAACATCCAGCGGGAGAAGATGCCCGGACAGTTGGCCAATGCCGGTTACTTTCACCTCTACCAGCAGGTGCTCTTCTACTATCCCGACGGCAAGCAGAAACTCCACGAGTGGATGGAAAAGGAGGAGCTACTCTGGAACGACATCATTCGGGGGGGGGTCGAACGCGGCGAACTGCGCGAAGACACCGACATACAGGAAGCCGCCGCTCTGTTCCGGCAGGTCTTCATCGGACTGGCCTATCAGATGTCTTTCTCCGACGGCCTCGATGTCGGAATTCTCCGCAAGCGTTTCCACCATATATACGGGCTGTTGACGCGGTAGGGAGTCCCCGTAGGGCCTTTTCCCAAAAATCGAAGCAAAAATATGACCGATCGGTCATATTTTTGCTTTTTTATGCTATCTTTGCCTCCATAAAAAACTGACCAACCGGTAACTTTTATGGAAAACAAACCTTTCGAACGCATCCAAAGGAGCTTCAACTACACGCCTGCGAGCATCTTCACGAACCAGTGGTCGAATCTGGCCTTCGGCGTGGGGATGATCGTCATTCCGGCCCTCTTTCCCTTTGGTCTTCGTATCCGCCATCTGCGGATTCTCTCGCCGGCAGTCTTCTCGACCATTCTGATTGTGGGCGGCGTGCTGCTGCTCTTCTTCACCTGGCGGGGCATACGCAATGCCCGGGCGCTGAAAGCCGCAGGCGGGCGGATCACCGTCGACGGCACGCGCGTAACCTACCCCGAGGTCGAAAAGGGGAAGGTCGAATACCGCTCGTTCCTCACCTCCGACATTGAGTATGTGAAGGATGACGAGGAAGAACACCAGTGCAAGGTCAAGACGCCGGACAACTACATCATCTTCGAGGCCAAATATTTCGATTCGTGGGAGGAGTTCGAAGCCTTCCGTTCGCTTTTGGGATAAAAAACAATAAACAAAAAACATACGGATATGATGATCAAACTGACGAAAATTGCCGTGGCGATTGTTGTCGCCGCCTTGACGCTTACGGCCTGCGGCTCGGGCGAAACCTTCCCGATGGCCTCCGCCGAGGGACTTGCCAAAATCAGGGAACTCGTTGCGGAGCATGTGGACACTTCGAAATACAAGATCTACGAGGTGGAGTGGCGCGAGGACAACCGTGACCGCCAACTGGAGAACATCCTCACGTATATCGACGTCTATTATATCGACGCCGACAACAACAACTACCACCTCGCGTTCCAACTCACCAACGGGAAGTTCGAGACCGACGGCCCGGAGCAGAACGATCGTCAGACCAACTCCTACGCCTGTTCGACACCGCTTGACCTCGCGGCCATCGACTTTGACTACCTTCAGAAAATCGGCGAAGCGGCGGATGCGCTGGTGATGTCCGATGAGGAGGGCAAGAAGCTGACATTGAAGTCGGCCGGGATGTTCCGTTTCCGGGTCTGGCCGGTGTCGTTGAGCAACGTCGACCGCTGGAACCGCAGCGAGGAGTACCGTGCGGAGTCGCAACAGATGCAGGTACAGTTCGAACTGAATTACGTCGACGAGAGCGAGTCGCCCGAATACCAGGGCCGCTTCACCGTGACGAACTACTACACCGTCGCCTTCACGGCCGACGCTGCTGGCGAGGTTGCCATCGACGACTGACCGGCACGGATCATGGGACCCAAACGCTGGATCTGCGCCGCCATGCTGCTGACAACCGCAGGTTGCGCTACCACCCGGAGAACCGCGCGTCTCGAACCGACCGTCGCGGTCAGCGAATCAACCCGATGGCACGACTCGGAGGATGCCGACCTTGTCAACCGCCGGCTGAAACCCCTCGAACGTCCGCAGGTGCGCTTCGAGGTCGAGCACGCCATCCGGCATGCGGATTCGGTCTGGGTGGTGGCCCGCGCGACGATTCCCCACCGCTCGATCCGCCGCAGGGAGTGTTTCAAGGCGACGTGCGTCCTTCAAGCCCCCGAAGGGTTCATGGAGCTGGGCGAACTGTCGCTCGACTCGGGCCATTTCACTCCCGATGAAGAAGAGGGCGTGGATGTAGTGACCCGTCCCGGACGGATGCAGAACCTCTATCTTTCGTGGCGCTTTGCCTGGGACGAGCGCATGCGGATGAATAGTTTCATCGTGGTCTTCGCAAGTCTGACCGACGGCCGCCACCTGTTCCAGTATCTGCCTCTGATGCTGCCGCTCTTTTGGTGCGACGATACGGAGGATGAATTTTTCTGGCCGCAGTCGGCCGGAATCCCCGCGGAGGCCCTGTTGGAACACTCCCCCTTCGGAAAACAATAACCCGGTCGGTTTCAAAACGTGTCGGGCAGGAGAGCCGACACAGGAAAAGGGACAAAACAAGGTTTTCGAGAACTGTTTCCGATTTTTTTGTACCTTTACCTGATCTTCAAGCCCAAGTACGCACGTTCCATGAACCACCCCTTATACGGATACTCCCTCTGTGCCGCCCTGGCCCTGATGCTCTTCTTCGGCATCTACTTCCTAACGGCCCGAACCCCCGACAAACCCATTTTCAGCAACTACCTCCGCTCGCGGCGAATCATGGGCGTGGCCCTGCTGGTTCTGGCCGCCAACTACCTCGTACACCTGCTGTGCGAACTGCGCTTCTCGCATCCGGACCAGGCCATCTTCCTGAACCTCTCGACCTACTACCTCTCGGCCTGGCTGTTCAGCTCGGCCCTGACTTCGCTGCTCGACCGGAACTACCTCTGCCGGAACCGCTTCCTGCGGCACATCCTCGGATGGCTGCTCTTCACGGGCGTGTCGGCCGTCGTGCTGCTCCTGATGCCCGCCGGAATCCCCCAGTTCATCGGACTGCTGATCATGGCCATCTGGTTCTTCGTCTACGCCTTCCGCCTCGCCCGGAGGCTCGTACGCACCTACCGGAAGGCCGTGCGCATAGTCGATGACTTCCACTCGGACCACATCGCCGCCTATATCCGCTGGCTCTCGATCTTCACCTACTGGGCCGTCGTCTACGGCGTCGGGTGCGGAGTGCTGACCTTCCTGCCGAAACGCTACGTCTTTCTGTGGGTCCTCTCCTCGATCCCCTTCTACATCTACCTCTTCTGCTCGTACATGAACTACCTGCTCTTCTACGAACAGGTGGAGCGCATCCTCGAATCCGAAATGGAATGCAAGCCCGATACGAATCTCCCCGACAGCGAGGATACCGCGCCGATCGGGCACCTCACCATTCCGCCGAAACTCACACTCTGGCTCAACGGGCACGGATTCACACAGCCGGGACTCACCATCGAGGAGCTGGCCGAGGAACTCGGGACCAACCGGACCTATCTGGCCGATTACATCAAGACGACTTACCACACCTCTTTCCGGGAATGGATCACGATGCTGCGTCTGGAATACGCCAAGAGCATGCTCGTGAAGCATCCCGAGCAGACCGTCTCCTGGATCTCCGAAGCCTCGGGGTTTCTCTCGCAAAGCCACTTCACGCGGATCTTCACCGAAAAGGAGTCCTGCACCCCCGCCCGATGGCGCAAATTGAAGGATTAACACGGCGGGATGATTCCGGAAAAATTTGTCTGTGTAACAATTTTTTTTGCCTGAACCACAATTTTTCTTGCCTGAACCGCAATTTCTTGCCTAAACTACAAAAGGAGCCTTTGCCGATTTTGACCGGATGTTTTTTGTTCGTATTTTTGGTAAAAATGTTCAATTCCCGAATATCTCCAAAAACTTCCGTATGAACAAAAAAATCCGCTCTCTGCTCGCAGCCTTCGCTGCATTGTGCTGTATTGCCGGAATTCGGGCCGCAGAGCCCGAGGTCATCGGTGAATACACCGTCCAGTTCCGCTGGAACAAATGGACCGTCACGGACGAAACCCAGATTCAGGCGCTGGAACCGCTTCTGGCCCTCCTCGACAGCCATCCCGAGGCCACGGTTGAGATCGTCGGATGGGCCGACCCGACGGGTACCGTCGCAGCCAACCGCATCGTCACGCAACGCCGTGCGGACAACGTCGCCGGCTACCTGATCCGAAAGGGTTTCCCGGCCGGACAGATCTCCGCCCGGGGTGCCGGCATCGACACCGCAGAGCCCGACTACGGAAAGGCCCGGCGTGCCGTCGCCACGGTGCGCATCCTCGTCGAACCCGCACCGCAGCCCGAACCCGCCCCCGAACCGACTCCCGCCATGGAGACCCCGGCCCCGACCCCGGCCGAGACAACGGCCGAGACAACGGCCGAAGCCGCAACGGACATCGCGCCGGAACCGGCCCCCGTTGCCGAAGTTCCCCAGACCGAAGCCGAGCCGTGGAATCCCGGAAAGTTCGCCCTGCGCACCAATGCGCTCTACTGGTTGGGACTGATGCCGAACCTCGGCATCGAATGGCGGCCCGCCGAACGGGTGGGAATCGTCGTCAACGGAGGCTATGCCATGTGGAAAAAAGACTCGTGGGAACACAACTGGGCCGGATGGTTCGTGGCACCCGAAGTGCGCATCTACCTCGGTGAGAAGATGAACTGGTTCGTAGGCCCGCAGTTCCTGGCCGGAGGTTTCAACCTCAAACCCGGCGACAAGGGATATCAGGGCGACGTGCTGGCCGGAGGCGTCATGGGCGGCTACCGCATGAAACTCTCCCGCTGCTGGGACCTCGACTTCACCCTCGGAGTGGGCTATGTACACCTCGAATACGAAAGCTACCGCCGGGAGGGAAACATGAACGCCTACATCAACGACAATCTCGAAAAAAATACCGTCCTGCCGATCCAGGCCGGCGTAAATTTCATCTGGAAAATCAACTGACGCCATGAAAAAGACTCTTTTCTCAATATGCGCGGCGATCATACTCGCCGGATGTGTCAAGGTCGAGGTCGACTGGAGCCACCCCGGAACGGGGAAAATCACCCTCATCACCGACTGGTCGAAACGCTCCCCGGATGCCGCCATGCCCGACCGGTACGGCATCCGTCTGTTGAGCCCCGAATTGGCCTGGCTCGTCTCCGAGACCCGTTTCGAAATCCCCAACCTCCTCGAACCCGGGACCTATTCCCTGCAAGTCTGCAATGAGGCCGACAACCTCCAACTCAACGGTTCGATCGTTTCGCTCTACGCCCAAATCGAAGCGCTGTCCCACAGCACAAGAGGTCCGGTAAGTCCCGAGGTCTACTACTTTTACGAAGTTCCCGGATACTTTTTCTGGGGCAGCGTGACGCAGGCCATCGAGGCTGACCGCGATTATGAGATTACGGTGCCGATGCGCCAGATCACCCGCCCGGTGGAGATCGACCTGACGATCGAGGGAGTCGACCTGGAAGATTACAACTCCTTTTTCGTGTATATCAACGGAACGACCGATGCCTGGGATTGCGAAGCCAACAAACCGGCCGGACAACAGATGATTACGGCAATCGAGTGCGAACCGCAATCGGGCAACCGACTGACGGGCCAAACCCGGATGCTGGGCGTCATGGAGGATCTGACCATCAAAATGGAGCTTGAATTACTCATCGAAACCGAAACGGTTTTTGATTGGATAACGAGTGATCCGATCGACCTCTCGGAGGAGTTCAAGGATTTCAACACCACAGACCGGACGGTTCCGCTGGTTATCAAAAAGACCGTTACGATACGTACCTCCCGGTGATTCCTGCCGTGCGGACGGGACGACGTCACGCCGCCCGAATCGGGACAGACAGGCGCCCGGCACCGTCTTCCCGACGGCCGTGAGGTGCGGCCCGTGCCAGCACTCTGAACGACCGACCTCCCAAGAGCGAAGGGGCGGCTCCGTACAGGAGCCGCCCCTTCGCTCTGTCGGACCCGCTGCAACCGGAACTCCGACGAAAGGTCCCGGGCCCGACGGGCCCGCACGCCCCTCTCCGGACAAAAAAACGGACGGCCCGAAGGCCGTCCGTCCCCAAAAAAATTCCCATCCCTATCGTCTTGTCGCAAGTCCGGGCCGACGAGGGGGTCTACCGACCCTCCGCCGAGACCCGTCCCTGCGGAAAACGCACTGTTACCACGTCGCCTCCTTGAACGACGGATTCCCGGAAAGGCCGCAGGCATCGTATCCATGCCCGGTCTGATCGACAATCTTGTTGTTTATCGTCCAACTCGAATTGGGGTCTTGGTAGTTGGTCTTTTCACACTCGTCCATCTTCCAGTAGGCCAGCAGGTCGGGAGACTGCGGATCGACAACCACCAGATCCTTGACATTGGCGATCTCGTTCGCCGAGAGTGCCCGCGTCCAGACCCGCGCCTCGGCCAGATAGCCGTCCAAAGGCCGGTTGCCCTGGTAAATCGAGGCACACCCGAGGCCAAATCCGATCTTTCCGCTGGGCGAACTGTGGACGGTCGAAAGGTTCACCGTCTCGCCCTTGTGCTTCATCTCGGTGACGAACTGTCCGTCCAGGTAAATACGCAGCGTACTCCGGCTCCAAACGCCGGCCACATGATACCACTTCCCGGTGGAACACGGAGATGCGGTCGCCGCCGGCTGGTAGTCGCCCTTGCAGACCTGGAAGACATTGTTGTCGATCTTCACGTCGCCGAAACGCAGGCAGACTTCGCCTTCGAGACCCATGATCGACGAAATGTAAGGATTGTTGTTCTGGAAGTTCTCCACATAGACCCGGCATTCGAGCGTAACCTCCGGAAGAGCCGACAGGTCGCTCTGGTTGTAGAACCCCGGCACGACGTATTTGTTGCCGGACCCGATGTAGACGCCCTTGCCCCGAGCCGGAGCCCGCAACACAAGATAAAGCGTGCTCGACGATGCGAGAATCGGCATACTGCCATCGGTATGCACAATCCGAAGCGGCAGACAATAGAACTTTCCCGGATCGAGCGGCTGATTCATGGTAATCTCTATATCATCCGAGACATTGGTTCCGGCCTTGATTGTCGCCTCATTCTTCGAGAAGTCATACAACGTCTCGTCAAGCAGTATCGACGAGCGTCCGGAAGAGATGTTGTAGGATTCGAGCAGTTCGGGGCAAACCTCGACGGTCACGCGGGTATCCCTGTCCACAATCTGCGAAGCGGAGATCGAAAACCGGGCTTTCTCTCCGGCCGCAGAGATCGTTACGACCTTTGCCTGTTCCCGCTGGGCCTCCGTGATGTAGATCGAAGGCTCGTATTCAGCAGCTTCCTGACATCCTGCAAGGATCAAAACAGATGCCAGTGCGGCCCATATTCGTTTCATTTCCATAGTTTCTGTTTTTTAGGCAATTAATTTTTCGGCGCGTAAGCCTCAAACTCACAGCTGTTATAAGCCCAAGAATAGGGGATAATGGTCATCCGGATATATCGGCACTCGACCGGGCTGCGCAATTGCAGATATCGCCAGTTTCCCTCCGTAAGCGCAAGTTCAACGTCACCCGAAGCTTGCGACTCCCATTTCTGTCCGTCAACACTTACCGCAACATCGCGCAACTGCTTGAACGAATAATCGATGAATCCCATACGCCAGCCAACGATCGTCCGTACCGACGCCATATCCACCTCTACCTTCACTTCGGGCGTTTCATCCGTAAAAACGGTCCATCCATCTTTTAAATCACCATCAAACATATCTTCCGAGTAATCGGTGCCGTTAGCCGTGTACTTCCAGCCCGTCCGATCCTCGATAATCGTTCCATCGACAGAATCGACCTTTTCCTCCACATTGGTCTGCGACTTCGAGATAATGACATAGCGCGTCAGCTGGCTTTCGTCATAAAGCCAATAGTCGTCCGAATTCCCCAGGTCAATCCGGTAGGCGATCATGTAGTCGCCGTTCTCGAGGGTTTCGGGATCCCTGACGCCGATGGTGATCGTCGGGGCCGTCTTCTCGCCCTGCCGCAGGACGATCGACTCGGGCCGCGTCGTCTTGTCCACCGACAGGAGCTGATAGGAGGTTCCGTGGGTCTTATTGTACTGTTCGACCAGGGTCGGATCCACATCCAGCGCGAAGGTGACATCCTCCGAGGCTCCGTATTGCAGGGAGAATCCCAGCTCGCAGGTCCCCGCCTCGATCAGCGTACCGTCGCCCAGCGCAACGATCTCCAAATTCTCGATCTGTTTGCCGGTAAGACCCACGCTGTTGGTCTTCGTATCTTCGCTCACCGACACCTTCACGTAGAGGATCTCGCTCGCCGTGTTGGAGGCAACGCCCGCAATACCCGAATGGTCGGCACGCACGACGGCCAGATACGACTTGCCGGGTTCCAGGTTTCCACCCGTAATGGTCATCCGCACGGGCAATTCTTCCGACGAATGCCGTGAGCCGGCCGCAAAGTGGAACGACCCCGAGAAGGATACGTTTGCAGGATCGATCGCCTCGTAATCGGTATAGTTGTATTCATTGTAGGCCTGGACAAGCGAGGGATCCAGCACCAAAGGAATGGTCATGTCCGTGGCGGCAAAGCCCGACAACGACCCCGTCAGCGAAACGGCAACCGCCTCGGTGGCTCCCGACGGGAAACGAACCAGGTTCACACTCATCTCACCCGCCTGATCCAGCGTCAGCAGATTCTTCGAGTAATCGCCCTGCGGTGCCGGATTGGCAATCTGGATCGCCTGACGCATGTACTTGTAGGGCATCTCCGCATTGCCGTACTCATACTCCATGTGGTAGGCGCCGAAGCCGCAGGAGGTCTCCTCCATGGCGAAGTAGGCCATACCCAGCAGCGAGGGGATCGTCTGGCCGTTGTAGGAATAGTTGGCGCCGCCGGTCTGCCAGAGCGACTCGAAGTTCTCGGTGAAGATGATCTGCTCGGGACGCCAGCTGCGCGAGGCGGCATTGGACGTTCTCTGACGGAGATTGGCCGCTCCATAGCAGTTGTAAGCCTGCGAAACGGCATAATCACAGAGCTCACCGATGTTGGCCGGAAGCCAGTCGCTGTCAATGTTGCCGTCGATCAGGAACAGACGTCCCGTTCCCGACTTGGGGCCGATATACTTGCTCAACTCCTCGGCAAACTTCTTGAAATTCTCCGGGTTCTGGTTCATCGGGCCAATGTGGTCGGAAGCCGTTTCGAAGTCGATATCCATACCGTCGTACTGATACTTGTCCATCGAATCCTTGCCCCACGCCTTGGCGTAGGCCACGATACCCTCCTCGGTGATCTGTCCGTTGACCTTGAACTCCTCGGGCATGTCCTTCGCCGAGATACAGAAGACGACCTTCGTCCCCTTGACCTGCTGCACGAAGGCCTTGTCCTCGATCTGCTCGGGGCTCAGACTGTGCCACTGGCTCCAAATCGAGATGATGTCCATCGAGTCGGGAGCGCTGCGCAGGCGGCTCTGCTCCGAGGCTCCGATCCCCGTCCAGGATCCGTACCACCCGAAAGCCAGTTTGTGATCGGTCTTTTTATAGGCCCGCAGACGTGCATAGTAGGCATCGTCGCGCGGGAAGGGCGACTGCTTATCCGGATACTGGATCCGGACCGGTTCGGGGGTCGTCTGCTTCTCACAGGAGAAAAGCAGGGCCAGACCCGCAAGCAGCGTCAATATCTGAATGAATGCTCTTTTCATGAGTTTTTCGATTTTCTTGGAAACAATTCACTCCTTTTTTCAATTCTTCTTGTCCCACCAAAGCTTCGTACCGCCGTTGTCGGAACCGCCCAGCAGGCGCACGGCCGCATTCACCGCACCCGCATTGTTCGCATATTCGAGCTTGGGGAAGACCATGCGGCGGATCTGCACGTTCTTGTCGATGCTCGGGTCCTGACTGGGCTCCACAATCGGGAAGATCCGCGGGAAACCCGTGCGGCGGAACTCGGCCCAGGCCTCCATGCCGTTCGGGAAGAGCGCAATCCATTTCTGCGTGATGATGCGTTCCAGTTCGTTGCCGTCATTCTCCCACTTGACCGCAACCTTGCCCAGCGCTCCGGTCGAATACTTCGTCGGATTCTCCGAAACGTCCGTAAAGTAGGCGGGAAGATTCTCGCTCTGTGCATAGGTATCGGCGGCTCCCGTCGAGAGTCCATTCTCCGCGAACGACAGGCGGATGCCCTCCTCGTAGTTGGATTTCGCCCCTTCGTTGTCGCCCGTCATGAGGCAGTATTCGGCCTTGAGGAAGGCAACCTCCGAGGCCAGCAGCCAGTTCATCGGCGTATTGGTCTGGATGTTGGGGGCCGACATATTCGTGTAGTACTTCTGCTCGGTGTTGCCCAGGCCGTTCCGCACGCCGTGATAACCGCCGCCGTCGATCGTCGCCGCCTGGAACATCGTCTCCCGGCGCGGATCCTCGTAACCGTTCAGGTAGGAGTCCATCGAAGCACTCATGCGCGCGTCGTTGTAGGAGTTCCAGATCATCTCCATCGGATTGCTGATCGTAATCTGGCGATAACTCTTCAACATGGCATTATTCTGCGTCGAGGTGATGACTCCGCTCTCGATCGCCTCCGAAGCGTACTGCTTCGAGAGTTCCGGTTCGACGTAGCGGATCCGGATTGCCAGACGCAGTTTGAGCGAATTGGCGAACAGCAGCCACTTTTTCAGATCGCCCCCGTAGATGGCGTCGACCTTTTCCAGCGAGCGGTCGTCCGGAGCGACCTCGATCCGCTCCCGGAGCGTCTTGATCGACTGGTCGAGCGTCTCGAAGAAGTGGTGGTAGAGCGTCTCCTGGGAATCGTAGGGATTTTTGGCCTCCCCGAAATGCAGCACCGGCAGCGGCCCGTACATGTCGCTCGCACGGTGCAGCGTCAGCACTTTGAGAATGTCGGCCACGGCCATCGCATGGGCCGTCAGGATGCCCTCCTCATAGCCCGATTTGAGCATCAGCCACGCCGGCATCACCTGCGTAAAGGCCACCTGGAAGACCGTATTGCTCCAATTATTGGCCGTCAGGTTGTAGACCATCGGGTTGCTGCCGCCGTCGAAGTGGTTTGCACAGGCCATGTATCCGGCATAGTGGTCGGCCAGCAGGTTCCAGCCCGTCTGGTAGCGGTTGACGGGTTCCGTCGTGTCGCCCGTCGTCGGATAGGCCGCATCCAGCTGCATCGTGGTGATGAGCGACGCCTGGTCCACCTCCTGTGCAGCGTTGGGATCGGTATTGAAATATTCGAAGTCTCCCGTACAGGACGATGCCGCAACGGCCAATGCGAGAACAACGCCCAGACATATCTTGATTCTGCTTTCAGTCTTTTTCATAGATCACGCTGTATTAGAATTGAAGCCTTACGCTGAACCCGATCGTCCGCACGCTGGGCTGCATGAAGAAGTCGAGATTCTGATAATAGGTGCTCGTCGAGGGCGTCACCTCCGGATCGAACGGCGCCTTGTTGTAGAACATGAACAGGTTGCGGCCGATGAGCGACACCGTAGCCCGGAGTTTGTCGTTGAACCACGACGACGGGAGGTCGTATCCGAGCGTCAGTTCGCGCAGGCGGACGTTCGTCATGCTGTACACATACTGCGACAACATGCCCATGCCGTCGCCCGTATTGGCATAGAAGTCCTTGACGCCGAGAATCGTCTGTTTCTCGGAGATGCGCACGCCGCCTGCCTCACGGGCATCGGCCGAAGCCTGCGATACGCCGAAACGGTCCATCAGCGCCTGCGTCACCGAGACGCCGCGGCCGCCGATGCGTGCATCGACCAGCACGCCGAGCGATATGCCCTTCCAGGAGAACTGGTTGTTCCAGCCCATGCGGTAACGGGCGTCGGTGTTGCCCGCATAGATCCACGTATCGGGATCGATCGAGACCGAACCGCTGTTGGGATCGACATAGATCTGGCCCTGATCGTCGGTTTTGAGACCCGTGACATAGAAATCGCCGATCGAGCCTCCCTTGCGGAGTTTCACGCGGTAGCCGCCGAAATCCATATTCACCTCCGGCAGCGAGACCTCGGCACCCGTGACGGGATCGATCGTCCCCTCGGGAACCAGTTCGCGGATCTTGTTGCGGTTCAGCGAGAAGTTGAACGCCGTCGACCACGAGAATCCGTTCCACGTGTTCTTGTATCCCGCAACGGCCTCGACACCCCAGTTGTTGACCTTTCCGGCGTTCAGGTACGACTGCTTGTAGCCCGTGCTGGGAGGAGCGTCGTAGAGGAAGAGCTGGTTGTAGGTGTTCGTATCGTAGTAGGTGGCATCGAGCCAGATCTTGTTGCCCAGGAACTTGGCGTTCATGCCGACCTCGAACGACTTCGTGCGTTCGGGACGCAGGTGCGTGGCCGGAGCATAGGTCTGGGTGGTGGTGACGCCGTTCTTGATCGCGTAGTTCGCCGCCGTGATGAAGCGCTGCGGCGGGTTGCCCACCTCGGCATAGGAGGCGCGGAGTTTCAGGAACGAAATGCCGGCTTTCGAGAGGTCGGTCATCGACGAGATCACGGCCGAAAGTCCCACCGACGGGTAGAAGATGTTCATCTGCTGCGTGAAGGCCAGCTGCGAGGCCCACTCGTTGCGGAACGTGGCGTCGAGGTAGAGCATCCCCTTCCAGCCCAACTGCAACGTGGCATAGATCGCCTGATTCTGATCGTGGTAGTTCTCCTCCATGGGCAGGGTGTTCAGATCGCTGGTCACGATGTTGTTGAAGGTGAACTTGTTGGGAATACCCGCCAGGTGTCCCTCATAGCCCGTCAGCGTATTCTTGTCGTCGGTCAGGCTCGCACCGAAGTTGAACTGCACGGAGAAGGCGTTGTCCCAGAAGCTCTTGTCGATCGACAGCAGCGCATCGGCATAGAGGTTGCTGTGGCGCGACGTGTGGTTGAGGTAGTTTCCGTATTCCGAAGCGAAGAGCAGGTTCGACGAAGCCGCGATCTTGCGCGTGTAGTTCATCACCATGTTGTCCGTGCGCACGCGGCCCGTGAGGCTCAACCAGTCGAGCAGGTCCCATTTCAGCGTCGCATGGAACGTATAGCGGTTCGAGGTATTCTCGAAGATCTCGCGGTTGACCACCCAGTAGGGATTCTCGACGCCGTTGATGAATTCCAGGCCCCAGAACTGCTCGCTGTAACCCAGATTCGGGTTGTAGCGCTCGTAGACCTGATATTTCCGGATATCGTCCCCGCGCGGGAAGAGGTAGACGCCGATGAGCGGGTTGTGGTAGATACCCTGAATCAGCGGGTTGCGGCTGTACTGCTTCATGTAGGAGGCACCCAGGTCGAGCGTCAGTTTGTTCTCGACCAGTTCGGCCGTGTTGCGCACCGAGAAGTTGTAACGGTTGTAGACGTTGTTCGGGATGATGCCCCGCGTATTGACCGATGCAGCCGAGAAATAGGTCTGGTTGCGCTCCGTACCGCCCGTGATGCCGATGGCATTGGTCTCGTCGAATCCCGTCTGGAAGAAGTCCTTCGGATCGTAGGACGAGGGAGTGGCGAGTTTCTCACCCCAGCTCATCGACGGCGAGTTGACATCCGTGCCGTAGGTATTCTGGAACTTCGGCATCACGAACGGCGACGAGAAGGTCGTGCTGTTCGAGTAGTTCACCCGTACGCGCCCCTCCTGGCCGCGTTTGGTCGTGATCAGGATCACGCCGTTGGCGCCCTGCGATCCGTACAGCGCGGCAGCCGTAGCACCCGTCAGCACCGACATCGACTCGATATCCTCGGGGTTGATGCTGGATATACCCTCGTAATCGCCGCCGTCGGGCGTCTCGTAGATGCCCTCGGTCTGCTTCGAACGCAGGCTCGGCAGCGGAATACCGTCGACCACGTAGAGGGCGTTGTTGTCGCCGTTGAGCGATTTGACGCCACGCATCACCACGCGGGTCGAACCGCCGGCTCCCGAGGCGCTGGCATTGATCTGCAAACCGGCGATCTTGCCCGAGAGCGAATTCATGAAGTTGGCATCCTTGACCGTGTTGACGATCGAGCCGGAGACCTCCTGCACGTTGTAGGTCAGGGCCTTCTCCTTACGCTTGATACCGAGGGCCGTCACCACCACGGCGTCGAGGACCTCGTTGTCCTCGCGCATGACGATTTCGAACGTCGTGACCGCGCCCGTCACCGGAATCTCCTGTTTCGCATAGCCGATCAGCGAGATTTCGAGCACGTCGCCCGCCTTGGCCTGCGGCAGGGAGAAGTTGCCGTCGAGATCGACGGCCGCGCCGATCGTCGTTCCTTGAAGGAGCACCGTGGCACCGACCAGTGCCATGCCCTTCTCATCCTTCACCGTACCGCTGACGCCGCTCTCCGCGGTGCGGGCAGATGTCTGCGCCTTGCGCGACAGTACGATATGCTTGTCCCGAAGGGTATAAGCGATGTCGAGGTCGGCGAACAGCCGGTTCAGGACCCCAGTGAGCGCCTCGTCACGGGCGACGACGGTCACTTTCCGTTCAGTATCGATATCGGAGGTATTGTAAACGAACGAATAGTCCGTTTGTTGTTGAATAGTCTGGAAGACCGTGATGATCGCAACGTCCCGAAGATCGAGGGTCACATGCGGGGCCGATTGCGGCATCTGTGTCGCTGCCCGAAGGGTAAAGCCCGACAGTAGCATCGAAACAAGAAGCAGGCAACGAAGACGGCAAAAGACGGACCGTCTCTCCCTGCCTGCGGCAAGGTTGAAGTTTTTCATATAACAGGTTGAAGTAGGTTTTGATTACAAGGTTGTCTGAAATCATCGCGAAGATCCGCGAATCTCATGATTGAGCGATTATTCCCCCATAGGCAACAAGTTTTAGGTTTCGAAGTGGTCAGGTTACAGATCTGTATTGGTGTAAATTTCGATGTCGTTTCCGACGATCCGATAGTTGAACTTGTAGGTCAGTTGCAGGACCGACATGATGTGGTAGATGCCGTCCTCAACCTGGAAGTCTCCCGAGAAGCGCATCTGACGCAACCCGTCGTCCTGGAAGCGGATATCCACATTGTAATAGCGGGTGAGTTCCCGGACGATCTCCTCGAAGGTGCTGTGCTCGAAGCTGAAACGTCCGTGAATCCAGTTGATCGAGCGTTCGGCCGAGGGGATATCGGTCAGGAGCATGTTTTCCGTCTGCGTATCGAAGACCAGCTGCTGCGAGGGGTGCAGCAGCGCGGTGTTCCGCGTGCGGCCCCGGCTGGCGGCCTCGACCGAGCCTTCGAGCAGCACGGTGGTCACCGAATTGCGCTCCGGGTCGTTGTGGACATTGAAACGTGTTCCGAGCACCCGGATATCGAGTCCGCCCGTCGAAACCACGAACGGGGCCCGTTTGTCGTGCGCCACTTCGAAATAGGCCTCGCCGTCCATCGTCACCCGGCGCTTGCGGGAGAAGAACGACGCGGCATACTCCACGCGGCTCGACGAGTTGAGCCAGACCTTCGTTCCGTCGGGGAGCACCGCCTGGGAGCGCTCTCCCAGCTCGGTACAGATCGTCACGGGACGTGTCAGACGCGCCACGGACGACGAGAGCGACCAGCCGCCGGCCAGCAGTACCACGACGATTGCCGCCGCGGAGAACCGGGCCAGACCACGCCGCCACATGGCCCGGCGGGCCCGGTCGTGCAGACGCTCCCTGCACCGACGGAGTGCCTGCTCCACGTCGATACCCGAAGCATCGTTGATCCGGTCGTGTACATACAGAATGTAATAGACTTCACCGAGCCGTTTTCGGTTCTCCTCCGAAGCGTCGTACCACGCCTCCACGGCCGCAGCCCGTGCTGCATCCAGTTCGCCGTCCAGGTAAGCGACCAGCGCTTCGTCGTTGATTTCAAAATCCGCCATTTTCATTTGCTTGTCTGCATAGTAATACAATCCGTCAGCAAAAAATACTAACGGGAAAACATTTTTTTTCAAGAATCCGTCAAAAAAAGTCGTGTCCGAAGAGCAGGAGCATCAAGGGCCAGCAGTCTTTCAGCTCCTCGCGCAGCATGCGGACGGTCTGTCCGATGCGGTAGTTGACCGTCTGGGGAGAGACATGGAGGGCCTCGGCGATCTCCCGGTGGGTCATGCCTTCGAGACGGTGCATGCGGAACGTCTGCTGGAACTCCGGCGGCATCTTCCGCAGTGCCGCGGTCAGGCGCTGCATCAGTTCGTTCTCCACATACAGGTCCGGATCATCGAACCGTTCCTCATAGGACTCGGCCAGTTCGCGCATGACGCGGTTGCGAATCGAGTTGCGCGAGGCGCTGTTGAGCGCCTTGTTTTTCACGATCGTGAAGAGCAGCGATTTGAGCGGCAATTCCGGGAGCAGGGAATTCCGGTTCTCCCAAATCCACATCAGGGTGTCCTGCACCAGTTCCTCGGCGCGGGAGAGGCTGACGAACCGGGTGGCGTATGTGCACAGGGGTTTGTAATAGCGCCGGAAAAGGGATTGGAAACAGGCTTCGTTGCCGGCACGGAGCATTTCGACAACCCGGCGGTTGTCCTGCATGTCCGCCGGACATAACGTATCTTCTTGTTCTACGGCTCTCATCGGCATTGAAGCATGGGCCGGGCAAAAATACAACATTATCCCGTATATTCAAAAAATTACGACGGACGAAGCTTTTCGGGAGACGCCCGAACGGAATTTTTCGCTACCTTTGTCCGCAAGGGCCTCCGCAGGGCCCGGATCCGGAGAGATGGAAGCAATCACGCAATTCTTCATCGAGTGGGGTTATTTGGGCCTGTTCCTCTCGGCGTTCGTCGCCGGAAGCATCCTGCCGTTCAGTTCCGAAGCCGTGATGGTCGTGCTGGTCCGCATGGGGCTCGACCCCGTGGGGTGCGTCGCCGCCGCGGCACTGGGCAACACCCTCGGCGGCATGACCTGCTACTGGATCGGGTCGCTCGGGAAAACCGAGTGGATCACGCGGCTGGGCGTCTCGACGCGCCAGCTGGCCCGAGCCCGGAAATTCCTCTCCGGACGCGGAGCCCTGATGGCCTTCTTCACCTTCCTGCCCACGATCGGCGAGGCCATAGCCATCGTTCTGGGGCTGATGCGCAGCAACGTCTGGCTCACGGGCTGCTCGATGCTCATCGGTAAAACCCTGCGTTACATCGTCATCCTGGTGTCGTTCGAAGGCGTCCTTTCCCTTTTCTGACATGGAGATCCGCCCGACCGATACCCCTTCCCGCGAACTGCTCCTGCTGGCCGACGAATCGGAGGCCTCCATCGCAGACTATGCCGGACGCAGCCATTGCCATGCCGCCTTCGAGGAGGGCCTGATCGTCGGGCAATACCTGCTGCTGCACACACGGCCCTTCACGGCCGAGATCGTGAATATCGCCGTAGCCCCCGACCGCCAGCGACAGGGGATCGGGACCGCCCTGCTGCGACACGCCATCCAAACCGCCCGCAAGGCAGGGTTCCGGATCCTCGAAATCGGAACCGGAGACTCCGGAACGGGTCAGATTGCGCTCTACGAACGGTGCGGATTCGTCCGCTGCGGGGTTGACGTCGACTATTTCCGCAAGCACTATCCCGCCCCGATCATCGAAAACGGAGTCGAATGCCGCCACATGGTGCGCCTGCGCATGGAGCTTCTTCCGAAGTAGTCCGGACACCTCCCGATCCCCGCCGACAGGCCAAAAAAATCCGGTTCCGCACAAGTCGGGACCGGACGCACACTACTATGACAAAAAAACTTGCGCTCTTGCCAGAACGGGGGATCAATCGTTCGCCGAAGCCAGCGGCGCAGCCTGCGTGTAGACACGGGCGGCCAGCTCCTTGTCGAGCATGTAGAGCCCGAACTTGTTTCCCTCGACCGCCTCGCAGGCCGTGATCATTCCGCGGGCCGACTCCTCCTCCTCGACCTGCTCGTCGACGAACCAGACCAGCATGTTCGACGATGCGAAATCCTTGTCCTCGGCGGCGATCGCAGCCAGGTTGTTGATCATCGCCGTAACCTTCTTCTCGTGGGTCAGCGTATCCTGGAACATCTCCAACGGCGAAGCCCACTCGGTGCGGACCTCCTCGATGGGAAGCAGCGTAACCTTCTCGTCGCGCGAAAGGATGTAGTTCATCAGGATGCGGGCATGGTCCTGCTCCTCCTGGAACTGCACGTAGAACCAGTTCGCAACGCCCTTCAACCCCTTGGCCTCGGCGTCCATCGACATCGAAAGATAGAGATAGGCCGACCACAACTCGGCATTGATCTGCGCATTCAGCGCCTCATGCAATTGCTTACTCAACATAACGGTAACTTTTTTAGATTGGTTTATTCTTGTTTGCTGGGACAAATATACAATAGTTTCCCATTATTTTCACAAAAAATCCTATCACATTATTTTATACACCGATAAGCCTTAAATATAAACGGCATCCGGGATGCAATCCGGATGCCGCAATCTCCCGAAGGAGACAAGACCTGTGCCGGGCAATCCGCCGCACGGGGTCAGTCGTCGATGTCGACCAGGCGGAAATCGGCGTCGAATTCGAGTTCGAGGCCGTTGTCGAGTTTTACTTCGCAGTTGCGGCGGTCCCGCTCGATGCAGATGATCCTGCGCCCGGGGAAACGCGCTGCGACGCAATCGCGGATCGGAGCCGAGACCGCGCCGGCCGGCACCTCGCCGTACTTGCAGTCGATCTCCTTCCACGCGCCGCTCCGGACGAACTCGACCTTCGAGCCGTCGACGAAGACCACCTTGTACTCCTTGTCGAACCACTCCTCATCGACCTTCGCATAGGAGACCTCCACCTCCTTGAAACAGGTCGAGATGAATTGCTGCGAGGCGGCCGGGAGCTCCCCCACGGTGATGATGCGGTCGTTGCCGGCAGAGGCCGGGAGGACCGAGAGTGCGACAAAAAGCGGGGCCAGAATAATCGTGAGCCGTTTCATAGTCATCGTTCGTTTTTTAATGGGTTCTACGGATCTGTTGTTTCACAGGGCAAAGATGCCGCCCGAAACTGAAACGAATCTGAAAAAACGGGCCTCACTGCGGAAAATCCACCGTAAAAACATGGCGTCCGTCGCGAAAGGCATAGGCGATCCGCAGGCCGTAGAGGCGGCAGACGGCATCCGCGATGGCCAGTCCCAGGCCCGTGGCCCCCTCCTTTTTCGTCCCCTGGTAGAAGCGTTCGAAGATATGCGCGGCATCGAGCGGACCCTGCGCGGCGTCGTTTTCGATCTCGAAGCGCCGCTCCGCGATCCGGACCCGCACCTCGCCCCCTTCGGCGCCGTGCACGAAGGCGTTCTTCACCAGATTCCCGACCAGACTTCCCGCCAGCGAAGGGTTCATACGCACGCACAGCGGCGTCTCCTCATGCAACGAAAGGCGCATCCTGCGATGGGCGTAGATCTCCTCCATATCCTCGCCCGTGCGGCGGGCCAGCGCCGCCAGATCGACCTCTTCGGTCTCGGGGAACTGACCGTTGTCGATCTTCGACAACAGCAGCAGCGAACGGTTCAGCCGCACAAGATGGTCCAGCGTACGCTGCACCTTGGCGATCTCGCCCAACTGCTCCCCGGTCAGGCCGCGGGCATCGTCCACGAGCATTTCGAGCCGGTTGCGGCAGACGGCCAGCGGCGTCTGCATCTCGTGCGAGGCGTTTCCGATGAACTGCTTCTGCCGTTCGAACGTCGACTCGGCCCGGGCGGCATAGCGGCGTGCGGCATCGTTGAGCCGGCGGAACTCCGTCACGGAGGTGCGGATCTCCAACGGCGGATTCTGTCCGCCCACCGTATAGCCGTCGAGCCACCGCAACAAAGCATACAGCGGCCGCATCGTGCGATAAAGCAGCAGAATCGTCACCAGCAGCACCAGCAGCAGCAGGGAAAGGTACAGCCAGACGATCGCATACAGGATCGCCTCGGCAAGATCCTCCTTCTCGATGCTGGGCGTCATCACCGTCAGTTCGTACCAGCGGCCGGCGGCGTCGCGGAAGGTCTTGCGCAACACCCGTGCCGGCTCCTCCTCATCGCGCTCCGGGATGAAGATCTCCTCGTCGGTATAGGTCTCACCGGGACGGGTCATGGCAGACCCCGCAGGCATCTCGCGCAGGAAGTAACCGCTGTTGCCGTCGGACTCCGACCCCGGGAGCTGACGCCCGGCCAGCACCCGCTTGACGATCACTTCGGCACGCGCTTCGAGGGCGTCGTCCGTCTCGTCGTTGATCTCGTCGATCATCGCAAGGTAGAACAGCGCGGCCCACGCCGCCAGCAGCAGCGAGAGGACCCACGAAAGGTGCAGCAGAATGCGGTAAACGAGTTTCACGGCCGGACCAGTTTATAGCCGAACCCGTAGACGGCGCGGATCTCGATGTCGGCGCCCGCATCGTGGAGTTTGCGCCGCAGGTTCTTCATCTGCGCGTAGACGAAATCGAAATTGTCCACCTGGTCGATATGGTCGCCCCAGACCCCTTCGGCCAGCGCCGCCTTGTCGACCGTGTGGTTCGGACGGGTCATGAAATAGTGCAGGATGTCGTACTCCTTGCGGAGGAGTTCGAGCGGACGCCCCGCCACCTCCACACGCCGGCTGTCGGGCCACAGGCGCACGTTCCCCGCGTCGAGGCTCTCGTAGCCGTCGCGCTGGTGGCGGCGCAGCACGCTCCGGATCCGGGCGCTCAACTCCGCGAGGTGGAACGGCTTCGGGAGGTAGTCGTCGGCACCGAGTTCGAGCCCCTCGATCTTGTCATCCAGCGAATCGCGCGCCGAGATGATGATGACGCCGGCGCGGCTGCGGCGGCGTTTCAGCTCTTCGAGCAGTTGCAGGCCGCTGCCGCCGGGCAGCATGATGTCCAGCAGGATGCAGTCGTAGTCGTAAGCGGCGAGTTTGTCCGACGCCGCGGCATAGTCGGCGGCCTGTTCGACGACGTATTGCTCCCGGACGAGCGTCCGGGCCATGATCTCCCGCAGGGAGGGTTCGTCTTCCACGATGAGTATCTTCATATCGCAAATTCCATTTTCCGGAGCGCCG
The DNA here is from genome assembly GCF_002161445.1 of Alistipes sp. An66. Lineage (GTDB taxonomy): Bacteria > Bacteroidota > Bacteroidia > Bacteroidales > Rikenellaceae > Alistipes > Alistipes cottocaccae. The sequence goes on from NZ_NFHT01000008.1 coordinate 63,181, forward strand.
GTCTCCGCACCGGCCCGGCTCCGGAGACAAAGGTAACACCCGAATCCGAAAGGAAACTGAAACGCCGTCCGTTTTCACCGCCAGTCGCAGCGCATCACGTACTCCCCGGCCGCGGCTTCGACCACGCGGAACCCGAGCCGCCGATAGAGTCCGACGGCGGGATTGGCCTGCTGTACGGAGAGCGACACGCCGTCAAAACCCCGTCCGCGCAGTTCGTCGAGCATCGCCCGCAAGAGCTGCGTTCCGATACCGCGCCCGCGGTACGGCGGAAGAAGAGCGACGGCCAGTTCCGGAATCCCCTCGCCGACCCATCCGAATCCGTGCAGGCAGCGGCTCCATGCGGCGCCGACAACCCGTCCGCCGACCTCGGCCACCAGGCAGCAGTCCGTGGGCCGCGCCCCGAACGCCTCGACATAGGCCCGGAGTGCCGGCATGCGGATCACCTCCCGCGGCAGAGGATTCCGCGGGTCCGGCTGCCAGACCGCCTCGTAGAGAAAATCGTCCAGCAGCGGGATTTCCGAATTCCGGATCGTTCGTATCCTTGCATCCATCTCCCCAAAGATAGCCATTTTCCGGGGTCCTTGTCATCGCGCCGACAAAAAAAACGATGCCCGCGGAGACGGGCATCGCCGACGGGCTCCCGCCCGACAGCTTCCAGTTCGCAGAATCGGCTACGCCATCTGTCCGGTCCGCTCGAAATAGCGTTGCAGGACCAGCAGCGAGATGATCCGCTCGCGTTTCCGGTCGCGGAACTGCGCGATGTACTCGTGGGCATGCGCGATGATCGCCTCCGCCTCCTCCGGATGCTCGATATAGTAGCGCATGCGCTCTTCCAGGTCCGAATAGTCGGGCTTGATCTCCACATAGTGGTAGTTCGGGACGAGCGTGCCCTCCATGAACCACGTCTCGTAGGTCGGGCGCGGCATCACCGCCAGCGAATTCGACGACATGATCCATTTGAGGTTCGTCGCGACGTCGAAGCCCTCGATCGCCAGAATGAACTTGTATTTCAGATGGTCGTACATCGAGATGTGCGGCTTGACCCACTCGTCCGGATACGACGGATCCGGCCCCGAGACCCCGGCGTCGCAGCACGCCGAACCGAAATACATCTGCATGAACCGCACCCGATGGGGGCGCTTCCGGACCGCCAGCCGGAAAATCGCCCGGTTCTCCTTCTCGCGGAACGGAATGTCGTCTTTCAGGAAGATGAAGTGGCGCACCTTGTCCAGATTCAACAGCACCGAATTGGCGTTGTCGTCCCGGATCGGACGGCTCTTGACGATCGACGGGATCTCGGGAACCTGCGTCACATCGCCCGGAACCGTATTCCAGCGCAGCCGGTTGTCGAACCACCGCGTATATTCATACGTATCGAAGAAATAGGCCGAACGGATTCCCTTGCGGAGGCGGTGCTGTGCCAGCGGCCACAGTCCGTCAATCCCCGCCGGATTCTGCGGATCGAGCCGGTTGTAATAATCGGCCCGCCGGCTGATGTAATCCCAGTCGGGACGCCGCTGCGCCCGCGCAAGCACCCGCTCCAACCGGGACTGTAAAAATACCTTCGGCGTCATGTAACGCGCGAAGCTCGTCAGAAACCACAGGAATTTGATTCGTTTGTTATAAAAAATTCGATTCAGACGATTCATGGGTCGAATAAGGAGTGGAAAAAGGTTCTTCGTGGTGCAAAGGTAAAAATTATCCCCAAAATAGCAACAAAAAGGCGGAACCCGTCGTCGGATTCCGCCTCTTTTCATGCCGTTCGGGCCGCGCTTGCGCCTTCGAACCGCTTGCCGTCCGGCCCGTGTCAGACCTTCATGCTGTTGCCGCCCGGCCCGCGTCAGACCTTCATGCTGTTGCCGCCCGGCCCGCGTCAGACCTTCATGCTGTTGCCGTCCGGCCCGTGTCAGACCTTCCTGCTGCTGCCGCCCGGCCCGTTTCAGACCTTCATGCTGCTGCCGCCCGGCCCGCGTCAGACCTTCATGCTGTTGCCGTCCGGCCCGTTTCAGACCTTCCTGCTGCTGCCGCCCGGCCCGCGTCAGACCTTCATGCTGTTGCCGTCCGGCCCGTTTCAGACCTTCCTGCTGCTGCCGCCCGGCCCGCGCTTACGCCTTCGAACCGTCGTAGGCCCACTTCACGTAGATGGCGCCCCACGTGTATCCGCCGCCGAAAGCCGACAGAATCAGGTTGTCGCCCTTGCGGAGCTCCTTTTCGTAGTCGTAGAGACACGTCGGGATCGTCGCAGCCGTCGTATTGCCGTTGCGGTCGATGTTGATCATGCACTTCTCCTGCGTAATGCCCATGCGGCGCGCCGTGGCGTCGATGATGCGCAGGTTGGCCTGGTGAGGGACCAGGAAACGGATGTCGTCACCCGTCAGATGATGCCGCTCCATCATCTCCACCGACACGTCGGACATCTTCGAGACGGCAGCCTTGAAGACGGCATGTCCATCCCACATGATCGTGTGCCAGTTGTTCTGAACCGTCTCGATCGACGCCGGATAGCGCGATCCGCCGGCCTTCATGTAGAGCTGCAACTCACCCGAGCCGTCCGAATGGAGGATCGAATCGATCACGCCATAACCTTCGGTATTCGGCTCCAACAGTACGGCCGCTGCCGCATCGCCGAAGAGCGGGCAGGTCGAACGGTCCGTATAGTCGATGATCGACGACATCTTGTCGGCACCCACGACAATGACCCGCTTGCTCGTTCCCGACTCGATGAACTTCGCACCGGTCGTCAGGGCGAAGAGGAATCCGCTGCACGCAGCCGAGACGTCGTAGGCAAAGGCATTCTTGCAGCCTGCCTGGTCGGCGATCAGGTTGCCCGTCGACGGGAAGAACATGTCGGGAGTAACCGTCGCGCAGATCACCACGTCGATCGACATCGGATCAATGCCCGTCTTGTCGAGCAGGTTCGTGACGGCACGCGCTCCCATGTAGGAGGTACCGATACCCTCGCCTTTGAGGATGTGGCGCGTCTTGATACCGGTATGCGACATGATCCACTCGTCGTTGGTGTCGACCATCCGGCTCAATTCGTCGTTGGTGAGAATATAATCGGGGAGGTACTGTCCTACGCCCGTAATCGCAGCTGTTATCTTACCCATTAACTTAACTTTTGCTTACAAAAACTGATTAATTTTCGAACGCTCGCCGCAGCCGTGCCGTCAGTCCGGCCTTGATGACCTGCTCGGTGGAGAGGATCATGCTCTTGATGGCCAGCGGGGAGGAACATCCGTGGCCGATGATGACCGGGGCGTTGACTCCCAGAACGGGCGTGCCGCCCACGTTCTCATAATTCATGGCGTCCCAGAAGGCATTGCGCCCGCCCAGCGCCATATTGATCCGGTAAAGGCCTTCGGCCATTTTCAGAACCGTGTTGCCGACGAAGCCGTCGCAGACGATCACATCGGCAACCTTGCCCGAGAAGATGTGCGAACCCTCGACATTGCCCACGAAACGGATCCGTTCGTCGGCTTTGAGCAATTCGTAGACGGCTTTCGCCTGCGCATTGCCCTTGGTCTCCTCCTCGCCGATGTTGAGCACGGCGACGCGGGGGTTTTCGATGCCCAGAACCGATTCGGCATAGATCGAACCGATCAGACCGTACTGGGCCAGCACTTCGGGTTTGCAGTCGACATTCAGACCCACGTCGAGCAACAGTGCCGGACGTCCGGCGACCGTCGGGACGATGGACGAGATCGTGGGACGAATGACCCCTTCGATCGGTTTGACGGCATACATCGACCCGACCATCATGGCACCGGTCGATCCGGCGCTTGCGAAGCCGTCGACGGCTCCCCGGGCCAGATAACCGAAACCTACCGTGATGCTCGAATCGCTCTTGGCCTGGAAGGCCTTGGCCGGATGATCGCCCATTTCGATCACTTCGCTCGTGGGGACAATGTCGAAACGCTCGGCCGGACAACCTTCCGAGGCGAGCACGGAACGGATCTGCCGTTCGTCGCCGAAGAGGACGATCCGGCTCTCGGCACCGATCGCATCGAGTGCCATGACAGCACCTTTGACCGCCGCTTCGGGAGCATAATCGCCGCCCATTGCATCTACACCAATCTTTACCATATCCATAAGAGTTGGTTGAAACCTTCGGACCCTTCGTCCGGGATCGGCCGGTGCCGTCCACGGTGCGAGGGCCGCTCAAAAACTGAAAAAGAGCCTTCCGTCTCCGGAATGCGCTCTTCCGACGCCGAATCGGTTATTCGGCGGCCTTCTTCTCGATGGCGAGCTTGCCGCGGTAGAAGCCGCACTCCGGGCATACACGGTGATAAAGCACCGCAGCGCCGCAGTTCGAGCAGGTAACGACCGTCGGAACGACAGCCTTGTAGTGAGTTCTGCGCTTGTCGCGTCGCGTCGACGAGATTTTGTGTTTAGGATGTGCCATTTTACAACTGTTGTTTTATATAAGTTCGACTTTCCTTGTTTCCGTTTATTCCGCAGCACCGGGATGCCCGGACGTTCCCTCTTCGGAGGGCTCCGCCGCCTCGGACTCCATGCGTTCGCGCAGGGCCGCCAACTTGGCCCACTCGCCGTCGGCATGCCCGCGGGTCGCAGCCCGCTCCTCGATGGCGGCGAACTCGCTGTCCGAAACGATGCGGAAGCGTTCCAGCATCTCCGGGTTGCACTCTCCTTCGGGATGCACCCGCTGGTAGGGCAGCGACAGAACGATGCTTTCGTAGATGTATTGTGTCAGATCCACACGCTCCTCGCCCGGCAGCAGCCACAGCACCTCGCCGTCGTACTCGCGCACCTCCTCCGAGAAGCGGACCAGCAGCTGCCCCTCGAAATCGACGGGCACCCGGCAGTCTTCCAGGCAGCGGTCGCACGCCACGACGACGTACCCCGAGATGGCGACATCGAGCGTGAGCTGTGCTTCCGAGCGGTCGAGATCGACCCGCACCTCACAGGCTCCGTCCTTGATCTCCGTGTTCTCGAAGGCCTCGAACAACGACCGATCCACCGCGAACCGGAATTCGTGATGTCCGTTTTTCAGCCCCTTGTAGGCGATCGAATATCGTTGTGTTTCCCCCATTTGAACACATTTAGTGCGCAAAGTTACTAAAAAATAGGACAACTGCAAAGAAAACTACGAGTTTTAGCACCCCCGAGCCGCGGGTGGGAGATGCGGAGGGCGGCAAACGCCGTGAAAATTTGCTTTTGCACGCCGCAAGCGTTATCTTTGTCCCGACATGGAGGAACAAGGATTCAAGATCGAACTGAAAAGCCGCAGCGAGGTGTGGTGGCACTACAATGCGGACCTGATGTGCGGCTGCTTCGATGCCGACGACAACCGGATCGGTTTCGCATCGACGGCTTCGGATGTCGCCGACGTGGGATCGAACCTCACCGAGCGCCCGGCCGACATTCCGGCCTCACGGAGCGTCGTGCTCGAAACGCCGCCCTGCCACCACCTGGTGCTCTACGTCTACATCATCCCCCACACGCTGCCCGCGGGCAACGACATCGACACCACACGTCCGTTCGAGGCGGAGATCCGCATCTCGCGCGGAGGCCGTCTTCTGCGCACCGAGAAGCGCGCCATCAACCAATGGTCGGGGGCCTCGATCGAGCTGAAAGTCGAAGCCGGAAAATAGACCCCGCGCCCGCAATCGCAACATGCCGTTCAGGCGACCCGACGCAACAAAGCCCGACACCATAAAGCCCGACGCCACAAAAAAAGGAACGCCCTTTCGGAGCGTTCCTTTTTTCGAATCGCGGTTCAGACTACTTGTTGTAAGCCTTCATGACCGAGATGAGGTCGAGCACCTTGTTCGAGTAACCCCACTCGTTGTCGTACCAGGCAACGACCTTTACGAAGGTGTCGGTCAGTGCGATACCGGCAGCCTTGTCGAAGATCGACGTGCGTGCGTCGCCCAGGAAGTCCGACGAAACGACAGCCTCCTCGGTGTAGCCCAGAACGCCTTTCAGTTCGCCTTCCGAAGCCTCCTTCATGGCAGCGCAGATCTCATCGTACTTGGCCGGCTTTGCCAGGTTGACCGTCAGGTCGACAACCGATACGTCGAGGGTCGGAACGCGCATCGACATACCCGTCAGTTTGCCGTTCAGCGAGGGGATCACCTTGCCTACGGCCTTGGCAGCACCCGTCGACGAGGGGATGATGTTGCCCGAAGCGGCACGGCCGCCGCGCCAGTCCTTCATCGAGGGACCGTCCACGGTCTTCTGCGTTGCGGTGGTCGAGTGAACCGTCGTCATCAGACCGTCCGTGATGCCGAACTTGTCGTTCAGGACCTTGGCAATCGGGGCGAGGCAGTTCGTGGTGCACGAAGCGTTCGAAACGATCTTCTGGCCGGCGTAGGTGTCGGTGTTGACACCGCAGACGAACATCGGCGTAGCGTCCTTCGAGGGGGCCGACATAACCACATACTTGGCACCGGCAGCCAGGTGAGCCTGTGCCTTCTCCTCGGTCAGGAAGAGACCCGTCGACTCAACAACGTACTCGGCACCAACCTCGTTCCATTTCAGGTTTGCGGGATCCTTCTCGGCGGTTACGCGGATAGCGTGGCCGTTGACGATCAGCTGGCTCTTCTCGACGTTGTAGTCGATTTCGCCCTTGAACTGGCCGTGCATCGTGTCGTATTTCAGCATGTAAGCCAGGTAGTCTACCGGGCAGAGGTCGTTGATACCCACGATCTCGTACTTGTCAGTCTGCGTGCAGGCAGCACGGAAAACCATACGGCCGATACGACCGAAGCCGTTGATACCGATTTTGATAGTTGCCATAATGTTTTGAATTATTTGTTAATAAAACCTTGCGTTATTTTTTTCACAGCGCAAAAGTACACACTTTAAATATTATACGCAAATAAAAATTTAATTTTTTTACGAACCTTGCTCCCAACGCCATCCGCAGCCGCCGGTGTTTCGGCAAAATCCGGGCCACGCCCGGGGCCCAATGCCGAACAAGGCTCAACATCCAACAGCCCCGACACCGAACAGTCCACGCCCGACAGACCCAGCACCCACCGGACCCAACACCTAACAGTCCCCGCCTAACAGTCCATGTCCAACGGTCCCACACCGAACAGCCCATGCCCAACAGCCCCCATGCCCAACAGCCCCCACGCCCAACAGCCTCAACGCCCAACAGCCCCACGCCCGACAGCCCCACGGCTAACGGGCCGCAGTTTTCGCCCGTTTGGCCATTGCCGAGGCGAAGACGAAATCGTTCAGTTCGGGGTTCTCCGCATGGAGGATCTCCTCCTTGGTGCCCTCCCACCACTTGCGGCCCTCGTGGATGTAGACGATCTTCTCGCCGATCTCCATCACCGAGTTCATGTCATGCGTATTGATGATCGTCGTCATGCCGTATTCGTGGGTGATCTCGTGGATCAGGTTGTCGATGACAATCGAGGTCTGCGGATCGAGGCCCGAGTTGGGTTCGTCGCAGAAGAGGTAGCGGGGATTCATCACGATGGCCCGCGCAATGGCCACGCGCTTGATCATGCCGCCCGACAATTCGGCCGGATAGAGGCGGTTGGCGTCCTCCAGGCGCACGCGGTGCAGGCAGAAGTTCACCCGTTCGAGCTTTTCGCGCTCGCTCTGCGTCGTGAAGAGGTCGAGGGGCAGCTTGACATTCTCCTCCACGGTCGACGAGTCGAGCAGCGCCCCGCCCTGGAAGATCATGCCGATGTCCTTGCGGATGCCCTTGCGCTCGCGGAACCCGAGCCGCGAGAAGTTCACGTCGTCGTACCACACGTCGCCCGAATCGGGTTCGTGCAGTCCCACGAGGGTTTTCAGCAGCACGGTCTTTCCCGAGCCGCTGCGTCCGATGATGAGGTTCGTCTTCCCGGTCTCGAACGCCACCGAGATGTCGTCGAGCACCACGCGCCCGTCGAACGACTTGACGATATGTTCGGCTCGTATCATATCAGCAGCACCTGGGTCAGGATCAGGTCGAAGAGCAGGATCACCACGCAGCTCACCACGACGGCGCGCGTCGACGCCGCGCCGACTTCGAGCGAGTTGCCGCGGGCGTTGTAGCCGAAGAAGGCCGAGATCGAGGTGATGATGTAGGCGAAGAAGACGGTCTTGATGAGCGTGTAGGTGATCGAATAGGGGCGGAAGTCCATCAGCAGGCCGTCGACATAGTCGGCGGGGATCATGATGCCCGTGGCGGCGGCGATGAGCCAGCCCCCCAGCACGCCGATCAGGATCGAGAGGATTGTCAGAAACGGGAAGAAGAGCATCGCGGCGACGATCTTCGGAAGGATGAGGTACGACGCCGAATTGACGCCCATGATTTCCAGGGCGTCGATCTGCTCGGTGATGCGCATGGTGCCGATCTCGGAGGCGATGCTCGACCCGACCTTTCCGGCGAGGATCAGCGCCACGACGGCCGACGAGAATTCCAGGATCATCGTCTCGCGCGTGGCATAGCCGATCAGCGACTGGGGGATGAACGGGGAGTCGAGGTTGATCGACATCTGCAAGGTGATCACCGCGCCGATGAAGATGGAGATGATGGCCGTCAGTCCGATGGAGTTGACGCCCAGGGACTCCATCTCGAAGATGATCCGCCGCCGATAGATCACGGCCTTCTCCGGACGGGAAAAAACCTTCCCCATCAGGATGAAATAACGGCCTATCTGTTCGAATACCCGAAGCATGTCAGTTTTTCTCCTCTTCGAAGTCGATGTAGTCGCCCACGTCCTTCGAGACGCGTTTTTCGGGAGCGCCGGGCGTCTTGTGCACCCGCACCTCGCCTTCGCGGCCCCGATGCCGGGGCTCCTCCCCGGTGAAGGGGGTCCCGAAGCCTCCCTGCCGCGGATCGAAACCGCGGCCGAACTGCTCCTCCATCTGCCTGCGCATCTTGTAGATCCGCCAGCGGAAAAGGAGGACCAATGCCACGACCAAAAGAATCAGTCCCATCAGAATATACAGTATAACGATCGCGATGCCTTTGAGCAGCGCGGGGGCGCCGAGCGCCAGGATGAGGATGACGAGCGTCATGAGCGGATTGCGCTGCACGAAGCCCACCAACGAATCGATGATCGCCATCAGAAAATTCATCCTTTTTCCGGTTTCAGTGTTTCATTTCGTTTTTCTCCGCAAAGAGCGTGCAAGCCGCCGGCACCGCCCCGCCGCGAAGATTATCCCTGCAAAGGTAGCGAAAAATATGCGTATTTCAATTAATTGTCGTAAATTTGGTGCTCGAAAACAAATCTTATCCCAAATATGCTGACGCCTCTTACCGCCATCTCGCCCGTCGACGGACGCTACCGCAACAAAACGGAAAAACTCGCCGATTATTTTTCGGAACAGGCCCTGATCCGCTACCGGATCCGTGTCGAAGTGGAGTATTTCATCGCCCTGTGCGAGCTGCCGCTGCCGCAGCTGGCCGACATCGACCGCACGAAATTCGCCGCCCTGCGGGCGCTCTACACCGATTTCACCCCCTCCGACGCCGAGCGTGTGAAGGAGATCGAGGCGGTGACGAACCACGACGTCAAGGCCGTCGAGTACATCATCAAGGAGAAGATGGACGCCCTGGGACTGGAACGCTACAAGGAGTTCGTGCATTTCGGGCTCACCTCGCAGGACATCAACAACACGGCCATCCCGCTCTCGATCAAGGAGGCCCTTGCGGCGGTCTACTACCCGGCCGTCGAGGAGGTGCGCGACAAGCTGGCGTCGTTCGCCGAGGAGTGGCGCACAGTGCCGATGCTGGCCCGCACCCACGGGCAACCCGCCTCGCCGACGTCGCTCGGCAAGGAGTTTTCGGTATTCGTCGAACGGCTCGAAAAGCAGCTCGTCATGCTCCACGACATCGCCGTCCCGGCGAAGTTCGGCGGCGCCACGGGCAACTTCAACGCCCACCATGCGGCCTATCCCGGCTACGACTGGATGGCCTTCGCCAACCGCTTCGTGAACGAAACGCTGGGGCTCTGCCGCTCGCAGTACACCACGCAGATCGAGCACTACGACAACCTGGCGGCGATCTTCGACGCCATGAAGCGCATCGACACCATCCTGATCGACCTCTCGCGCGACATGTGGACCTACATCTCGATGGAGTACTTCAAGCAGCGCATCAAGGCCGGCGAAGTCGGGTCGAGCGCCATGCCGCACAAGGTCAACCCGATCGACTTCGAGAACGCCGAGGGCAACTTCGGCATCGCCAATGCCGTTTTCGGGCACCTGGCGTCGAAGCTCCCCGTCTCGCGCCTGCAACGCGACCTCACGGACTCGACCGTACTGCGCAACGTCGGCGTACCGATGGCCCACGCCGTGATCGCCCTGCAATCGCTCATGAAGGGGCTCGGGAAGGTGATCCTCAACCCCGAGGCGCTGGAACGAGACCTGGAAAACAACTGGGCCGTGGTGGCCGAGGGCATCCAGACGATCCTGCGCCGCGAAGGCTACCCGAAGCCCTACGAGGCGCTGAAAGCCCTCACGCGCACCAACACCCACATCACGCGCGAGGCGATCGCCGCCTTCATCGAGACGCTCAACGTCTCCGAGGAGGTGAAGAAGGAGCTGCGCGCCCTCTCGCCCTCAACCTACACGGGCGTCTTCCGCTGTTAGCACCGCCGGGCCATGAGCAGCGACCTGATCGTTTACGGAGCGCTCTTTCTGCTCTTCGTCGTGATGGGCGGATTCCTGTTCGCGGGACGCGGGGCCTGGCTGATCGCCGGCTACAACACGATGCCGAAGAAGGAGCGCGAACGCTATGACAAACGGGCGCTTTGCCGCTTCATGGGCAAGTTGATGTTCTTCTGCGCGGCCTGTATGCTCGTGATGGGCGCCGACACGCTCTGGCCCGGACGGGGGCTGGGACTTGCCGGAACGATCTGGCTGCTGATCGGGGCCGTCGGAGCCGTGATCTACGCCAACACGGGAGGCCGTTTCTTGAAGAAAAACGTCCGGAAGGAGCCCTGAAAGGGCCCCGGACAAAACATACGGGAACAGGCCCAAAGATGCACCGAAAAGCCGCCGACGGATCGGATTCCGCCGGCGGCTCTGCATTTGGCACACACTTTGCACGTTGAAGAGTCAGCTGCGGGTCAGCAACCGCAGTGAGGTTTCTTCATTTATTTAAGTTTGGGTTAGTAGTTTAGGAGGGCAACCTCCGAAGGCAGCAGGCAATCGCGAGATTCCCTGCTGTTTTTTTGTGCGGCACGGCCCCACTAAAACTCGACCGTGATGCCCAGCGTCGGCAGCAGCGTGCCGCTCACCTGTTCGATCGGCTTCATGACATATTTCTGCTCCCCGACCGGCGCCTCGGGATTCGCAATCACCCCGGTCGACATCCAGACATCCGGCGAACGGTACTTGCTCACCGTGACGTTCTGCAAGTCGACGTAAAAGCCCAGCATGCAGCGCTTGAAGTAGAAAACCTTGTCGAGACGCACGTCGAGCTGCGCATAGGCGTCGAGCCGTCCGGCGTTGTACCGCGTGTAGTCGTAGTAGGGGCGCCCCTGGACGTCCCAGGCCGCCACGAGCGACGACTTGTCGAGGTCGTAGGGCGTAAAGGGCGCCCCGCCCACGGCGCTCAACTTCGCTCCGAAGCTCCAATGGCGCGGGAAGTCGTAGGTGCCGCTGACGTTCACGACGAAGCGGTTGTCCCAGGCCGACGCCACCCACGGCGCCGACGCTCCGCTGCGGAACTCCGAACGGTAGAGCGTCACGGAGCCCACGACGTTGAGCCGTCCGGGAATCTGCCACCGCGCCATCGCCTCCACGCCGTAGGCGCGTCCCTGCGCCCCGGAGCGCAACGCCTCGTTGCCCACCGTGCCGTAGTCGGCCCCCTTGCACGAGAGCGGAATCCCGTCGGCAAGCGACAGCGGCACATTGCCATACCGTTTATAGAAACCCTCGACCGAGACGATCAGCCGGTCGTTGCGGCGCCAGTCGACTCCGGCGCTGAACGTCCCGACGTGCATGTATGCCAACGAGCGGTTCACCAGAGCGTCCTCCTCGCGGAATCCCAGCGCCGTATAGGGCGGCAGCTGGTAGTAGAGCCCGGCGGCACCGCTCACCGACCAGGCATCGCTCAACGCATAGGAGACCGACGCGCGGGGCGAAAGCTGGTTCCAGAAGCGCGCCATGCCTCCCGAATAGTCGCAGCCGTCGGTGCGCAGTCCGGCCGAGGCTTTCAGCCGCTTGTCCGCCGAGACATACTCCGCCGAGACGAAGAGCCCCCAGCCGAGGATCCCCAAACGGGTATTGTAGTCGGAAAGCATCGACTGATCGGCGGCATAGAGCCGCTGGAAGGTCCGGTTCGTATACGAGGACCAGGTCAGCTCGACCCCCTCGCGGACGGACCAGAGCCCGTTGAGATAGGTGCGGTTCTCGCCCCGCAGCGTGCTCTTCTGCTCGACGGAGCGCAGGCGCAGCGTCAGATTCTCCTCCGTCGAGGAGTCGTTGTTGCGGTATTTCAGGTTTCGGTTGTTCAGGTAGTTGTGGCTCAACGTCACGGTTTGCACGTGCCGCCCGGCGTAGTGCCGCCACGAGGCCCCCACCGTGAAGGTCTCCTGCCGGATGCGCGGCAGGTAGCTCAACAGGTATTCGGCATCCTCGCCCTCCTCGTCGACGTTGAGTTTCATGTTGTCGATCCCGGCCAGCCCCAGCACGGTCAGCTCGTCGCGCTCCGAAAGGCGCGTCCGGACCTTCACCTGCCCGTCGATGTAGTTCGGCAGAAAGGGAAGTCCCAGCATCTTGAACAGCAGTTGCAGGTAGGACTGCCGCAGCGAGAAGAGATAGGTGGTCTTCCGTCCGATATGGCCGCTGCCGCTCACCCCCACCTCCGAAGCGCCGAGGGTCGCCTTGAAGGTCTGGCGTTCGGGATTTCCGTCGCGCAGCCGGAAATCCAGCACCGAACTCATCGCCCCGGCGCGGTCGGCCGGGAAAGCCCCCGTATAGAAGCTGATCTCCTGCACCAGGTCGGCGTTCACGATGCTCACCGGACCGCCCGTGGCGCCCTGCGTGGCGAAATGGTTGATGTTCGGGATCTCGATGCCGTCCATGTAGAACCTGTTCTCCGAGGGTCCGCCGCCCCGCACGATCAGATCGTTGCGGTAGCCTACGGGCGAGAAGGCCACACCCGGGTAGGAGCGCACGATGCGCGAGACGTCACGGTTCGAGCCGGGGCTCTTCTCGATCTCCTGCAAGCCGATGACTTTCAGGCTCACGGGGCTCTCGGTCGTTACGCGGAAGGGCGTCGGGCGCACCGTCACGGCCTCGACCGGCGTGGCATCCTCTTCCAGTTCGACCTCGATGAAGGGAGTGGCCGCCGAGACCAGGTATTCGGGCGTCGTCATGCTCTTGTAACCCATCGACGAGACCGTCAGGCGCCAGATGCCGGGCTTCACCCGTTCGATGCGGAAACGGCCGAGCGAATCGGTCGATACGCCCGTTCGCTCCTGTCCGGCGAGCACCACGGCGGCATAGGCCACCGGCTGGCGGCTCAACCGGTCGATCACCCGTCCGCTGACGGGATAGGAGGCCGGCTGGGCTGCGGCTCCCGCAAGGCCCCCAACCACAAGCAAACAGAAAACAAACCAGCATTTCATACCACGAACCCGGAATTCAGCCCCTATCCGGCAACTCCCCGACGGATGACTTCGGAAGCAGTTTCAGATAGACGAGCAGGATCACATTCATCAACAGCGCGTAGACGATTGCCGGGACAGCCATCTCCCCGTCGTTGAAGACGAGCGGAGAGGCGGCAATGGCGATAGCCTGCGCCGCGTTCTGCATCCCGACCTCGATGACGATGGTCCGTCGGGCGGCCCGCCCGAGGCGGAAGCCCCGGGACACCAGCGACCCGGCCCCCACAGCCAGCAGAATCAACACGCCGGCGGCGAGGCCCAGCACCGCGAAATTCTCCACGATAACCCGGGCATACTGCATGAAAAAGAGCGCCGCAAGCAACAGCAGAGCCGGGAAGGAGACCCGTCCCAACAGTGCGTGGACCCGCCGTGCAGCTGCGGGGCGAAGGCGGCCGAAGAGCGCCCCGCCCAGCATCGGAAGGAACAGCAGAACGAAATTTTGAAGCAGCAATTTCCCTGCCGGAAGGTCGACGGGCGTCTCGGCATGCACCGACACGAAGCGGGACACGAGGCCCATCACCAGTGGAATGGTGAAGAGTGTGATGAGGCTGCTCAAAGCCGTCAGCGTGACCGACAGCGCCACATCGCCACGGGCCAGCATCGAGAAGACGTTCGAGGAGCTGCCGCCCGGACAACAGGCGATCAGCATCAGCCCCATGAACCAGACGGGCGGCAAGCGGAAAAGAAGCCCCACTCCGAAGGCAATCAGCGGCAATGCCACGAGTTGTCCGAGAAGGCCTGCCACGATGGCTGCCGGACGGCGGAAAAGAGCCGCAAAGGCATTGCGGTCGAGTTCGATGCCGAGTTGGAACATCAACACAAGCAGAACAGGAAGCACGATCCAGACGGTATTCATCGTCCAACGGTTTTAAGCCCAACAATCCGCTTTGCCGGAGGCCGGCGACATGCGGCACCGATTCTCCGGCCGTCATCTGCCGTGGAGGAGAACGGCGGAGAGGAGAAAAAAAGCCACTCGGATGCGAGTGGCTATCCATCGGTGGGAGCTGAGGGATTCGAACCCCCGACCCTCTGCTTGTAAGGCAGACGCTCTGAACCAGCTGAGCTAAGCTCCCGAATTCGGATTTGCGGGTGCGAATATAGCACAAATTAATGACATCTGCAAATCCCAGTTCCATTTTTCAACGGTTCTTTTACGCGGGTCCTTCGGCCGCACGCACGGGGACACCGGGATCCGGAGCCGGGTACAAAAAACGACCCGCAGCCTTGCGGGTCGTTCAAAAATGGTGGGAACAAGCGGATTTGAACCGCTGACCTCCTGCTTGTCGAGCAGGCGCTCTAAACCAACTGAGCTATGCTCCCGTTTGTCAAAAAAAAAGCCGCTTGCATCGCTGTAAGTGGCTGACATCGTTGTGGGAGCTGAGGGATTCGAACCCCCGACCCTCTGCTTGTAAGGCAGACGCTCTGAACCAGCTGAGCTAAGCTCCCGTAAAAATGGCTTGGGACTGCAAAGGCAATCTTCCGATTTGCTTCGACGACCTTCCTTCCGTGCAACGGATCGCGCCGCAAATCAGCGAGCTCTCCTGTATTCCATTTCAAGAAACCGGCCTTTCCAGACCCGCCCCTCTCTTCGGCCGCCCCTTGCAGGCGTTTTTTGAAAGAACCTTTACGCAACCCTCGCGCATCTGCGCCTGAACAAGGACTTGAACCTAGGACCCCATGATTAACAGTCATGTGCTCTAACCAACTGAGCTATTCAGGCATTCGATCCGGTGTTTTAACCGTTTCGGAGTGCAAATATATAGCAAAATTTCATTCCCGCAAAATTATTGTACGATTTTTTACAAAAAAAAGTATCTTTGCAACATGTTCATGACCCGTATCCGATGATGACCAGACAGTTTATCACGCTCATAATCTTGATGCTATGCGGACTGACGGCCCGCGGGCAGCAGGTGCTGTCCTTCGAGAATCCGACCCGGGATTTCGGGACGATCCGCGAAGCCGACGGTCCCGTGAGCCACACCTTCACGGGCGTGAACCGCAGCGACAAGCCGCTGGTGATCCTCGACGTGGTGACCTCCTGCGGCTGTACGGTTCCCCGCTTCTCGAAGCAGCCGATCCTGCCCGGCGGCAAGACAGAGATCACCGTCACCTACGACCCCGCAAACCGTCCGGGGATCTTCAACAAGGATCTGACGGTCTATTCGAGCGAACGGAAAAAAATCGCCACACTCACCGTGCAGGGGAGCGTCACGCCGCGTCCGAAGAGCCTCGAAGAGCTCTACCCGATCGATGCCGGGGGCGGACTCCGCCTGACCACGACGCTCAACGCCTTCGCCTACCTCTATCCGGGACACCCCGTACAGGGGGCCATCGGCTACGTGAACGACTCCCGGCGCACGATCCGGCTCGAACTGCGCCCGACAGCGGCCAGCGGACTGCTCCGCACGGAGGCCCCGACGACGATCGCTCCGGGTGAACGGGGCTCGATCAACGTCTCGTACCTCATTCCCGCGGAACAACCCCGCTACGGCACGGTGCGCGATGCGCAGGAGATCTTCGTCGACGGGCGCAGCAACGGCACGGCCCTCGTGACGCACGGCATCGGCGTGGACCCGCGCCCGGCCCCCGATGCCGCGGCCCCGCGGAGCGAATATTCGGTCCAGATCCTCAAATTCGGACCGGTGAAACACAGCGCATCGATTCGCAAACTCCCCGTCATGCTGTCGAATACCGGCAATGCGGAGCTGATCGTGCGGGCCGTCGAGGGGAAGGGAGAGGTCGCCACGACGTTCGCTCCCGGACTCCGGATCGCCCCCGGCGAGACGTTCCGCGGCGAAGTGCTGTTCGACCCCCGGACACAGGAGTACGGCGTGATGAGCGAACATCTTGTCGTGATAACGAACGACCCTGTACGTCCCATGCGGCGGATCCGCGTGACGGCTATCATCGAAGAGTAACACACAAACGTATATATAAATGTATCCCATTCTTGAAAAAAGACTCCTCGCAGAGGGAATCTGGCTGATGAAGATTCACGCTCCGCGCGTGGCCCATGCGGCCCAACCCGGACAATTCGTCATCGTGCGGGCCGACGCACACGGCGAACGCATTCCGCTCACGATCTCCGACTTCGACGCCGCCGAAGGCAGCGTCACCATCGTCACGCAGGCCATCGGGGCCTCGACCCGGAAAATCTGCTCGCTGGAACAGGGCGGGGCGTTGGCCGACTTCGCCGGTCCGCTGGGCCGCCCGTCGGAATTCGTGCACATGCCCCTCGACGAGCTGCGCAAGCGCCGCTACCTCTTCGTGGCCGGCGGCGTGGGAACCGCCCCGATCTACCCGCAGGTCAAGTGGCTCCACGAACACGGCGTGCGCGCCGACGTCATCATCGGCGCCAAGAACAGCCGGATGCTCATCTACACCGACGCCATGCGTGCCGTGGCCGAGAAGCTCTACATCGCCACCGACGACGGTTCGGAGGGATTCAAGGGGATGGTCACGGGGCTGATCGAGGAGCTCGTCGAGCGGCGCGGCGAGCGTTACGACGAGTGCGTGGCCATCGGCCCGATGATCATGATGAAGTTCGTGGCCCTGACGACCCGCAAATACGGACTGAAAACCACCGTCTCGCTCAACGCCCTGATGGTCGACGGTACGGGGATGTGCGGCGCATGCCGCGTGACGGTCGGCGGGAAGACGCGCTTCACGTGCGTCGACGGCCCGGAGTTCGACGGCCACGAGGTCGATTTCGACGAGGCGATGCGCCGTCAGGGGATGTACCGCACCCAGGAGCAGCGCGCCGCGGCCATCGCGGACGAACGCGAAGCGGGACACGTATGCAGAATCGGTTTGGACAAATAACAGCGTAGAACATGGCAAACAAGATACCGCGCGTGCCGGTGCGCGAACAGGATCCGGCAATCCGGGCGACCAACTTCGAGGAGGTCTGCTACGGCTACGACCAGCAGGAGGCGATCCTCGAAGCGTCGCGCTGCCTGCGCTGCAAGAAGCCCCGCTGCGTGGAGGCCTGCCCCGTGGGGATCAACATCCCGGAGTTCATTGCGGCGCTGCACGAAGGCCGCGTGCAGGAGGCTGCGGAGATCATCTCCGCGGACAGCTCGCTGCCTTCGATCTGCGGACGCGTCTGCCCGCAGGAGACACAGTGCGAGGGTTCGTGCATCCTCGGCATCAAGGGCGAGCCGGTGGCCATCGGCAAGCTCGAACGCTTCGTCGGCGACTGGAAACTCGAACACGGCGCAGCCCCGAAGGCCGCAGCCCCGCGCAACGGCCGCAAGGTGGCCGTCATCGGCAGCGGCCCGGCCGGTCTGGCCTGCGCCAGCGATCTGGCCCGCATGGGCTACGGCGTGAAGATCTTCGAGGCGCTGCACGAGGCGGGCGGCGTGCTGGTCTACGGCATTCCGGAGTTCCGCCTGCCGAAGCAGCGGATCGTGGCCCGCGAGATCGAGGCCGTGAAGGCCCTGGGCGTGGAGATCGAAACCGACGTGATCGTGGGCCGCACCGTGACGATCGACTCGCTGCTGGACGAGGAGGGGTACGATGCCGTCTTCATCGGTTCGGGCGCCGGGCTGCCGCGCTTCATGGGCATCCCGGGCGAGAACCTCAACGGCGTGGTCTCGGCCAACGAGTTCCTCACGCGCGCCAACCTGATGCACGCCTACGACGCCGCCTACGACACGCCGATCTACGTCGGGCAGCGCGTGGTCGTCGTGGGCGGCGGCAACGTGGCGATGGACGCCGTGCGCACGGCCAAACGGCTGGGCGCCGACGCCACGATCGTCTACCGCCGTTCGGAGAAGGAGCTCCCGGCCCGCGTCGAGGAGGTCCACCACGCCCGCGAGGAGGGCATCTGCTTCCGGATGCTGACCAACCCCACCGAGGTGCTGGGCGACGAGCGCGGATGGGTCACGGGCGTGCGCTGCGTGGAGATGGAGCTGGGCGAACCCGACGAGAGCGGACGCCGCTCGCCGGTCGTAAAACCCGGCTCGGAGTTCGAGATTCCCTGCGACGTGGTGATCATGGCGCTGGGCACCTCGCCCAACCCGCTGCTGGCCGCCACGACCGAAGGGCTCGAAACCTCGCGCCGCGGCTGCATCACGGCCGACGAGCACGGCGCCACGACCCGCAAGGGGGTCTTTGCCGGAGGCGATGCCGTGACAGGAGCCGCCACGGTGATCCTCGCCATGGGGGCCGGACGCACCGCCGCAAAGGCCATCGACGAATATATCCGGTCGCTGTAATACCGGGAAGCGGAAAAACAGTTATTTTTGCCGCGGAAAAAGCGACAATCAAAAAGTCAAGACCATGAAAAACAAAAAACTGCTGTGGGCTGTCCTTGCTGCACTCGGGCTGGCGGCCTGCGGCGAACGGGAGCCCCGGACCTTCACGGGCTTCATCACCGACGCCACGATGAACACCGTCACGGTGCAGGATCAGTCGGCCGAATCGACCTATACGTTCTTGACCGAGGAGGCCGACCGGAGCGAAGCCCACGGGCTGCTCGTGGGGGCGCCGGTGGTCGTGGACTACAAGGGCCGTCTGGAAGAGGGCGCCGAAGCGATAAAGGTGGCCACGAACCCCACCTATGCGGAGGCTGTCGGACGCTGGATGCTCTACGATCCGGAGAATCCGGAGTTCACGATGGGGATCGACATCCGCATCGAGGGCGAAGCCGCCTCGATCCGCTCGGCGACGCTGGTCTATACGGGCTGGGAGCTGCTCGACGAGGCCGGGAAGATCCTGCTCAAAGGGCAGAGCATCGGCAACGGCGGGAGCTTCGACTTCTCCCAGACGGGCATCATCGCGAAGGATGCCGCCGGGAACTACACGCTGACGATCGAGGGGACGAAGATCGTCTACGACAAGGTGCCGGAGACGGACGAGGTGCCGGAGATGGAGGAGCCCGCCGGGGAGGACGCAGCTCCGGAGGCGGAGGCCGCCGCAGAGGAGTAACCCCGCTCCACGGCATGAGAAAATCCCGTTGCAGGCTGCTGCAACGGGATTTTTGTCTTTCCGGAAACGGAAGGCCGTCGCCGGCATCGGACGTCGCCGGGACCTATCGCCGGCCGGCCAGCCGGTCGGCCCGTTCGGCGACGGATTCGGGCGTCACGGCCGCCAGACAGCGCCAGTCGCCGTAACGGCAGGGCTTGTTGCCGAAGACCGAGCAGGGACGGCACGGCAGATCGGCCTGTACGATCCCCTCCTGCGGGACGCCGTAACCGAGGAACCCCAACCCGGGATGGGTGGCGCCCCAGACCGACACCACCGGGGTGCCGACCAGCGCCGCAAGGTGCATGACCAGCGAATCCATCGCCACCACGCAGTCGAGGTTCGAGACGAGGGCCATCTCCCCGGCCAGCCGGACCTTTCCGGCAAGGGCCGTCACGTTGGAATAAGTCCGTTCCATCTCCTCGGCGAAGGTCCGTTCGGCCCCGCCGCCGCTGTGGATAAAGACCCGGTCGAAACGCGCCGCAAGCAGCCCGACCAGTTCGCGGGCCTGCGCTTCGGGATAGGTCTTGCCCCGGTGGGCGGAGAAGGGCGCGAAGCCCACCCAGCGGCCCTGCTTCCCGCCGAAGGGATTTTCCAGCGCGCGGGGTGCGGCCGGCGCCGGGTCATCGAACACGAAGCCCAGCCGTCGGAAGACGTCGCAATAGCGCAGCACGGTATGGCGCAGCGGCTCCATGCCGCGGCCTCCGCAGCGGATGAAGCGGCGTTTTTCGGCGCGTCCCTTGTCGATATGGACCGCGGGGATGCCGTGCAGCCGCATCGAGAGGCGGAACGCCTTCGAGCGCAGCACGTCGTGGACGTCGGCCACGGCATCCACCCCGAGACGCCGCGCCTCGGCGGCCAGGCGCCACATGCCCCGCAGGGAGTGGTGCTCGCCTTTCGTGTCGACATCCAGAAAATCGACCCGCAGCCCCTCGAAGAAGGGGCGGAAGAGTTTCTGCGTCGCCACCGTGACGTGCAGGTCGGGATAAGCCGCCAGCAAAGGCCGCAGGGCATGGGGCAGCATCGCCACGTCGCCCATGGCCGAGGTGCGCAGCACCAGCAGGCGGCAGGGCTGTTTCCGATTCGCCGGACGCCGTTTTTCCTGCGCCGCCCGCTCCTCCACCGTCCGTTTCTCCTGTGCCCGCTCCTCCTGCGCCGCCCGGTCCGGCAACCCGCTCATCGGGCCCCCGCCGTTATTTTTTCTGCCCATAGAGGACGGGGTTCAACGACGGGTCGTTGTACATCTTCATCTGCTTGTAGGTCTTCATGTACTTGCGTCCCGCCTCGATGTCTTCGATCAGCTCCTCGATGGCCCGCGAAAGGTCCACCTGCTGCGTGAGCAGGACGTCCAGCTTGCGGCGGCACGCCTCACGGTGCGTCTCGTCGACATCCGTGCGCTCGGTCTCGCGCGCCATGTGGTAGATCTTCAACGCCAGGATCGAGAGCCGGTCGATGGCCCACGCCGGGGTCTCGGTGTTGAGCCGCGCATCGGCTGCCGGCGTGATGTCCTTGTATTTGTCCAGCAGGTAGGAGTCGACATACTCGACCATATCCGTACGGTCCTGGTTCGACTTGTCGATCCGCCGCTTGATCTTCAACGCCTCCACCGGGTCGATCGCCGGGTCGCGGATGATGTCCTCGAGATGCCACTGCACGGTGTCGATCCAGTTCTTGTGGTAGAGCAGGTGGTCGATCGTGCCGGCGGCATAGGGGTTCTCGATCGGGTGGTCCACATCGTCCCAACGGTGGTAGTCCTCGATGGAACGGTTGAAAATGCGGTTCGCGTTTTCGGTAAACATAGCTTCGGTTTTATGGGATTATTGTTATTTTCAGCGGAAAATTATACCTTTGTCAGCAATGATCAAACAAAGATAATGAATATTTCCAGAAAAGCAATACTTCTGGCGGCAATCCTCCTCGGCTGCGCAGTGCGGCTCACGGCCCAGGTGCGCCAGACCCGCGAAGAGTACATCGACCGCTACATGCACATCGCCATTGCCCACATGGAGCGCTACGGAATCCCCGCCAGCATCACCATGGCGCAGGGCATCCTCGAATCGGACTGCGGCAACAGCCTGCTGTCGATGAAGTCCAACAACCACTTCGGCATCAAGTGCAAGAGCAACTGGAAGGGCGACCGGGTCTACCACGACGACGACGCCAAGGGCGAATGCTTCCGGGCCTACCCCACCGTCGAGGCCTCCTACGAGGACCATGCCGAGTTCCTCGACTCGCAGCCGCGCTACGACTCGCTCTTCTCCTACGCCTCGGACGACTACAAGAGTTGGGCCCGGGGTCTGAAAGCCGCCGGCTACGCCACGGCCCCCGACTACGCCCAGCGGCTGATCCGCGTCATCGAGGAGAGCCAGCTCTACCTGCTCGACCGTCCGAACGGCGAACAGCTCTACGCCCGGCGGTTCGGGTTGGAGCGCAACCCGGAGGAGTGGTTCTCGTCGCAGTCGAGCGTCGAGGAGGTCGCCCGCACCGAGGCGGCCGTCGACCCGGACAACTACCGCGTGACGATCAACGCCCACGAGGGTTACAACGTCTACATGACCAACGGCGTGCACTACGTCACGGCCAAGGAGAACGACACCTACGAGAACATCGGGCGCAAGTTCCGCATCTCGGCGCGGAATCTGCGCAAGTTCAACGACCTGAAAGACAAGGAGGCGCAGCCGATGACGGGCGAGGTGGTCTACATCGAGCGGAAAAAACGCCGCTGGGAAGGCAATGCCCGGCACCACACCTGCCGTCCGGGCGAAACAGCCTATGCCGTAGGCCAGTCCTACGCGATCCGGACCCGCTCGATCGAGAAGCTCAACCGCCTCAAACCCGGCGAGACGCTCGAAGCCGGACGCCAGCTGCGGATCAAATAGACGGACATCCCCGCCCCGCCGCCCCGAAAGCCGACCGGCACAAAACCCAACGACGAAAACAAAAAAACAACGACATACGATGGAAACAACCCCCTTGCGAGCCAGGATCCTCGATACGATCATCCGCAAATCGACCCTCAAACAGAAGGTCTTCGACAACACGTTCGCAGCCTTCAACCTGTTGAAGGAGACGCTGCTGGAAATGGCCTCGGAGATGGACGACGAGCTGGACGGAAAGCTCGACCGGCGCGTGCGGATCGAATACCGCGACCGCGGGAAGTTCGAGGCGCAGTTGCAGGTGGCCAACGACCTGCTGATCTTCCAGATGCACACCGACGTCTTCGAATTCGACGCCAACCACCTGATCTGGCAGAACCCCTACGTGCAGTCTGACCGCGACAACTCCTACTGCGGCGTGATCAACATCTACAACTTCCTCTCCGACTCGTTCAAGTTCAACCGCAACGCCGACGAGGGATACCTCATCGGGCGGATCTTCATCAACCGCGAACGCTGCTACTTCGCCGAGGGGAAACAGCAGAACTCGATGCGTGCAATGAGCTTCGGGAAGGCCGAGATCGACCGCGACGCCCTGGTCGACATTCTGGAAGCGGCCATTGCCTTCTCGCTGGACTTCGACCTGCTGATGCCGCCCTACGAGGAGAACAAGCGCGTCACGGTGGACCAGTTCAACACGAAGATGGACAACTCGAAGTTCGTGACCGGCAAACGCCTGGGCTACGATTTCGACGTCGAGGACATCTGACCGACCGGAGAGCAACGCAAAAACGAGGAACAGACCATACGATGAAGAGACAAGAATTGCGGAGCGCGGGCCGGGCCGTGAAGATGCTGCTCGGAGCCGCGCTTCTGCTTGCCGGCGGCCGTGGCACGGCCGCGGGCGGGTATGCGGAGATCGCCCGGCTGAAAGGGCTGAACGAAACGGTGCGGGGGATCCGCACGATGAACGACGGCGAGCACTACACCGTACTGGAAGGCAACGACATCCGCCGTTACGCCTATGCCGCGGAGACGCCGGGCGAGAGCCTGCTCCCGACACCGGCGCCGAACCTCGCCATCACCGACTATACGCTGTCGCCCGACGAGCGATCGATCCTCATCGCTTCGGGTCGGAATCCCATCTACCGCCACTCCTACACGACGAGCTATTCGCTCATCCGCGACGGACGGATCCTCCCGGTGCTGCGCGATGCCGAAGCGCCGCGCGACGCCACGTTCTCGCCCGACGGGGGGCGCATCGTCTACTCCGACCGCAACGACCTCTACGTCCATGACCTCACGACGCAGCAGACCCGCCGGATCACCGACGACGGCCGCTGGAACGAGGTGATCAACGGCACGACCGACTGGGTCTACGAGGAGGAGTTCGGCATCACGCGGGCCTACGCCTTCTCGCCCGACGGGCGGCGTCTGGCCTACCTGCGCTTCGACGAGAGCCGCGTGCCGCTCATGGAGATGATGCGTTTCGACGGCAAGCTCTACAACCGGGCCTATTCGTTCAAGTATCCGAAGGCCGGCGAGGCCAACTCGGCGGTCGAGCTGTGGGTCGCCGACCTCGAAACGGGAGCGAAGCAACGCATCGACACGGGACCCGAAACCGACCAGTACATCCCCCGCATCGGCTGGACGCCCGACGGACGGCCGTGGTACTTCCGGCTGAACCGCCGCCAGAACACCTTCGAGATGATCGTCTGCGAACCCCACGGGGCGCAGCGCACGGTCTACGAGGAGCGGGCGCAGCAATACGTCGAGCGGGTCGATGACCGGACCGTGACGTTCGTCGACCGGGACCGTTTCCTCGTGCGGCAGGAGAGCCACACGGGCTACATGCACCTCTACCTGTACAGCCTGCGCCGCGGGCTGCTCGAACAGGTCACCAAAGGCGAATGGGAGGTCACCGAGGTCGTCGGCACGGACGGCAAGCGGGTCTGGTACCTCTCCACGGAGACCTCGCCGCTGCGCCGCAACCTGTACAGCGTGCGGCTCGACGGAAAGGACAAGCAGCGGCTCACGCAGGGCGAAGGCTACTACACGGTCGCTCCGAGCCGGGGGATGAAGTATTTCATCACGACCTTCTCGAACGTCGCGACGCCCAACGTCACGGAGGTCTGCGACGCCGCCGGACAGCGCATCCGCACGCTGGCCGACAGCCGCACGCTGCGGGAGGAGCTCGCGGCACACCCCCGTTCCGTCAAGGAGTTCTTCACGTTCACGACCGAGCGCGGCGACACGCTCAACGCCTACATCGTCAAACCCCTCGGTTTCGACCCCTCGCACCGCTACCCGGTGCTGCTGACCCAGTATTCGGGGCCGGGATCGCAGTCGGTGGCCGACCGCTGGTCGATCGACTGGGAGGACGCCCTCGTCGAAAAGGGGTACGTCGTGGTCTGCGCCGACGGCCGCGGCACCGGCTTCCGGGGCGAGCGCTTCAAGAAGCAGACCTACGGACGCCTCGGGGCGCTGGAAGTCGAGGACCAGCTCTCGCTGGCCCGCCACATGGCGGCACAGCCCTGGGTGGACGGCGGCCGCATCGGCATCTACGGATGGTCCTACGGCGGATTCATGGCGTTGAGCTGCGCCCTGAAAGGGCTCGGGACGTTCCGCATGGCCATTGCCGTGGCGCCCGTCACCTCGTGGCGCTACTACGACACGATCTACACGGAGATCTACAACAACCTGCCGCAATTCAACGCCGAGGGTTACGACAAATACTCCCCGATTCACTTCGCGCGGATGCTCGACGACCGCCGCACGCGGCTGCTCCTCATCCACGGCACGGCCGACGACAACGTCCACTTCCAGAACACCGTGGAGATGGCCCGGGCCCTCAACCGCGCCGGCAAGCAGTACGACATGATGGTCTATCCCGACCAGAACCACTCGATGCAGCCCGACGCCACGGGCCACGTCCGGCAGAAGATGATCGACTACACGCTGGAACACCTATGATCCGGTCGCTGCACCTCGCGACACCCGTCGGTCCGGTTGTGCTCACGGCAACGGACGAGGCTGTCATCGGGCTCCGCTTCGGCACGGCGGTTCCGGAGGGGTCCGTTCCCGTCCCGGAGGAGGAGGCCGCGCCGCTGCTGCGGGAAGCCGCCGCACAACTCCGGGAGTACTTCGCCGGAACGCGCCGGGCGTTCACCCTTCCGCTCGCACCGGCCGGCACGGCGTTCCAGCAGCGGGTCTGGGAGGCCCTGCGGACCATTCCCTGCGGGGAGACGCGCACCTACCGGCAAATCGCCGAACAGATCGGCCACGACCGGGCCTGCCGGGCCGTAGGGATGGCCAACAACCGCAATCCGATCGCCATCCTGATCCCCTGCCACCGGGTCATCGGCCACGACGGGCGGCTCACCGGATATGCCGGCGGGCTCGGCATCAAGGAGCGGCTGCTGGACCTGGAAAAAAAGCGATAGCCGCCCCCGCCATTGCGCCGCCGGACGATTTTCGGAAAGAACGTCATTGCGCCGCCGGACGGTTGCGGAAAAAGAGGGAAGACCCCGCGCGGGGTCTTCCCTCTTCTCGTCCGGCAGGCTCGTCAGAGCCCGAAGGAGAGGGCGTTGATGCCCTCGTAGACGGAGCTGACGAGCCCCAGCAGCAGCACGCCGGCCATGCAGAGAGCCAGGCTGATGCGCGTACCGACATCGCTGCGGAATGCGGCGATCGGCGCATCCGACGGCGTGATGAACATCGCCTTGACGATCAGCAGGTAGTAGTAGAGCGAGATCACCGTGTTGAGCAGCGCGATGAAGACCAGCACGCGGAATCCCGCCTCGAAGGCCGACGCAAAGACGAAGAACTTCGAGAAGAATCCCGCGAAGGGCGGAATGCCGGCCAGCGAGAAGAGCGCCAGCATCATCATCACGGCGAGTTTCGGGTTCGTGCGGTAGAAGCCGTTGTAGTCGGCCAGCGCGACCCGTCCGCCGGTGTGCTGCTCGACGGTCGACAGCACGCCGAAGACCGCGAGGTTCGCTGCGAGATAGACCAGCACGTAGAAGACCAGCGAGGTCATGCCGAGCGGCGAGCCGCCGATCACGGCCAGCATGATGTATCCGGCCTGGGAGATCGACGAGAAGGCCATGAAGCGTTTCAGGTCGCGCTGCCGCAGGGCGAAGAGGTTCGCCACGGTGATGCTCAACACCGTGACGACCCACAGCAGGGTCTGCCACTCTTCGACCATCGGGGCGAAGACCTTGACGAGCGTCGTGAAGAGCACAAACGCCGCAGCGGCCTTCGAGACGACCGAGAGGTAGGAGGTGACGGCCGTCGGGGCGCCCTGGTAGGCGTCGGCGGTCCAGAGGTGGAAGGGCACGAGCGAGATCTTGAAGCCGAGTCCCGAGAAGAAGAAGACCAGCGAGAGGATCTCCAACGGCGAACCCGTCAACCGCACGGCCATGTCGTCGAAATAGAGCGTGCCGGTGGTGCCGTAGAGGAACGAGATGCCGAAGAGCATCAGGCCGCTCGAAAACAGCGCGCAGAGGATATACTTGGCACCGGCCTCGGCCGAATAGTAGCGGTACTTGTCGAAGGCCACCAGGCAGGCCATCGGCACCGAGGCCAGTTCCAACCCGATGAAGAACATCAGGAAGTGTCCGGCCGAGATCATGAAGTACATGCCCAGCAGGGTCGAGAGCGTCAGGATGTAGAATTCGCCCTGTTTGTGGCGGGTGTCGTCGCGGCGCAGCCACCGGTCGGCCTGCAAGCAGACGATGAGGGCTCCGACGGCCAGAACGCCCTTCACCACGCCGTCCATCGGCGCGTAGCGGAACATGCCGCCGAAGAGTTCGCCCGGCGTCCCCGGAATAAGGGTCACGAGCACCTGCACGACCAGCAGCCCGCACGCCACGGCCGAGAACCAACGGCGTCCGCGTTCACCGGCGATGAGGTCGTAGAGAAACAGCAGGACGAGAATCGCCGTGAGGGTCAGTTCGGCCCGCATCAGCGGAAATATCGAGGTGTAATCCATAAGTCGATCAGCTCAAAATGTGTGCAATGAGTTCCGAGACGCTGCCGCGGATCAGGTCGCTCACCCACAGCGGGGCGAGGCCCATGCCGGCGATGGCGACGACGAGGCAGACGACCGAGAGCCGTTCGTCCCACGTGGCGTCGGAGAGTTTCAGATGTTCGGGGTTTCCGCACGTGCCGTAGAGGATCTTCCCGACGACGCGCAGGATGTAGACCGCCGTGATGACGATCGACGTGCAGGCGATGACGGTCACCACGCGGTGGAACGTGTCGGCGTTCATGAAGGCGCCGTTGAAGATCGTCATCTCGGCCACGAAGCCGCTCAGGCCCGGCAGTCCGAGGTTCGCCAGACCGGCGATCACGTACCCCACGGCGAGGAAGGGCATCACCTTCATCAGACCGCTCAACTGGCGCACGTCGCGCGTGTGGGTGCGGCCGTAGATCATACCGATCAGCGCGAAGAAGAGCGCCGTCATCAGACCGTGACTCAACATTTGCAGGATGGCGCCCGTCGAGGCCGTGGTGTTCATCATCAGGATGGCGAAGAGCACCAGTCCGCAGTGCGACACCGAGGAGTAGGCGTTGATGTATTTCAGGTCGGTCTGCACGCAGGCCGAGAAGGCGCCGTAGACCACCGAAATCGTCGTCAGGATAATGAAGATCCAGCTCAACTCGTGGGCGGCGTCGGGCAGCAGGTACATCGCCACGCGGAAGCAGCCGTAGCCGCCGAGTTTCATCAACACCCCGGCGTGGAGCATCGAGACGGCTGTCGGCGCCGAGGCGTGGCCGTCGGGGCTCCACGTGTGGAACGGGAACAGCGCCCCCAGGACGCCGAATCCGACGAAGACCAGCGGGAACCAGATGCGTTGCAGCGAGACGGGGATGTTGTGCAGCGCGGCGATCTCCTGCACGTTCATCGTCGTGGCCCCGGCGCCGAAGTAGATGCCGAGGATGCCGATCAGCAGCAGCGCCGAACCGCCCATGAGCATCAGCGTCAGCTTCATGGCCGAATACTCCTTGCGGCCGCTGCCCCAGACGCCGATCAAGAGGTACATCGGAATGAGCGCCACCTCGTAGAACATGAACATCGTGAAGAGGTCCACCGAGATGAAGAATCCGAAGACCCCGACGCTCAACAGACAGTACCAGAGAAAATAGGCCTTTACGTCCTGCTGCATCTGCCAGGAGGCGAAGGTGCCCGTAAAGACGATGATGGCCGACAGCAGGAGCATGGCCACCGAGATGCCGTCGACGCCCACGGCGTAGTGGATATTGAGCGGGGCGTACCACATGATGCTGTCGGTCAGGAGCATCTGTGCCGTTTCACCCGCCTCGCGCAGTCCGAGGTAGCGGAAGACGAGCGCCACGGCCAACGCCAGCAGCACCGACGCGCCCGCCACCATCACGGCATGAATCTGCCGCCGCGACTTCGCGAGCCACAACCCCAGCATCATCACCAGGGGGACGGCAGGAAACAGGGATAAGATATTCATAATGCGTTCCGATTAGCAGATGAGAAGAATCAGGATCGTCAGCCCCAGCGCGCCGCCGAGGAACCAGATGCAGTAACGCTGCACGCTGCCGCTCTGCATTTCGCGGATCAGGCAGGCGGCGCCGTTCGTGGCGCTGGCCAGCAGGTTCAGGAAGC
This sequence comes from Alistipes sp. An66, assembly GCF_002161445.1. Taxonomy (GTDB): domain Bacteria; phylum Bacteroidota; class Bacteroidia; order Bacteroidales; family Rikenellaceae; genus Alistipes; species Alistipes cottocaccae. The sequence continues at coordinate 92,259 of NZ_NFHT01000008.1, forward strand.
CGTCGACGACGTGGCGGTCGAACCACGCGATCGGGGTCGAGATGCAGGCGAAGATCACCCGGTGGGTGATGAACTGATAGATTTCGTCGATATAGAAGCGGTGGCAGGCCGCGCGGTGCAGGCCGCTGAACCGCCGGGCCAGCCGATCGGCGACGGGCTGCTCCCGACGGGCGTACATCCACGTGGCCAGCGCAATGGCCGCCACGGCCACGCAGAGGCTCACGGCAGCCACCCCGCCGTCGATGTGGATCGTGTAGGCCATCCCGTCGGCCGAGACGAAGCGTCCGAAGGGGATGAAACCCGCCGCGCAGGTCACTGCGGCGAGGATCAGCAGCGGAAGCGTCATCGTCAGGGGCGCCTCTTGGGGCGTATGTGCGGCGTGGAGCTCGCGGTTCTCACGTCCCCAGAAGATGCCGTAGTAGAGGCGGAACATGTAGAAGGCCGTCAGGCCCGCGATGGCCGTCATCACCCACCCCACGACGGGGCTGAACGCGAAGCAGGCCGTGAGGATCTCGTCCTTCGAGAAGAAGCCGCTGAACGGCCAGATGCCCGCGATGGCCAGGCACGCCACGAGGAACGTCGCATGCGTCACGGGCATGTACTTGCGCAGGCCGCCCATGGCCGACATCTCGTTCGAGTGCACGGCGTGGATGATCGCCCCGGCGCCGAGGAAGAGCAGCGCCTTGAACATCGCGTGGGTGAAGAGGTGGAACATCGAGGCCATGTATCCCAGCCCGCCCGCGTGAGGGTCGGACGAGGTGCAGACGCCGAGCGCCACGATCATGAAGCCGATCTGCGAGATGGTGCTGAATGCCAGCACGCGCTTGATGTCGCTCTGCACGCAGGCCACCACGGCGGCGTACAGCGCCGTGAAGGCCCCGATATAAGCCGTCCAGTGCAGCACCTCGGGGGCGTAGCCGATGAAGAGGGGGAACATCCGCGCCACGAGGTAGACCCCGGCGACGACCATCGTCGCGGCATGGATCAGCGCCGAGACGGGCGTCGGGCCCTCCATGGCGTCGGGCAGCCAGATGTGCAGCGGGAACATGGCGCTCTTGCCCGCACCGCCGACGAACATCAGCCCCAGCGCCAGCGGGATCATCCCTCCGGCGGCAGCCAGCGTCGCAGCGGCGGGCGTGAAGGTGAAGGTCCCGGCGTAGTAACCGTAGACGAGGATGCCGATGAGGAAGCCCAGATCGGCGAAGCGCGTCACGATGAAGGCCTTCTTCGAGGCGGCGATCGCCGCGGGCTTCGTGTAGTAGAAGCCGATCAAGAGGTAGGAGCTCACGCCCACCAGCTCCCAGAAGAGATACATCTGGAAGATGTTCGTCGCCACGACCAGCCCCATCATGCTCATCGTGAACAACGACAGGAAGGCGTAGTAGCGCTGGAAGCCCCGCTCGCCCTTCATGTAGCCCAGCGAGTAGATGTGGACCATGAGCGAGACGGTGGAGATCACCACGAGCATCATCACCGAGATCGGGTCGAGCAGCACGCCCAGATCGATGTGCAGGTCGCCCGCGATGGGCAGCCAGACCGTGTTCCACGGAATGACGGTCGGGAAGACCCCGGCAGCATCGCGCCCGGCGGCGAAGTATTCGTAAGCGGTCGTATAGCTCAACACGGCCACCACGGCCACCACGGCCGTTCCGATGGCCCCCGCCACCGCGGGGCGGAGCTTCATGCCCGCGAGCCCCAGCAGAAGGAAGCTCACGAAGGGCAGCAACAGAATCAGAATCGTATATTCCATAAGCATTCGCGGCGGGTTACCACTTCATCTCGCGCAGGTTCTTGACCTCGATGTTGCGGATGTTGCGGTAGATGTTGATGATGATGGCGATGGCCACGGCGGTCTCCGCGGCGCTCACGCCGATGGCAAAGAGCGTGAAGAAGAATCCTTCGAGCTGCTCCGGAAAGAGGAAACGGTTGAAGACCACGAAGTTGATATCCACCGAATTGAGGATCAGCTCCACGGAGATCAGCATCGCCAGCAGGTTGCGGCGCGTGACGAAGCCGTAGATGCCCACGAACATCAGGATCGTGGAGACGACGAGGTAATATTCCATTTTGATCATAGCCGTACTGGTTTTAGCGTTTACGGGCGATCAGGATGCCGCCGACGATGCAGGCCAGCAGCAGCACGCTGATGACCTCGAAGGGCAGCACGTAACCGTATTTGTCGGCGCTCATCAACGCATGGCCGATCTCCTGTACGTTGAGTTCGCCGTGTTCGAAGTGCTGGGGCAGGAAGTCGTGGCGCAGCATCACCCAGAGGCAGATGCCCAGACTCACGACCGTGGCGATCAGTCCCGCCACGAGTTTGTAGCCCTTCAGGTCGGAGGCCTTGTCGCCTTCGCTCGACGTCAGCAGGATCGAAAAGACGTAGAGCACCGTGATACCGCCGGCATAGATCAGCAGCTGCACGGCCCCGAGGAACGAATAGTTGAGTTGGAAATAGATACCGGCCGTGCCGAACAACACAAACAGCAGATAGGTCGCGGCACGCAGAATACGTTTGGTCGTCACGGCCAGCACGGCATTCACGCTGATAAAAAGCGCAAGAATGATGAAAACGATCAGTTCGAGTGTGATCTCCATGGCTTAGCGGTTGAGTTGTTTGACGAGTTTTTCGCGGGTGAAGACCGCGTGTTCAAACTTCTGGGAGAAGCGGATGGCGCCCGTTGGGCAACTGTTCACGCACAGGTGGCAGAACATGCACGACCCCAGGTCGTACTCGTAGCGCACGAGGCGTTTCTTCGACTTGCCCGTTTCGGGATCGGTGACCATCTCGGTCACAAGGCGGATCGTGCCGTTCGGGCAGTTGGTCTGGCACAGCCCGCAGGCGATGCACTTGTTGTGCCCTTCGGCGTCGTGGGGCATGGTCAGCTCGCCGCAGAAGCGGTCGTACATTTTCAGCGTCGCCCGGTTCTCGGGGTACTGCTCAGTGACCTTCGGCGTGAAGAACTCCCTGAAAGTGACTTTCAGGCCCGTAGCCAGGCTGCCGATCCCCTGGAAGAGTCCTTTGATATAGCTCATAATCAGAAATGCAGTTTGAATACGACGACAATGACCATCAGCAGCAGGTTCACCAGCCCGATCGGCACGAGGTATTTCCATTCGAGGGTCAGGATCTGGTCGACGCGCAGCCGCGGAAAGGTCCACTTGATCCACATCAGCAGCCACACCACGAAGAAGGCCTTGGCGAAGAACCACACGAAGCCCGGGATGTAGTCCATGACGGTGTTGAAGCCCTCCCAGCCGGGGATGTGCAGCGGCATCCAGCCCCCGAGGAAGATCGTGGCCGCGACGCCCGAGATGATGAACAGGTTGACGAACTCGGCGACGTAGAAGAGGCCGAAGTGCATGCCCGAATACTCGGTGTGGTAACCGGCCGTGAGCTCCGACTCGGCCTCCGGGAGGTCGAACGGGCCGCGGTTGACCTCGGCGTTGCCCGCGATGAGGTAGATCACGAAGGCGATCAGCGCCGGGATGTGGCCCTTGAAGAGGAACCAGCCGTCGGCCTGCCGCTCGACGATCTCCGAGAACTGCATCGTATCGGTCAGCACGACGATCGTGAGGATCGACAGGCCGATCGAGAGTTCGTAGGAGATCATCTGGGCGCCGCTGCGCATGGCTCCGATGAGCGAATACTTGTTGTTCGAGCTCCATCCGGCGAGCAGGATGCCGACCACGCCGATCGACGAGGCGGCCATCAGGAAGAAGACGCCGACGTTGAAGTCGAGGATCTCCAACCCGCGCGAGACGGGCAGGCAGGCGAAGGCCAGCACCGAGGCCAGGATGACGATGTAGGGCGCGAGGTTGTAGAGGAATCGGTCCGAATGGCGGACGGTGATGATCTCCTTGGTCAACATCTTGACGACGTCGCAGAAGACCTGCACCGTACCCCACGGGCCCACGCGCATCGGGCCCAGCCGGCACTGGAACGCCGCACAGACCTTGCGTTCCATGAAGATCATCACGATGGCGATCACGGCGTACAGCAGCAGCAGACAGACGCCGACGATCACGCATTCGAGGAAAATCGCCAGCCCCAGCGGCATCCACGAGGTCAGCAGACCGTGGACCCAGTTCGTAATCAGACTGAAATCAAACATAGTCTCTTCGGGTTTTGCATTCAACGGTCAATATCGGGAACCACATAGTCGAGCGTTCCGCCGATGGCGATCAGGTCGGCGATCTTCGTCCCGCGGGCGATGGTGTCCAGACAGGCCACCAGCGGCAGGCCCGTCGAGCGGAACTTCATCCGGTAGGGGTACTTGTCGCCCCGGCTCTCGATGAAGACCCCGAACTCGCCGCGGCTCCCCTCGACGGCGGCGTAGTAGCTGCCTTCGGGGATGCGGATCACGGGCTTCATCTTCACCTGCCAGTCGCCCTCGGGGATGTTGTCGATCAGCTGTTCGATGATGTCCATGCTCTGCTCGATCTCGCGCATGCGGACCATGTAGCGGGCGAAGCAGTCGCCCTCCGAGAAGAGCACCTCGTTGAACTGCACCTTGCCGTAGGCGGCGTAGGGATGGCGTTTGCGCACGTCGCAGGCCCAGCCCGAGGCGCGTCCCGTGCCGCCCGTGGCGCCGAACGAAATGGCATCCTCGCGCGACAGCACGCCGGTGCCTTTCAGACGCTCCTGCGCGATGACGTTGCCGGTGAAGACCTCGTGGTACTCGCGCAGCGTCGGACGCATGTAGGCGATGAACGCCTTGACCTTGCGCACGAAGTCGGGATGGATGTCGGCCTGCACGCCGCCGATCGTGTTATAGGTCTGGATCAGACGCCCTCCGGTGGTCTGTTCCAGGATGTCGAGGACCTTTTCGCGGTCGCGGAATCCGTAGAAGAAGGCCGTCAGGGCACCCATGTCCATGCAGAGGCACGAGAAGAAGAGCAGGTGCGAATCGATGCGCTGCAACTCGTCCATGATCGTGCGGATGTACTGCACGCGCTCCGGGACCTCCACGCCCAGCCCCTTCTCGATGCACATGCAGAGTGCATGGCGGTTCTGCGCCGCGCCGAGGTAGTCGAGCCGGTCGGTCAGGGCCAGCGTCTGGGGGTAGGTCAGCTCCTCGCACATCTTCTCGATGCCGCGGTGGATGTAGCCGCAGTGGGCGTCGAGCTTGCGGATGATCTCGCCTTCGAGCGAGACGCGGAAGCGCAGCACGCCGTGCGTTGCCGGGTGCTGGGGGCCGATGTTGATGACGTACTCCTCCTCCTCGAAGAGGACGTTGCGCTTGCGGATGATGCTGCCGTCGGGCATCAGCTCGAACGACGCCGTACTGTCGCGGGCCACCTCGTTGCTCATGCGCAGGGGGTTCTGCGCCGGGTCATAGTCCTTGCGCAGGGGGTATCCCACCCAGTCGTCGCGCAGGAACAGACGCCGCATGTCGGGGTGGTTCAGGAAGCGGATCCCGAAGTAGTCGAACGCCTCGCGTTCGTTCAGTTCGGCGCCCTTCCACAGGTCGCAGACCGACGCCAGCACCGGATTCTCCCGGTCCGGGGTCACGGTCCGCAGGACGACGTTCTCGCCCGTGGCGGTCGATTCGAGGTGGTAGACCACGCCGAAGCCCTCCTCGCCCCAGTCCATGCCGGTGAGGCTGCGCAGGAAATCGAAGCCCTCGGCCCGGAGCCGCACGGCCAGATCGCGGAAGCGCTCCGCCGGCACGGTGAAGCGGCCGTCACCGCCCTCCGACCACACGGCGGCGGGTTCCCACGCCGTGATCCTCTCTTTCAGATTATTGTTCATGGTTCGCATCTTTTTCGACATTGAGTTCGTTCTTTTCGGCCGTCAGGTCGCGGCGCAGCAGCTCCTCGTACTCCTTGCGGTCGATCTGGCGGTTCACGTCGCCGAAGAAGCGCTGCACCTTGACCTTGCGCTGCAACTGCATCAGTCCGTAGAGCATCGCCTCGGGGCGCGGCGGGCAGCCCGGGATGTAGACGTCGACGGGCAGGATCTTGTCCACGCCGTTGACCACGTGGTACGACTTCTTGAAGGGGCCGCCGCTGATGGCGCAGCCGCCCGTGGCGATGACGTACTTCGGATCGGCCATCTGGTCGTAGAGGCGTTTCAGCACGGGGGCCATCTTGTGGGTGATGGTTCCGGCGACCATGATGAAGTCGGCCTGACGCGGGGAGGCGCGGGCGACTTCAAACCCGAAGCGGGCAAAATCGTAGCGTGCGGCGCCCACGGCCATGAACTCGATGCCGCAGCAGCTCGTCGCGAAGGTCAGCGGCCAGAGGCTGTTGCTGCGGCCCCATTCGATCACCTCGTCGAGGCAACCCACGACGACGTTCGTACCGTTCTCGCGCAGCTCGCGGACCATCGACTCGATGTACTCGTTGTCGTTGAAGTCCTCGTACTTCATCGACTTGATGCGGGGATTCTTCACTTCCATTCCAAAGCTCCTTTCCGCCAGGCGTAGGCCAGGCCCAAAATCAAAACAATCAGGAAGAACAGGATGCTGACCAGCCCGTAGGTGCCGAGGTCCTGCACGACGACGGCCCACGAGAAGAGGAAGACCGTCTCGACGTCGAACATCAGGAAGAGGATGGCGAAGAGGTAGTACCCCACCTTGAACTGCATCCACGAACGTCCGCGCGTCGGGATTCCGCACTCGTAGGCTTCGCCCTTCTGGGGGTTGTACGAGCGGGGCGAGATGGCGCGGGCAATCCCCAGCGCGACGGCGACCAGCGCAATGGCCGTCAGGATGACGACCACCAAAAGCGTAAAATACATGGTATGATAGCTGTTTTATGGATTCAACGGCGACTTGATTCCGGGCCGCACAGCTCCGGGATCCGGGATTCGGAAGGTGCGCCGCATCCGCAGAAGGGCCTGTGCCCGAGGATTGCGGCGCGGGACGGCTAAATCAGAATGCGCCCGAGGGAAAAGACATAGTAGTCCACCGGGCTGCCATAGGGACGCGGCGGCGCGGTGCAGGCGGCAATGCGGACTCCGAATGCGGATTCGACGGCCGAGCGTACGGCAGCACGCTGCCGTACGACGAATTTGTGATCGAGGGATACGACCGGAGTTTCTGCTTGAAAATCACAGGTATGAGTCCAGGCCGACAGGTAGTTGCGAACCGCGGCTGCGACCTCCTGATCCGCCGGCTGGGTCAACACGGGATGGACCTCGCGGAGCTCGTCGCGGACAGAGATCTCCTCCAGGCTCCCCGTCAGCACGAAGAGCGACAGAATCAGCAAGTATTGAATTCTCTCCACCATCGGATCAGCGGCATTTCACGCTGCGAAGATACGCTCTTTCGGGCAGAAAAACGAACCGGCAGACCAAAAAATTTCAAAAAAAGTCTCATTCCCGGCGGGAAGGCGGCTCCGCAGGCCGGTTCCCGGGCTCCGGACGACACGCGGGGAGCGCCCGCATCTGCGGACGCTCCCCGCGCACACGCCGCCCGGGGCGGACGTGCTTCGCGTCGGTCAGCGGCGGGCGTAGCGGTCGCTGACGCAGCGCCAGTCGACGACGTTCCAGAGTGCCGCGACGGCATCGGCGCGCCGGTTGCGGTAGTCGATGTAGTAGGCGTGCTCCCAGACGTCGATTCCCAGCAGCGGGATGAGCCCCTTGCGGAGGGGATTCCCGGCATTCGGCTCGGCGAGGATCGACAGATGCCCCTGCCGGTCGGCGGCCAGCCACACCCATCCCGAACCGAACAACCCCGCGGCAGCCTGATTCATGCGGGTTACGAGGGCATCGAGCGATCCGAAGTCGCGGTCGATGGCCGCACGCAGTTCGGGCGACGGCTCCCGCTGCGGCTGCGGCGAGAGCTGTTCGAAAAAGAACGCATGGTTCCAGGCCTGTGCGGCATTGTTGTAGAGCGGGCCGTCGGCCGCGAGGAGGATGTCTTCGAGCGGCTGTCCGGCCAGCGGCGAATCGAGCAGTAGTTCGTTGAGTTTGGCCACATAGCTCGCATAGTGTTTGTCGTGGTGAAAGCGCATCGTCTCCTCGGAGAGGTACGGCGCCAGCGCCCCGTAGTCATAGGGCAGTTCGCGGGGCTCGAAACGGGAATCGGTCACAGTGTCGGTCATGGCGGTCATCAGCATGAGAATCGGAAATAAAAAAGGTACGGTCATTTTTCAGTTTTTCTGCAATTCGCTTCCGATGCCGACAAATTGAATGCCCGAACTGCAAAATCTCGAAAAAATTTCGTATTTTTGGTTGAAAAACCAATCAATCGTCACAACCATGAAACTACCCTATGCCGAACCCTACAAGATCAAGATGACCGAGGCCATCCGCACCTCCACGCGCGAAGAGCGCGAAACCTGGATCCGCGAAGCCCGCTACAACCTCTTCAAACTCCGCGCCGACCAGGTGACGATCGACCTGCTGACCGACTCCGGCACGGGGTCGATGTCCGACCGCCAGTGGGCGGCGATGATGACCGGCGACGAGAGCTACGCCGGGGCTTCGTCCTATTTCCGGCTGAAAGCCGTCATCGAACGACTCTTCGACATGCCGTGGTTCCTGCCGACCCACCAGGGGCGCGCCGCCGAGAACGTGATCTTCTCGGCCCTGCTCCGCGAAGGCGACATCGTCCCCGGCAACTCGCACTTCGACACCACGAAGGGCCACATCGAGTTCCGCCGCTGCCACGCCGTGGACTGCACGATCGACGCCGCGGCCGACACACAGCTCGAAATCCCCTTCAAGGGCGAGATGGACACGGCCAAACTGGAAAAGGTGCTGCGCGAAAACCCGCGCGAGAAGATCCCGTGCGTGGTGCTGACCATCACCAACAACACGGCCGGGGGTCAGCCCGTTTCGATGCGCAACATCCGCGAGACGGCCGAGGTGTGCCGCCGTTACGGCGTGCCCCTGCTCATCGACTCGGCGCGCTTCGCCGAGAACGCCTACTTCATCAAGACCCGCGAAGAGGGGTATGCCGACAAGTCGATCAAGGAGATCGTGCGCGAGATCTACCAGTATGCCGACATCATGACCATCTCGGCCAAGAAGGACGGCGTGGTGAACATGGGCGGTTTCGTGGCCATGCGTTCCGAGGAGCTCTTCACCCGGGCCAAATCCTTCTGCATCATGTACGAGGGTTATGTCACCTACGGCGGCATGTCGGGGCGCGACATGGACGCCCTGGCCGTGGGACTGGACGAGAATACGGAGTTCGAACAGCTCGACGCGCGGATCCGTCAGGTGAAGCTGCTGGGCGACCTGCTCGACGAGTACGGCGTTCCGTACCAGCGTCCGGCCGGAGGGCACGCGATCTTCATCGACGCCAAGCGGGTGCTCCCGAACCTCCCGAAGGAGCAGTTCATCGCCCAGACGCTGGCCGTGGAGCTCTATCTCGAAGCGGGCATCCGGGGCGTGGAGATCGGCTCGATCCTCGCGGACCGCGATCCCGAGACGCACGAGAACCGCTATCCGGCGCTCGAACTCCTCCGCCTGGCCATTCCGCGCCGCGTCTACACGGACAACCACATCCGCGTGATCGCCGCAGCCTGCCGCAACATCTACGAACGCCGTACGGAGATCACGACCGGCTACCGCATCACCTTCGAGGCGCCGATCCTGCGCCACTTCACCGTCGAGTTGGAGAAGATCTGACCCGACGCTCCATGCCGATAAAACGACCGACGCCCGGGGTTCCCCACGGAACTCCGGGCGTCGTTTCGACAAAGGCGGCCGCTCTCCCGCCTGCGGCGTCCAGCAAGGCCGGGCGGGAATCGGAGATCCGGCCGATCAGAGCAGCGTTTCGAGGATCTGCACGGCGTTGAGCGCAGCCCCCTTCTTGATCTGGTCGCTCACGCACCAGAACGCCAGACCGTTCTCCGAGGTCAGGTCCTTGCGGATGCGGCCCACGTAGACGGGGTCCTTGCCGGCGATGAACAGCGGCATCGGGTAGACCTTGCCGGCGGGATCATCCATCAGCACGACCCCTTCGGCCTTCGAGAAGGCCTCGCGGGCCTCCTCCACCGATACCGGGCGTTCGGTTTCGAGCCAGATGCTCTCCGAGTGGGCGCGCATCACCGGGACACGCACACAAGTCGCCGAGACGCGGATGTCCGAGTGCATGATCTTGCGCGTCTCGTGGAACATCTTCATCTCCTCCTTCGTATAGTCGTTCTCCGTGAAGACGTCGATATGCGGGATGACGTTGTAGGCCAGCTGGAAGGCGAACTTCTCGACCGTGGGCTCCTTGCCGGCGCCCAGTTCGGCGTACTGCTCCACCAGTTCGGCCATGGCCGAGGCCCCGGCGCCGCTGGCCGACTGGTAGGTCGACACGTGCACGCGGCGGATGTGCGAAAGGTTCTCGATGGCCTGCAAGGCCACGACCATCTGAATCGTCGTACAGTTCGGATTGGCGATGATCCGCCGCGGGGCGTTCTTCGCATCTCCGGGGTTGACCTCCGGGACCACCAGGGGCACGTCGGCATCCATGCGGAAGGCGCTCGAATTGTCGATCATCACGGCGCCGTGTTTGGTAATCGTTTCGGCAAACTCACGCGACGTGCCGGCTCCGGCCGACGTGAGGGCGAAATCCACCCCCTTGAAGTCGTCGTTGTGTTGCAGCAGTTTGACGGTGATCTCCCTGCCGCGGAAACGGTAGCTGCGTCCGGCACTCCGTTCGGAGCCGAACAGGAGCAGTTCGTCGATCGGAAGATCGCGCTCTTCGAGAATTTTCAGGAACTCCTGACCCACGGCGCCGCTGGCGCCCACGATGGCAATTTTCATGGTTCGTTTCGTTTAATCGGTTTGGCGGGCAAACCTTCCGGACAAAGATAGTAAAAATTTTTAGAAAACAACCCCTGCTCGCGTAATTTCGTCCGGGACAGGGAGTTTCCGGAGCCGGGCGGAGCAGCGCCCGGGGTCCGGACAGGATGCGGGCGTCAATCGAAGAAGTCGTCGTCCTCCGTAGTCTCCGTGTCGGCAGCCTCCATTTCGTCCTCACAGTCGTAACGGGGCATCATCGGCGGCCGCACGAACTGATCCGTACGGCTGACGCCCAGCCGACCGTCGTCATAGACGCGCTTCATGAACTCCCCGACGATCGGAAGGGCCGCCACACTGCCCTCGCCGCCCGAGATGAAGTGCACGGACTGATCCTCGCCGCCGACCCATGCTCCGGCCACCAGCCGCGGCGCCACGCACATGAACCACGCATCGCGGTTCTTGTTCGACGTACCGGTCTTGCCGCCGATCTCCATGTCGGTCAAACCGAACTGCCATTTCAGCCGTCCGGCCGTTCCGGCGTTGACCACGCCCTGCAACATCGTCAGCATCGTATAGGCCGTGCGTTCGCTGATGGCGTCCTGCGACTGCGGGATGAACGTCGCGATGAGGTTGCCCTGACGGTCCTCGATGCGCGTCACGAAGATCGGATCCGTGTGCACGCCCTCGTTGGCGAAGGTCGAGAAGGCGCTGACCATCTCGTAGACGTTCGATTCCGAGGTTCCGAGGCACAGCGCCGGAACCGGATCGATGTAGCTGCGGATACCCATGTTGTGGATGAAGTCGGCCACGGCTTCGGGCTGTTTGGCCTGCTTCATGATCCAGGCCGAATAGTTGTTGCGGCTGCGGGCGAGGCCCCAGCGCAGCGGGTGCAGCACGCCGTCGTATTCGACCCGCCCGGCCTCCTTCGGCGACCAGGCCGTACCGTTGGCCGTCTCGATCGTCGTCGGCAGGTTCGGGACCATCGTGCAGGGGGTGAATCCCAGATGGTCGATGGCGAACGTATAGACGAAGGGCTTGATCGTCGAACCGATCTGCCGTTTGCCCTGCTTGGCCATGTCATACTTGAAGTAGCGGAAGTTCGGACCGCCGACGTATGCCTTGACCGCACCCGTACGGGGATCCATGGCCACCATTGCGGCGCGCATGATGCGCTTGTGGTGGAGGATCGAGTCGCGCGGCGTCATCAGCGTATCGCGCTCGCCCTTGTAGGTGAAGACCTTCATCGCGCAGGGCCTGTCGAACGACGCCAGAATCTCCTTCTCGCTGCTCCCGGCCTCCTTCATCTCCCGGTAACGGTCCGAGTAGCGGATTGCCTGGCGCATGATCCGGTCGCGCTCCGCGCGGTCCGTATCGAGGAACAGCACCTTCGTATTGCGGTACTGCGCATCCATCTTGGGTTGGATGACCGTCTCCATCTGCTTCTGGACCGCCTGTTCGGCATAGGCCTGCATCCGGGAGTTGATCGTCGTATAGATTTTCAGTCCGTCGCGGTAGATGTTGTAGGGCGTGCCGTCGGCCTTGGTGTTCTTGTGGCACCAGCCGTAGAGGGGGTTCTCCTCGTACTCCTTCACCGCCTGGTCATAGTCCCATTCGTTGTAGAACTGGCTGCGCTTCGGGCGTTCGGCGTTCATCACCAGGCGGAGCATCTCGCGGAAGTAGGTCGCCGAGCCCTCGTTGTGCGACACGGGCTTGTAGTTCAGCACGATGGGGAGGGCCGCAATCGAGTCACGCTGGGCGCGGGTCAGGGCGCCGGCCTCCGCCATGCGCGAGAGGACCAGATTGCGGCGCGCCAGGGCGTTGTCCGGATTCCGCACGGGCGAGTAGCGCGTCGGGGCGTTCACCACGCCGACCAGCACCGCGGCCTCCTGCACGTTGAGTTCGTGGGGTTCCTTGTTGAAAAAGGTGTGGGCCGCCGACTTGATGCCGTAGGCGTTCGAGCCGTACTCCACCGTATTGAGGTACATGGCGGCGATCTCCTCCTTCGTATAGTTGTATTCGAGTTTGAGGGCGGTGATCCACTCTTTGAGTTTCGCGGTGACGAGTTTGGCCATCCGTCCCAGCCGTCCCCGGTTGCCCGTATCGCGCGGGAAGAGGTTCTTGGCCAGCTGCTGCGTGATGGTCGAGCCGCCGCCCTGCGAGGTGTTCTGCAACAGCACGGTCTTCACGGCCACGCGCGCCAGCGAGGGGATGTCGATACCCGAATGGCTGCGGAAGCGCGCGTCCTCGGTGGCGATGAGCGCCGCGACGATCGGCGGCACCTCGTGTCCGTCGAGGCGGATGTGGAGCGTCGAATCCGCCGGGAAGAGGTCGGCATACTGCACGTAGGAGCGGTTCTGCACGAAGAACGTGCCGAGGACCTTCCCGTCCTCGGAGTAGATCTCCGTGGCGAGGTTGCTCCGGGGGTTTTCCAACTCCTCGAACGAAGGCATGCGTCCGAAGGTTCCGAGCGCCGTGAGCAGCAGCAACAGGCCCACCAGGGCGAAGGGCGCGAAGGCCACGATCCAGATCCATTTTATCGCCTTCGGGCTGATTCCCGACTTTTTACGCTGTACCATACATCCGATTTTGCGGCAAAGATACAAAATATTCCCCAACAAATCATTCAAAACGGCAGACCGAGCGAGGCACCGATCCAGACACCGCCGCTCGACGGTCGGTAACAGGAGACGGTGAAGGAGGAGGTGGCCGATGCCGGCTGCCGGAAGAGGTTGAAATCGAACGAGAGGTCGCCGCCTGCCGACCAGATCCCGCGCCAGGTCAGGCCGCGGGTTCCGGGGGTGCGGAACCGGGCGTAGTCGCCCCCGATGTTCAGGCGGATACGCTTGAAATAGATCACCGAACCGATACCGCCCTCGGGATAGCAGAGCGGCAGCCGGTAGTTGAGTTCGCCGGCCGTGTAGTTGTTCGAGACGATGTCGGCCGAGGTGAAGCCCCGCGGAATGAGGCGCGTGGACTTGTAGCTCAACGGAGCGTAGCCGCCCGGGAACTTGTAGCCGCCGATCGACGTCTGGTAGGTCGCGGCCACCGAGAGCGAATGGTGCGGGGCGACGCCCGGCAGGTAGGTCTGGCCGTAGAACGAGATCAGATCGCTGAAATAGCGGTCCGCGGGGTTGAACGTGTAGTTCGTCATGAGGGTATAGCCCCAGCGGGGCGCGAAGTCGCGGTGCGCGAGCCGCACCTGGTCCGAAAATCCCACGCCGAAGGCCACCTTGTGCAGGCCCTTGCGGAAACCGATGTGCTGGATGTTGGTGATCCCGCCGTTATCGCCCCAGCGGATCTCGTCCAGATCGGCGACCATGCCGTTCGAGTAGTTCCAGCCGGCCGACACCGTAAGCTGCCGCGTGCGGTATCCGCGCTGGAAACAGAGCGGCAGCGAGGCCGTCAGCCCCACGGAGTAGTATTTGTCGGGGGCGGGACGCGACTGGTACTCGTATTTCCCGGTCTGGGCGTTGTACTGCCCGAGCGAATAGAAGAGCTGGTTGCCGCCGTAGGAGGCGTCGAGATCGAAGCGCACGCCCAGTCCGAAGTAGCGCACGCCGAGGTTCACGAGCGAGCCTTCGTGGCGGTTCCAGCCGTAGGAGGCGTAGGACTCGGTGTTCGAGAGGAGGTTCTGCGAGATGAGCGTGACGCCGGCATTCAGGTCGATCGCCTGCTCGTCGACCAGCGAGAAGGGATTGAACGCCACGGGCATCCAGCTGTGTACATTGATCAGATTGGGCACTTTCCGATAGCGTTTCGCCCGGAAATCGCGGCTCTGGGCCGTTGAGTCCGCCGCCGTGAACCGCACCGTATCGAGATTCACCACCTCCCAGCGCCGGCGCTCCGGGTTGACGAGGTTCACCGGCAGCCGCGACGGCGCCACGGGAATCAGCGCGCTGTCGGTCGGCTGTTCCGCCACACGATAGCCCCGCCGGTCGTAGGTCGTCACGAGCAGCTCCCCGCCGGCCGGCGCCGGATCGAAGGAGCCGTAGGCGGAGGTCGTGATGCGGTATTCGCGCCCGGTCGTCAGATCGTAACAGTGGGCTTCGTCCTTGCCCGAGGCGATCGAGCCGTAATAGAGCCGTCCGTCCCCGGCCCGCAGATCCGAGAGCGTGATGTAGGCCCCTTCGGTCACGGCGTGCAGTCCCTCGGCATCGATGCGTCCGATCCACATGCCGCTGTCGTCGGTCACCAGCACATACCAGGCGCGCGTCAGGTCGTCCCACGCCAGGCCGTGCAGCTCCTTGCCGTCGGGTGCCGCGAAGCGCTGCTCCCCGGCACCGTTACGCCGCACGGCCACCGTATAGCGGCCGTCGGGGCTGTATTCGACCCATCCCAGTTCGTCGGGCGTTGCCGTGGGATAGAGCACCCGCCGGGCATGCCCGGCCGTCCGGGGGCGTCCGTCCGCAAGATTCATCCAGCAGAGCTGCGAGTTGACCCGCTGTTCGAAGAGCAGCGAACGCCGGTATTCGGTCCACCAGATGCGGCCGTTGCCCAGCGTCGGGCGCGTGGAGATCAACCCCGTCGAGGCGATCGTATGCTCCTCGCCCGTGCGGCGGTCGATGCGCACGAAGCGGGACACGCGCCCCAGGTCGGTCTTGACGGCCAGCACCGCCGTATCGCCCAGCGGCAGCGGCCACTGGTAGGTCGTATGGTTTCGTTCGGGAAGCCCGACGAGCGGCCGCGCGCTGTCGCTCACCTTCGGCAGGGAGTCCCAGAAGCGTTCCAGCGTGTCGAACGTTTCACGGAACAGCTTGCTGACATTCGTATCGTAATACTTTTCCAGCGCGATCCGGGTCGTGGCCAGCAGGTAGGGGTTGCGCGCGCCGTACCATGCCACGCGGTCCCAAATGTTCTCATCGTAACGCGCCCAGGCATAGGAGCAGATCTGATAGCCCAGTTCGTAGTGGTCGGGGATGTAGTCGCGGTAGGAGCCGCAGAACCAGCGGTCGATGTTGCGGCAGTCGCGGCCGACGCTGCCCATCGCGCGGTAGGCCATCGAGAAGGAGGGTTGCAGCCCCCGCCCGAACGACGACATCATCGTCTCGGACATCACGGCATCGCCCTCCATGGCCCAGATCGGCAGGCACAGCAGTCCGATGGTCGAGCCCTGCTGTCCGAGCAGCCAGCTCAACACGCGGATCACGCCCCGGTCGAGGTTGTTGTACTGCACGGCGTGGCGGTACTCGTGGGCCACGAGCTGTTTGCACCACGGCATCGAATAGCCGTCGACGGCCGGCGAGGTGAGGAACTCCACGCGCTTCGGGAGATACATCACCAGACCGTTCGACTGGAAGTTTTCGGGATGCATGACGAACGGGATGCGCATCGGCCCGCGGCTGAATCCGTAGGAGATGTCGGGCTGCACGGTGCGGATGTAGAAGAGCGTCCGCCGGGCGAGCGCCGAAACCGTATCGGGATAGATCATCCGCACGTCGGGCGTGCGGATCGTCGACCACTTCTGCGGGGGGTCCGAGCCCCAGGTGTAGTACTGCGCGGCGGCACGGTGCATGCCGAAGAGCGTACACAGGGCCACGAGCAGCAGAAACAGCGACCGGCGCACGTCAGGAACCGGCCTTTTTGCAGCGGTAGCCGCTGCGGGTGAGTATTTCGACGATCCGGTCGCGGTGGTCGCCCTGGATGAGGATTTCGCCCTGCTTGGCGGCCCCGCCGACGCCGCATTTCGTTTTGAGCAGGCGCGCCAGGGCTTGCAGGTCCTCGTCGCGCCCCACGAACCCCTTCACGAGCGTCACGACCTTCCCGGCGCGCTGCTTGCGGTCGAGCCACACGCGCAGCTCCTGCCGTTGCGGGGGAAGCGTCTCCGCTTCGGGCTCCTCGTCGGTTTCGTATTCGAAGTCGGGGTTGGTCGAGTAGACCATTCCGAGCCGTGATTTCCAGTCGTTGTCAGCCATAAAAAAATGTTGTTCGGATGGTAGGAATAAAACGTCGCTTCGGGCGCTTTATTTTGCACAAAAATACGAAAATATTTATCTTTGTAAGCGTATGGCCAAGAAGTTCCGCGACAAACTGCGACGCATGAACCCGTTCGCGCATCCGGCATCGCCCGCCGACCTGCCGCAACCGTTGCCCGCCGACCCCAATCAGCGGCTGGTGAGGGTCTATGTCGAGGGGTATGAGGACGTGGCCTTCTGGCGCGGGATCTTCGACCATTTTCACAACCCCTACCTGCGTTTCGAGATCTCGGTGCCCGACCGGGGCGACCTCCCGAAGGGCAAGAAGGTCCTCATGGGGATGATCCCCCAGTCGTCCGAAGAGATGATCCTCTGCGTCGACTCGGACTTCGACTACCTCTTCGCCGGGCGTACCGAACAGTCGCGCGAGGTCGCTGCGGCCAAGTTCATGTTCCACACCTACGCCTACGCCACCGAAAACTACCTCTGCTACGCCCCTTCGCTCCACAACGTCTGCGTCAAGGCCACGAAGAACGACACGCGGATCTTCGATTTCGTGAAGTTCCTGCACGCCTATTCGTGCATCATCTACCCGCTTTTCCTCTGGTATGCCTTCTCGGCGCAGCTCTCCTCGGAGAACGTCTTCCCGCTCATCGACTTCAAGTCGTCGGTGCGCCTGGGCTACCTCGAAATCGAGAACAACGGCGAGCGGACCCTCGAATGGCTGCGGCGCAACGTCGCCAAACGCGAGGAGCTGCTGCGGCGCCGCAACCCGAAGATGATCGAACCGATGAAGGAGTTCGAGGAGCAGCTCCGACAGCGGGGCGTGAAGCCCGAGAACACGTATCTCTTCATGCACGGCCACACGCTCATGGACAACGTGGTGATGATCCTGCTGAACACCGTATGCGAGAAACTGCGGGCGATGTCGATTGCCCGGATCACGGCCTCGCAGAAACAGGGCGTGGCGCTGAAAAACGAGATGTCGAACTACACCAATTCGCTGCGGTCGATCCGCGACGTGCTGCTCGACAACGAGAACTACACGAAATGCCCGCTCTACAAGAGTCTCCAACGCGACATCGAACGCTACATCGCGCGCACGATCCTCGACATGAAGCGCCGCGGGCAGATCAAGGAGAATTCCGTCCTCGGCATCCTGCACCGGCTCCGTCAGGAGCGTTTTTGAACGGAAGGGGCAAGGGGCCGGCCGCAGGCGAAAAGGGGACGCAGGCAAGGAGTGGGCCGCAGACAAGGAGTGGGCCGCAGGCAAGGAGGGGCCGCAGGCGAAACAAGGGGGGGGGCAGGCCAGCCCCAAAAAGCCGGGAAGAGCCCGTAAAGAAAAAAGGAGAGTCCGCATTGATGGACTCTCCTTTCTGTTTTCGGATCGGCGGGGATCAATAGCGCCCCTCCTTCTTGCGGACGATGCGCACCGTGGATTGCGTAGCCTGCCGGATGAAGACCTGCGGACCGCGGGCATAGCGCCGCCACAGTTCGTCGGTATAGCCGCGCACGGTGAGCAGTTCCATGTTCTCGGACTTCATCACGTCGAATCCCGACTCGCGCAGCGCCTCGACCACCTCGTCGATGTGCCACGAATTGTCGACGCAAAGGCTCAGATTCACCGCCGAGTTGTGGATCAGGTTGGTCTTGATGCGGAAGCGTTCCAGCAGCGAGAAGATCGTTGCGAACTTCTCTTCCAGCACGAACGAGAAGTCCCGCGAACGGATCGTCAGCAGCACCTGGTCCTTTTTCAGGATCAGAATCGGCACGTCGACCGGCGCCGACAGCCCGCGGATCACCGTTCCGGGCTTGCGCTTGTCGCCGAAAGGCCGCACATAGAGCGGTATGTTCTTGTTTTGCAGCGGCTTGATGGTCTTCGGGTGGATGATCTGCGCGCCGCTGTACGCCAGTTCGATCGTATCGAGGTAGTTCAGCTCGGCGATCTGCACGGCGTCGGGGAAGATCTTCGGATCGGCATTCAGCACGCCGTCGACATCCTTCCATACCGACATCGACTCGGCATCGAGGATGTTCGCCGCCACGGCCGCCGAATAGTCCGAACCTTCGCGTCCGAGCGTCGTGGTCGTTCCGTCGGGCGCCCCGCCGATGAATCCCTGACCGATGAAGACCGTTTCGGGACCGCCCGCCACGGCCTCCCGCAGGCGGGGCGCCGAGGCTCCGATGTCGACTCCCGCATCCTTGTGACGCTGCTCCGTGACGAAGCAGCGGCGCATGTCGATCCAGCGGTTCGGAACGCCGGCACAGTTCAGGTACTCGGAGATGATCGTCGTCGAGACCAGCTCGCCGTAGGCCACGATCGTATCGTACCACAGCTCGGCATCCTCCGCGCGGTAAGCCGTCTGCGTGGCGACCCGTTGCAGTTCGTCGAACAGCGCGTCGACCTTTTCCAGGCGTTTGGGTTCGTGCCACAGGTCGTCGATGATCTCCGCATGGTATTCGCGCAGCTGGCCGATGTGGTCCAGCGACTGCTGTTTATCGCCCTTTTGGAGCCCCTCGAACACCTTTTCCAGGGCGTTCGTCGTCTTTCCCATCGCCGAAACGATGATGAAGAGATGCTGTTCCTCGTCGATGATCTGGCGCAGGTTTCTCACCCCGTCGGCATTCCGCACCGACGCGCCTCCGAATTTGTAGACCTTCATATTTTTCCTGTTAACCTAACCTTCAATATTCGACAACGCTCCCGCCGCCCGTGCGACGTTCCGTCGTGCGCTGTTTCCGGGATTGCTACTCCCCGACCGGCCGATAGGGCACCCCGATATTCTGGAAGAGGAATGCATACATGTCGGCCGCCTCGTCGATGCGCTTCGAGGTGGGTTTCCCGGCCCCGTGTCCGGCCTTCGACTCGATGCGGATCAGCACCGGAGCCTCCCCGGCCTGGCAGTGCTGCATCTGGGCGGCGAACTTGAACGAGTGGGCCGGGACGACGCGGTCGTCGTGGTCGGCCGTCATCACCAGCGTGGCGGGATACTTCACGCCCTCCTTGATATTGTGCAGCGGCGAGTATTTATAGATGTAGGGGAACTGCTCCTCGTTGTCCGACGAACCGTACTCGACGGCCCAGCCCCAACCGATCGTAAACTTGTGGTAGCGCAGCATGTCCATCACGCCGACCTGCGGCAGGCACACCGCATAGAGGTCCGGACGCTGCACCTCGCAGGCACCGACCAGCAGACCGCCGTTCGAACCGCCGTTGATGGCCAGCCGCTCCGACGAGGTGTACTTCTGCGCGATGAGGTATTCGGCCGCGGCGATGAAGTCGTCGAAGACATTCTGTTTGTTTTCCAGCATGCCGGCCTTGTGCCACGCCTCGCCGTACTCCGAGCCGCCGCGCAGGTTGGCCACGCAGTAGACGCCGCCCTGCTCGACGAACATCAGCGCCGAGGGGTTGAATCCCGGCGTGAGGTTGATCTGGAACCCGCCGTAGCCGTAAAGCAAACAAGGATTCTTGCCGTCGAGCTTCATGTCCTTGCGACGGGTGATGAACATCGGCACCTGCGTTCCGTCCTTCGAGGGGTAGAAGACCTGCTCGGTGACGAAGAGCGCGGGGTCGAAGGCCACCTCGGGCGACTTGTAGAGGGTCGACTCGCCCGAGGCGATGTCGTAGCGGTAGATCGTCGCCGGAGCCGTGTAGTTCGCGAGCGAATAGTAGAGTTCGGTATCCTCCTCCTCGCCGGAGAAGCCGCCCACCGTACCGATGGCCGGCAGCACGATCTCACGCACGAGCCGGCCGTCGTAATCGTACTGCACCACCTGGTTCTGGGCATCCTGCAAATAGGAGGCGAAGAGGTAGCCGCCGGCCGTGCCGACCCCTTCGAGCAGGTTCTTCTCATGCTCGGGGATCACCGTCTCGACCTTCGCGGGCGCGGTCAGCGCGATGCGTTTGAGGGTGTAGTTCGAGGCCCCCTCGTTGGTCACGAAATAGAGGTTGTCCTCCTTGCAGTCGACCGGTGCATAGTCGTGGTCAAAGCCGGCGAGCAGCGTGCGGAACTTCGTCTCGGAGGTTTTCCGACAGAGGATCTCGGTTCCCGAGGTACCCTCCGACGCAATAACGAAGAGCCACTTGCCGTCCTCCGAGGGCCAGGCCGAGAAGTAGCGCAGCGGGTGGGCCTTGTCCTCATAAATGAGGCGGTCGGCCGTCTGCGGGGTCCCCAGCTTGTGGTAGTAGACCTTCTGGAACTGGTTCTGCGCCGAATAGACGCCCTCCTTCGGGGCGTCATAGGCGCTGTAATAGAACCCCTTCGAGTCGGGGGCCCACACGGCGCCGGAGAACTTCACCCATTCGATCCGGTCTTCGGTCCGGGTCTTGGTTTCGGTATCCATGACGCGGATCTCGACCCAGTCCGAGCCCGATGCCGCGGCGGCATAGGCGAAATAGCGTCCGTTCTTCGAGAAGGAGACTGCCGAAAGCGCCACCGTACCGTCCTCCGACAACGTATTGGGATCGAGGAAGACCTCGCCGGCCTCTCCGGGCTGCTGCGTGCGGCAGAGCACCGACTGGTTCTGCAATCCGTCGTTATAATAGTAGTAATACCAGTCGCCGTGTTTCGACGGAGCCCCCTCCTTGGGGTAGTTCCACAGTTGGGTCAGCCGCTCGCGGATGGCATTGCGGAAGGGGATCTGCGAGAGATAATCCTCGGTTACGGCATTTTCGGCAGCGACCCAGGCGGCCGTCGCCTCCGAGTTGTCGTCCTCGAGCCAGCGGTAGGGATCCGGCACCTCGGTGCCGAAGTAGTTGTCCACCACCTCGCCGCGGGCCGTTTCGGGGTAGGGAAGATGCTTTATCTGCTTCATGTTGTCACAACCGGTCATCGCCAGGACCGACGCCCCGGCCAACAGGGCGGCCATACGGGAAAACTGTTTCATAATGCAACGTTTGGGGTGATATTGCGGCAAAGTTAGGAAAAATTCGATATTTTCCATACATTTGTCTGCCAGAAAACATTGCAGATCATGGAATGCAACCATAACGAACTCCGCGCGCTCGTCGAACGGGCGTGGGAAAACCGCGACCTGCTGCGCGACAACGCCATACAGCAGGCCGTGCGCCAGGTGATCGACCTCGTGGACAAGGGCGAACTCCGCACGGCGGAACCTCTCGATGCCGAAGCCGGGACCTGGCAGGTCAACGAATGGGTCAAGAAGGCCGTGCTGCTCTACTTCCCGATCCAGCCCATGCGCAAGATGGAGGCGGGCGAACTCGAATGGTTCGACAAGATGGAGCTCAAACACGGTTACGAGGAGCTGGGCGTGCGCGTCGTGCCGCACGCCGTGGCGCGCTACGGCGCCTACATCGCTCCGGGGGCGATCCTCATGCCCTCCTACGTCAACATCGGCGCCTATGTCGACACGGGAACGATGGTCGACACATGGGCCACGGTGGGCTCGTGCGCCCAGATCGGCAAACACGTCCACCTCTCGGGCGGCGTGGGCATCGGCGGCGTGCTGGAACCCGTGCAGGCCGCTCCGGTGATCATCGAGGACAACTGCTTCATCGGCTCGCGCTCGATCGTCGTCGAGGGGGCGCACGTCTGCCGCGAAGCCGTGCTCGGTTCGAACACCGTGATCACCGGCTCGACCCACATCATCGACGTCACCGGTCCCGAGCCCGTCACCTACAAGGGTTATGTTCCGCCCCGCTCGGTGGTCGTTCCGGGCAGCTACCGCAAGCAGTTCCCGGCCGGCGAATACAGCGTCTCGTGCGCCCTGATCATCGGCCGCCGCAAGGAGTCCACCGACAAGAAGACCTCGCTGAACGACGCCCTGCGCGACTTCGGCGTCTCGGTATAACCTCCGGGACACGGACCTTCGCACAACGGCGGGAGAAGGAGATCCCTGACGACAGCGATCCTTTCCCCCGCCCTGTTTTTCCCGAAAAATCCTGAAAAATGATCTACCACCTCGGTACCACCACCTCGACGAACGACGACGCCCGCGATGCGAAATACCGCCACGGCGACATCGTCTGGGCCGAACACCAGACGGCCGGACGCGGACAGCGCGGACACAAATGGTTGAGCCCCGAGGGCGAGAACCTCACCTTCACGATGGTCGTCGAGCCGCGGTTTCTGGCCGTTGCGGAGCAGTTCCTGCTCTGCGAGGCGATGTCGGTGGCCCTGACCGACACCTTCGCCCGCTACGGCATCGACACGCGCATCAAGTGGACGAACGACATCTACGCCGGCGACCGCAAACTCGAAGGCGTGCTGATCGAACACAACTATTCGGGACAGACGCTGTCGCGCTCGCTGCTCGGCATCGGCATCAACGTCAACCAGACGAAGTTCGACCCTTCGCTGCCGAACCCCGTCTCGATGGCGCAGCTCACCGGACGCCGCTACGACCGCCGCGAAGTGCTCGAAACCTTCGAGCGGTGCATGCTGACCCGTTACGCCCAACTCGAAACGGGCGACCGCGAAGCCCTGCAACGCGACTACCGCGACCGGATGTACGCCCTCGGCGAGATGCGGACGTTTCGCTACCCCGACGGCACGCCGACCCGCGGTGCCATCGAGGGGGTCCGGCCTTCGGGCGAGCTGATCCTCCGCCACGAGGACGGAAGCCTCCGGGAGTACCTCTTCAAGGAGATCGAATTCGTCCTTCCGCGCTGAAACGGCCACCGTCCAGCCTCTCTTTTCCTGCATCCGTACCCCGATCCCGGGTGCGGACGGGACGATTGCATGTCCGGCTCGATTTTGTGTTAAATTTATAACGGAAATCCTTGCTGTTACAGAAATAACAGTTATATTTGCATCGGAATAGCAACAACGATCCTAACAAAAACCGTAAAATACCATGAACGTACCTGCCAATCTGAAATACTCGAACGACCACGAGTGGTGCCGCGTCGAGGGCGACGTAGCCGTTATCGGCATTACCGACTTCGCACAGAGCCAACTGGGCGACATCGTCTTCGTCGATGTGCCGACCGTAGGCGAGACGCTTGCCGCCGGGGAGGTTTTCGGATCAATCGAAGCCGTGAAGACCGTGAGCGACGCCTTCCTGCCCGTGGGCGGCGAGGTGCTTGAATTCAACGGAGCGGTGGATGCCGATCCTTCGATCGTCAACAAGGACGCCTATGGCGAGGGATGGCTCGTGAAGGTAAGGATGAGCAATCCCGCCGAGTACGACGCGCTGTTGAGCCCGGCCGACTACGAGCAGCTGATCGGCTAACCGGGAGGGGCCGCAGGAGGGGCCGGAAGCAAGGACCGAGGGACCCGGAAACGCAGGCGGAAGGACCCGGAAGCGCAGGCGGAAGGACCCGGAAGCACGGACAGAAGGACGCGGAGCGCAGACAGGAAGGACCCGGAAGCACGGACGCGGAGATCCGCCGGCAAACGTCTCCCCGTAAATAAGCGAAGAAACGAACATACAACTTAATAACTCACAGTTATGTCAAAAGTTACCGTAGTAGGCGCAGGCGCCGTAGGTGCTACCTGCGCGAATGTGATGGCTTGCCGCGAAGTGGCGAGCGAGGTGGTTCTCGTCGACATCAAGGAGGGCCTCTCGGAAGGCAAAATGCTGGACATGTACCAGACCTCCACGCTGATGGACTTCGACACGAAACTCGTCGGTGCCACCAACGACTATAAGAAAACCGCCAATTCGGACGTCGTGGTCATCACGTCGGGCATTCCCCGCAAACCGGGCATGACGCGCGAAGAACTCATCGGCACGAACGCCAACATCATGAAGGGCGTCATCTCCAACGTCATCAAATACTCGCCGCGTGCCATCATCATCGTGGTTGCCAACCCGATGGATACACTGACCTACCTGGCGCTGAAAGCTTCGGGACTTCCGAAGAACCGTGTCATCGGCATGGGCGGCGCCCTCGACTCGTCGCGCTTCAAGTGCTACCTGGCAAAGGCCACCGGCGCGAACATCAACAACGTCGACGGCATGGTCATCGGCGGCCACGGCGATACGACGATGATCCCGCTGCTGTCGAAAGCCACCGTCAACGGTGTGCCCGTGGCACAGTTCGCTTCGAAGAAGAAGTTGCAGGAGGCCGTACAGAACACGATGGTCGGCGGCGCCACGCTGACCAAACTCATCGGCACGTCGGCCTGGTATGCACCGGGAGCCGCCGCTTCGATGATGGTCGAGGCCATTCTCCACGACCAGAAGAAGCTGATCCCCTGCTCGTGCTACCTCGAAGGCGAGTACGGCGAGTCGGACATCTGCATCGGCGTACCGGCGATCATCGGCCGCAAGGGCATCGAGAAGATCGTGAAGGTCGACCTCACGAAGGAGGAGGCCGAGAAGTTCGCCGCATCGGCTGCCGCCGTGCGCAAGACGAACAACGTCCTGCACGAGATCAACGCCCTGTAAGCGCCCGCCGATCCCGCATGAAGAGAGGGCCCCGACACAAAGTCGGGGCCCTCTTCGCACATCGGGCGGATCCGCAGCCGAGAAAGCCGCTCCCTGCGAGGGAGCGGCTTTCGGATTTTGCCGGCGAGCGGGGTCAGAAACTGACCTTCGCCCCCACGAACCAGCTGCGCGGCAGCGACGGCCCGTAGATGTATCCGGAATCGCGCTCGACACCGCGGTCGAAATCCTTCTGATAGGCGTTGAAGAGGTTCTGCACACCGCCGTAGAGTTGCAGCGTGATGTCGCGGTAGAGCCGCAGGTCATAGGCCACGCGCAGGTTCACGTCGCAGAACGCCGGCGTCGTGACCGCCACGTCCTGGGCCACGCCCGAACCTTTCATGTGCTGCACGAGCATCTCCCCCGTGCAGGTCCCGGTTACGTCGGCCGTCAGGCGGCGCAGGGGCTTGAACGTCGCCGTGAAGTAGCCATAGAGGTCCGGCGTGCGGAACATCCGCCGCACGGACGGCACCTCGGGGTCCTCGCTCCACTGCTCGGGCTCCGCATAGCGGCTCCGCTGCCAGGTCATCCCGGCCTGCAACTCGAACCAGCGGGTGAAGACCGCCCGTCCCTCGACATTCACCCCGGCAACCGTGGCTCCCGAACCGTTGTAACGCTCCTTGATCTTGCCGCCGTCGTCCGTATCCTCGATGTCGCGCAGGGCGAATACATCGTCGAGACGCGTGTAGAAGCCCTCGACGAGCAGGTTCGTCTGCACGCTTCCGAAGTTATGGTAGAGGTCGGCCGAGAGGCTCACGCTGTGCGACCGCTCCTCTTTCAGGTCGTCGGCCAGCCGGATCCGGACCCGTTCTCCGCCCACGATGGCGATGTGCAGGTCCTCGTCGAAGGCCTGCGGAGCCCGGTAGCCGGCGGCATAGCTCACCCGCAGGTTCACCGCCTCCGAGGGGTTGAAGCGCACGTTGACCCGCGGGCTGAAAATCACATGGTCGACCAGATTGTGCTTGTCCAGACGCCCGCCGAGCAGCAGCGACCACTTCCCGGTTTTCCACTCGTTCTGGAAATAGCCGCCCACGATGTGCACCTGCTGGCCGGTGTCGATGGCGTAACCGACCGAGCGGTCGTGGAGATCGTCGTAGCTGTACTCGGCGCCGAGCGTCAGTTCCGAGGGCATGAAGAGCAGCCGCTCGAAGGCGTGCACGTACTGCAAGCCCGACGCCACGACGAGATCCCGGGTCGTACCGTAGGCCCGCAGATCCTGCTTGCTGCCGTAATAGCTTTTGCGGGCCGTGTTCTGGAACGAGGCGTAGACGTTGAAACGGTCGCTGCGATCGGCCGACGAGAGGTCGAACGAAAGGCTGCCGCCGTCGATCGTGTGGTCGGTCTGTTCGGCCACGTTGGCCTCGTGGGGCGGGCGGTCCAGCAGGTTGCCGCCCCGGCGGTATTCGTTCAGGTGGTGGTATTGCGCCGTGATGCGCGAGTAGGCTCCCGTGCGGAAGTAGGAGCGCATGCCTACCGAACGGCTGTCGAGCACGGGCAGTTCGGTAAATCCGTCCCCGTTATGATCGTAGCCCGAACGGTGGCGGCTCTGGCCGAAGATCCCGAGCCCGGCCCGGCCGCTCTCGGAGACGATCGAGGCGTTGAGCATCGAGGTGTTGTCGTAGGAGTTGCTGCCGCCGAGCGACATCAGCGTATGCGCGAACTGCGCGGAGCTGCGCGTCGGCTCTTTGGTGATGACGTTGATCGTGCCGCCGATGGCCGACGAGCCGTAGAGCGCCGAGCCGCCGCCGCGCAGCACCTCGACCCGTTCGATCATGTTGGCCGGGATCTGTTCCAGTCCGTAGACCCCCGTGAGGGCCGAGAAGACCGGATGCGAATCGACCAGGATCTGCGAATAGTGGCCGTCGAGCCCGTTGATGCGGACCTGGGTGAAGCCGCAGTTCTGGCAGTCGTTCTCGACCCGCACGCCGGGCTGGAACGAGAGCCCCTGGGCCAGACACGAAGCTCCGGCCTTTTCGAACAGCCCGGCATCGAGGACACTCACCAGAGCCGGCGCCTCGCGCCGCAGCGTTGCCGAACGGCTCGCCGAGACCACCACCTCATCCATCGAGATGCCGCTCTGCTCGACCTCGAAGTTCAATTCGCGGGTCGCACCGCGCGTCAGCGTAACCGAAGCCTGCTGCACGGCATAGCCCAGGGCGCGGACCTCGACGGTCAGCGTCCCTTCGGGGAGGTTTTTCAGATAATAGTGTCCCGAAGCGTCGGTCGTCGTCCCGAGGGGAGTTCCGACCACCGAGACCGTGGCATAAGGGATGTGTTCATGGGTTGCGCGGTCGACGACGTGTCCGAAGAGGTTGGCGTCGGTACCCTTCCGCGGGACCTCGGCGCCCTGCACGCCGAAACCGGTCAGGCACAGCGCAAGCAGTGCCGACAGAAAGAATCGTTTCATGGAAAAATATGGGTTTATGGGTTTGATGCTTCCGATCCGGCGCACCGGACCGTCGCGGCATTCGCCGCAGAGCGGGCCCCGCACGTCTCATACGCGGACGGAACCCGGACCGGCGCTGACGCACCGGCAGGAGAATCAGGCATCAACCCCGGGGCGGAGCCCGCAGGGAACGGGTCGCCACACGCAGCGTGCATTTGCAACGGGTGGATTCGGGTTGCAGCACCCCCAGCATCGCGGCATAGAACCCGTGTGCGGGGAGCGGCTCCGACAGATAGGGGAAAAAGTAATAGTTGTCGACCGGACAGAACTCGACGACGCTCTCCCGGGCCCCGTTGTCGGGGAGCAGATCGCCGCAGTGCGCGGCGAAATGGGCGTGGTCTTCGAGGTAGATATGCACCTTCTGGCCGGCGTAGGCCGCCAGCAGGGCAACGAGCAGAAAGGCTGCTGCAAAACGTCGGATCCGGAGGTGTATCTTCATCGGGGACGAAGGTACGAAAAAAAAGGACCGCGACAAGCGATCCCTGCAAAAATACCTGGTTATAGGTAGGTCGTATGTTCCGGCATCCGCAGGGGATGCCGACGCCGCATCCCCGCAACGGGAGGGGTGTCAGATCGAGATGTCGAGGATTTCGAAGTGGATCGTTCCGGCCGGGACGTCCACATCCACCCGGTCGCCCTTCCTGTGACCGAGCAGGGCCTTTGCGATCGGGGTTCCGATGGCGAGTTTGCCCTCGCGCAGGTTCGCTTCGTGCTCAGCGACGATCGTATAGGTCATCTGCTTGTTATTGTTGTGGTTCAGCAGCGTCACCTTGCTCAAAATCTGGACCTTGCTCTTGTCGATCTTCGACTCGTCGATGATCCGCGCATTGGCGATCGTATCTTCGAGTTTGGCGATGCGCATTTCGAGCAGTCCCTGGGCTTCGCGCGCCGCATCATACTCGGCATTTTCCGAGAGGTCGCCCTTGTCGCGGGCCTCCGCGATTGCCGCTGAAATGGCGGGGCGCTCGACGGAGCGCATGTGGTCGAGTTCGTCTTTGAGCTTCTTGTAGCCCTCGGCGGTCAGATAAATAGTCTCTTTTGCCATAAATTCGATAATTTTCCGGAAACGCCGGCCGGCGCGGCGTTCCAAAAAACAAAAAACGTAAAAAATAAGAATCCTGGCCCGTAGAGGCCAGAACCCTGCATCGTTGCATAGGCAAAGGTAAAAAGGATAATCCACATTTCCAAATCTTTTTTTCGGGAGATGCCGGCAGCGGCATTTTCCGCGGCCGGAGCCCTGCGGACAGGGGCTGCGAAGCACGGCATGCGTCGGAGGAAAGAGCCGCCACGTGCGTATGCCTCCGCCCGGCGGGTGGCATGGAACTTGCGCAGCCATCCTCGACGAAGGATGAGCGGACAAGCGGCGCAGCAGCCGCCGCAGCCCCGGGAGAGGGGGTTTCGGCGGCACGTGCCGCCCCGCGCCATCCGGTCCTAAAACCATCGACCATGAAACGTTTCTTCCTGCTGCTTCTGGCGCTGGGCATCTCCGGCGCACTCTCCGCCCGGGTCCTCTCGTTCGGCGTGCGCGGAGGCGTGAACTTCACCGACTGTTCGTTCAAACCCCAGACCGTCGGCGACACCCGTTTTTCGCCGGGATCCGTGCGTGCGGGCTTCGACACGGGGTTCGTCCTGCGGCTCAACCTCGCCAGGCACCTGCACCTCCAATCGGAACTCGACTACACCTTCGCCAACTACGAGGTCCTCGCCGGCCGGGCCGCCGACAACCGGATCTCGATCCGCAACGAACGGCTCGAAATCCCCGTTCTGCTGGGGCTTCGCTTCGGAGCGTTCCGGCTTTTCGGCGGCGTCCGCTTCCGCGTCACCGACTCCTCGCGCAGCAACAACCAGCAGCTGCTGCGCGTGAAGTTCGACTCCGGGAAGAGCGACCTTGTGGGCGGCATCGGTTTCGACATCCGCAAGTTTTTCCTCGACTTCCGGGTTTCGGGCATCTCCTGGGACAAAACCCGCTACGGCTTCTCGTCCGGAGGCGCAACCCGGCGTGTGGAGGTCTCCCGGGACATCGTCTACGGAGCCTCGCTCGGGTTCTTCTTCTGATTCCTCCGCCTCTTCGGCACCCCGGGCGGACTCCGGGGAGCAGGTTTTCCCGCCCGCAACGGCTCTTCATCGGCCGCGGCGGGCAATATTTTTTTTTGCAAATCGTTAATTTATGCGTAACTTTGCGCGATAAAGCGCCGTAATGGATTCACAAATGAAGCAGACTCTCTCATACGCCCTTTGCGCCGCGGCGGCAGCAATCTTCCTCTGCGGATGCTCCGGCATGAACGCACTGCTGAAAAGCGGTCAACCCGAACTGATTTACAGCAAGGCGCTGGAATATTACGAAAAAGGGAAGTGGCAGCGCGCCATCACCCTCTTCGAAGGCGTGGAACACTACTACCAGGGCACCTCGCGCGAAGACACCGTCTCGTTCTACAAGGCGCGGAGCCGGTTCAAGAACCACGACTGGGAAACCGCCTCGACGGAACTCGACGACTTCCGCCGCAAATTCGGCCGCAGCGCCTTCATCGAGGATGCCGAAGGGATGTACGCCCTCTGCTTCTACTTCCTCTCGCCGGGCCCGACGCGCGACCAGACCATGACCGGGCACGCCCTGATCGCCATCAACGAGTTCATGTCCCGCTATCCGGAGAGCGATCAGGTCGAGAACTTCAAGAAAATCAACGCCGAGCTCACCGAACGGCTCCACGAGAAGTCCTATCTGAACGCCTACACCTATTATAAGATCGGGCGTTACAAGTCGGCGATCGTGGCGTTGAAGAACGCCCTGAAAGAGTATCCCGAGTCGAAACACCGGGAGGAGATCATGTACCTGATCGTCGACGCCAGCTACCGCTTTGCCAGCAACTCCATCGCCTCGAAGCAGACGGACCGTTATCTGGCAATGCTGGACTCCTACCTGTCGTTCAAGGAGGAGTACCCCGAATCGAAATACGTCAAGGATCTCGACCGCATGGCCAAGCACGCCCGCGACTACCTGGACCGCAACAACAAAGACAACAACATATAAGATGGAAATCAAGAAGAACATTCCCAACAACACCATCACGCGCAAGCTGGTGGATCTGGACAAGGAGACCGGCAACGTCTACGAGAGCATCAACATCATTGCCCGCCGTGCCAACCAGATCGCTACCGAGCTCAAAACGGAGCTCAACCGGAAACTCGCCGATTTCTCGTCGCCCACCGACACGATGGAGGAGACCTTCGAGAACCGCGAGCAGATCGAGATCTCGCGTTACTACGAGCGCCTTCCCAAACCGGCGATCATCGCCACCGAAGAGTTCCTCGACCACGAACTGGTCTACAAGGAGGGCAAGGAAGGCATCTTCAAGGAGATCTGACAAAGAGGAGGCAGCATGGCATCCGGAAGCGTTGCGGAGGCATCGCCGCTGGCGGGGCGCCGCATTCTGTTGGGTATCACGGGCAGCATCGCAGCCTACAAGGCCGCGGTGCTGTGCCGTCTGTTGAAGACGGCCGGCGCCGAGGTGCGCGTGGTGATGACGCCGCTGGCCAAGCAGTTCATCACGCCGCTGACGATGGCCACCCTCTCGAAAAACCCCATCCTCGTGGAGTTCTTCAACCCGGAAAACGGAGCCTGGAACTCCCACGTCTCGCTGGGCGAGTGGGCCGACTGCTACCTGATCGCCCCCGCCACGGCCAATACGCTGGCCAAGATGGCCACGGGCATAGCGGACAACCTGCTGCTGACGACCTACCTCTCGGCACGCTGCCCGGTGGTCGTGGCCCCGGCCATGGACCTCGACATGTATGCCCATGCGGCCACGCAGCAGAACCTGCGCACGCTGGCCGAACGCGGCGTGCGGATCGTCGAGCCGGCCGAAGGCGAACTGGCCAGCGGGCTGACCGGGAAGGGCCGGATGGCCGAACCCGATGCAATCACAGCCTTCGTCGGCGAACTTCTCACCGAAAAAAAAAAGACGCTCTGCGGTAAACGGCTGATCGTCACGGCCGGCGCCACGATCGAATCCATCGACCCCGTGCGGTTTATCTCGAACCACTCGTCGGGCAAGATGGGCTACGCCATTGCCGGCGAGCTGGCGGCGCGGGGCGCGGCGGTCACGCTCGTTTCGGGACGCACGGCGCTGGCGACCCCTCCGGGCGTCGAGCGCGTGGACGTTCTCTCGGCCGACGAGATGTACGACGCCGCGGTCCGGGCCTTCGACGAGGCGGACGGCGCGGTGATGTGCGCCGCCGTGGCGGACTATACCCCGGCCGAAGTCTCGGCGACGAAAATCAAAAAGGGCGACGGCGAGCTCTTCATCCGCCTGCGCCGCACGCGCGACATCGCCGCCGAACTCGGAGCCCGCAAGGGAGGCCGTCTGCTGGTGGGCTTCGCGCTGGAAACCCACGACGAGGAGGCGCATGCCGAATCGAAACTCGAACGCAAGAAGTTCGATTTCATCGTGCTGAACTCGCTGCGGGACGCCGGAGCGGGCTTCCGGGGCGACACGAACAAGGTGACGTTCATCGACCGTGCGGGGCACGAGGAGCTTCCGCTGCTGTCGAAACGGGAGGTCGCCGCACGGATCGCCGACCGGATCGAACGCTTCTTCCGGCAATAACGAGGAGGGGGGGCATCCACCTCTGAAAACAAGACAAGGAATCCTTAAATCCGAATAGCTATGCTGCGTCGCCTGTCGGTCGAAAACTACGCGCTGATCGAGAAGCTCGAAATGGAACTGGACCCGCACCTGAACATCATCACGGGTGAGACGGGCGCCGGAAAGTCGATCCTGCTCGGAGCCCTCGGGCTGCTGTTAGGGGCCAAGAACGACGGTTCGGCGATGAAGGACGCCGCGCGCAACTGCACGGTGGAGGGGACCTTCGACCTTACGGGGAGCGGGCTGGAAGCGTTCTTCGCGGAGAACGACCTCGACTACGCCGCGGAGACCACCCTGACGCGCGTCATCACCCCGGCGGGCAAGAGCCGGGCCTTCGTGAACGACGTCCCGGTGCAGCTGGCGCAGCTGCGCGAACTCGGTACGCGCCTGCTGGACATCCATTCACAACACCAGAACCTGATCCTCTCGTCGGAGGAGTTCCGCACGGCGGCGTTGGACACCGTAGCGGGCAACAAGGAGCTGTTGGCGCAGTACGCGGCACAATATGCGCGGATGAGCGAGCTGCGCCGCGGGCTGGCGTCGCTCCGCGAGGCGGCCGAGCGGGGACGCCGCGACGAGGAGTGGCTGCGGTTCCAGTGCGACGAACTGACGGCCGCGACGCTGCGCGAGGGGGAGCAGGCGGAGTTGGAAGAGGAGCTGGCGGTGCTGGAAAACGCCGACCGCATCGGCGAGGCGCTGACCGGGCTGCGCAATGCCCTCGACAACGACGAAACAGGGGTGCTCACCCAGCTGAAAAATGCCGAAAACGCCCTCGGACACCTGCGCGGGCACTACCCCACGGCCGGAGATTTCGCCGACCGCCTGCACGCCGTACTGGAAGAGTTGAAGGACATCGACGCCTCGGCGGCGGCGGCGAGCGAACGGGTGGATGCCGACCCGGAACGGCTGGCCAAACGCTCGGCGCGGCTCGATGCGCTGATCGCCCTGCAACAGAAATACCGCGTCGCGGACGAAGCGGAGCTGATCGCCCTGCGGGACCGGAGTGCGGCCCAGTTGGCGGCGATCGTCCACAGCGGCGAGGAGATCGCCGCGGCGGAGCAGGCCTTGCAGGAGGCTGCCGACAAGGCCGAAGCGCTGGCCGAGCGGCTGCACAAGGCGCGCGAAAAGGCCGCCGCAGGCTTCGCAAAGGAGATTCTGACGACGCTGGCCCGACTGGGCATGCCCGACACGGTCTTCCAAATTGCGCTGACGCCCCGTCCGGAACTCGACCGCACGGGCCGCGACCAGGTGCAATACCTCTTCACGGCCAATGCGCGCATGACGCCACAACCCATCGAGCGGGTCGCCTCGGGCGGTGAGCTCTCGCGCGTGATGCTCGCCATGAAGGCGCTGCTGGCCAAGCGGATGCAGCTGCCGACGATCCTCTTCGACGAGATCGACACGGGGGTTTCGGGACGCATTGCCGATGCCATGGGCGAGATCATCGAGTCGCTCTCGGCATCGATGCAGGTGGTGGACATCACGCACCTGCCGCAGGTCGCCTCGAAAGGCTCGGCTCACTTCGTGGTCTACAAACGCAACGGCCGTACGGAGATCACCCGTTTGAGCGACGACGACCGCATTGCCGAGATTGCCAAGATGCTCTCCGGCTCGCAGGTCACGCAGGCCGCCGTGGCCCAGGCCCGGATCCTGTTGGGTCGATAAGCCAGGGGCGGGCAGAGCGAGGGTAAAGGAAAAAGGGAGAAGGGAGAAGGAAGAAGGAAGAAGGGATCATAAAAACACAAGCTCCGGGCCCATTGGCTCCGGGGCTTTTTTCAACCGGGAGAGAACAGTCCCGACATGGACGGCGCGGTCCCTCGACCGTTCCCGATAAACACGAAAACCATGCACAATACGCACGAAATTCTTGCTCTGGCCGAGACCAACCAACGCCGCGCCCGCGCAATCCTCGACGACCTGGGGCTGCGCGAAGCGTGGCAGGAGGTCGGCGCGCGGGCCGAAGTGGTGGGATCGCTCCGCACGGGATTGCTGATGAAGCATCTGGACATCGACCTGCACATCTACTCCCCCGCCCCGCTGCGGGTGGAGGATAGTTTTGCCGCGATGGCCCGCATCGCCGCGAAACCGGGAATCCGCGGCGTGGAGTACGCCAACCTGCTCGACGAGGAGGACTGCTGTCTCGAATGGCACGCCCGGTACGAAGACCGCGACGGGCGGATCTGGCAGATCGACCTGATCCACATGGCGGAGGGATCACCGTGGGCGGGCTACTTCGAACGGGTCGCCGACCGCATCGCGGCGGTGCTGACGCCGGAGACTCGCAGGGCGATCCTGCGGCTGAAATACGAGACGCCCGACGGGGAGAAGATCCCCGGCATCGCCTACTACCGAGCCGTTCTGGCGGACGGAGTGCGCAGCCATGCGGAGTTCACGGTCTGGCTGCGGGAACACCCCGTCGAGGGAATCGTCGAATGGATGCCGTAAACGAAGAGGAGCCACCAGGAACCTACCGACCATGAACTGTTTCACGACACGAATCCTTGCAGGCGCGCTGCTCCTCGGCAACGCCCTGCTGTACGGATGCGGCAACCGCCCGCACACCACGCAATTCA
Source organism: Alistipes sp. An66 (assembly GCF_002161445.1). Lineage (GTDB taxonomy): Bacteria > Bacteroidota > Bacteroidia > Bacteroidales > Rikenellaceae > Alistipes > Alistipes cottocaccae. The sequence goes on from NZ_NFHT01000008.1 coordinate 126,917, forward strand.
ACCTCGATTTCGAATATACCGACTACCGGGATCAGCCGGCCCAATGGAGCCTGCCCGACTCCTCCTACTACGGCTACGCCGCCGCAAGTGACCGCAACTGCCGGAAACACGGCGGTTCCAGCCTGCGTCTGGAACAGATCGACACGACCAAATACGCATGGGCCCGCTTCACGCAGGAGCTGCCCGACTCGCTGGCAGCCGGCCGCGAAGTCGAATTGAGCGGCTGGATCCGTACGGAGAACGTCACGGCGGGATTTGCCGATCTGCTTCTCATCCTCCCCGGGGAGGGAGACAACGGCCGCCTCACGGCCGACACCCCGGAGCGCGGGGTGCGCGGTACGACGGAGTGGCGCCGCATCTCGATCCGCCGACAGGTTCCCGACACGGCAGCCGTCATCCGGATCGGCGGCATGCTGAAAGGCGGAGGCCGAGCCTGGTTCGACCGCCTCGAAGTCCGAATCGACGGCCGGGAACTCGGCGATCCGTACATCCCTGCCCCCAAAAGCAGACTCACGCGACGGGAAAAAGCGGAGTTGCGGCGATACATCCAACCGCTGACGGGATGTGACCCGACCGCGGCGGATTCCGCTGAACTGCGGCTGCTCGACCCGCTGGTCGGGGCATGCAAGGTGGTCGCGCTGGGTGAGAACTCCCACGGAGCCAGCGAGATCTTCCGCATGAAGGAGCGCCTGATCCGTTATCTGGCCACCCGACAGGGCTTTGACCTGGTAGCCTTCGAAGCCGAAATGGGCGAGGGGGTCTCTCTGGACAACTACATCCGTCGTGGCAGCGGGACGGCAATGGCCGGGATCTTCGGACTGGGCATGTGGATCTGGGATACGCACGAAGTGCTGTCGCTCGTCGAATGGATGCGGCAGCGGAATGCCGACGGTCATCCGATCCGCTTCTGGGGTGTCGACATACAGTCGACCGACGGGGCCGAAGCACTGCTCCGCACGGCGTTGGGCAAGGATGCCACAGCCGCACAATGGCTGGACAAGATCGGCCCGATGCTGGACAAGGTATTGACCTACAACAAAGAGAACCGCACACAAATCGACCCGCAGCTGGCCCGCGAGATCGGGCAGGGGCTCGACGCGATCGAGTCCCGGATCGACCCGACGGTTCCCGACACGCACGACCGGGCCATGCTGCGGCAGTGGATCACCATCATCCGGCAGTTCCTGGGTATGGATGAGGGAATCTACTGGCGGGATCATTGCATGGCGGAGAACCTGCTGTGGCTCCGCGGACAGTATCCCGACTCGCGGATCGTACTCTGGGGCCACAACGGCCATGTCTCCAGGGCCGAGCATCGAATGGGACGCCGCCTCGGGGAGGAACTCGGGGCCGATTACCTCAACATCGGGTTCACCTTCCACGCCGGGCGCTGCTCGATCATCGCACCCGGCTCAAAGGAGTTGCAGCATGACGTACGGACAGCCCCGCCCGGAACGCTCGAATACCTGCTCCACCAACTCGACGAACCGTTCTTCCTGCTCGACCTGCGACGGATGCGCGAGGAGCAGTCTCCGGCCCTTGAATGGATCAACGGGATGAAGTTCCGCCACATCGGTGCGTTGAGATGGGAGGATGAGTTTTGGGACGAGGGCATTGCCGACCAGTTCGACTACCTGATCTACATCGACCGGGTCACCCCTTCGCACCTGCTGTTCTGACAGGGAAATCCTGTCCCTCCGGTCCGTCCCTGCCGGCACAAAAAAACCGGGACACCCGTTGGTGGGTGTCCCGGTTTTCATCCAGGCTGTCGTCGGACAGCGGCCGATCATTACATCATGCCACCCATTCCGCCGGCCGGCATCGCAGGTGCAGGCTGCTCCGATTTCTTCTCGGCCAGCACACACTCCGTCGTCAGGAACATCGAGGCGATCGAAGCGGCGTTCTCCAAAGCCACACGCGACACCTTCGTCGGGTCGATGATACCGGCTTTGAGCAGATCCTCGTACTTGTCGTCGCGGGCGTTGTACCCGAAGGCACCCTCACCCTCGCGCACCTTGTTGACAACCACCGAGCCTTCGCCACCGGCGTTGGCCACAATCTGGCGCAGCGGCTCCTCGATGGCACGCTTGACGATCTGAATACCCGTCGTCTGGTCCTCGTTTTCGCCCTTCATGCCTTCCAGAGCGGCCGTAGCACGGATGTAGGCCACACCGCCGCCCGGGACGATCCCCTCCTCGACGGCGGCACGCGTAGCGGCCAGCGCATCGTCGACGCGGTCCTTCTTCTCCTTCATCTCGACCTCGGTAGCGGCTCCGACGTAGAGCACGGCCACACCGCCGGCCAGCTTGGCCAGACGCTCCTGCAACTTCTCCTTGTCGTAGTCCGAGGTTGCCTTCTCGATCGAAGCGCGGATCTGGGCCACACGCGCGGCGATGGCCTCTTTCTTGCCGGCACCGTCGACGATCGTCGTATTCTCCTTGTTGAGCGTCACCTTGTCGGCCGTACCCAGCATGTCGAGCGTAGCGTCCTCGATCTTCATGCCCTTGTCGGTCGAGATGACCGTGGCACCCGTCAGTACGGCGATGTCTTCGAGCATCTCCTTGCGGCGGTCGCCGAATCCCGGGGCCTTGCAGGCGGCGATTTTCAGCGTGCCGCGCAGCTTGTTGACCACCAGGGCCGACAGCGCCTCGCCGTCGACATCCTCGGCAATGATCAGCAGCGCACGTCCGCTCTGTGCCACGGGCTCCAAAACGCCCATCAGCTCCTTCATCGTCGAGATCTTCTTGTCGGTGATCAGCAGATAGGGTTTTTCCAGCTGGGCCTCCATCTTCTCCGTGTCGGTGATGAAGTAGGCCGAGATGTAACCGCGGTCGAACTGCATACCCTCGACCACCTCGACATGGGTCTCGGTGCCCTTGGCCTCCTCGACGGTGATGACACCCTCCTTGTTGACCTTGGCCATCGCCTCGGCGATCAGCTTACCGATGTTCTGGTCGTTGTTGGCCGAGATGGTGGCCACCTGTTCGATCTTGGCGAAGTCCGAGCCGACCTCCTGGCTCTGCTTGCGCAGCGACTCGACGACCGTAGCCACGGCCTTGTCGATACCGCGTTTGAGATCCATGGGGTTGGCACCGGCGGTGACGTTCTTCAAACCCACGCCGATGATCGACTGGGCCAGCACCGTAGCGGTCGTCGTACCGTCACCGGCGTCGTCGTTGGTCTTCGAGGCGACCTCCTTGACCATCTGTGCGCCCATGTTGGCGAAAGCGTCTTCCAGTTCGACCTCCTTGGCGACGGTCACACCGTCCTTGGTGACCTGCGGAGCACCGAATTTCTTGTCGATGATGACATTGCGGCCTTTGGGGCCGAGCGTTACCTTGACGGCATTCGACAGCGCATCGACACCCTCTTTGAGCAGTTCGCGCGCCTCAACGTTATATTTGATTTCCTTTGCCATGGTGTTTCGAATTGAATTAGATGATTGCCAGAATATCGTTCTGTTTCATGATGAGGTAGTCGACGCCGTCGATCTGGATCTCCTGCCCGGCATACTTGCCGTAGAGGACCTGATCACCGACCTTGACCTCCATTTTGACTTCCGAGGTACCGGGGCCTACGGCCACGACCTTTCCAGCCAGCGGTTTTTCCTTTGCCGTGTCGGGGATGATCAATCCACCGGCGGTCTTCTCCTCCGCAGGATTCGGGAGAATCAGCACACGGTCCGATAATGGTTTTACGTTCATGATAGCGTGTTTTTAATTGTTTATATTTTTTGCATTGTGATCGTTTCAACAAGCACCCGTTTATCCAACAATAGCTGTGCCAAGCGGTTTTTGGCAGATTCGGGGTGACAAACGTGCAGTACGGGCTGTCATTTTGTCACCCGGGGATAATTCGGAGCGATTTTTCGGTCGATTTTTTTGGACGTCCGGAAAAAACGTATTACATTTGCATCCCGATACGGCAGGAGTCGTGTCACATGGTGGATGTAGCTCAGTTGGTTAGAGCGTCGGATTGTGGTTCCGAAGGTCGAGGGTTCGAGCCCCTTCTTCCACCCCAGGGCGCAGGAAAAGGAAGTGCTAAAACGAGTAAAATGCCTTATGTATCAGTGATATGTAAGGCTTTTTCATTTTTGTACGGTTCTTGAAAATGCATTTTCAGGCAACGAGTCCGAGACCAAATCGTGACCTGTTTTGCTCCGGACCGAAAACAGGTCACGATTTACGCACAATACACTGTTTTACACCGACTTGCGTCGCAATATCGCCCATGCTGCAAACGTTTGT
>NZ_NFHT01000009.1 GCF_002161445.1 Alistipes sp. An66
TTGTCAACACCATAAGTCTACTCTTTTTTAGTTTTTTGTTGATTCCCTATACAAATCTAAAAAATCTGTAGACTTTTTTATTTATCCTTCTCCAGACACACTTTTGGGAACAGTATCAGAGAATGGCGTTATTTTAAGAAAATTGTCGAGACGGATTTTTCGGAGTTAAATAATTTAGAGTGATGAGTAATGTAGTTTATGAATTGGTAATATCGTTGGCTAAACATTTGATTGCCAATGGGAAAACGAGCTCTTTTGATACGGTGGCACAATCTTTGAATACCGCGGCAGGATACCCCCAATACAAGGGTGGCCGGGGTACCGCCAGAGTGGTTGCCGGAGCATATCATTATGCAGATCGCAATAATCGACCCGATGATGCGCAGGCGGTAGCCGATGCATTCCGCAACAAACAGGGACACAAGGCGTATTGAGCGGCCCGACAAACAACAGCAACGGGGGAACCGGATTCCGGTTCCCCCCCGTTGTCATTATTGCCCCGCCCTCTGCTACTTGTTGAGCAGGGACGGCTCGTAGAGATAACGCTTGATGCTGCGCTTCGGGGTCTTCTCGAACTCCGTGGGGTAGATCACGATGTCCGCTACCCGTTCGTAGGCCGCCAGCTGTGCGTTGAGCTCCTGCAAATTCTTCTGCATGACCTGCGGCAGGTCGGCCTTGTCCACGCCCTCCGCGTCGGCCAGTTCGTAGTCGGGGACCACAAGGGCTTTGAGCCGTCCGTTCCCGGCGTCGAGGACGAGCGATTCCAGCACGAGGTACATGTTGTTGAGCTTGTCCTCGATCTCCTCGGGGTAGATGTTCTGCCCGCTGCCCGAGAGGATCATGGTCTTCGAACGGCCGCGGATGTAGAGCGTGCCGTCGGGATCCATCGTTCCCATGTCGCCCGTATGGAGCCATCCGTCCGGGTCGAGGACCTTCTCGGTGGCCTTGTCGTTCTTGTAGTACCCCTTCATGACGTGCTCGCCCCGCACGATGATCTCGCCGGCCACGTGCTCCGGGTCGGAGGAGTCGATCTTCACTTCGAGCAGATCTTTGAGGTAGCGGCCGCAGGAGCCCTGCTTGAACTCGTTGTCGGGCGCAAAGCTGATCAGCGGGGCACACTCGGTCATGCCGTATCCGATGGTGATCGGGAAGTGGATCTTGCGCAGGAACGATTCGGTCTCCTGGTTCATCGGGGCGCCCCCGACGATGAAGATCGAGACGTTGCCGCCGAAGGCGTCCATGAGTTTCTTGCGGATGACCGAATAGATGGCCGTATTGAGCAGGGGGATCTTCATGGCGATGGGCATGGGGCCCTTTTCGAGCATGGGGAGCACCTGCTTGCGGTAGACCTTTTCGAGGATCATCGGCACGCAGCAGATGATCGTGGGCTTGACGACGGCCATGGCTTCGAGCAGAATCTTGGGCGAGGGAATGCGCCCCAGCAGGGTGATGTGCCCGCCGACGGCCATCGGGGCCAGGAAGTCGAAGGCACAGCCGTAGGCGTGGGCCAGCGGCAGGAACGACAGCGTGCGTCCGCCGCGCTGGAAATAGAGCTGCCCGGTCTGGGTGTTGAGGGCCGTCATGGCGAAGACGACGTTTCCCGTGAGGTTGTTCACGGTGAGCATCACGCCCTTCGAGTATCCGGTGGTCCCCGAGGTGTAGTTCAGCAGGATGACGCGGTCGTTGGGTACGTCGGCATATTTGATGTCGTTGACGCTGAATCCGCGGGGGTATTTCGACCGGTAGTTTTTGAGGATGTCGCGCTGGAACTTCGTGAGGGCCTTTCCGTCGCGTTCGTAGATGGCGTGGAAGTCCGTCAGCGAGAAGACGGCCTCGATCTGACGGATCTGATCCTCCTCGATGACATCCCAGAAGTTGTCCCCGAGGAAGAGCAGGCGGCTCTCCGAATGGTTGATGATGTGGATGATGTCCGCCGGCGTGAAGTCCTGCAGGATCGGCACGATCACGGCTCCGTAGGTGATCGTGGCCAGGTAGGTGATGCACCACCGGGGGTTGTTGCGTCCGATCAGGGCGATCTTGTCACCCTGTTTGATGCCGGCCTTCTTGAAGAGCAGGTGGAGCTTGGCGATCTCCTTGGCCATCTCGTAATAGGAGAAGGTCTCGTCCTTGAAGTAGTCGGTCAGGGCCGACATCTCGCGGTTTTCACGAAAACTTTTCTCGTATATTTTGAGCAGATTTTCCTGTAACATGGCTGCTGGTTTTAGGGAAGAGCTGTCTGGTTATTTCCGGGTTGCGGCGTCGTCTTTCTTCGCGGCGTCGTCGATCTTCACGCGGCGGGGCTTCCAGATGTATATCTTCGACTCGGTGCCGGCCCAGAGACGCTGGATATTCTTGCGGTGGGTGTAGACCAGAAGAATCGCCGTGGCGAAGGAGAAGACCACGAAGGCGATCGACTCGTTGACCTTGGGGGATATGAGCGTGAAGATCGGGAAGCAGCACCCGGCGATGATCGAGGAGAGGGAGACGTAGTGGGAGATCATCAGCACGACGAGCCAGACGCCGAAGCAGAGCAGCGCCACGGGCGGGTAGATGCCCGTCACGGCCCCGACGAGCGTGGCGACGCCCTTTCCGCCGCGGAACCCGGCGAAGATGGGGAAGATGTGCCCGAGGACGGCGGCGAAGACGGCTCCGATTTTGAGGTTGATGAGGTCGTTGGCGCCGATGAGGTCGTCGTACTGCATGAGTTCGATGATGGTCACGGCGACGAATCCTTTGAGGAAGTCAAGGGCGAAGACGGGTGCGGCGGCGCGTTTTCCGAGGACGCGGAGCATGTTGGTCGTTCCTGCGTTTTTCGAACCGTGCTCGCGGATGTCGACGCCGTAGTATTTCTTGCCGATCCACACGGCGCTCGGAATCGAGCCCAGCAGATAGGCAATGATAATCATGGTGGTAGCGGTATAAATGGTCAGAATCATATCCCGTTCGGCTGATGGTTGTTCATGCAAATTTAATAAAAAAATCGATATTCGGAAGGACTGATTTGAAAAAACCGTACCGGGAATTGTCGGAAAGGTCGGATCTTTTCCGGCTTTCGTCATGCCCGGGGATTCCCATTCCGCCCTCTGCCGTGCCGCTCCGTCCCCTTCCCGGCCCGGTCCGCTGGCTCCGTCCCGGCCCTGCTCCATCCCGTCCTCTGCCGTGCCGTCCCCTTCCCGGCCCGGTCCGCTGGCTCCGTCCCGGCCCTGCTCCATCCCGTCCTCTGCCGTGCCGCTCCGGGCATTTCATTTGCGGTCCGCGTCCGTCCTTCCCGTCCCCGTTTCCCGCCGTACGACGGCTTCCCCGCCCTCCTTGTCCGGGCCCCCTGCCGTCGCGGAGACGCAAAAAGCCCCTGCCACCTTACGGCGGCAGGGGCCGGGAACGACCGGACCCGCCCGATGCGGGCCCGGACCGGGCGCTTTTTCTATTCGTTGCTGATGACCCGGATGCAGCGGACGTAGCGGCCGCCCGAAGCGTTGGTCTTGCCGGCCTGATCGGCCAGCACGGACATGTAGGCCTTGCCGAAGACCATGAACGATCCGTAAGCCTTGTCGCCCGCTTCGGTGACATATTCCGTGCTGCTCCAATAGCGGTCGCCGTTGGCCGAGGTGGCGGCCGTGTTCATGGCATCGCCGCCGTAGGTGGTCAGCGAGAGGTCGAAAGCCGCGCGGGCTGCCTTCTCCTCGGCGGTAATCTCGTCCGGGACGTGGTATTTGCCGTTCTCGTCCGCGGCCTCCTCGTAGGAGAGTCCGTTGTAGACGCCGAAGATCTCGACGAGCTCGTTGATCGACGGCCAGTACCACTCTTCGCCGAGCGACTCGCAGAGTGCCAGCGCGGGGATGTCGGCGGCTTCGGCGCTGGCTTTCAATACGGCGGTGTTGGCCGCTCCGTCGTCGAGGCTCGCCGAGCCCAGGATGTTGGCGCCGTTGTAGGACCAGGGGCCATCAACCCGTTTCAGACTCAATACTTTGGAGGTTTTGCCGTCCTCCGAGGTCCAGTAGATGATTCCGACGTTCTTGCCGTTCTCCTGATAGACCGGAAACTTCGTCTCCACGGGTACGTCGGGATCATCGGGCTCTACCGATCCGCCGACCGTGACGGCCTTGATGCAGCGGACGTAACGGCTGCTCTTCGTCTTGATCTGCTGGTCACCGCCGCCCGAAGCGTATGCCTTTCCGAAACGGAAGCTCGATCCGTAGGTGACCTCCTGATAGATCTGCTCGGTGCTCGACCAGTAGGCGTCGCCGTTTTCACTCTCGGCGGCGAGGTTCATGGCCGTACCGCCGTTGTCGGTCAGCAGTTTGTCGAAGGCGGCGCGTGCGGCCTTCTCCTCGTCGGTGATGCTGGCCGGAACGCTCTTTGTCGCTTCGTCGTAGGTCGTGCCGTTGTAGGCCTCGAAGAGGGTCTGCAATTCGCCGAGCGAAGGCCAGTACCACCCTTCGCCGTGCTGGTCGCAGAAGGCCAGCGCCGGGATGTCGGCAGCCTCTTCGCTGGCTCGGAGCAGTTCGGTGTTCGCCGCACCGTCCGAAGTGCCCGTTCCGATCGTGTGCGTCCCGTCGTAGGACCAGGGTACGGTCCCCGAACGGTCGAGGCTGACAACCAGTGCCGAGAGGTTGTCCTCGGCGGCCCAGAAGACGATGCCGACGGCCTGTCCGTTTTCGTAGTAGACGTCGTAGAGTTCATACGAAGTGGCGGGTTCATCCGGATCTTCGGGCTCGTCGGGCTCTTCGGGCTCGTCGACATGCCCGGGCTGCGTCACGGTGATGGATACCTGTGTGGAGCCGGCCACGACGAGCGCCTTGCCGGTCCGCTCTTCGGGATCGGGGTTTTCGGTGCAGGTGAGCGTCAGGCAGCGCCGCGTGATCGCGGCCGAGAGCCAGCCGGCGGCACTCTCCTCGACCGTGACGGTCGGGTTGCAGTTGGTGGCCAGCAGGATGTCCGTCGACCCGGCCTTGCTGTCGGGCATCGAGGCTTCCGTGGCGTCGATGTTGAAGTATTCGGGCTCCACGTCCTTTGTGCTGCACGCCGACAGGAGCAGGATCGACGCCAGCAGCAGTATGAGTTTCGTCGTTTTCATGGTCGTAGGTTTTAAGATCAGTTCCAACCGGGGTTTTGCGGATAGACCTCCGAACCGCCCATCAGGAGAATCTGGTTGCTCGGGATGGGCCAGCATTCGTGCTTGCCGATGACGAAGTTCTGACGGGCATAGGTGTAGTCCTTGTCCAGGTACCTGTTCTCGGCGATGGATTCGCCCTCCCACTGCTTGCAGTACTGGCCGAGGAGTCCGAGGCGTTTGAGCAGGGGCCATCTCACGCCCTCGAAGTTCAGCTCGCGGGCATACTCGTCGAGCAGGTCCTCGAGGGTCAGCGTGCCGTTGAAGGCGGTGTTTCCGGCGCGTTCGTAGGTCATGTTGAAGTACTTCACGGCGTTCGTGTTGTCGCCCTTGTGGTAGTAGGCCTCGGCGCACATCAGCACCGTCTCGGCCAGCCGGTAGACGACCAGGTCGCGGAAGCTGGTCTTGCGCTCCGGATCATCGGCGTTGGTCCAGAAGTCGGCGTGCTTGCTGCTCATCGGATGGATGTTCGTGATGTAGGAGGCCCCGGAGGTTCCGGCGCCTGTTCCGGCGACGATCGGCTGGCCGAATTTCGGCGAGGCGGGGTCGTTGTAGTAGAACGTGGTCACGAAATAGCAGTCGATGCGCTTGTCCTTCGGGCCGTACATGTCGAGCAGGTGCTGGTTGGGGTAGTCGCGGCCGTATCCGAACCCGCCCTGGTCGCTCGCGCAGACGGCGCCCGCGACGCTCGAATAACGCGAAGTCACATACACCGAGATGGAGTGTCCGGCGAGCGCCGTGCCCTTTACCGTGCCGCCGCCACCGGGGTTCTTCGAGAACTGGTAGGCGTAGAGGATCTCCTTCGAGCGGAGGTTCTCGGAGCTGAAAATGTCGGCGGGGTCCTTTTCGAGTTCGGTGATGCCCTTGGCTTCGAGCAGGATCTCCTCGGTCTGCCGGATCACGCAGTCCCAGTCCTCCTCCCACATGGCGACCTGTGCGCGGACGTGCTTGGCCGTGGCCTTGGTGTACATGCCGTACATGACGCCGTTGTTGTAGACGGGCAGCTCGTAGGAGAGGGCGTCGATGGCGGCGTCGAGATCCTCTTTGAGGAGTTTGAAGACCTCCTCGCGGGAGGCCGGACGGTACTCCTTGTCGAGGTTCGAGGCGGTCGTCGGCTCGGTGTTGAGGTAGATGCGCTCGAAGCGCTTCCAGAGCTCGAAGTAGGCCCGGGCGCGGAACAGGCACGCCTCGCCGTAGATGGAGTAGACCTCCGGATCGTCGAGCCCGATGTTGCGGGCCGAGGCGATGATCTCGTTGGCGCGGCCCGCGATGGCGTAGAAGAACTTCCAGTAGTCCTCGAGGACCCCGGAGTCGGGCGTCAGGTCGGTCAGGCGGCCCAGCGAGGCCCAGTTTCCGGCGTTGAAGAGGAAGATGTCGGTATTGAAGTCGAAGAGCTGCGGGATGATCACGATACCCTTCTCGTTGGAGCTGTCGACGATGTTGTCGCGCTCGTAGACGTAGAGTCCGGCGATGGCGCGTTTGAGACCCTCCTTGTTGGTTTGCAGGTAGTTGGTGGTGACCGAGGTCTCCGATTCGAGGTTCAGCAGATCGGTGCACGAGGCGCACAGGAGGGCTGCCAGAACGAGAATGGCGGAATATGTCTTTTTCATGGCCGTAGGTTTAAAAGGATAAGTTGACGCCGAGCACCGTCTGATGGGTTTCGGGATAGAGGTTGCCGGTCACCTCGGGGCTGTACGAGCGCACGTCGGTGAAGGTCAGCAGGTTGGTGGTCGTGATGTAGAAGCGGAGGTTCTGGATCTTCCAGCGGTTGGTGAGCTTCCTGGGCAGCGTGTACCCGAGCTGGAGGGTGCGCAGCCGGATGTAGGAGGCGTCCTGATAGGCCATCGTGCGCATGTAGGGGACCTCGGAGCCGAACGACGGACGCGGGAACTCGTTGGTGGGGTTGTAGGGGGTCCAGTAGTTGACCTTCATGCCGTTGGATCGTCCGCGCAGGTCGCCGCCGTACTCGCCGTCGTACATGAGCGGGTTGAGCACGTAGCCGCCCTTGACGGCATACCAGTCCATGAAGAGGTCGAATCCCTTCCAGTTGAGCGAGGTCGAGAGCGAGAAGGTCGCATCCGGATCGCGCTTGTAGACCACGCGGTCGTTCTCGTTGATCTTGCCGTCGCCGTTGACGTCTTTGAGCTTGACGCTTCCGGGCTCGACGACGTCGTTGCGGGCCAGCGCCGCATCGGGCACGCCGTCGCCGTCGGTATCGACCGTGGGTTTGAGCTCGTAGTAGAGCGATCCGCGGTCGCTGTACACGTTGAAGTCGCTGTACTGGTAGACGCCTTCGGCCTGGTAGTCGTAGTAGATGTTGATCGGGGCGCCGATGATCCAGTTGTTTCCGGGCTGGCTGACGTAGTTGCCGTGTTCGTCGACCGTGTTGTCGATCTTGACGATTTCGTTGTGGAACTTGCTGACGTTGGCCGTGATGCTCCAATTGAAGTTCTCCTTGCGGAAGATGTCGAAAGTGGCGTTGATGTCGAGTCCGTTGGTGCGGGTCTCGCCGAGGTTGTCGAGCATCGAGGTGTAGCCCAGGGCGGCGTTCAGGGCCCGGGACACCAGCAGGTTGGTGGTCCGGGTGCGGTAGTACTCGACGGTTCCGGAGATGCGGTTGTCGAGGAACCCGAAGTCGACGCCGACGTTGAACGAGGCGGACTGCTCCCATTTGAGGTTCTTGTTCGGGAGTTCGTTGCCGGGGAGGTATCCCATGTAGTAGGTGTCGCCGAACTCGCCGGGCAGGGCCGTTGCCACGCCGAGGGTGGCGTAGTTGTCGATTCCGTTCTGGTTTCCGACGATGCCGTAGCTTGCCCGGAGTTTGAGGTTGCTCAACCAGGCGACGTCTTTGAGGAAGTTCTCCTGCGAGGCCCTCCATGCGAAGGCCACCGAGGGGAACGTACCCCACTTGTTGCCCGATCCGAAGCGGCTCGAACCGTCGCGGCGGCACGCCACGTTGAAGAGATACTTCTCCATGAGGTTGTACTGCACGCGGAGCATGAACGATACGAGGTTGTTCTGCGAGTAGGCGCGCTCCTGACCGGTGACCTCGCCGTTGGCGATGTAGTTGTAGGACTTGTCGACGGGAAGGTTGCCGACCGAGTAGCCGATGGTCTTGCGCAGCGACTGGTCGACGGACTGCACGGCCGTGATGTTCAGCTTGTGGTTCCGGTTGCGGATGGGCACGTCGTAGCGGATCGAGTTCTCGATGAGCAGCTGGGTATTCGTCGTATTGTCGAGCGAGGCGGTGGATCCGCCGCCGTTCGGGTAGTAGGAGTCGCGGGCGTGACCCTCCTCGCTGACACGGTTGTAGTAGGAGACGTTGAAGCGGTAGGTGAACCCTTCGAAAGGCGTGATGTCGGCGAAGGCGTTGATGCGGAAGTTGTTGGCCTTGTCGTCATGCGTGTCGTGCAGCGCGCTGTAAACGGGGTTCGTGTCCTTGTTGCTGTTGATGTAGGGGGTGTAGTTTCCGTTCTGGTCGTAGATCTGCGAGAGCGGCGAGCGGGTAATGAACTGGTAGTAGGCCCCGTTCTCGATCTCGCGGCGCGAGGAGCCGAAGGAGGTGTTGGCGCCCAGTTTGAGCCACTTCTTGACCAGATAGTCCAGGTTGAGACGGCCGCTCAACCGCTCGTATCCGGAGTTGATCTTCATGATGCCGTCCTGGTTGAAGTAGCCGATGCTGGCCATGGCGCGCACCTTGTCCGTGCCGCCGCGGAAACTCAACTCGTGGCTGTGGTAGAGGGCCGCCTTCTTGAACATCAGCTCCTCCCAGTCGACGTACTTGCCGCTCTTGTAGACTTCGGCCATGACCTCGTCGCCGAGGGCCGTGGCGATGGGCACGGAGGTGGCGTCGATGAGCCCCATGTCGTGTGCGACGGCCTCGCGGCGCAGGGCGATGTACTCGTCGGCGTTGTAGAGGTCGAAGTTGCGGTGGAGGGTCTGCACGCCGACGTATCCGTTGTAGGTGACGGTGCTTTCGCCGGCCTTGCCGCGCTTGGTGGTCACGAGGATGACGCCGTCGCTGGCGCGGGCTCCGTAGATGGCCTGCGAGGCGGCGTCCTTGAGGATCTCGATCGACTCGATGTCGTCGGCGTTCATCATGGCGAATTCGGTGTCGGAGGCGACGCTTCCGTCGATGATGTAGAGCGGGGTGTTGCTCGCGGAGATCGAGCGGGTGCCGCGGATCTGGATCGACGGCACGGATCCGGGACGCCCCGAGGCGCTGGTGACGGTCACGCCGGCGGCTCGTCCGCGGAGCATCTCGGCGGGGGACGAGGCCGGGAAGATCTTCATGTCCTTCGTGTTGACGGAGGTGATCGAGGTGGCCAGGTCACTCTTCTTCATGGTGCCGTATCCGACGACGACCAGCTGGTCGAGCATCAGCGACTCCGATTCGATGTAGATTTCGTAGTAGGAACCCTTGCCGACGGGCACCTGCTTTTTCTTGTAGCCCAGGAAGCTGACCTCGAGCAGGTCGCCCATGGCTGCCGAGATGACGAAGCGGCCTTCGCCGTCGGTGATGGTTCCCTTCGAGGTTCCGGCGATCATGACGCCGGCGCCGGCCACCGGTGCGGCCCCCGATTCCGTGGATTCGAGAACCACGCCTGAAATCTGTCGGGCCTGTCCGCATACGGCGATCGACAGGGCTGACAGCAATACGGCCATCCAGTATTTTTTGAGATTGTTCATGGCGTGCGTTGAGTTAGTTTTTGTCATTTACCCATTCCCACATGGTTTCGAGGCTGTCGAACTGGAACATGTCCAGACCGTTGAAGCACTCGTATTCGAGACCGCGCTCTTTGAGGGTCTGCATGGTTTCGAGCAGGGCCTCCCAGCCGTTGGGCTGAATGGTCGTCGTGGGCTCGTCGTTGGTGGCGGTCTTCACGCAGATGTTGATGCACTTGCCCTTTTCGCAGGCGTTCATGCTCGGGGTGGAGAGGTTCCAGATCGCCTCGGTGGAGTTTCCGTAGGCCATCAGCGAAACCCAGTCGCAGACGTCGACGAACTGGTCGATGTCGCCGTGCGCGACCTTCCCCGACTCGAACATCTCCTGGTAGCGGCACCAGATGGCCTCCTGCAACCGCAGGCCCGAGAGGTGGAGCTTGTCGTAGGCGTATTCCAGCCGGTCGAGGGTTACGCGGAGCAGGTTGTCGTTCGGGCCTCCGATGCCGTTTCCGGCGTTGGTGTTCCAGATCCAGCCGAGGCCGATGTCGGTCTTGATCGTGTGGGGTTCGAGGTCGGCCGAGATGCCGGCGAAACGCTCCTTGTAGGTGACGCTGCGGTTGTAGTTGAGAACCTTCTGGATGCAGGCGTCGGCGGTGACTTCGCTGACGAAAACTTCCGGATCTTCATAGTAGGTGGCGTAGACGTCGATGCAGAGATCCGTGCAGGTCGCGATGAAGCTCTTCAACCACGGGTCGACGGAGTCCATCATGCTGCCGCCGGGGCTCAGATAGACGGCGCGGAAGCCGAGCAGGTAGATTCTCGCGGCGAGTTTCTTCGGGTTGTCGAGATACTTGTCGCGGGTCGAGGCGTAGACGTAGGCGCAGTTGTACAGGTCGCGCCCGGCGGTCTGCGAGGCGGCGGTGTAGTCTGCGGCCTTGGTCTTCATGAGTTCGGTGATTTCGGCCATCGCCACGCACTCGTCGTAGGAGATGGCGGGTTCGTCCTGGCTGTGGTCCGTCTCGATGATCTCGATCTCATCGATCGTCGGGCCCATCGTCTTGTCCTTCTCGCCGCAGGAGAGGGTCAGAAGCGACGCAATGAGGAATACGGCTGTCATGGGAGTAAGTTTTAACGTGTTCATTTCCGTATTGGTTTTTTAATGGGGTTGCATGTTTCGGAGGATGTCGGCCAGGTTGCGCATCTTCCCGTAGTAGGTCCATTCGTTGAAGGAGCGTGCGGGGTCTTTGAGCGCGTCGCCGTTGAGACGGACGAACGTCTTCCGCAGCTGTTCGGTCCCGGACAGGAGGGCGTTCAGCTCATCGAGACACGCCGCGGCCTGCGACGGACGGAATTCCGGACTTTGAGTCCGGTCTTCGAGGAGCTTGAAGCGGAGGTAGTTGATGCGGATGTCGAGCATCAGCCCCAGATGCCGGGCGATCGTTTGGGCCGCATCGGGGAATTGCACCTTCCGGAATCCTTCGCGGACGTCCCGTGCGCGGTCGAGTTCGGCGCGGATGGCCTGGGCGTTCGACCCCGACGCAACGACGGGGCGCTGCGGCATGTTGAAGTACTCCTTCACGGCGACGATCTCCTCCGGACGTGCGAGTCCGAGCCGGGTGCGGCAGTAGTCGTCGAGGAAGGCGTCGGGATCGCGGAAGCGTCCTGCGAGGGCTGCGGCGTAGGCCTCGTCGAGCATGTCGAATCCGGCGTGGGGGTAGACCTCCCGCACGGGCTGGATCTCGACGACCTCGTTGGCGTCGTCGTAGATGTAGCCGTAGGTGCCGGACGTGGACCACGAGGTGTTGATGATCCCCTTGAATCCGTGCTCGGCGGCGTAGGCCGTGTAGTCGAAGATGTTTTCGAGGTGCTTGCGCCACTGCACGAGAAAGAGGTTGTCCGGGTGCGAACGGAGCGAGCAGGCGCCCCAGATCTCGTGCCCGGAGTGCTCGATGGACTCCATCTTCCCGAAGTAGTCGGGCTTCCAGCCGTAGTTCCAGTCGACGATGACGACCTCTTTCGGCAGGCGGTCGATGGCTTCGGGGTGTTTGAGCAGGATGTCGGCCCAGATCATCGGGGTTTTCCCGAGCTCGGCGACGATCCGGCACATCCGCACGACGTAGTCGACGTAGAGGGCCGAGACACCCTGTTCGCCGACCTTTTTGCGGCAGGCAGGGCAGTGCCCCAGCAGACGGGTTTCGTCGCATCCGATGTGGATGTAGGGCGAAGGGTGCAGGGCGGCGATTTCGCCGAAGATCGAGCGGAAGAGGGGCTCGGCCAGGTCGGCTTTGAGCGGGCAGACCTGCGAGCAGTCCTTCCGGTCCTCTTTCAGCGCGGCGTAGCGGGGGTGGCGGAGGATGTATTCGGCGTGTCCGAAGCAGTTCTGCACGGGAATGACGTCGAGTCCCAGTTCCGCGCAGCAGTCGATGAACGCCCGGACCTCGCTGCGGGAGAAGGCGAATCGGTTGCACAGGACGGCGTTCTCCTCGAAGGGGAACGAGGCCTCCCACTCCACGACGACGGCGTTCATGCCGTCATCGGCAGCTTTGCGGGCCAGCTCCTTCATGGCGTCGGGGGTCATGACCTGCGTGCGGAAATCCAGATAGACGGCCCGCACGTCCGGCGCGGCGGCCTGCACGGCCGGGCATCCGGCGAGCGCGGCCAGCAGGGAGATCAGCGTGTAGAGGTGTCTTTTCATGTCGGAATCGTTTGGGTTCGGGGGGCGGGGTCAGAGCAGCGCGGCGCTGTCGGAGTCGGTGTAGAGAATGGCGTGCTCGTGGGTGCGGAGGATCGACGCCGGGCACTGCTCCGAGACCGGTCCGCAGACGGTGGCGCGTACGGCGTTGGCCTTGGTCGGGGCGGGAACGATGCAGAAGATGTACCGGGCGTGGAACATCGTCGGAACGGTGAGCGTGACCGCATAACGGGGCACCTCCTCGATGCGCGCGAAGCATCCGTCGTGGACCTGTTGGAGCCGGCAGGTCTCGTCGAGGGCGACCTTCTTGACCGTCAGCGGGTCGTTGAAGTCGGCGACGGGCGGGTCGTTGAAGGCGATGTGCCCGTTCTCGCCGATGCCCATGCAGACGATGTCGACCTGAATCCCTTGCAGGAGGGCGGCATACCGACGGCAGGTCTCGTCGGAATCGCTTCCGGTGCCGATGTAGTCCACGCTGGCGAAGGGCACCTGGCCGAAGATGGCGGCGCGCAGGAAGTTGCCGAATCCCTGCGGGGCGTCGGCCGGGAGCCCCACATATTCGTCCATGTGGAGGGCGTGGATCCGGCCCCATTCGATGCCGGGCGTGGCGGCGAGGGCCGCCAGGAACTCGTTCTGGGAGGGCGCGGCGGCGAAAATCATGTAAATCTCCTGCTTGACGGCAAGCAGTTCCCGGATGCAGGCGGCGACGTCGGCCGCGGCGGCTTCTCCCATGTTGCGGCGGGTGTCATAGATTCTGACCGGGAGTTTTCCCGCCATGAGCGTTTTTCGTATCATAAGAAAGTTATATCCGATCAACCGATGGTTTTTCCGGCGATAATGGTTTTTTGGACGTTGATGTCGTCGTCGAAGATCACGACGTCGGCATCCTTGCCCGGGAGGATCGAGCCCTTGCGCTGGGCGATGCCCATGACACGCGCGGGGTTCTCGGTCATCATCCGGACGGCTTCGGGGATGGAGCATCCGGCTTCGCGGACCATCGTCCGCACGAGTCGGTCGGCCGTGGCGACGCTCCCGGCGAAGGCGCTCCGGTCGAGGAGCTTGGCGACGCCGTCCTCGACGATGACCGGCTGTCCGTCGGCCAGCCCGCCGAGGATGCTCTGCCCTTCGGGCATGCCGGCCGCACGCATCGAGTCGGTCACCAGCGAGATGCGCTCCGCACCCTTGATTTTGAGCAGCAGGTGCAGCAGGTCGGCCGGGACGTGGATTCCGTCGGCGATGATCTCCACGGTCATCCCGTCCTGGAAGTAGCCGTATTCGATCGTCCCGGCGTAGCGGAAGGCGTTCCGCCGCGAGATGGTGCTCATGCAGGAGTAGAAATGGGTCATGTGCGTGGCTCCGGCGCGCCAGGCGGCGTCGCATTCGCCGAACGTGGCGTTGGTGTGGCCGATCGAGGCGACGATGCCGCGCCGTTTCAGTTCGGCGGCGAACTCCGCGGCTCCGTCCAGCTCGGGCGCGAAGCTCCACCGTGCGAGGTCCGGACAGCGGTCCAGAATTTCGCGGTACTCCTCGGGGCGCGGGTTGCGGAGGTAGCGGCGGTCCTGCGCCCCGGCGAACTCCGGGTTGAAGTAGGGGCCTTCGAGGTGCATGCCGCCGAAGGCCGCGCCGTCGCGGTTTTCGAGCCGGGCCTTGCGGTAGGTCTCGAACGATTCGTAGAGCGCTTCGTTCGTGCTGGTCAGCGTCGTGGGGTAGAGGAGTGTCGTGCCGTGCTGCGCGTGCATGCGCGCCGCCGTGAGGTAGGCCTCGACGGTTCCGTCCATGAAGTCGGCTCCGCCGGCCCCGTGGGTGTGCATGTCGATGAATCCCGGGGCGACGTAGCACCCCTCGGCGTCGATGACCGCGGCCCGGGCCGGAACCGTGTCGTCGATGCCCTTGATCCGGTTGTCCTCGAGGAGCAGCACACCGTGCCGGATGCCTCCGGGGGCCAGGATTCTGCCGTTGACAATAGCTGTTACCATTTTTCGATTCTGTATCCGTAAAGTGCGTAAAATACCATGTATGCGAAGCAGGGGAGCAGCAGCCAGTAGGAGGCTTGCAGGCTCATGTGGTCGGTCATCAGCCCGTAGAGGAGCGAGAGTACGGCGTTTCCGCACAGGGCCATGACCAGCAGCGAGGAGCCGATGCTGGTGAAGCGCCCCAGCCCCCGGATGGCAAGGGGCCAGATGCCGGCGTATATCAGCGAGTTGGGGATGCCGAGCAGCACGAGGCTCCATATCGAGGCCTTTTCGGGGAGCACGAGGACGAGCACCGAGAGGAGGAGTCCGAGGATCGTGCAGATGACCAGCGACTGCTGCTGGGTGATGCGGCGCGGAATGAGGATGACGCCCGAGAGGTAACCTACGAGGATGCAGGCCAGCGTGTAGGAGGGGAAGACCTGTGCGGCATCGAGGCTCATGCCCATGCTCTGGGCGTAGCCGATGATCGTGCTGACGGAGATCTGCTGGCTGCCGAGGTGGGCGAACAGGGCGATGACGCCCAGTACCAGATAGGGGTAATGCCAGACCGACCGCCGGTCCGAACCGTTCTCTCCGGCGGAGGTCCGGTTGTCGCGGTCGGGGTTGATGTCGCGGATCGGGGAGCGGTAGAAGAGGATGCCGAAGAGGAAGAGCAGGGCGGCGAGCGACACGTAGGGAACGATCACGCCGCGGATCATCTCGTCGAGGGCGGTTTCGAGGGCGGAACCGGTCAGCAGGCCGCTTTCGGCCATCTGCATGATCTGCCGGTCCTCGGGCCGGATGACCAGGGCGGCGAAGAGCAGCGGGGCGATGATGCCGGCGAATTTGTTGCAGATGCCCATGACGCTGATGCGTTTGGCGGCGCTTTCGTGCGGTCCGATGATCGTCACGAAGGGGTTGGCCACCGATTGGAGGATGGCCAGCGCGGTGCCGATGGTGAAGAGCGCCGTGAGGAACATGCCGTAGGTGCGGGTCAGGGCGGCGGGCCAGAAGAGCAGCGCTCCGGCGGCCATGATCCACAGCCCGATGAGGGTTCCGCGCTTGTAGCCGACCCGCCGCAGGAGATACGAGGCCGGGACGGTCATCACGAGGTAGGCGATGTAGAAGGCGAAGGTCACCAGATAGGTCTGGACTCCGGAGGTGAGTTCGCAGGCCACCTTGAAGTAGGGGACCAGGATCGAGTTGACCCACGAGACGAGCCCGAAGATGAAGAACAGGCATCCCAGCAGGGTCAGGGAGAGCATGTATTGGCGTTTGGGTTGCATTTGGACAATAGGCTACATAGGGTTGGTCATTGCATCCGGGGCGAAGGATACAATGCAAAGATAGGTATGCCTGTTGTACGTTTAGCGCAATATAACGAAAAATTACATTCAAAAAACGCAATTCTTCTGTCGGAATTCCAATGGTGAGCAGCCTTTGTATTTTTTGAAGATCCGGGCGATGTTGCTGCAATCCTTGAATCCGGCCTGGCAGGCGATATCCATGACCGGCAGGTCGGTTGTTGCGAGCAGATGGGCGAAATGTTCGATCCGGGTTGTTATCAGATACTGGTAGATGGAGGTTCCGGTCTCCTTGCGGAAGCGCATTTCGATGCTTCTTCGGGAGAGCGGGACCGACTGGACGAGGGTCTGCATGTCGATGTCGCGGAAGTAGTTGTCGTCGATGAACCCGACGAGGCGTTCGACGTAGGGGTCCGAGGTGTTGTAGCGCTGCGAGGAGTGGCGCTGGATGATCCGGATGGGGTTGATCACGACGTTGAAGGGGGCGCCTCCTCCGTTGAGGAGTCTCCGGTGGAGGAACTTGCAGGTCTGGTATCCGCCGTGTTCGACGTCGAGTTCGATCGAGGAGATCGGGGGGTCGGAGATTCCGCAGAGCAGCTCGTCGTTGTCGACGCCCAGCAGGGAGATCTCCTCGGGGATGCGGATTCCGGACATCTTGCAGGTCTCGGAGATGAACAGGGCGTGCGCGTCGTCGCAGCAGAAGAGTGCGACGGGTTTGGGCAGGGCGTTTAGCCAGAGGATAACGGCCTCTCTTTCGGGGTTTGCGGAGGGTTCGGCCTTGTAGGCGAAGAAGCGGCCCCGGAACTGTTCCACCTCGTCCTGGAATCCGGCGCACCGCTCTTCGGACCAGATGATGTGTCTCACGCCGAAGAAGGCGAAATTGATGAAGAGTTTTTTCCGGAAATAGCGGGCCGCCATACGGCCTGTGTTGACGTAGTCACCCGTGAGGTTGGAATAGACGTCGCTGCGGCTGCGGTTGTTTTGCAGGACGATGGGGATGTTCAGCCGGTTCAGGAGGTTCACCTTCTCCTCGTCCCAGCGTCCGATGATGGCGTCGGCCTTCCATTTGCGGGCCCATTCGAGGACCCACTCCTCGCGGCCCTGCCCCCGGCGGAAGTCGGACGGCATGCGGTAGAAGAGCCACGGGCCGTTCTCGCGGGAGTATTTCATCACGCCGCGGAGCAGCTTCCTGTCGAACTCACTGGCACAGTCGATCAGCAGAATCACGCGTATCATGGGACGGAATTTTCATGCGGGAGGTCCGGACACATGCCGGGATACCCTCCAAAAGTACGCAAAAAAAGCCGATATCCGTCATCCGGAGCGTAAAAAAACAGCGTTGCGGGCCGTGCTTCCGTGCTCCGGGGCTCCTGCCGGACCCTTTTCCCGCGGAGCGGCGGCCATCCCGTCTGCATCCGCTGCGGAGCCGTAAAAAACCATCTTTCTGCGAAATTGCGGCAAATTTCTCAATCTCGTCTTTTATCGCTATATTTGTACTCCCAAAAAAAAACGTGCGTATGAACACAAGGGCTTTGCTCGAACCGATGGGTTCGTGGGCGTGGTGGCGTTCGTGGTTTCTGATCTTTTTCGGATGCTCGGTCATGGGTGCGGGATTCGTACTCTTCATCAACCCCTACAATTTTGTTCCGGGAGGCGTCTACGGCATGGGTATCGTGCTGCACAACATCTTCCCGTCGATTCAGGTGGGAACCTTCGGCTACATGTTCGACATCCCGCTGATGCTGATCGCGATGCTGGTCTTCGGCGGAGGATTCGGAACCCGCACGGTGCTGGCGGCGCTCTATACGCCGGGTTTCATGAACATCCTCACGCGGCTGGTCTACCCGACGCCCGAAGCGGTCGAGTCGCTCGATCCGTCGCTGATGCTCGGCGGACGTCTGGACCTTTCGAACGACCTGCTGCTGACGTGTATCATCGGTGCGGTGGTGGTCGGCGTGGGCCAGGGCATCGTCGTGCGGCAGCAGGCCACGACGGGCGGCACGGACATCGTGGGGATGCTGTTGCAGAAGTTCGCGGGGATCAAGTTTTCGACGGGCATTCTGCTGGCCGACGGTTTTGTCGTGCTGTCGGGACTGGTGGTGATCGGCTTCGGTCTCGGCACGGGCGAGGCGGCCGCGAACGGCTGGATGCTGACGCTCTATTCGCTCATTACGATCTATGTCACCTCGCGTGTGATCGCCTACCTGCTCGACGGAGCCTCGTACGACAAGCTGCTCTTCATCATCAGCGACCACCATGCCGAGATCAAGCGCTTCATCATCGAAGACATGGAGCGGGGTGCGACCTACCTCAAAGGGAAGGGCATGTTCACGGACCGGGACCGGGAGGTGATCTTCCTGGTGATCAGCCGCAAGGAGGTACACCTGGTCCAGAACCGCATCCGGGAGATCGATCCGCAGGCGTTCGTGGTGGTCACCGACGCCTACGAGACCTTCGGCGAGGGCTTCAAGCAGTTCCCGGACAAGAACCAGATCCAGGCCGAATAGGCGGTTCCCGGGGGCGGGCGGAGTCCTTCCGCACTCCGGCCGCGGGCGGGGTAAATGAAACGGAAAACGAATGGAATTGAATACGAATACACTGCGCCCCCTGCAAGGGGACGGAAAGAAACTCTTTGTCGAGACCTACGGCTGCCAGATGAATGTCGGCGATACGGAGATCGTGGTCTCGCTGATGCAGCAGGAGGGATACGTCTATACGGAGCGGATCGACGAGGCGGACATCATCCTGATCAATACGTGCTCGATCCGCGACAACGCCGAACAGCGCATCTGGGGCCGTCTGGCCGAGATGCGGGGTCTGCGCCGCCGACGCCCGGGGCTGATTGTCGGGATTCTGGGCTGCATGGCCGAGCGTCTGCGCGAGAAGTTGCTCGAAGGGGCTTCGGGCGTGGATATCGTGGCCGGACCGGATGCCTACCGCGACCTGCCGCGCCTGGTCCGCGAGGCCGAGGCGGGCGGCAAGGGGGTGAACGTGCTGCTCTCGACCGAGGAGACCTACGCCGAGATCGCCCCCGTGCGGCTGGACCGCAACGGCGTGAGCGCCTTCGTGGCGATCATGCGGGGCTGCAACAACTTCTGCTCCTACTGCGTGGTGCCCTATACGCGGGGGCGCGAGCGGAGCCGCGATACGGCGACGATCGTCGCCGAGGCGCAGAGCCTCTTCGACAACGGCTACCGTGAGGTGACGCTGCTGGGGCAGAACGTCAACTCCTACCGTGCGGGCGACGTGGATTTCCCGGAACTGCTGCGGCGCGTGGCGTCGATTTCGCCGCTGCTGCGCGTGCGGTTCGCGACGTCGCACCCGAAGGACATGAGCGACCGCCTGCTGGATACGATGGCCTCGATGCCGAACATCTGCCGGTCGATCCACCTCCCGGCACAGTCGGGCTCGACGGCGATGCTCGAACGCATGAACCGCAAATACACGCGCGAGTGGTACCTGGACCGCATCGCGGCGATCCGCCGGCGGATGCCCGACTGCTCGATCACGACGGACCTGATTGCGGGCTTCTCGGGCGAGACCGAGGAGGAGCATCGCGAGACGCTGTCGCTGATGCGCGAGGTGGGCTACGACTTCGCCTACATGTTCAAATATTCGGAGCGTCCGGGGACCTTCGCCGCGAAACACCTCGGGGACGACGTGCCCGAGGAGGTGAAGTCGCGGCGTTTGCAGGAGATCATCGCCTTGCAGAACGAACTGGGGCTGGCGAGCTACCGCCGCGACGTGGGCCGGGAGTTCGAGGTGCTGGTCGAAGGGGCGTCGAAGCGCAACCCGAACCAGTTGTCGGGACGCACGTCGCAGAACAAGGTGGTGGTCTTCGACCGGGGCGACCACCGTGTGGGCGAGTACGTGCGGGTGCGGATTACGGGCTGCACGGCGGCGACGCTCTTCGGCGAGGCCTTATGATGGAATGAATGGAAAAATATAAAAACACGAAAATCGATGCGTTTTGACGAACTGGACCTGGAGGATGAGATCCTCGACGGTCTTGAAGATATGAACTTTTACGAGATGACGCCCGTGCAGGAGCATACCATCCCGGTGATCCTCGAAGGGCGCGACCTGATCGGCTGTGCGCAGACCGGTACGGGCAAGACGGCGGCCTATACGCTTCCGCTGCTGAACCGGCTGCTGCTGGAAGGGAATCCGGACAACGTGGTCAAGTCGCTGATCATCGTGCCGACGCGCGAGCTGGCGCAGCAGATCGACCAGCAGTTCCAGGGCTTTTCGTACTACGCCCCGATCTCCACGACCGTCGTGTACGGCGGCGGCGACGGCAAGGGCTGGGACTTGCAGAAGAACGGCATGCTGAACGGCGCCGACGTGGTGATCGCCACGCCGGGGCGGATGATCGCCCACTTGCAGAACAGCGGCGTGGACCTCTCGCACGTGGAGTACCTGATCCTCGACGAGGCGGACCGGATGCTCGACATGGGATTCAGCGACGACATCATGAAGATCATCTCCTACATGCCGCGCGAACGGCAGACGATCATGTTCTCGGCGACGCTTCCGCCGAAGATCCGCGAGCTGGCGAAGACCATCCTGCGGAACCCCGCGGAGGTGAACATCGCCATTTCGAAGCCCAACGAGGCGATCGACCAGTCGGCCTACGTCTGCTACGAGAGCCAGAAACTGGGTATTATCCGCGAACTGTTCGCCGAACCCTCGGAGTCGAAGACGATCATCTTCTCGTCGTCGAAGCTGAAAGTCAAGGAGCTGGCGCACACGCTCAAACGCATGAAACTCGACGTGGCAGCGATGCATTCGGACCTGGAGCAGGCGCAGCGCGAGGAGGTGATGCTGAATTTCAAGAACAACAAGGTGAAGATCCTTGTGGCGACGGACATCGTGGCGCGGGGTATCGACATCGAGGATATCGGGCTGGTGATCAACTACGACGTTCCGCACGATCCGGAGGATTATATCCACCGCATCGGCCGCACGGCGCGTGCCGCGGCGACGGGCAGCGCCATCACGTTCGTCAACGAAGAGGAGCAGGGCAAGTTCCACCAGATCG
This sequence comes from Alistipes sp. An66, assembly GCF_002161445.1. Classification (GTDB taxonomy): domain Bacteria; phylum Bacteroidota; class Bacteroidia; order Bacteroidales; family Rikenellaceae; genus Alistipes; species Alistipes cottocaccae. The sequence goes on from NZ_NFHT01000009.1 coordinate 20,765, forward strand.
AGAAGTTCATCGAGCGGGAGATCCGCAAGGCGGAGCTTCCGGCGGAGGTGGGCGAGGGCCCGAAGTACGAGCCGGAGGAGGGTCGCAGGCGGGGTGGCCGCGGGGGCCGGAGCCGCAGCAAGGGCGGCGACGGGCGCGGTCACGGACGTGGACGTCGCGACCGCCTGCGCGACAAACCGCGCGGCGGTTCGTCGCGCGATGCCCGGCCGGAGGAGGCTTCGTCGCGCGGGACAGCCGCGGATGCCAACGCGCCGCAACCGGCCGCAGCATCGAATCCGTCGCTGAATCCGTCCGCTCCGGGCGCGCAATCTCCGGAGGGTGAGAAGCCGCGCCGTCGCCGCCATCGCGGCGGACGCCGCCACCGCCGGGGCAAAGGAGACTCGGGCGGCGGAGCGGCTCCGGCATCCGGCGGTGAGACGGCGCTTTGACTTCCCGTGAACGAATTTCCCGACAGCGATCCGCATGACGAACATCATCGAAGGCATGAAATCCCTGTGCCCGATCTCCGAGGCGACGATTTGGGCGCTGGTCGAACGGGTGGAGCCGTGCTGCTTTCCGAAGCGTTTCCGGTTTGTTTCGGCCGGGGCATGTGACGGATTCGCCTATTTCATCGAGCGGGGCATGACCCGCTCGTTCTGGATGGTCGACGGCGAGGAGATCACAACCTCTTTTTCGACCGAGGGCGGCATCGTTTTCAGCATGGATGAACTCTATTATGGACAGCCGAGCGAGGAGTTTGTCGAAACTCTCGAGGAGGTCGAAGCCTATCGCATCCGTCTGGACGACCTCCGGGAGCTCTTTGCCACGAATATCGAGCTGGCCAACTGGGGGCGGATCATCCACCAGAATGAGTACCGGCGCCTGCACCGTTCGCACAAGGAGCGCCTCACGCTTCCGGCGCGCGAACGCTACGAGGCTTTCTGCCGACAGTTTCCGGACGTGTGCCGGCGGGCGCAGTTGGGGTATATTGCCTCGTATCTGGGAATCACGCTCCCGACACTGAGCCGGATCCGAGCCCGAAAACGGGATTCCGAACGGCGGATTTTGTCGCAGGACAAGTGCCGGAATGCGTAAGTTCCCTATTTTTGCTCCGTCACAGGAAACCCATCCGAAAAATGAAGGCATCTATGCAAACGATCTCCTCTGCCGCGTATGCGGATACGAAACCTCACTACGAACTGTTGGACGGCCTGCGCGGCGTTGCGGCGCTGGTCGTGATCTGGTACCACGTCTTCGAGGGCTTTGCCACGAGCCCCGTGGACCAGCGTTTCAACCACGGCTATCTGGCCGTTGATTTCTTCTTCATCCTCTCGGGCTTCGTTGTCGGCTATGCCTACGACGACCGCTGGAAGCGGCGGACGCTCTCGTTCGGGGGCTTCATCAAGCGGCGTCTGATCCGCCTGCACCCGATGGTGGTGCTGGGGGCGGTGCTGGGGGCCGTGACCTTCTGCATTCAGGGGCGCGTGCAGTGGGACGGCACGCCGGTGGCCTTTTCGTCGGTGCTGCTGGCGCTGCTGTTGAGCCTCTTCCTGATCCCGGCCCTGCCCGGCTCGGGACCCGAAGTGCGGGGCAACGGCGAAATGTACCCGCTCAACGGCCCCACGTGGTCGCTCTTCTTCGAATACATCGGCAACCTGCTCTACGCGCTCTTCCTGCGCCGTCTTCCGACGCGCTGGCTGGCGGGTTTCGTCGCGCTGACGGGGATCGGTCTGGCGGCCTACGCCGTGGGCAACGGCTCCGGATACGGGCACCTCGGCGTGGGGTGGACGCTCGCGGGCAACAACCTGCCGGGCGGTCTGCTGCGCCTGTCGTTCGCCTTCCCGATGGGGCTGCTGCTGTCGCGGCTCTTCCGGCCCGTGGCCGTGCGGGGCGCCTTCTGGATATGCAGTCTGGCCGTCGTTGCGCTGCTCTGCGTCCCTTATGTGGGCGACGGAACGGCTCCGTGGATGAACGGACTCTACGATGCGGCGTGCGTTCTCGTGCTCTTTCCGCTGCTGGTCTGGCTCGGCGCTTCGGGCCGGGCCTCGGACCGGGGTACGGCGGGTCTCTGCAAGTTCCTGGGCGACATCTCCTATCCGGTCTACGTGATCCATTACCCATTCATGTACCTCTTCTACGCCTGGCTGTGGAGCGGCGGACGGATCCCCTTCGCGCAGGCGTGGCCGGTTGCCGCGGGGATCTTCGCAGGTTCGATCCTGCTGGCCTGGGGAGCGCTGAAATGCTACGACGAACCGGTCCGGCGGTGGCTGACCCGCCGGTTCCTGACCCGGCACTGACCCGGCGGCGATCCGCTGCCGGCCGTGCCCGGCCCGGAGTCCGGGGCAGTTCCTTCCCGATCCGCCGCTGTCCGACCCGTTGCGGCCCCTCCCGAAAACCTTTTGAATCCGATAGCAAACCAAACCAACCCAATCCATGAATACCTTGAAACCCATTTGGTGTGCCGGCCTGCTCTTCCTGACGCTGGGCGGCACCTTGTCGGCACAGGAGACCGACTTCGACCTCTCGGCGCAACGCTCCGAAGTACAGGAGGTGGCGCCCGTCCCGGGCCACAAGCGGGACCACGGCGGCATCGTCGTCAACCCTACGCCTCACCGGATGCAGCTCGACACCCTGCATCGGCTCGACATCTCGCAGGGCCTCCGGCTGAAAGACCGTCAGCGCTGCTTCGACGATGACCTCGGCTTCGTGCGGCTTGCCGCGAAGGGACCGCAACTGGACATCGACTTCGGGGAGAAGGCCGCAGCGCGCCGCGGCGTGAAGAGCGTCTCGGGAGCCTATGCGCTCGACATCGACGCGAAGGGCGTGCGGATCGTCGGCTACGACGAGCGCGGCGCCTTCTACGGCATCCAGACGCTCCGCCAGCTGCTCGAAAGCCCGGCCACGGCCGGTGTGCGGCTGCCTTACGCGCGCATCGACGACCATCCGGACCTTCCGAACCGCGGTGTGGTCGAGGGCTTCTACGGTACGCCGTGGTCGCATGAGGTGCGCCTGTCGCTGATCGACTTCTACGGACGCTTCAAGATGAACACCTACCTTTACGGACCGAAGGACGACCCCTACCACAGCTGCCCGAACTGGCGGCTTCCCTACCCGGAGCAGGAGGCTGCGCAGATCCGCGAACTGGTCGAGGCGTGCCGCCGCAACCGGGTGGACTTCGTCTGGGCGATCCATCCGGGCCAGGACATCCGCTGGGACGAGACCGACTACCGGAATCTGGTCGGCAAGTTCGAACGGATGTACGATCTGGGCGTGCGGTCGTTCGCGATCTTCTTCGACGACATTTCGGGCGAGAGGACCGATCCGCGGAAGCAGACGGCGCTGCTGAACCGCCTGATGGAGGAGTTCGTCGAGGCGAAGGGCGACGTGGCGCCGCTGACGGTCTGCCCGACGGACTATTCGCGGCTGTGGGCGAACCCCACGCCGCAGGGGAGCCTGGCGATCTACGGCGAGACGCTGCACCCGGCGGTGAAGGTCTTCTGGACGGGAGACGTGGTGTGCAGCGATCTGACGCGCGAAACGCTGTCGTGGGTCAACAGCCGGATCCGGCGCCCGGCCTACTTCTGGTGGAATTTCCCCGTGACGGACTACGTGCGTCACATCGTCCTGCAAGGCCCGACCTACGGGCTCGACACGACGCTCTCCGAGCGGGAGCTCTGCGGCATTGCCAGCAATCCGATGGAGCACGGCGAGGCGTCGAAACTGGCGCTCTACGGCGTGGCGGACTACGCCTGGAACATTGCGGCCTACGATGCGCTGGACAACTGGGAGCGCGGTTTGGGCGTGCTGGTTCCGGAGGCGCGCGAGGCCTACCGCACCTTCGCCATCCACTCCGCGGACACCGAGAACGGCTACCGCCGTGCCGAGTCGTGGGAGACGCGGACGTTCCGGCTCGACGAATGGACGGATGCGGCGGCCGCGGCGCTCCGTGCGGAGTTCGAGCGGGTCGAGCAGGCTCCTGCGATCCTTGAAGCGAAGTGCTCCAACCGCGCGCTTCTCAACGAGTTGCGGCCGTGGCTCACGGAGTTCGCGAAGCTCGGCGCGCGCGGCCGCCGGACGCTCGACCTGATGGAGGCCTACCGTGCGGACGGAGACGTTGCGACGCTCTGGGCGCAGTACGCCGACAACCGGATGAGCGATGCCGACCGCCGCAGCTACGAAGCCCACCGCTCGGGAACGATGAAACTGCAACCCTTCTATGAAGAGGCCATGGAGGAGATGGGCCACGGCCTGCTGACACGGCTCATGGGCGCCGCGCCGATGACGCTGCGCGGCATCGGCTCCTTCGCGAGCGCGCGCACGCCGCAGACCCGGCTGATGTTCGACAACGACTCCACGACCTTCTACACGTCGGGCATCGCCCAGAAACCCGACGACTGGATCGGCGTCGATCTGGGCGGCGTGCATGATGTCCGGGAGGTGTCGATCCTGCAAGGGCGCAACTCGACCGACGACGTCGACTATTTCGACCACGCCGTGCTGGAATACTCGGCCGACGGGCGGACGTGGCACCCGCTGCTCGACGAACTGACGCGTCAGTACGTCATCCGCTGGACGGGCGAGGCGGTTTCCGCCCGCTATGTGCGGCTGCGGCGGCTGGATTCGAAACGCACGAACTATGCGGCCATCCGCACGTTCGAGGTCAATCCGCTGCGGGTTGCCGATCTCGGTTTTCCGCTCGAAGCCGACGATGCGGCCGCAGCGCTGCGGATGTTCGACGGACGCCCCGACACGTCGTATGCCGTCGACGACACCCTCACCTTCGGACTGCTCCCCGGCACGAAGAGCTGCACGCTGCTGATGGGCCGTCCGGCCTCGCCGGTCGAGGTGGAGCAGCTGGCGGCTGACGGCGCCACGGTGGTTGCGCGGAGCGTTGTGGCGGATCCCTTCTGCCGGATCGAGGTGGCGGAGGGGGCTGCGGGCATCCGCGTGAAAGGTGCTGCGGAGATTTTTGAGATCGTGATGCGGTAGGCTGCCGGTCGGTGCCTGCTGACCGCCTGAATGAAGCAGAAGCCGGGGTTTATGTGCCCCGGCTCCTGCTTTTGGGAGGATGTTCCGGCTGTTGTTTGTCCGGATTCGCAAGAGACATTGTCTCGCCGGGATTTTTCGGAGGTTCGAAACCGCCCCTTTAAGAAAGGTCCGGTTCTTAACCGGGCGCCCATAGAACCGGTTTTTTAAACCGGTAGGGGGATTGTCTCGCCGGGATTTTTCGGGAGCGAAATCGTCGGCTTGGCTATACGGATCTTACTTCTGCCGGAAATAGATCTGCATCGGAACACCCGAAAAATCCCAGTGGTCGCGGATGTTGTTTTCGAGGAACCGGCGGTAGGGCTCCTTGATGTACTGGGGCAGGTTGACGAAGAACGCAAACTGCGGCGTCGGCGTCGGCAGCTGCGTTACGTATTTGATCTTGATGTACTTGCCCTTGGTTGCGGGGGGCGGGTAGTTCTCGATCAGCGGCAGCAGGAAGTCGTTGAGCTCCGAGGTTGCGATGCGCCGCTTGCGCGACTGGTAAACCCGGATGGCGGTTTGCAGCACGTCGAGAATCCGCTGCTTGTTCAGCACCGAGGTGAAGATGATCGGAATATCGTTGAACGGCGCGAGTTTCTTTTTGAGGAACTCGGTCCACTCCTTCATCGTGTTACTCTCCTTCTCGATCAGATCCCACTTGTTGACCACGATGACGCATCCCTTGCGGTTGCGGACGATCAGGTTGTGGATGTTCAGGTCCTGGGATTCGAGCCCCTGCCGGGCGTCGAGCATCAGGATGCAGACGTCGGAACTCTCGATGGCGCGGATCGACCGCATCACGGAGTAGAATTCGAGATCCTCCATCGTCTTGCCCTTCTTGCGCATGCCGGCCGTGTCGACCAGGTAGAAGTCCATGCCGAACTTGTTGTAGCGCGTGCGGATCGAGTCGCGCGTGGTCCCGGCGATCGAGGTCACGATGTTGCGCTCCTGTCCGAGCAGGGCGTTCGTCAGGGAGGATTTCCCGACGTTGGGACGTCCCACGACGGTGATGTGCGGCAGGTCGTCCTCCTCCTCCGAGGTGGCGTCCGCGGGCAGTGCCGCGAGGATGGCGTCCATCAGGTCGCCCGTGCCGCTCCCGGACATCGAGCTGATGCAGAAGGGGTCCCCGAGCCCGAGGGCGTAAAATTCATGGGAGTTGAATATCAGGTCGTTCGTATCGACCTTGTTGCAGACGAGGATCACCTTCTTGGAGGTGCGCCGCAGGATGTCGGCCATGAGCATGTCGAGGTCGGTGATCCCCGTGCGGACCTCCACGAGGAAGAGGATCACGTCGGCTTCGTCGATGGCCAGCAGGACCTGGCGTCGGATCTCGTCTTCGAAGATGTCCTCCGAATTGACGGTATAGCCGCCGGTGTCGATGACCGAAAATTCGCGTCCGTTCCAGTCGGTTTTGCCGTAATGGCGGTCACGCGTGGTGCCGGCCGTCGCATCGACGATGGCCTTTCGTTCACCGACGAGGCGGTTGAAGAGGGTGCTTTTTCCGACGTTGGGACGTCCGACGATTGCTACGAGGCTCATGTTCTTCTCCGTTCTTTGTTGCTGTTGGAGTGCAAAGATAGCGCAAATCCGCGAGGGTAAAAAATTTTTCGTGCAATTTGCGGCTCGGGATCTCCCCTCCGGGAACCGACGCCTCGCATCCCGGGGCATTTCCGGCATTCCCGACCCTATACCCGGATGTAGCGGCTCTCGGTGTCGCCCGCCTGCACGGGGTAGAGCAGAACGGAACTGTATCCGGCGAAAAGATGTTCGAGCAGCGACGGGATACGGCTCATCGAGGGGTGGTAGGAGACCCGGTCGCGGCGGCTCATCACGAACCACAGGCAGTCGTCCTCACGCACGTCGTGTTCGAGCGACGGAATGTCGTCCCACTGGCTGAACGGCACGTAGTCGATGTTGGCCGGGAGTTTCCGCCCCTTCGGCCGGAGGTAGGCCAGCGTGCTCTCGGGCGCCAGGATGGAGATCCGTGCCCCGGAGTTTCCGGCCAGCAGGCGGATCCGCCGCAGCCACAACTGGAACCCGGCCTCCTGCTCGGCCTTTTCGGGCACGACGATCAGGTGGCGCTTGATCGTCGTAATGGGCTGCACGGGCCGGTAGAGGAACGTCGTAACGTTGCTCTGGGTGAGGATATCCACGGCCATCTTCCCGATCGCCGGGCTGGGCGGTCCGGGAATGCCCGGGATGCCGGGGAGCGCCGGAACCACGGGGGCCGTGAGGTGCATGCCCATGACGATGTCGGTGATGTTGCGCTCGCGGGCCACGCTCACGATGGCATTGGTGATGTTCACGTCGTAGCGGAGCAGCTCCTGCAAGTAGATGTCCGCTGCCGCTGCGGCCGTGGCTGCGGCCGACAACACCTTCCGGGCCCGTTTCTCCACGTTCGGGTCGTCGGCCTTGTTGTCGATGGCGTGCAGGGCGTAGAGTCCGTTGGGTTCGCCGGCGCGTTTGAGCATCGAGCTCAATCCGACCAGTTCGTCGGCCGACTCCTCGTGGGCTACGGGGATCAGGATGTGGTCCTCCTGTGCGGGGGATTTCTCCTCGGAGGTCTGCTGCGTCTGCCGCACGGCAATGTTGTGCGCCCCGCGCTGCGTGGCGAAGGTCGAGACGGTGCAGGTGGCCAGGATCATCAGGATCGTGCCGTTCAGTACGCTTTCGTTCAGCAGCCGGATCGGCTCGCCCCCGGGCGTGTATCCCAGAATGACGTTGTAGCCCACCATCACGGCGGCGAGCGTCGCGGCGACATGGGCCGAACTCAATCCGAAGATCACGGTGCGCTGGTCGGGCGAGAGACGGAAACTCTTCTGCGTGAGCCACGCCGCGATGTACTTCGCGGCGGTGATCAGGACGATCATGACGGCGGCGACTTCGAGGCTCTCCCAGTCGCGGAAGAAGGCCCGGTAGTCGATGAGCATGCCGACGCCGATCAGGAAGAAGGGGATGAAGATGGCGTTTCCGACGAACTCGATGCGGTTCATCAGGGGCGAGGTGCGGGGGATGAGGCGGTTGAGGGCGATTCCCGTGAGGAAGGCCCCGATGATGGGTTCCAACCCGGCGAGCTGTGCCAGGTAGGAGCCCAGAAAGACCATCGCCAGCACGAAGATGTACTGCGAGATGTTGTCGCTGACCTGTTTGAAGAACCAGTGCGCGAGGATCGGGAAGAGGACGACGATGATGGCGATGCAGAGTGCCACGGAGCCCGAAAGCCGCCACCAGAACATGTCGTCGACGTTTCCCGTGGCCATGCCGACGATGACCGTGAGCAGCAGCAGGGCGAGCGTGTCGGTGATGACCGTGCCGCCGACGGCGATGGTGACGGCCTTGTCGCGGGCGATTCCGAGTTTGCTGACGATGGGGTAGGCGATCAGGGTCTGCGAGGCGAAGAGCCCGGCCAGCAGGATCGAGGAGTAGATCGAGAATCCGAGGACGTAGTATCCGGCAAGGATTCCGAGGGCCAGCGGTACGCAGAAGGTGTAGAGTCCGAAGACGAGGCTTCGCCAGCTGTTGCGGCGGAAGTCGGACATATCCATGTCGAGGCCCGAGAGGAACATGATGTAGAGCAGGCCGGCCGTTCCGGAGAGGATGATGCTGCTGTCGCGCAGCACGAGGTTCAGGCCGTGGGGGCCGATCACCGCGCCGGCGATGATGAGTCCCAGCAGGTAGGGGATTTTGAGCTTGTTCAGCAGCAGGGGCGCTGCGAGGATGATGACCAGAATCAGCAGGAATTTCAGAATCGGGTCTTCGAGCGGCAGCGTCAGGTCGATATGTGCGAACAGGAACATGGAGGGCGCGGGTCTCAAAATTGAAAACAAATATAGGAAAAAAGCGGGTTAAAAACAAGAGCAGGGGCGGGTTTTGTCGTGCGGTCCGGAGCCGGAGGGGCCTTTCCGAAGGCTTCGTGGGGAGGGTTCGGGGCTTTGGGTGAGACACTTCCGTGCGGGACACCGCCGTGTCGTCCCGCATCGCAAAAACCATGCAGGACACACCTCCGAGAAAATATCTGCACGGACGACACGGTTTTTGCGGAAAAAAACGTAACTTTGAAAAATCGGAAAAACGCAAATTTCGACGGATGACTCAAAATACGACTCCCGGAAAACTCCTCGGACCCGTCCTGGCGGGCTTCTTCATCATGGGTTTCTGCGATCTGGTGGCCCCGATCTCGGGGCGTATCGCCGCGGATTTCCCCGCCGGACAGCAGGGTGCGGTCAGCTTCCTGCCGACGATGGTCTTCCTGTGGTTCCTGGTGCTGTCGACACCCGTTGCTGCGCTCATGAACCGCTGGGGCCGCAAGGCCACCGCGCTGCTCGGATACGGATTCACCTGCATCGGCATGCTGGTCCCCTATGCCGCCGGCGCCGACTGCGCGCTGGGTTGGTATTTCGCCGGATTCGGGCTGCTGGGCATCGGCAATACGTGCGTGCAGGTGGCCGTGAACCCGCTGCTGGCGACGATCGTTCCCGGCGAGCGGATGACGAGCTATCTGACCGTCGGACAGATCTTCCGCAACACGTCGCTGCTGCTCCTGGCGCCGCTCGTCACGGGACTCGTGGCCTGGACGGGATCGTGGCGTCTGCTGCTGCCGATCTATGCGGCCCTGACCGTCATCGGCGGCGTATGGCTGCAACTGACCGCCATTCCGGAGCCCGCCCGCAAGGAGCATGCGGCAGGCATGGCGGCCTGCTTCCGGCTGCTGAAAAACCGCCGGGTGCTGATCCCGGCGCTGGGCGTGGCGTGCTTCATCGCCGGCGACGTGGGGATCGGCTTCCTCTCGGTGCGGCTGATCGATGCGCCGTCGTCGATTCTCACCACGACGGGCTTCTACGCCTGCCGCATCGTCGGGACGCTGGTCGGCGCCTGGGTGCTCGTGCGCCTCTCCGATACGAAATACCTCGCCTGGAACATGGCCGGCGGACTGCTTCTGGCGCTGGCGCTGGTCTTCGTGCGCAGCGAGGCGGCGATCTATACGGCCGTCGGGCTGCTGGGCTTCGCCATGTCGTGCGTCTTCGCCACGTTCTATGCCGTGGCGACGAAGGCCGTTCCGGAACACGCCAACGAGGTGGCCGGGCTGATGATCATGGCGATTTCGGCCGGGGCCGTCTCGGGACCCGTGTGCGGGGCGGTGATCCGCGCGACGGGGAATCCCCACGCCGGCATGCTCTTCGTGGCGGCGTGCCTGGCCTACATGCTCTGGGCGGCGCTCCGTCTGCAACGTGACAAGAACAAATGAAACGGAATGAATATGCGTAAATTCGTACTGACTCTTCTGCTGGCCGGCGCCGCTCTGGGCGCCTCGGCGCAGCGGCCCCGCACGATGGTCGAGTGGGGTGTCATCGGGGGTATCAACATCCCCGACTATACGACGAACATGGATGCCGCCGACATCCGCAACAAACTGGGCTGGCAGGCCGGTATCGTCACGGCCGTGAAACTCGGCGCCTTCGCCATCGAACCGCAGATCCTCTACGTGCGTCAGGGCCTGCGCATCCGCCCGTCGGGAAAGGCCGAGATCAACCTCAAATCGAACTCGATCGACGTCCCGGTTCTGGCCTCGTTCCGCCTGCTGACGCCCCTGCGGATCTATGCGGGGCCGGTCTTCACGGTGATGAACGACTGCAAGCAGAAGTCGGGCGGCGATCTGCTGGATTTCGGACGGGTCCGCCCGTCGGTCTCCTATACCGCGGGTGCGGGGATCGTGCTGATGCGCCACCTGCTCATCGACGTGCGCTACAACGGTCAGTTCCGCGGCAAGCGCGATGTGGTGCTCCCCGACGGCAGCCGTCTCGACAATCTTCGTTCCTACAACGTGGCGCTCAGCGTCGGCTATATCTTCTGACCCATGACGGAGAGTGTCGGCAGGGAGATTCTCATCGAAGGGGTCGACCCCCGGGAGCTGTACGGCCCCCAGAATGCCTATCTCGAACAGATCAAGTCGCTGCACCCGGCCTTGAAGATCGTGGCCCGGGGCTCGGCGTTGAAGGTCCTCGGACCGGAGGCCGAGACGCGGCGCTTCGCCAAGCGGGTGGACTCGCTGGTGGCCTACTACCTCAAATACGGACATATTTCGTCGCAGGTCATCGACCAGTGCTTTTCGGGCGCGGCGTTGCCGGACGACACGCCGGTGGACAAGGACGTGATCGTCTACGGCAACAACGGCAACATCGTCCGGGCGCGGACCGTGAACCAGCAGCGGCTGGTGAAGCTCTACGACCGGGACGACCTGCTGTTCGCCGTGGGTCCGGCGGGCTCGGGCAAGACCTATACGGCCATTGCGCTGGCCGTGCGGGCGTTGAAGGAGCGTCAGGTGCGGCGGATCATCCTCACGCGCCCGGCCGTCGAGGCGGGCGAGAAGCTGGGCTTCCTGCCCGGCGACATGAAGGAGAAGCTGGACCCCTACCTGCAACCGCTGTACGACGCGCTGAACGACATGATCCCACCCGTGAAGCTGCAAAAGTTCCTCGAAGAGGGCACGGTGCAGATCGCGCCGCTGGCCTACATGCGGGGCCGGACTTTGGACAACGCCTTCGTCATCCTGGACGAGGCGCAGAACACGACGCTCTCGCAGATCAAGATGTTCCTCACGCGCATGGGTCGCAACGCGCGCTTCATCGTCACGGGTGACGTGACGCAGATCGACCTGCCGAAGAAGTCGGACAGCGGACTGGTGCGGACGATGGAGCTGCTGCGCGATGTCGAGGGGATCGGGATCGTGGAGTTCGACAAGCGCGACATCGTGCGGCACCCGCTGGTGAAATACATCGTCGAGGCCTTCGACCGCGGGGTCGGGGAGGCTTCGAAAAATCCGGAAACGTATCATTCAAAAAACGAATAAGAGTATGGATCGCAATCTGACGGCTTTGAAGCCGACATTGGTCTGGAAACACTTTGCGGAGATCGTCCGCATTCCGCGTCCGTCGTCGCACGAGGAGCGGATCCGCCGTTACGTGCTGGATTTCGCCCGTTCGCGGGGGCTGGAAGCCACGGAGGACGCGGCGCACAACATCCATGTGCGCAAGGCGGCCACGCCGGGCATGGAGAACCGCAAGGGGGTGATTCTGCAAGCCCACCTGGACATGGTTCCGCAGAAGAACAACGACAAGGAGTTCGACTTCGAGAAGGACCCGATCGACGCCTACGTCGACGGCGAATGGGTGACGGCCGACGGCACGACGCTCGGGGCCGACAACGGCATCGGCGTGGCGGCGATTCTGGCCGTGCTGGAGGACGACACGCTCGTGCACGGACCGCTCGAAGCGCTCTTCACGGCCACGGAGGAGACCGGCATGGACGGCGCCTTCGGGTTGCAGGGCGGGGTGTTGCAGGGCGACATCCTGCTGAACCTCGACTCCGAGACGGAGGGCGAGCTCTACGTGGGGTGCGCCGGCGGTCTCGATGCCAACATCCGCTTCGACTATGCCGCGGCGGCAACCCCCGCCGAAGGATATACGGCGGTGAAGGTGATGGTCAAGGGGCTCAAAGGCGGCCACTCGGGCATCCAGATCGTCTGCCAGCGTGCCAACGCCAATAAGTTGCTCTTCCGCTTCCTGAACGCCGCGCCGTGCGAGGTGCTGCTGGCGTCGGTCGACGGCGGCGGACTGCGCAACGCCATCCCGCGCGAGGCCGAAGCCACGGTGCTGGTTCCGACCGGGGCGCTGGGCGCCTTTACCGGGGCGCTGGATGCCTATCGGGAGGTCGTGCGGGCCGAATACGCCGGCATCGAGGATTCGATCGAGATGTTCGTCGAGGCGTGCGACCGTCCGGCGGAGATGCTTCCGCGCGAGACCGCCGGGGCGTTGATCCGTGCCGTCGTGGCCTGCCCCGACGGCGTGCAGAAGATGTCGATGGCCATGCCGGGGCTGGTGCAGACCTCGACGAACCTGGCGCGTGTGGTCTCCGACGGCCGCACGGTGAAGCTGCAATGCCTGCTGCGCAGCTCGGTCGGCAGCGAGAAGCGGGCCCTGGGCGAGGCGATCGCGGCACTCTTCGGGCTGGCGGGTGCCAACACCGAACTGACGGGAGCCTACGACGGCTGGAACCCGAATATGTCATCCCCGATCCTGAAGGCGATGACGGCCTCCTACGAACGCCTCTTCGGCCGGCAGCCGGCCGTCACGGCGATCCACGCCGGGCTGGAATGCGGCATCATCGGCGGCAACTATCCCGGTCTGGACATGATCTCGTTCGGCCCGACGATCTGCTACCCGCATTCGCCCGACGAGAAGGTCGAGATCGCCTCGGTCGGGAAGTTCTACGACTTCCTGACGGACACGCTGCGCAACATCCCCGAAAAGTAGCCGCGTCGTGTCCGGATTGTCCGACAAATGGTTTGTGATCGTGAATCCCGTGGCCGGCGGCGGCCGCGGGCTGGATCACTTTCCGCAGATCTCGAAGCTGCTGCGCGATGCGCACATCGTCTGCGAACCGGTCTTCACGGAGCACAAGTTCCACGCCACGGAGCTGACTGTCACGGCCGTGCGCGAGGGCTACCGGCGGATCATCGTCGTCGGCGGCGACGGCACACTGCACGAGGTGGTCAACGGCCTGTTCATCCAGCAGACGGTCGATCCGCAGGAGGTGCTGCTGGCCGTGGTGGCCGTCGGCACGGGGAACGACTGGGTGCGCACGTTCGGCATCTCGAACCGCTATCAGGATGCCGTGAAGGCCATTGCGGCGGGGTGTTCGTTCTTGCAGGACGTCGGGGTGGTCTCCTACGAGGAGGCGCACTACCGCCAGAGCCGCTACATGGCCAACGTTGCGGGCGTGGGGTTCGACGCACACGTCGTGCGCAAGCTCTCGCACCTGAAAAAGAAGGGCCACAAGAGCCGTTGGCGCTATACGTGGTGCGTGGTGAAGAACTTCTTCCGCTACAAGTCGACGGGCATCAAGGTGTGGGTCGACGACCGGCTGGTCTATAACAACCTGCTCTTTTCGGCGGCCGTGGGCATCTGCAAGTTCAACGGCGGCGGCATGCAGCCCCTGCCGGCGGCGATCGCCGACGACGGGATTCTGGACCTGTCGCTGATCCGTCCCGTGCACTTCTGGCACCTGTTGTTCCGCTTCCACTACCTCTTCAACGGCGGGATCTACCGCATCCGGCATATCTTGCAGGAGCGCGGCAGCCGCATCCGCATCGAGTCGTCGCCGGAGGTCTCGGTCGAGATCGACGGCGAGCCGCTGGGCCATACGCCGCTGGAATTCTCGATCCTCCACCGGGCGATCCGCATCGTGGTGTCGCCCGATTTCCCGGGGTTGAAGAATCCGGCATAAGGTTCCCGGGCGGGGAGAGGTCTCCGGAAGAAACCGTCAAGTCCGACTGCGTGTCGGACTTTTTTTGCGGGAAAATCATAAGTGTGTGCGCACACACTTGCGATTTTTGGAAAAAGTGTTTACCTTTGCCTCCGGAATTCGAACCCGATGGAGACCATGCTCGACAACGGAAACAAGGACTGTGGCGGCAGTGAATACGGTGGCGGCTGTGAATACGGTGGCGGCTGTGAATACAGTGGCGGCTGTGAATACAGTGGCAGCTGTGAACACGGCGGTGGCAACGGCGGTGAATACGGCAACGGCGGTGAACACGGCGGTGGCTGTGGGCACGGCGGCAGCGGCTGTAACGGCGGGAGTGCGCCGGCGACGGTGCGTCTGGTCGACATCGCCCGGATGGCCGGCGTGTCGGTCGGGACGGTCGACCGCGTGATCCACAACCGGGGCAAGGTCTCGGCGGAGAATCTCGCGCGGGTCAACGCCGTGCTGCAACGGGTCGACTACCGCCCGAATCTGATCGCACGTTCGCTGGCGTCGGGACGCCGGTATGTCGTGGCGGTGGTGATGCCGCGCTTTGCGGCCGGGGAGTACTGGGCCGATTTCGAGGCGGGCGTCGTGCGTGCCGAAGCCGAGGCGCGGCGTTACAACGTCGCGGTGCGGCGGTTCCGCTTCGATCAGTACGACCGTGCGTCGTTCGAGGAGACCCTCGCGGCGCTGCGGGAGGAGCCTGTCGACGGCGTGCTGCTTGCCACGCTCTTCGCCGAGCGGGTGATCCCCTTCACCGCGGAGCTCGACGGGCGCGGCATCCCGTATGTCTTTGTCGACTCCGATATCCCCTCCTGCAATCGCCTGGCTTACTTCGGAACCTCGTCGTTCGATGCCGGGGCGGTCGCCGCGCGCCTGCTCTGCGAACGGCTGGACCCCGGTGCGGACCTCGTCGTGGGGAAGATCGTCCACCGCGGCGACGGCGGCTCGAACCAGTGCCGCGAACGCGAACGCGGTTTTCGGGACTACCTCCGGCGGCACGATTTCCGCGGTGCGCTGCACGACGTGGCACTGCGTCTGGGCGACGATGCCGGCAATGCCCGCCGGCTCGACGAGCTCTTCGGGTGCCACCCCTCGGTGGCCGGGGCCGTGACCTTCAATTCGACGTGCTACATCCTGGCGGGCTACCTCGCTGCGCGGGGACGGCACGACGTGCGGCTGGTGGGCTACGACGTGATCGACCGCAACCGGAGGATGCTGGCCGACGGCGTGGTGACGGCCCTCGTGGCCCAACGCCCGGAGGTGCAGGGCTACCGCGGGGTGATGTCGCTGTGCGGGTGGCTGGTCGAGGGGCGGAGACCCGACGGGGTCAACAACCTGCCGATCGACATCCTGCTCAAAGAGAACATACCGTATTATACCAACAATATTATCTGAACCAGCTATGAAAAATCTGTTTGACATCCGCGACCGCGTCGTCGTCGTGACGGGCGGAGCCGGAATTCTGGGACGTTCGATCTGCGCCTATCTGGCCGAACAGGGCGCAAAGGTGGTCGTATTGGACCGCGACGAGAAGGCCGGCGAGGAGCTTGTCGGCTCGATCCGCGCGCAGGGCGGCGAGGCGCTCTTCCTCGTGACCGACGTACTGAACCGCGAGGTGCTGGAAGCCAACCGCGATGCGATTCTGAAAGCCTACGGCCACATCGACGTGCTGCTGAATGCCGCGGGCGGCAACATGGGCGGTGCGACGATCGCGCCGGACAAGTCGTTCCTCGATCTGGAAATCGACGCCTTCAAGAAGGTCGTGGACCTGAACCTCTTCGGCACGGTGCTCCCGACGACGGTCTTCGGCGAGGCCATGACGGCCCGCCGGAAGGGTGTGATCGTCAACTTCTGCTCGGAGTCGGCGCTTCGTCCGCTGACCCGCGTGGTGGGCTACGGCGCCGCGAAGGCCGCCATCGGCAACTACACGAAGTACATGGCCGCCGAACTGGCCATGAAGTTCAGCCCCGAGATGCGTGTGAACGCCATCGTGCCGGGCTTCCTGCTGACGAATCAGAACCGCACGCTGCTGACCAATCCCGACGGCTCCTATACGGACCGTGCGCGGACGATCATCGCCCACACGCCCGCGGGCCGCTTCGCCGAGCCCGAGGAGCTGCTGGGTACGATCCACTACCTGATCAGCGATGCCTCGTCGTTCGTGACCGGCGCGCTGGCCGTTGTCGACGGCGGTTTCGACGCCTTCTCGATCTAATCCGTAAAAACAGAGTCATTATGTATCTTTGCAAACAATCGTGGCGGTGGTACGGGCCGAACGATCCCGTGAGCCTCGCGGACATCCGCCAGGCCGGAGCCACCGATATCGTCAACGCCCTGCACCATATTCCCAACGGCGAGGTGTGGTCCGTGGAGGAGATCCGCAAGCGGCAGCAGATGATCGCCGATGCGGGCCTCGTGTGGTCGGTCGTGGAGAGCATCCCGGTGCACGAGCACATCAAGACCCGCACGGGCGACTTCCAGCCCTATATCGAGAATTACAAGCAGTCGATCCGCAACCTGGCGGCGTGCGGCATCCACGTCATCACCTACAACTTCATGCCGGTGCTGGACTGGACGCGCACGAACCTCGCCTATGAGCTTCCCGACGGGTCGCGGGCGCTGCGTTTCGAACGCGCGGCCTTCGTGGCCTTCGACCTCTTCATCCTGAAACGTCCGGGCGCCGAGCAGGAGTATTCGGCCGAGGAGCGTGCCGCCGCAAAGGCCCGCTACGAACGGATGGACGCCGCGGAGATCGAGCTCATCACGCGCAACATGATCGCCGGACTTCCGGGTTCGGAGGAGAGCTTCACGCTGGAACAGTTCCAGAAGGAGCTGGACCGCTACAAGGGCGTCACGGCCGAGGTGCTGCGCGGGAACCTGATCGCCTTCCTGCGCGAGGTGGCGCCGGTGGCCGACGAGGTGGGTTCGGTGCTGGCGATCCACCCCGACGATCCTCCGTTCTCGATCCTCGGGCTGCCGCGCATCCTCTCCACGGAGGAGGATTTTCGGAAACTGGTCGAGGCGGTTCCCAATGCCTCGAACGGACTTTGCCTCTGTACGGGGTCGTTCGGCGTCTCGGCGAAGAACGACCTGCCGGGGATGATGCGCCGCTGGGGCGACCGGGTGAATTTCGTGCACCTGCGCTCGACGCAGCGCGACGCCGCGGGCAACTTCTTCGAGGCGAACCACCTCGAAGGCGACGTGCCGATGTACGAGGTGATGAAGGCCTTTTTGGAGATCCAGCAGCGGCGCAAGGTCTCGATTCCGATGCGTCCGGACCACGGGCACCAGATGATCGACGACCTGAAAAAGCGGACCAATCCGGGTTATTCGTGCCTGGGGCGTCTGCGCGGACTCGCCGAGCTGCGGGGGCTGGAAATGGGCATCGCCCGCTCGCTCTTCGCCGACAAGTAACGGCGCGGTGTGCGCATGAAAAGAGGGTCTCCCGGATTGCCGGGGGACCCTCGCCGTTTTCGGGACGGACTTCTATCTATTGGTTGGCTGTCGTGGAGCCCTGCGCCGGGGCCGGCGTGACGGTTTCGGTGATGTCGACCTCGGTTACGACCCACTGGAAGAGATCGTTGGCGCACTGGCTCTGCAACTGGGCGAGCTGGGACATGTCGGTCGTGTCGGCGAGGATGGCGTTGAAGAACTGATCCATCGTCAGGTAGGTGTCGTTGACCTTCTGGGCGAAGCAGTTGTAGAAGGCCTTCTGCTGTTCGTGGTCGAGGCCTGCCGGAAGCACGCCCTGGGCTACGAGGGTGTTGTAGGGGAAGATGTGGCGCATGTTACGGGCATCGGCGTTGAGTTCGTCGACGATCTCCGTGACGACGACCATGTCGACCGTATCGTCGACGCCGTCCATCTGGATGAATTCCACGTAGACGGGATAGGCGTTTTCGAGGGTTCCGGCGACCTGGTCGGAGAAGAGGACGAATTCGGCATCGGTCAGGTTGTCGAGATAGATCATCTGACGGTAGGCGCGCAGGGCTTCGCGCATGGCTTTGCGCTGTTCGTGGTTCCACTGGCGTTGTTTGGAACAGCCGATGAAGCCTGCGGCGAGGATCGCCAGCAGGGGCAGACAGAGGAGTAATTTTTTCATCTTCATGCAGATTTTGGTTTTACTTCGGCAGAGAGAGCAATCCGTGTGCCAAAAAAATCGTATCTTGCACAACAAAACCTGCCGGAGATGGATATCGAGGAATTTCGGGACTACTGCCTGTCGCTGCCGCTGACCGAGGAGACGACGCCCTTCGATGAAACGACGTTGGTCTACAAGATCGGCGGACGGATGTATGCATGTGCCGACATGGCGGATTTCGGCTGGGTGGCGGTGAAGTGCGACCCGGACGAGGCGCTGCGGCTGCGGGAACGTTATCCGGAGGTCGGTGAGGCGTGGCACTTCGACAAGCGGCATTGGAACGGGATCCGCACGGACGGCGATCTCCCGGAAGCCTTCATCCGCGAACAGATCCGCAATTCATATCTGCTGGTTGTACACCGCAATGTCACGCCGCGCTCCCTGCGCGACGAGATTCTCCGTTGCATCGAGAAACAGGGACTGTCCGAATGATAAATGATAGTTGTTTGGACACAGTCAGTCTGATGTTATCGATGTAGAGACAATATAAATTGAACAATAATGATTTTAAGGAGATGGTTTCGATTCTGATTCCTGTTTACAATGCGGCTGAATTTCTGCGCCAGTGTCTTGATAGTATTGTATCTCAAACCTACCAAGAACTTCAAGTGGTCATCATTGATGATGGCTCGACGGATGATTCCTTGTCGATCTGTGAGGAATATGCAACCAAACACGCCTATTTTGAAGTGTATCACCAAGAAAATATTGGAGTGGCAGAGACCCGAAATAGGCTGTTGGACCATGTTGCTGGTGATTATGTACTGTTTATAGATGCCGATGACTGGATTGACCCGCAAATGGTTGAATATTTGGAAACAAAGGCACGAACTTTCCATGCGGATATTGTTACATGTCATGCATTCATTTTTGAAAATGACAAGGTTGAGAATAATGTTTCCGCCGCTGTTTTTCCGGTTCAGGAAGAGGTCTGGGATCGGGAACGTATCGTCCGAGAGTTTTTAGGACCCAATGCTTTCATGCATGTTTTGTGGAGTAAACTTTTTGATGCGAAGTTTGTAAGAAATGCCCGGTTTGTGAAAGAGATTAGTCACGGTGAGGATTCTTTGTTTGTGTGGCAACTTTTTCAGAAGGTCGAAAAAGTGGTGATGACTACCCGGAAATTGTATCATTATCGAATGTCGGCAACCAGTATAACTCATCAGTCGTTCAGTCTGAAAAAGATGTCTCTTTTAGTGGCATGTGAACGAATCTATGAGGATACAGTTCGTTTTTGGCCCCAATATGTTGATTTTGCCCGAGCTAATTTGTGTTTGGCTAATATGCAATTGCTTATTTCCGCTGCTCAATGTAATTATAAAAATAAGGAGCAAATTCAAAAATTACAGCGAGATTTTCGTAAAAATTTGACATGTTTGAAGCGGGTAAATTTGGTTGATTGCAGATTGTTGCGTAAAGCGATTTTTCTTTCGCATGGGTATTTTCTCTATCGAATCATGCTACTTTTAAGACGAGTAACAGTAACGGTTTGATTCCAATTAAATGCTTTGATCGGTTGCTTGATCAGAAACAGAAAAGGGGTGAATAGTAAAATATCAAGGTCGGATGAAACATTTCATCCGACCTTGATATTGATTATCGAATACTTTTTCCGTGTCAGCAGGTGCCGAAGCGGAAGACGATCTTCTGGCAGTAGAACTCGTCGGGGTGGAGCAGCGGCGAAGGGAACTCCGGATGGTTCACCGCATCGGGGTAGTTCTGGCACTCCATCGCCACGCCGGCGTAATCCTCGTAACGACCGCCCGATTTCGTCTCGGGGCAGCCGCCCGAAAGCCAGTTCCCGGTGTAGATCATCACGCTGGGCTGCGACGTCAGGACCGTCACCGTGCGGCCCGACTTCGTTTCGCGCAGCGTCCCCACTTCGCCCAGAATGCCGGGCTTCCAGCCGTCGATCACGAACGGATGGTCGTAACCGCGGAAGTCGCGGATGTGGTTGAACTCCGCGTCGATGCCCGGCCGGAACGAACGGAACTCGCGGAAATCCTGCGGCGTGCCCTCCACATCGAGCAATTTTCCCGTAGGGATCTGCTTGTCGTTCATTTCCAGAATTTTCGAGCTGTTCAGCTGCAACTCGTGGTCGAGCACCGAACCGCTCTCTTCGCCCGCGAGGTTGAAGTAGACGTGGTTCGTGAGGTTCACGACCGTCGTCCGCGTGGTCTTGGCCTTGTAGGTGATTTCCAGTGCGTTGTCGTCGTCGAAGTCGAACACCGCCTCGACATACAGTTCGCCGGGATAGCCTTGGTCGCCGTCCTCCGACGTGAGGGCCATCACCACGCGGTTGGTCTCCACGCGGCTCTCCCAGACGCGGTTGGCGAAGTTCTTCGTACCGCCGTGGAGGTGGTTCACGCCGTTGTTGACTTCGAGGCGGTACTCCTTGCCGTCGACCGTCATGCGCCCGAAGGCGATGCGGTTGGCGCAGCGCCCGACGCTCTTTCCCGAGGCGGCCCCGTCGAAGAAGTAGCCTTCGGGATGCTTGTAGCCCAGCACGACGTCGGCCATGCGGCCCTCGCGGTCGGGCATCTTCACGGAGACGATCGCCGCTCCGAAGTTCGACAGCTGCACCTCGGCGCCCTTGTCGTTGCGCAGCGTATAGAGGATGATCGCTTCACCCTCGGGGGTCATGCCCCATACGTTCTGTTCAATACTTACCATGTTCCGTGTAGTTTTAGATTCGTTCGTGTTTCCGGGGAAGCTATTCGACCGGGGGCAGCACTTCGAGGATGCGGTCGATGCGGCGCAGGCACTCCTCCTTGCCGATGAAGGCCGTGACGTCGTACATCCCGGGGCCCTTGCCGGCGCCCACGAGGGCCAGCCGCAGCGTGTTCATCACCTGTCCCATGCCGTATCCCTTCTCCTCGATCCAGGCGTGGACGATGCGTTCGGTGTTTTCGAGCGAGAAGTCGTCGATCGAGGCAAGGACTTCGCGCACCTCGCGCAGGATCGCCGGGTTCTGCCCCTTCCAGTACTTGCGGGTCTGCTTCTCCTCGTATTCGGTCGGCGCGACGAAGAAGAACGACGTCAGGTCCCACAGGTCGGTGATGAACGTGGCACGCTCCTTCATGATTCCGGCGGCCTTGCCGGCCAGTTCGTCCGACACCTCGATGCCGTGCCCGCGCAGGATCGGCTGGTAGAGCGCGGCCAGTTCGGCGTCGGTCTTGTGGTGCATGTACTGGGCGTTGAACCACTTGGCCTTGTCGGGCTGGAAGCGGGCGCCGGATTTCGAGACGCGTTCCAGCGAGAAGCTGTCGATGAGCTCCTGCATCGAGAAGATCTCCTGCTCGGTGCCGGGGTTCCAGCCCAGCAGCGCCAGCATGTTGATGAACGCCTCGGGGAAGTAGCCGTCCTCGCGGTATCCGCGGGCCGTCTCGCCCGTCGTCGGGGATTTCCAGAAGAGCGGGAAGACCGGGAATCCCATCTTGTCGCCGTCGCGCTTCGAGAGCTTGCCGCCGCCGGTGGGTTTGAGCAGCAGCGGCAGGTGTGCGAAGGCGGGCTGCGAATCCTCCCACCCGAAGGCCTTGTAGAGCAGGTAGTGCAACGGCAGCGAGGGCAGCCACTCTTCGCCGCGGATGACGTGCGAGACCTCCATCAGGTGGTCGTCGACGATGTTCGCGAGGTGGTAGGTCGGCAGGGCGTCGGCCGACTTGTAGAGCACCTTGTCGTCGAGCGTCGAGGTGTTGACCTCGACGTGTCCGCGGATCAGGTCGTCCATCTCGACCAGCTGGTTTTCGGGCATCTTGAAGCGGATGACCCACTGGTCTCCGCGGTCGATGCGGGCCCGGACCTCCTCGGCCGGGAGGGCCAGCGACGTGGCCAGTTTCCCGCGCACGGCGTAGTTGTAGGCGAAGGCCTCGCCGCGCGCTTCGGCCTCCCGGCGCAGCGCGTCGAGCTCCTCGGCCGTATCGAAGGCGTAGTAGGCCCAGCCGGCCTCGACGAGCTGCAAGGCGTATTTGAGATAGATTTCGCGGCGTTCGCTCTGGCGGTAGGGGGCGTGGGGGCCTCCGACGCCGACGCCCTCGTCGATCTGGATGCCGCACCAGCGGAGCGACTCCATGATGTACTCCTCGGCGCCGGGAACGAAGCGCTGCGAGTCGGTATCTTCGATGCGGAGGATCATCGTACCGCCGTGCTGGCGGGCGAAGAGGTAGTTGTAGAGAGCCGTGCGGACGCCGCCGATGTGGAGCGGTCCGGTGGGGCTGGGTGCGAAGCGCACCCGGACAGGTCTTTTCATGGACATTTATGCTGTTTTTGTTATTTTTAGCTTATTTCACCCGGTATTCGATCCGCATGGTGATGCGGGCCTTCTTGTTGCGGCTCGACGTGTTGAACGACCCGCCGGCCGAGAACTCCTCGTTGGTGTTGGCGCCGGTGATCTGGAAAACCCCCATGCGGGCCGAGGCCACGCGGCCGATCTTCGTTCCGGCGTTCTCGGCGATCTTCTGGGCGCGCATCCGGGCGTCGGCCGAGGCGGTCTCGATGAGTCCCATCTTCACGTCGTCGAGTTTCGTGTAGTAGTAGTCCGGGGCGTAGGCCTCGATCGAGACGCCCTGTGCGATGAGCGAGGAGATTTCCCGCGAGATGGTCTCCACGCGCTCCACGTCGTGCGACTCGACCGTGAAGCGCTGCCGCAGCCGGTAGCAGCGGAAGCGTTCGCCGGCCCAGTTGCCGTTGGCGTTGTAGACCGGGTCGAACTGCTTGTCGACGTTGACGAACTCGAAGACCACGGCATCGGCCGGGAGTCCCTTCTCTTCGAGGTAGTGCTGGACCTTGGCCTTGCTCTGCTCGATCTGGGCGTATCCGGCGGCAACCTGCTGGGCTTCGGCCGTGAGGGTGCCGGACCAGACGATCAGGTCGGAGGTGAACTCCGTTTCGCCCAATCCTGTCACGACGATCGTGTCCTGCGAACGGTACTTGTAGGTGTAGGCTCGTGCGAGCACGGCGGCGCAGACGATGGCTGCAATTCCCAAAAGGAGGTACTTCGCGTTTTTCATGGTCAACCGGTTTTTCGGGTACGTTATTCGTGTTCTCTTTTCTCGTTTTGTTTTCCTTCACATCACTCTTTCTTCCTCCGCTCTTGTCCTTCCCGGGGTCAGACGTTGAAGAGGAAGTGCATGATGTCGCCGTCCTGGACGACATACTCCTTGCCTTCGATGCCGATCTTTCCGGCGTCGCGGCACGCCTTTTCGGAACCGAGCGCCACGTAGTCGTCGTACTTGATCACCTCGGCGCGGATGAATCCCTTCTCGAAGTCGGTGTGGATGATGCCGGCGGTCTGCGGGGCCTTCATGCCGCGCGAGTAGGTCCAGGCGCGGGTCTCGTCGGCTCCGGTGGTGAAGAAGGTTTCGAGGTTGAGGAGCTTGTAGGCGGCCTTGATCAGGCGCGCCACGCCCGACTCTTCGAGCCCGAGGTCCTCGAGGAACATCTGGCGCTCCTCGTAACTCTCCAACTCGGCGATGTCGGCCTCGGTGGCCGCTGCGATGACGAGCATCTCGGCCCGCTCGTCGGCGATCGCCTTACGCACGGCCTCGGTGTAGGCGTTGCCCGTGGCGGCGCTCTTCTCGTCGACGTTGCAGACGTAGAGAACCGGTTTGTCGGTCAGCAGGTTGAGGTCGGCGACCAGTTTGCGGTCCTCCCTGTCGAGCTCCACGGTGCGGGCCGAGCGCCCCTGTTCCAGCACGGACTTGTACTGCAACAACAGTTCCACGGCGCGTTTGGCGTTCTTGTCGCCGCCCGACGTAGCCTGTTTCTGGGTCTTGGCCAGGCGGTTCTCGACGGTTTCGAGGTCTTTGAGTTGGAGTTCGGTGTCGATGATCCCCTTGTCGCGCACGGGGTCGATCGACCCGTCGACGTGGGTGATGTTGCCGTTGTCGAAGCAGCGCAGCACGTGGATGATGGCATTCGTGTTGCGGATGTTGCCGAGGAACTTGTTGCCGAGGCCTTCGCCCTTCGAGGCGCCCTTGACCAGCCCGGCGATGTCGACGATCTCGATCGTCGTGGGGACCACCCGCTTGGGGTTGTCGATTTCGGCCAGGCGGATCAGCCGCTGGTCGGGGACGGTGATGACGCCCACGTTGGGTTCGATGGTGCAGAAGGGGAAGTTGGCCGCCTGCGCCTTCGCGTTGGAGAGGCAGTTGAAAAGCGTCGACTTGCCCACGTTCGGCAAACCGACGATGCCGCATTGTAATGCCATGTATTTCGGGTTTTTGATATTCGCAGCGCAAAGATAGTGAATTTTATCGGAGTTGCGCCCCTTTGCGGGGGTGAAAATCGTCCGGCGGGGTGTTGTGGAAAATTATCCCGGGGATTGTTTTGCCGAACGGAGGTTTATGCGTATCTTTGAAGGTCTAAACTGAACGGACCATGGATTGGAACACCATACAGGAGGAACTGCGACGGCTCACGACGCTGGTCGACGGATGGTCGCAGCGGAATGAAATACCGGCCGTGGAGCGCGACCTGGCCCTGGAAAAGTTGCGCAATCTCTATGAGACGGTTCGCTTTGCCGAATCCGGACGGGCGGAAATGCCCGCAGAGACGGACCCCGAAGCGGAACTGCTTCCCGAATCCCTCGACCTCGGAGCGGTGCTTTCGCTCGACGGTTTCCCGGATCCGGATGAACCGGCGGGCCCTGTTTCCGCGGATCCGGCGGTTCCCCCGATCGTCCCGGCCGCTCCGGTCTTCCCGGCTGCGGAGCCGCTGGACGAAGCGCCTTTGGCTGCGGAGCCGATCATTGCGGAGCCGGAGGTCGTTCCGGTTGCCGAACCGGAGCCCGTGCCCGCGGAACCGGTCGCCGCACCGGAATCCGCTCCGATCCCGGAGCCTGTGGCCGAGACTCCCGTGCCCGCGGAACCGGTCGCCGCACCGGAATCCGCTCCGATCCCGGAGCCTGTGTCGGCGGGCCCCGTCACCGGGTCGGAACCGGCTTCGGAACCGGTCGCTGAACCTGCTCCGGAATCTGCCGCGGAGTCCCCGGCCGCCGAAGGGGCCGCGCCGGAGAAACCCCGGCCGCATGCGGCACCCACGCTCTTCGGACTGGAAGACGAGGCGGTTGTCCGCCATCGCCACAAGCAGCGGGTGATCATGTCGCTCTACGATCCGAATCCGGAGGTGGAGACGATCTCCGTCCGGCAAACATCCTCCGCTCCGTCCGTTCCGGCCCCGGCCGCCGATGCCCGGCCGTCCGAACAGCCCCGTGAGGAGGAGCCCGAGACTGTTTTCGAGGAGATCAACGTCGAGACCGTCGCCGGACCGGATCCCGGACTCGACGCTCCCGAACCGGCCGTTGAGCCGGTCCCGGAGCCGAACGTCGGACCGGCTGCCGAACCGGACGCCGCGGAGAATGCCGCTCCCGCTCCGGCGACGGACGGTGTGCCCGCACCACAGGCTGCCGCCGAATCCCCGGCCGCCGAACCCTCCGCAACTCCGGCGATTCCGGAGCCGGCGGATGGCTCCGAGGGGGCGGAAGAGGTGCCGACGCTGAAAATCCGGCAGGAGCCCGGACTCACGAATTCCCCGGGCGGCGCCGTGCTGGGCGAGGTGATCAACCACGACGTGCAGACGCTGGCCGATACGATCGCACCGCCGCGCGACGTGGCCTCGGAGCTGCTGCGCAACGAACCCGTCACGGACCTGCGCAAGGCCATCGGCCTGAACGACAAGTTCCTGCTGATCCGCGACCTGTTCGACGGCGACGGCGAAGCCTACGAACGCGCCATCGGAACGCTCAACGACTGCGGGGATCTCGACGACTGCATGATCTACATCGCGGAACACTACGCCTGGAACCCCAATTCCGACGGCGCCAAACTCCTGATGGACCTTCTCGAACGCAAATTCGCCTGACGGCATGGCCAAACTCTATATCGTACCGACGCCGATCGGCAATCTGGACGACATCACGCTGCGCGCGGTGAACGTGCTGCGCGCCGTGGATTTCGTGCTGGCCGAGGATACGCGCACGACGTCGTTCCTGCTCAAACACCTCGGCATCGAGCAGAAACTCCGCTCGCACCACAAGTTCAACGAACACGCCACCGTACAGCTGGTCGCCGAGTCGATCGCCGCAGGGCGCAACGCCGCGCTGGTCTCGGACGCCGGGACGCCGGGAATCTCGGATCCGGGGTTCCTGCTGGTGCGCACGTGCGTCGAGGCGGGCATCGAGGTCGAGACGCTGCCGGGCGCCACGGCGCTGATCCCGGCGCTGGTCCAGAGCGGATTCCCGTGCGACCGCTTCTGCTTCGAGGGCTTCCTCCCGCAGAAGAAGGGCCGCAGCAAGCATTTGCAGACGCTGGCCGACGAGGAGCGCACGATGATCTTCTATGAGTCTCCGTACCGCGTGGTGAAGTGCCTGGAACAGTTCGCCGAGGTTTTCGGCCCGGAGCGTGCGGTCTCCGTGTCGCGCGAACTGACCAAGAAATTCGAACAGACCGTGCGGGGCACCGTCGCCGAGGTGCTGGAACACTTCCGCACGCACGAACCCAAGGGCGAATTCGTGCTGGTCGTTGCCGGGAAACCCCGGTCGCGCCGTGCGCAGGAGGAGCCCGGACAAACTGAAACTGACGATCATGAAGAAGCATGAACAAACGGAAAATACACCGAATGCGCCGAGCTCGTTTGCGGCGTGGCTCGGTGAAATGCGTGAATTCCTGAAAGGGCGTTTCAGCCTCGAGGACGACAAGGCGCAGCGCGACGAGGTGGTCGCCAACATCTCGAAGGGCGTGGAGTTCCGGGGCGTGAACCTCTGGGTGCTGATCTTCGCCACGATGGTCGCCTCGCTGGGCCTGAACGTCAATTCGGCGGCGGTGATCATCGGCGCGATGCTCATCTCTCCGATCATGGGCCCGATCATGGGCGTGGGGCTGTCGCTGGGAATCAACGATTTCGAACTCTTGAAGCGGTCGCTGCGCAACCTGGCGCTGATGTTCATCGTGGCGATCATCACCTCGACGGTCTACTTCTTCATCTCGCCGCTCTCGTCGAACAGCAGCGAGTTGCTGGCCCGTACGGTCCCGACGACCTACGACGTGCTGATCGCCCTGTTCGGCGGCCTGGCCGGCATGGTGGCCCAGACACGGCAGGACCGTACCTCGACGGTCATTCCGGGCGTGGCCATCGCCACGGCGCTGATCCCGCCTCTCTGCACGGCGGGCTTCGGACTCGCCACGGGGCAGATCCGCTTCTTCTTCGGAGCCTTCTACCTCTTCTTCATCAACTCGGTCTTCATCGCCCTGGCCACCTATCTGGTGGTGCGTTTTCTGGGTTACGAAAAGAAGGTCTTCATCGACAAGGCCCGCGAACGCACCGTCAAGCGGCTGATGATGGCCATCACGCTCGTGACGTTCATTCCGAGCGTCGTGATCGGCTTCCACATGGTGCAGGTCTCGCTTTTCGAAGCTACGGCCGACAAATACGTGACGCAGGTCTTCAACTTCCCCCATACGCGCGTAATCGAATGCAACAAACACTATGCGCACGGGAAAAAACCGTCGCGGATCGAGCTGCTGCTCGTGGGCGAACCGCTGGGCGAGGAGGTGATCGAGAACGCCCGGGCGCAGCTGGACGGATTCGGCCTCGAGGAGGTCGAACTCGTCGTCCGGCAGGCCAATACGGAGGACCGGGTCGATGTGGGGCTGTTGCAGCGGAACTATCAGGAGCTGCTTGCGGAGAAGAACCGCCGCATCGAGGAGATGACCTCGCAGCTGAAACGCTACCGCGTGACGGATGTCGAGGTGAACGACGTGTCGCGGGAGATGGGCGCTCTGGCGGAGAACGTGCGGGCGGTGTCGCTGATGAAGGGCATCACGTTCGACGTGGCGGGCCAGCCGGGCGATACGACGCTCGTGTGCGTGATCACGCGCAGGGACCCCGCACAGCCGGTCGACGTCGAGACGTTGAAAAACTGGCTGCGCCTGCGGACGAAGGTCGAGAACGTGAAACTTTTCGTGGAACCCTGATCGAGCAAGAACGATGAAACGGACGGACTTGAATTTCATGCAGCGGATCGGTTTGGAGGTGCTCTGGGGCTGTGCGTACGTGTTTTCGGTGATGCCCCGCTGGTTCAAGTATCATGTCGTGGAGAATCTGCTCTATGTGGTGCTGTACCGCTGCGTCCGCTACCGGATGTCGGTGGTGAAGACGAACCTGCGGAACTCGTTCCCGGAGAAGAGCGAGGAGGAGCTGGCGGAGATCCGGCGTCGGTTCTACCGCACGCTGGCGGAGATCTTCGTGGATACGCTCGATCTGGCGCACCTGACTCCGGACAAGGGGCGCGCCGCTCTGACGGTGAAGGGGTTGGAGGAGCATCGGCAAAAGGTCGAAGGGCGCGACTGGATCGCCATGACGGCCCACTACGGATGCTGGGAATACTGTTCGTTCTGGGGGCTTTACGTTGCGTCGCAGATCGTCGTGGCGGTCTACCACCCGCTGCGGAGCAAGGTCATGGAGGCCCTCTACCAGCGGCTCCGCAACGGGGACTACGCGACGACGGTTTCGATGAAGGAGAGCCTTCGCTTCTACCTGCGGAACCGCGACAAGGGAATCCGTGGCAAGAATCTTGTCATGGGACTCATCGCGGACCAGAATCCGCCGCGGCGTCCCGACAGCCACTGGTTCCGGTTCCTGAATCAGGATACGATCTTCTTCGACGGCGGCGAGAAACTGGCGCTGCGCTGCCACCTTCCGGTCTACTTCGTGAAGCTGGACCGGGTGGCGCGGGGCCGCTACGAGATGTCGTTCGAGCCGATCTACGACGGTCGGGAGGAGGTCGCGGAGCATGAAATCACGGAACGTTACGTGCGGCTGTTGGAGGCGGAGATCCGCCGCCGTCCCGAGTTGTGGATGTGGTCGCACCGGCGTTGGAAACACAAACGGAATGTCAGTCGCTAAAATCGTCATACTGAACTGGAACGGCGTGGATCACCTGCGCCGTTTTCTGCCGTCGGTTGTCGCGGCGGCCCCGCCGGAGGTGGAGGTTGTCGTGGCCGACAACGGATCGACGGACGATTCGGTGGCGCTCCTGACGGCGGAGTTCCCCACGGTGCGGGTGGTGCGTCTGGACAGCAACTACGGCTTTGCCGGGGGCTACAACCGGGCGCTGGAACAGGTCGAGGCGGACTATTACATCCTGCTGAACTCCGACGTGGAGACCCCGGCGGGGTGGCTGGAGCCGCTGCTCGATACGCTGGACCGGAATCCGGATGTGGCGGTGGTTTCGCCGAAGCTGATCTCGTCGGAGGATCGCCGGATGTTCGAGTACGCCGGGGCCGCAGGCGGATATATCGACCTGTTGGGATACCCCTTCTGCCGGGGCCGGATCCTGCGGGCGGTGGAGGAGGACCGGGGCCAGTACGACGACGAGCGGGACCTCTTCTGGGTGAGCGGCGCGGCGTTCTGCTGCCGGGCCGGGGTGTTCCGGGCGCTGGGGGGCTTCGACGACGACTTCTTCGCCCACATGGAGGAGATTGACCTTTGCTGGCGCATGCAGCTGGCGGGTTACCGCGTGCGGGTGGTTCCCGCGAGCGCGGTCTACCACCTCGGGGGCGGGACCTTGCAGACCGATTCGCCGTCGAAGGTCTTCTATAACCACCGCAACAATCTGGCGATGCTCTACAAGTGCACCTCGTCGGGACAGCGGCTGCTGGTGGCCCTTCTGCGCCCGGCGCTGGATCTGCTGGCGGCGCTTTCGTACCTCATGCAGGGGCGTGCGGACAACTTCCGGGCGGTGTTCCGGGCCTGGCGGGACTTTTTCCGGTGGCATCCTTCGCTGGCGAAGAAGCGGCGGGCGATCCGGTCGGCACGCAAGGGGCACGCCGGGCATATCTACCGGGGTTCGATCGTTGCGCGCTACCTGCTGGGCGGCCGCACCTTCGGGCGGATGATGTGATCCGACGCGGATCCGTTCTTTCGGCCGGAATCCAACCGGTCGATTTATAAATAAAGGTCTCGCGGAGTCTTCCCTGCCTTGCATCGTTTCTCGATTCGACAAAAAAACACCCGGCCTCCTGCGAGGTCGGGTGTTTTTTGGGTGGAAGCTCCGTTGCGCGGGGCCGGGGCCGATCCTATTTGTTGATCTTGGCCCAGGAGTCTTTGAGCGTCACGGTGCGGTTGAAGACCGGATGCTCGGGCGTCGAGTCCGTGTCGGGGCAGAAGTAGCCCACACGCTCGAACTGCACGGCCTGACCCACGGGAATCTCGCGCAGCGACGGTTCCAGATAGCCCTTGATCCTGACCATCGACTCCGGATTGAGGTTGTCCTCCCAGGTCTGTCCCTCCTCCACGTCGTCGGGATCCTCCTTCGTGAAGAGCGGGTTGAAGAGCCGGATCTCGGCCTCCACGGCATCCTGCGCCGATACCCAGTGGATGACGCCCTTCACGCGGCGGCCGTCGCTCGACGAGCCGTTTCCGGACATCGGGTCGTAGGTGCACAACAGCTCGGTGATGTTGCCCTCGGCATCCTTGACGACCTCCTCGCACTTGATCAGATAGGAGTAGCGCAGACGCACCTCGCCGCCGGGTTGCAGGCGGAAGAACTTCTTGGGCGGGTTCTCCATGAAGTCGTCGCGCTCGATGTAGATCACGCGCGAGAAGGGCACCTGACGCGTCCCGGCCGCCTCGTCCTCGGGGTTGTTCACGGCCGTGAACAGCTCGGTCCTGCCTTCGGGGTAGTTCGTGACCGTCACTTTCAGCGGGTTCAGCACCGCCATGCGGCGCTCGGCGACCTTGTTCAGATCCTCGCGCACGCAGTATTCGAGCTTGGCGAGGTCGATGACGTTGTCGCGCTTGGCCACGCCGACCATCTCGGCGAAGTTGCGCACCGAAGCCGGGGTGTACCCCTTGCGGCGCAGGGCGCAGATCGTCGGCATGCGGGGGTCGTCCCAACCCATCACGGCGCCCTCCTGGACGAGTTTCAGCAGCTTGCGCTTCGACATCATCGTGTAGGTGAGGTTCAGCCGCGCGAACTCGTACTGGTGCGACGGATAGATGTCCAGCGCCTGGATGAACCAGTCGTACAACGGGCGGTGGACGTCGAATTCGAGCGTGCAGATCGAGTGGGTGATCTGCTCGATCGAGTCGCTCTGGCCGTGGGCGTAGTCGTACATCGGGTAGATGCACCACTTGTTGCCCGTGCGGTGGTGTTCGGCGTGGATGATGCGGTACATGATCGGGTCGCGGAAGAGCATGTTCGGGTGTGCCATGTCGATCTTCGCGCGGAGGACCTTCGACCCGTCGGGGAACTCACCCTCCTTCATGCGGCGGAAGAGGTCGAGGTTCTCCTCCACGGAACGGTCGCGCCACGGCGAGGGCGTGCCCGGCACGGAGACCGTACCGCGGTTTTCGCGGATCTGCTCCTGCGTCTGGTCGTCGACGTAGGCCAGTCCCTTCTTGATCAGGACGATGGCCCATTCGTAGAGCTGGTCGAAGTAGTCCGACGCATAACGTTCCAGCGCCCAGTCGAATCCCAGCCAGCGGATGTCGCGCTTGATCGAGTCGACGTACTCGACATCCTCCTTGACGGGGTTCGTGTCGTCGAAGCGCAGGTTGCACTTGCCGCCGTATTTCTGGGCCAGTCCGAAGTTGATGCAGATACTCTTGGCGTGGCCGATGTGGAGGTATCCGTTGGGTTCGGGCGGGAAGCGGGTCTGGACGCGGGTTTCGCCCCTGGCGATGGACTCTTCGATGATCTCTTCGAGGAAGTTCAGCGACTTCTCTCGTGTTTCGTTGGTTGCGCTTGCCATATTTTTCGTGAATTTGCTTGATCGTAACAGATATTGGAATCAATGGTGGTGTCGGAATCAATGCCGCGGGCCGTGTCCGTGCCGGTGTCCGGGAGCGGGGCGCCGGGGCCCGATGTCGAACAGGCGTTGCAGGTTGACCGAGAGTTGCACGACCTGCTGGGTTCCCATTCCCGTGCCGTCGTAGTGGAAGACCATGCCGGCCTCGACGTGCAGCGTGTCGTGGAAGAAGCGGCGGTCGTAACCGAGCCACGTGCGGTTGTAGACGTGCTTCGTGGTGGCGTAGAACGACTCTCCGGCGTAGAGTCCCTCGGCGGCGTAGGTCGCGCCGGTTTCGGCGTTGGCAATGTAGCCGCGCAGGGGTTGGAGGTTCTGCCCCAGGTAGAGGTTGTTTTCGAGCTTCACGCCCCAGCGGGAGATTGCGATGTCCAGCTGTCCGCCGCAGGGCAGCCGCCAGTGGTTGTCGACGCTGCGGCCGCGCTGCGGGGCGGCGAGCAGCCCGCCGCGGATGTCGAAGTCGAAGAAGGCGTTGAACTTCCACCCGAGGTGCGGGTTCAGGAGCAGGTTGTCCGTGACGTTCCGGTTGAGTTCCGATCCGGCGAAGTGGAAGAGCGAGAGGGCGTATCCGACGTAGAATCCGGAGCGTGTCGAGTAGCGTCCCGCGGAGAGGATGCGGAACATCTCGCGCGACTCGGCGGAGAACATCCCCTCCCAGTCGATGGCCAGTTCGATGTAGGTTCCGGGGCGTTCGGTGGAGACGTAGCGTCCGAGGAATCCCGACAGGCGGTTGTGGTAGAAGCGGGTGGAGTCGCTGAAAAAGGCCGCGGAGTAGTCGCCCATGAGCTCCCCGCGGTCGAAGATGCCGGCGTCGGCCTGCACGTTCGGGGTTTTGAAGCGGTAGTACATCAGGGGCTTCACGTCGCTCATGAAGGGATCGCGCGGGGCGTTGTACTGGCCGAAGTTGCGCAGCATCTCGACGCCGACGACGAGCCGGTTCTTCTCCATCCACTCGACGCCGACGAGGGGCGTGAGCCGGGCGCTGAACAGCGTCTGGGGGACGTTGAACTCGTTTCCGGCATATTCGCGGTTGTCGAAGCGGTTGTCGAAGTCGACCCCGACGAGGAGTTCCTGGGCACGGAGGCCCCCCCCCGCCATTAAGACGGCGAAGAGCAGGGACAGCAACTTTTTCAACGGCATAAAACTTCTGAATTGGGCCTCAAAAATAGGCAAAATATTTTTTATTTGATTACTTTTGCCGCACAAATCACTCATTACGACCGAATATGCGTAAAATCACGAACGAAGAGCTGGGGCGTCCGACACCGGAGGAGTTCGCCGGACGGGAGCGGCTGCCGGTGACGGTGGTGCTGGACAACGTGCGTTCGGCGCAGAACGTCGGGGCGTTTTTCCGCACGGGGGATGCCTTTGCCGTGGAGCGGATCGTGCTGTGCGGGATCACGGCGACGCCGCCCTCGCGCGAGATCCACAAGACGGCGCTCGGCGCCGAGCAGACCGTGGCGTGGGAGTACTGCGCCTCGACCGTGTCGTGTATCGACGCGCTGCGTGCCGCGGGGTGGACGGTGCTGGCCGTGGAGCAGGTCGAGGGTGCCGCGATGCTCGACACGTTCCGCCCGGAGGAGGGCCGGAAATACGCGCTGGTCTTCGGCAACGAGGTCGACGGCGTGAGCCAGCCGGCCGTGGACCGTTGCGACGGGGCGTTGGAGATCCCGCAGGCCGGGACGAAGCATTCGGTCAACGTCGCGGTGAGCGGCGGGGTGGTTCTGTGGAGTTTTTTTTGCCAAATCTATCCGAAGCGCTATCTTTGCCGCGCTGAAAATTCTAAAATCTGAAAGAAATGTCCGTAGAAAGTACAGTCCGGGCGGTGACGACCTACCGCCTGACGGAGATGAAGCAGCGCGGCGAAAAGATCGCCATGCTGACCTCGTATGACTATTCGATGGCGAAGATCGTCGATGCCGCGGGTGTCGACGTGATCCTCGTCGGAGACTCGGCGGCCAACGTCATGT
The DNA here is from genome assembly GCF_002161445.1 of Alistipes sp. An66. GTDB lineage: Bacteria > Bacteroidota > Bacteroidia > Bacteroidales > Rikenellaceae > Alistipes > Alistipes cottocaccae. Next base: position 54,994 of record NZ_NFHT01000009.1, read on the forward strand.
CCGGTTACGAGACGACGGTGCCCATCACGCTCGATATGATGATCTACCATGCGCGCTCGGTGGTCCGTGCCGTGGAGCGGGCGCTGGTGGTCGTGGACCTTCCGTTCGGCACCTACCAGGGCAACTCGAAGGTAGCCCTCGACTCGGCCATCCGGATCATGAAGGAGACCGAGGCCGACGCCGTGAAGATGGAGGGCGGCGAGGAGATCCTCGAATCGGTGCAGCGGATCCTCTCGGCCGGCATTCCGGTGATGGGGCACCTGGGGCTGACGCCGCAGTCGATCCACAAGTTCGGGACCTACGCCGTGCGGGCGAAGGAGGAGGCCGAGGCCGAGAAGCTGGTCCGCGACGCGCATCTGTTGAGCGAGGCGGGGTGCTTCGGCATCGTGCTGGAAAAGATCCCGGCGGCGCTGGCCGCGCGCGTGACGTCGGAGATCCCGACGCCGACGATCGGCATCGGGGCCGGTCCGGGCTGCGACGGCCAGGTGCTGGTGATCCACGACATGCTGGGCATCAACAAGGGTTTCTCGCCGCGTTTCCTGCGCCGCTATGCCGACCTGCACACGGTGATGACCGAGGCCGTGGGGCAGTACGTCGCCGATGTCAAGTCGTGCGACTTCCCCAACGAGAAGGAGCAGTACTGATCCCGCCGCGGAGGTCGGAAATGCAGAGACGGGCGCTGTCAACCGACGGCGCCCGCCTCTTTTTCGATCGGCGAAGATTTCCCGAACCCTACTCTTCGTCCTTTTCGACGGAGAGGATCTCCACGACCTCGAAGACCCCCTCGTAATCGGCCGCGAATCCCTCGTCGGACGGGCCCTTGTAGCGGGCTTTCAGCTCGACCCGGGCCGGCATGCCGTTTTTCTGACCGCCGGTTTTGCGGTCGTATTCGCGTTCGAGTGCGCCGCTGCGGTCGACGATCCAGTATTCGACGGTATCGCCCTCGGGAATGAAGGCCCGCACCTCGTGGCCCAGGACCACACGTCCGCGCAGGTGCACGATGGAATCGACGCGGAAACGGGCGGTTGCGGGCGCGGTTTCTGTTGCCGCAACGTTGGGTGCGGAGGGCTCGGCGGCCGTATTCCGGGAGCTTTTCGGGCGGTCGGGCCCGCAGGCGGCAAGGAGCAGCGCGGCGGCGGCCGTGAGGAGGATCCCTCCCGGACGGATTCTCCGATGCGCATCCCGGAGGGTCCGTCCGGGTGCGGAGGTTGTGGGTTGGAACAGGACTGACATATCGGCGGTCTCTTTTTTACAAATCTATGAAAATTTCCGCAATGGCGCTCCGTATTGATAAAATGTTGATAAAAAGTCGTCGAACGGGGCGCCGATTTTAGGCCGTTTCGAAAAAAATGATTACTTTTGCGAGCAACAAAAATCCACGTTCATTATGTCTTTTATCAATGAGAGGGTTCAGCCCGAAGGACTTACGTTCGACGATGTGCTGCTCGTACCCGCCTATTCGGAAGTGTTGCCGCGAGAGGTCGATATCCGGACCCGTTTTTCGCGAAATATCAGTCTCAACATCCCGGTCGTATCTGCCGCGATGGATACCGTGACGGAGGCTCCGTTGGCCATAGCGCTGGCGCGTGAGGGAGGTATCGGTGTGATTCACAAGAACATGACGATTTCGGAGCAGGCGGCCCAGGTCCGCCGTGTGAAGCGTGCGGAGAACGGCATGATCTACGATCCGGTTACCATCTCGAAGGAGAATACCGTAGGAGACGCGCTGAATCTGATGAAGGAGAACAAGATCGGAGGAATCCCGGTTGTGGACGCGGATCGGAAGTTGATCGGCATCGTCACGAACCGGGATTTGCGTTTCCAGCGGGACATGGATCGCCGGATCGCGGAGGTGATGACCCCCGGCGACCGGCTCATCACGACGCACCGCACCGACCTGGCGCACGCTTCGGAGGTGCTGCTGAACAACAAGATCGAGAAACTTCCGGTGGTGGACGGCGAGGGACACCTCGTGGGCCTGATCACCTATAAGGATATCACGAAGGTGCAGGACCATCCGAACGCCTGCAAGGACGAGAAGGGACGTCTGCGCGTGGCTGCGGGCGTGGGGATCACGGCCGACGCCATGGAGCGTGTCGCGGCGCTCGTCGCCGAGGATGTGGATGCCGTGGTGCTGGACTCGGCACACGGACACTCGCGCAACATCGTGCGCACGCTGCGTGAAATCAAGGAGAAATACCCGACGCTGGATGTCGTCGTGGGCAACATCGCCACGGCCGAAGCCGCGAAGTTCCTCATCGAGGCGGGCGCCGACGGCATCAAGGTCGGTATCGGTCCGGGTTCGATCTGCACGACGCGCATCATCGCCGGTGTGGGTGTTCCGCAGCTGTCGGCGATCTACGCCGCGGCGTCGGCTGCCAAAGGATCGGGCGTTCCGGTCATTGCCGACGGCGGACTGCGCTACTCGGGCGACATCGTCAAGGCGCTGGCTGCGGGCGGCGACTGCGTGATGATCGGTTCGATGTTCGCCGGTACGGAGGAGGCTCCGGGCGAGACGATCATCTACAACGGCCGCAAGTTCAAGGCCTACCGCGGCATGGGTTCGATCGACGCCATGAAGGCCGGGTCGGCCGACCGCTACTTCCAGAAGGGCTGCGAGGGGAACATCAACAAACTCGTCCCCGAAGGCATCGTGGCCCGCGTTCCGTTCAAGGGTGCGTTGAGCGAGACGGTCTATCAGCTGATCGGCGGTCTGCGTTCGGGCATGGGCTATTGCGGAGCGAAGGACATCCCGGCGCTGCAAACCGCACAGTTCATCCGCATCACCTCGTCGGGCATGCACGAGAGCCACCCGCACGACGTGACGATCACGAGCGAGGCCCCGAACTATTCGAGCGAACATTGATTCTTCCCTCCGGATCCAAACGAATAATTTCGAACCGATGGAAAAAATATTGATTCTCGACTTCGGGTCGCAGTACACGCAGCTCATTGCGCGGCGCGTGCGCGAACTGAACGTCTATTGCGAGATCCACCCCTTCAACAAAATCCCGGCTCTGGACGAGTCGGTGCGGGGTGTGATCCTCTCGGGCAGCCCCTATTCGGTGCGGGACGCCCAGGCCCCGAATCCCGATCTTTCGGCCATCAAGGGCCGCCTTCCGCTGCTGGGCGTCTGCTACGGCGCACAGTTCCTGGCCGCGGCCTTCGGGGGTGAGGTGCAGCCGGCCCCGAGCCGCGAGTACGGACGTGCGATGCTGACGGTGGGCGATCCGGCGGATGCCCTGATGGCGGGGCTTCCGTCGCCGACACAGGTCTGGATGTCGCACGGCGACACGATCACGCGTGTGCCCGACTCCTACAAGATCGTCGCCAGCACGGAGGACGTGCGCGTGGCGGCCTTCCGCATCGAGGGCGAACGGACGTGGGGCATCCAGTTCCACCCCGAGGTCTACCATTCGACCGACGGCAAGCAGCTGTTGAAGAACTTCGTGGTCGGGATCTGCGGTTGCGCGCAGTCGTGGACCTCGGAGAGCTTCGTGGAGTCGACCGTGCGCGAGCTGCGCGAGAAGCTGGGCAGCGACAAGGTCGTGCTGGGCCTTTCGGGCGGCGTCGATTCGTCGGTGGCGGCGGTGCTGCTGCACAGGGCCATCGGCCGGAATCTCTACTGCATCTTCGTCGACTCGGGCCTGCTGCGCAAGAACGAGTTTGAGGAGGTGCTGGCTTCGTACAAGGACATGGGCTTGAATGTCAAGGGCGTGAAGGCCGGGGCGAAGTTCCTGGGCGACCTGGCCGGCGTTTCGGACCCCGAGACGAAGCGCAAGATCATCGGCCGCGACTTCGTGGAGGTCTTCAACGAGGAGGCCATGCAGATCCGGGATGTGCGGTGGCTGGCGCAGGGAACGATCTATCCCGACGTGATCGAGTCGTGTTCGGTCAACGGACCCTCGGCGACGATCAAGTCGCACCACAACGTCGGAGGTCTTCCCGAGAAGATGAACCTGCGGATCGTCGAGCCGCTGCGGCTTCTGTTCAAGGACGAAGTGCGGCGCGTGGGTCGTTCGCTGGGCATTTCGGACCAGCTGATCGGGCGCCATCCCTTCCCGGGCCCGGGCCTTGCGATCCGCATTCTGGGCGACATCACGGCGGAGAAGGTCGAAATTCTCCAGAACGTCGACAAAATCTATATCGACTCGCTGCGTGCCGCGGGGCTGTACGACCAGGTCTGGCAGGCGGGGGCGATTCTGCTTCCGGTTCAGAGCGTCGGGGTGATGGGCGACGAACGGACCTATGAACGTTGCGTGGCGCTGCGTGCCGTGACCTCCACGGACGGCATGACGGCCGACTGGGTGCACCTTCCCTACGAATTCCTGGCCGACGTCTCGAACGAGATCATCAACAAGGTCAAGGGGGTGAACCGCGTCGTCTACGACATCTCCTCGAAACCGCCCGCCACGATCGAGTGGGAATAACCCCTTTTTTATAAGGGGCTTGAAGGGGTACCTTTTGGCGGCAAAAGGTACAAGAGTCTGTAACCGTTTCGGTTGCAGACTCTGGTGCTTTTTGAATCGGCAGAAAGCGCCGCAAAATCCGACCGCAAAAAGCAAAGTGCGCCCGGCTTTCAGCCGGGTGACAAAATGCCGGGAGGGTAGGAGGAATGGGGAGAAAAGAGGACCGGTTTCTGCCAAAGAACTGACAATTTGGCAGAGAGTGCCGATTGGTACGACCTTTGTGTGGAGTTGGGGCGTAACCGACGGTCGGACCCGGAGGGGCGAAGGACCGAAGGACCGAAGGAACAAAAAACAGATTACGAACAATTAAAACATAGTACGATTATGGCAAAGATTATTGGTATTGACTTGGGAACCACGAACTCCTGCGTGGCAGTGATGGAGGGCAACGAGCCCGTCGTGATTCCGAACTCGGAGGGACACCGCACGACTCCGTCGGTCGTGGCCTTCACGTCGGAGGGCGAGCGCAAGGTGGGCGACCCGGCAAAGCGTCAGGCGATCACGAACCCGAAGCGCACGGTCTTCTCGATCAAGCGTTTCATGGGCGAGACCTACGATAAGGTAACGGCCGATATCGCGCGTGCTCCCTATACGATCGTGCGCGGCGACAACAACACGCCGCGTGTGGACATCGACGGACGCCAATATACGCCGCAGGAGATCTCGGCGATCATTCTCCAAAAGATGAAGAAGACGGCCGAGGATTACCTGGGTCAGGAGGTTACGGAGGCCGTGATCACGGTCCCGGCCTACTTCTCCGACTCGCAGCGTCAGGCTACGAAGGAGGCGGGCGAGATCGCCGGTCTGAAAGTGCGCCGAATCATCAACGAACCTACGGCCGCCGCATTGGCCTACGGTCTGGACAAGAAGTCGAGCGACCTGAAAATCGCGGTTTACGACCTGGGCGGCGGAACGTTCGATATCTCGATTCTGGAACTGGGCGACGGCGTCTTCGAGGTGAAGTCGACGAACGGCGACACGCACCTCGGCGGCGATGACTTCGACCACGTGCTGATCGACTACATGGCCGAGGCGTTCAAGGCCGAGCACGGCATCGACCTGCGTGAGGACCCGATGGCCCTGCAACGTTTGAAGGAGGCTGCCGAGAAGGCGAAGATCGAGCTGTCGTCGTCGACCACCACGGAGATCAACCTGCCGTACATCATGCCGGTGAACGGGATTCCGCAGCACCTGGTGATGACGCTGACGCGCGCGAAGTTCGAGCAGTTGTGCGACCATCTGATCCGCAAGACGATCGAGCCGTGCAAACTGGCGCTGCGCGACGCGGGCCTGAACGCTTCGCAGATCGACGAGGTGATCCTCGTGGGCGGCTCGACGCGTATCCCGGCCATCCAGAAGATCGTCGAGGAGTTCTTCGGCAAGACGCCCAACAAGTCGGTGAACCCCGACGAGGTTGTGGCCATCGGTGCGGCGATCCAGGGCGGTGTGCTGACGGGCGAGGTGAAGGACGTGCTGCTGTTGGACGTTACGCCGCTGTCGCTGGGCATCGAGACGCTGGGCGGCGTGATGACCAAGCTGATCGACGCCAACACGACGATTCCGACGCGCAAGTCGGAGGTCTTCTCGACGGCGGCCGACAACCAGCCTTCGGTGGAGATCAACGTCTGCCAGGGCGAGCGTCCGCTGGCGCGCGACAACAAGTCGATCGGCCGCTTCCACCTCGACGGCATTCCGGCGGCACCGCGCGGAGTTCCGCAGATCGAGGTGACGTTCGACATCGACGCCAACGGCATCCTGAACGTCTCGGCCAAGGACAAGGGCACGGGCAAGGAGCAGAAGATCCGCATCGAGGCATCGTCGGGCCTGACCGAGCAGGAGATCCAGCGGATGCGCGACGAGGCGAAGGCCAACGAGGCGAAGGACAAGGCCGAGAAGGAGCGTATCGACAAGATCAACGCTGCCGACTCGAACATCTTCACCACGGAGAAGCAGTTGAAGGAGTACGGCGACAAGTTGCCGGCCGACAAGAAGGCTGCGATCGAGGGCGCTCTGGCCAAACTGAAAGAGGCGCACAAGAACGCCGATGTGGCCGCCATCGACACGGCGATGAACGAACTGAACGCCGCATGGCAGGCCGCCTCGCAGGACATCTACTCGGCGCAGCAGGCCCAGCAGCAGGGCGCACAGTCCAATGCGGGGCAGCAGGCGAATGCCGGCGGCCAGCAGAGCGGCAACGGCACCAGCCAGCCCGAGGACGTCGAGTTCGAGGAGGTGAAATAAGGCCGCAGGCTCCCTTCGCGGGGCCGGCCGAAAGCCTGAAAACAGGAAGGACGCATTCCGGAAACGGGATGCGTCCTTTTTTTGTGTTGTCGCGCAGCGGAAAATTTCCTATTTTTGGGCCGGTTTCAATAAGACGTTTCAATAAAACGACGTTGCGATGGCATGGTTGTATCTGACGTTGGCCGGGCTGTTCGAGATCGGGTGGCCGTTGGGATTCAAACTCGCGGGCATTTCTCCGCGCTGGCACTTTTTGTTTTTGGCGGTTTCGGTCGTTTCGATGGGGGTGAGCGGTTGGCTGCTCTATCTGGCGCAGCGTGAAATCCCGATGGGGACGGCCTATCTCGTCTGGACGGGCATCGGCGGCATCGGGACGGTGCTGATCGGCATTCTTTTCTTCCACGACGCCGTGACTTTCTGGCGGATGTTCTTCCTCACGTTGGTCTTCATCGGCATCGTGGGGTTGAAAATGGTCCATTGAGTCCCGGTCTCCGGGATTCGTTCCGCTCCGCATGGCCGGAGCGGGTCGCTCTTTTTCGTTTGCTCCCGTTTGCTCCCGCACCCCGGACCCTGACGTACGGAGTGCGGGATTCCTGTCTATTCCTTGACGGTCAGCACGACGATGTGGTCCGGAGCTGCGGGTTGTCCGCCGAGCCGGATCGTCACGCCCTGGTCATCCTGCCGGAAGTCCAGTTTCTGCCCGCCGTCGAAGGCCGCTGCCCCGCGGATGCGCATCCCGCGGATCGGCACGAAGAGCTCCGTGTCGGGCCAGTCGAGGATATGCACGTAAATCTTGTCTCCCTTGCGTGTCGTGACGCCCCAGGCCCGCGGCGTGACCGGTCCGGCTTCGGTTCCGTAGATCGTCTCGCCGTGCGTGCGCAGCCATGCGCCGATGCCCGTCAGACGTTCGAGCGCCGCTTCGGGCAGCTGCCCGTCGGGCTGGGGGCCGATGTTGAGCAGCAGGTTGCCGCCGCGCCCCGCCGCGCCCGCGAGGTAGCGGATGAGGGCGTCGGTCGACTTGTAGTCGCGGTCGGTGATGCGGTATCCCCACGAACGGTTCATCGTCTGACAGGTTTCGAGCGGCAGTCGGCTCACCTCCTGCCCCGAGAGCCCGGCGGTGTTCTCACCCGGGAGGTCGCGCTCGAAGGTCTGGGCGTCCTCGCCCTCGAAGGGCGCGAGGTGGTGGTTGTTGATGATCAGACAGGCGGGTTGCAACCGGTGGATCAGCCCGTATAGCTCACCCAACCGCCAGTCGAACGAGGGATTTTGGTCCTGGTCCCAGACGCCGTCGAACCAGATGGCCCCGACCTCGCCGTACTGCGTGAGCAGTTCGGTGAGCTGTGCCTTCATGAAGTCGAAATAGGCGTCGGCATCCTCCTTTTCGGGGTCGCGTCCCGTGCCGAGACCGGTGCGGCCGCGGGGGGCGTCCTCGCGCCACCAGTCGATGAGCGAGTAGTAGAAGTGGATGCCGAGCCCCTGGCGGTGGCATTCGTCGGCCAGCTCCTTCACCACGTCGCGTCCCAGCGGCGTGGCCTCGACGACGTTGTAGGGTGACTGTGCGGTGCGGAAGAGCGAGAATCCGTCGTGGTGGCGCGTGGTGAAGCAGACGTAGCGCGCCCCGGCCTCGCGGAAGGCCGTCACCCAGCTCCGGGCGTCGAACGCCGGGGCGGAGAAGGCGCCGGCGAGCTTCTCGTATTCGCGGAAATGGATGTCCTGATTGGTCATGACCCATTCTCCCTGTCCGAGCAGGGCGTAGAGACCCCAGTGGAGGAAGATGCCGAAGCGGTCGTCGGCGAACTGCCGGCGTGCCGCGAGGTTTTCGGGCGTCGGGACATAACCGGATTGTGCAGCTGCACTTCCGGCCATCAGGGCGGCGCAGCAGCAGAGGAGGAGTTTTTTCATGTTGTTTTTCGGGTTTGGATTCCCGAAGATACGAAAAGGATCCGGAAAAACCGAATTTTCCCGGTTTCCGGGTCGGATTATTTTCGTCGGGCGGGGCGTTCGGCCTGCCACATGCCGTAGAGGATCAGGGCGGCGCCGGCCAGTGCCACGGGGGTGATGCGTTCGTCGATGCAGAGTGCGGCGGTGAGGATCGTCACCAGCGGGTTGAGGTAGATGTAGTTGGTGGTCCGGACGGCTCCGAGCCGGAGCATGGCGGCATTCCAGAGCAGGTAGCAGAGCATCGAGGCGATGAGTCCGAGGAAGAGGAGGTTCCCGGCGACGGCGGGCTGCGCGAGGGTCTGCCACGGGACGGCGAAGGGGCGCACGGCGAAGACGGGGAGGATGGTGAGCAGTCCGTAGAAGAAGACCTTGCGGGTGATGAAGAGCGCGGGGTAGCGGCCGGCGAGGCGTTTGACGGCCATCGAGTAGAAGACCCAGAGCCAGGCGGCGCAGAGGGCGAGCAGGTCGCCGCGCGGGGAGAGGTGGAGGACGAAATGCCCGTTGAGGACCACGAGGACCATGCCGGCGAAGGCGAGGGCCGATCCGGCGACCTGACGTCGCGACATGCGCTCCCGGCGGTCGAGGAGCCCCAGCACGAGGGCCGTCCATACGGGCGCCGTGCAGACGATCAGCGAGACGTTCGAGGCCGGGGCGTATTCGAGGGCGATGTTTTCGGTCAGGAAGTAGAGCGAGCCGCCGCAGATTCCGGCGGCGAGCAGAATAGCCTCGTCGCGGAGGTTCCCGGCGAAGAGACGTCCGCGGGCGAAGGGCAGGATGCAGAGGTAGGCCATGGCGAAGCGCAGCAGGAAGATCTCGGCAGGGGTCAGCCCGCGGGCGATGAGGACCTTCGTGGAGACGAACGTCGCGCCCCAGACGGCCACGGAGAAGAGCGCCGCGAGGTGGTATCGGTATGATCCGGATTTCGACATGGCGGCTCAAAAGTACGTTTTTTTTCGCAAACCGGACCCTCCCGGCCGCCCGGAAGAGCAAAAAATGTCGTTTCCGGGGTGTCGGGCGCTTCCGGGAGCCGCACCCGGCGGCTTCCGGAGCGTCTGTCCGGCGGCTTCCGGGAGTTTCGTCCGGCGGCTTCCGGGATGTCAGTCCGGGGCTTTTCGGGAGCCGCACCCGGCGGCTTCCGGAGAATCGGCCCGTGTGCGGCGGCCGGTTCGGAGGATAATTTCGCCCCGGCGGGCATTTTCTGCCGCGGAAACCGTGCGAATTAATTCTTTTTTCCTATCTTTGCGTGCTATTGTGCGTAACGACTGAACAAATAACATAATAACAACTATTTTCCATTCCAATGCAAAGTAAAGGTTTCATTAAACTCATCGCGGTCCTGCTGGCCCTCGCATGCGTTTATCAGCTCTCGTTCACGTTCAAGACGCGGAGCGTGGAGAAGAAAGCCGCGGCCTACGCCGCACAGTTCCCTCTCGACGTGCAGTCGGAGGCCGAACAACATTACCTCGATTCGGTTCAGAACGTTCAGGTTTTCAACCTGGGCTTCAAGAAGTTCACCTACAAGGAGTGCAAGGAGAAGGAGCTGAACCTGGGTCTGGACCTGAAAGGCGGTATGAACGTCATGCTGGAGGTGCAGGTCGAGGACGTGGTGAAGGCTCTGGCGGGCGACAGCCAGAACGATCCGGCCTTCGTGGAGGCTATTGCCGAGGCCAACGAGGCGCTGAAGCAGGGTACGTCGAGCGACTATATCGGGGACTTCGTGAAGGCCTATTCGCGCCTGTCGAACGGCCGTCCCATTGCGGAGATCTTCGTGAGCCCGGACCGCCAGGACATTACGCTCGAAAGCTCGGATGCCGATGTGGAGAAGGTGCTCAAGCAGGAGACCGACGCGGCTATCGGCGCTTCGTTCAACGTTTTGCGCAGCCGTATCGACCACTTCGGCGTGACGCAGCCCAACATCATGCGGCTTCCGAACTCGCACCGCATTCTGGTGGAGCTGCCGGGCGTGAAGGAGCCGCAGCGCGTGCGTGACCTGTTGCAGGGTACGGCGTCGCTGGAATTCTGGCTGACGTACGATGCCAACGAGGTGATTCCGGCGCTGGTTTCGGCCGACAAGCTCATCCGTGAGGAGGCTACGGCCCGGCAGACGGAGACCGCCGTTGAGGAGGCTCCCGCAACGGAGACCGCCGCACCGGCATCCGAAGAGGAGGGCCTGATCGGTGAGATCGGCGCCGACTCGACGGCCGTTGCCGAGGATGCTGCCCGGACGGCCGGCTACGACCGCGAGCAGAACCCGCTCTTCGCCGTGCTGGATCCCAACTATGCGGGCGGAGCCGCCATCGGTGCCGCCTACAAGGCCGACATCGCTGCTGTGAACGAATACCTGTCGCGTCCGGAGGTCCGCGAGCTCTTCCCCGCCGACATTCTCTTCAAGTGGGGCGTGAAGGGTGACGACCACATCGACGGCCGCTTCTACCTCTATGCCATCAAGGTGACGACGCCCGACGGCAAGGCTCCGCTGGACGGTTCGGTCGTCACGGAGGCCACGGGCCAGTATGCCCAGCGCGGCGCCACGGCGGAGGTCTCGATGACGATGAACGCCGAAGGCACCCAGGAGTGGGCCCGCCTGACGGGCGAGAACATCGGCAAGTGCATTGCCATCGTGCTCGACGGCTATGTCTACTCGGCCCCGCGCGTCAATACGAAGATCGACAAGGGACAGTCGCAGATTACGGGCGACTTCACGATGCAGGAGGCTACGGACCTGGCCAACGTGCTCAATTCGGGTAAGGTTCCGGCCCCGGCGAAGATCATCCAGGATACGGTCGTGGGCCCGTCGCTGGGTCAGGAGTCGATCAACGCCGGTATGCTGTCGTTCGTGATCGCCTTCATCCTGGTGCTGCTCTACATGAGCCTCTTCTACAAGACGGCGGGCTGGATGGCCGACATTGCGCTGCTGGTGAACGTCTTCCTGCTGATGGGCGTTCTGGCGTCGTTCGGCGCCGTGCTGACGCTGCCGGGTATCGCGGGTATCGTGCTGACGATGGGTATGGCCGTCGACGCGAACGTGATCATCTACGAGCGTATCAAGGAGGAGCTCCGCGAGGGCAAGGGCATCTCGCTGGCCATCAAGGACGGTTTCTCAAGGGCCTACTCGGCGATCATCGACGGACAGCTGACGACGATCATCACGGGTATCGTGCTCTTTGTCTTCGGAACAGGTCCGGTGCAGGGCTTCGCCACGACGCTGATCATCGGTATCATTACGTCGATCTTCTGCTCGATCTTCATCACGCGCCTCTTGATCGAGTGGATCGTTGCCAAGTGGGGCTCGATCTCCTTCTCGCACAAGTGGTCGGAGAACTTCCTCTGCAATACGCATGTCGACTTCCTCAGCAAGCGCAAGATCGCCTATGTGATCTCCGCAGTGGCAATCGTCCTGTCGATCGCATCGTTCTTCGTGCGTGGCCTGAACCTCGGAGCCGAGTTTACGGGCGGTCGTGCCTATGTCGTTCGTTTCGACAAGCCCGTGTCGGCCGAGGCGGTCCGTGCGAGCATGGAGGAGACCTTCTCGCAGATTACGGATGCCGACGCCTCGTCGATCAGCTTCGAGGTGAAGCAGTACGGCAACGAGAACCAGATGCGTATCGTGACGCAGTACCGTTACGACGACATGTCGGATGAGGCTACGGCCGAGGTCGAGCAGGTCATTTATGACGCCCTGAAGTCGCTCTACTCGTATCCGATCACCTTCGACCAGTTCCGCAGCACGCAGACCGACGTGAACGGTATTCTGACGGCCGACAAGATCGGTCCTTCGATCGCCAATGACATGACGTGGAACGCCATCTACTCGGTGCTCTTCTCGCTGATCGCCATCGGACTCTACATCACGTTCCGCTTCAAGCGCTGGCAGTGGGCTACGGGCGCCACGCTGGCTCTGGCCATCAACGCGCTGCTGATCATCGGTATCTTCTCGATGTTCTACGGCATCCTGCCCTTCAACCTGGAGGTGAACCAGGCGTTCATCGCCGCGATCCTGACGATCATCGGTTACGCGATCAACGACACGGTGGTGGTCTTCGACCGTATCCGCGAGTACCTGGGTCTCTATCCGAAGCGCAAGCTGAAGGAGAATGTCAACAACGCCATCAACTCGACGCTGTCGCGTACGATCAATACGTCGGGTACGACGCTCGTGACGCTGCTGGCGATCTTCTTCTTCGGCGGCGAGACGATCCGCGGCTTCATCTTCGCGCTGATTATCGGAGTGGTTGTCGGTACGATCGCCACGATCTTCATCGCCACGCCGATCGCCTACGACCTGATGGCGAAGCGTGCGAAGATCGACGAGGAGTAAAAGCCGTTCTCGAACGGCATGCTGAGATGAAGGCCCCTCCCTTGCGGGAGCGGGCCTTCTTTCTTGAGAGCTCACCGTGGGCGTTTTTTGTCGCTGTTGCAGGCTTCGGCCATGCGGGAGCGGTATCCGCCGCTGGGGATGCCGGGTACGGTGATGCCCGATCTTCTGGCGGCGCTCTTTCTGTTCCGGGCGTTGCGTCACGAATCTCCTGCGGGCTGGCTGTTCGTTCCGTACCTGCTGTGGCTGCTGTTTGCGACCTATCTGAACGGATATGTGCTTGTGGCCAACGGCACGGGCTTCTGATCACCGCCAGCCTATCGGATTATCAAGGTAGCCGGGGCCTGATTGCTCCTGCCTGCCCGCCAGAGGGAAGAGGACCTTCGGGAGCGGCCTCCCGGCCACACCTCGGCCGGCTCTGATCCGCTGTCGAATCCGCCCGCATCCGGAATCTCACCCGGGAACCGTGGGGCTCCCGGTTTTTTTTGTGCCTTCCCGGAGCCGGAGGTCGCGGATTGCCGTTGCCGATTTGGCATTTATTTTTTATCTTTGTCGACAAGATAGAGTGGGCACTATGGAAAATCTGCTGCATACGATGCGCCGTTACGTTTCGCCGGTTTTTCTGGCGTTGCTGGTGGCGTCGTTCATCCTCTGGTACATCGCCAAGTTGAGCTACACGTACACCACCGAGCAGCATGTCCGGCTGAACATCGACGGGCAGCGCATCGAGGTGACCTGCGTGGTCGAGGGGGTGGGTACGAACCTCTTCGGATACCGGGTCTACATGAACAAGACGCTGCGCATTCCGCTCGATGAGATCAAGGTGGAGCGTTCGCGGGAGGAGGGCCATGAGAATAAATACGTGATCGAACCGCAGTCGTTGCAGAAGGCGCTCTCCACGCGGTTCAGCGACATCAAGATCATCTCGATCGGGGATATTCCCGAGATCGACATACCCCAGGAGTCTGCGTCATGATGAAGGTCGGGATTACGGGCGGCATCGGGAGCGGGAAGAGCACGGTTTGCCGCCTTTTTGCGCGACTGGGCGTTGCGGTCTACGACTCGGACCGGGAGGCCAAACGTCTCATGGCGGAGGATGCCGCGCTGCGCGGGGGGATCGTCGGGCGCTTCGGCGCCGGGAGCTATGCGGACGGTGTGCTGAACCGTGGCTACCTGGCCGCGCGGGTCTTCTCGGACCCGGAGGCGCTGGCGGCACTGAACGCGCTGGTGCATCCGGCCGTTCTGGCGGATTTCGCGGCGTGGTCCGAACGCCAGACGGGGGATTACGTGATTCTCGAAAGCGCGATCCTCTTCGAGGCGGGGCTGGAACACGCCGTGGACCGGACGGTTGCCGTATTGGCTCCGCTCGACCTGCGCATCGCACGCACATGCCGCCGCGACGGCTGCGACGCCGATGCGGTCCGCCGGCGGATTGCGGCGCAGGCGGATGACGACACGCTGCGCGAACGGGCCGACTTCGCGGTGGTGAACGTTTTCGAGTCGGACCTCGAACCCACGGTGGCGGAACTGCACCGCCGATTCACGCTTGAAGCACGACAACGACATGGAAATTGATCTTTCGACCCCGCGGGTGATGGCGATCCTGAACGTCACGCCCGATTCGTTCTATGCCGGGAGCCGGACTCCGGATGCCGCGGCCATTGAAACCCGCGTGCGGGAGGCGCTCGAAGCAGGAGCGTCGCTGATCGACGTGGGCGGCTACTCCTCGCGTCCGGGGGCCGACGAGGTTTCTCCCGAGGAGGAGTGGCGGCGGGTGTCGCTGGGGGTGGAGACGGTGCGTCGGATGGCCCCGGAGCTGCCGGTGTCGGTCGATACGTTCCGCAGCGGGGTGGCCCGGCGGACCATCGAGCGCTTCGGTGCGGTGATCGTCAACGACATCTCGGCCGGGGAGCTCGATCCGGAGATGTTTGCGCTCGTGGCGGAGAGCGGCGTGCCCTACGTGGCGATGCACATGAAGGGGACGCCGCAGACGATGCAGTCGCAGACGGATTACCGGCGCGACATCACGACCGAAGTGGTCGACTATTTCCGCCGGCGGGTCGACGCGATGCTGGCGGCGGGAATCCGCCGCGAACGAATCATCCTCGATCCGGGTTTCGGTTTCGCGAAGACCGCGGAGCAGAATTTCGAACTGCTGGCCGGTCTGCACCGCCTGTGCGGGCTGGGTTTCCCGGTGCTGGCGGGTCTGTCGCGCAAGTCGATGATCTACCGCACGCTGGGTTGTACGCCTGCCGAGTCGCTGGCGGGGAGCGTTGCGCTGGGCTGGGAGTGCCTGCGGCAGGGTGCGCGGATCCTGCGGGTGCACGACGTGCGTGAGGCCGTGGATACCGTGAAACTATTCAACGCATACCGATCATGATACGGATTACGGAGATACACAAGCGTTTCGGCACGCTGGAAGTGCTGAAAGGCGTCTCTTTGGATGTGGCCCCGCGCGAGGTGGTCTCGATCGTCGGGGCGAGCGGTGCGGGCAAGACGACGCTGCTGCAAATCATCGGTACGCTGTCGCGCCCCGACTCCGGACGGGTGGAGATCGACGGACAGGATGTTTTCCGGCTGAACGACCGGGAGCTGTCGCGCTTCCGCAACGAGCGGATCGGTTTCGTCTTCCAGTTCCACCACCTGCTGGCGGAGTTCACGGCCTTCGAGAATGTCTGCATTCCGGGGCTGATCGGGCGCCGTCCGCGTGCGGAGGTGGAGCGTCGTGCCGCGGAGCTGCTCGACCTGATGGGCCTTTCGGCACGCCGCGACCACAAGCCGGGACAGTTGTCGGGCGGCGAGCAGCAGCGGGTGGCGATTGCGCGTGCGCTGATCAACTCCCCGGCGGTGTTGCTGGCCGACGAGCCTTCGGGGAACCTCGATTCGCACAACCGCGACGAGATCCACCGCCTGTTCTTCGAACTGCGCGAGCGGTTGGGGCAGACGATCGTCGTGGTGACGCACGACGAGCACCTGGCCGCGATGGCCGACCGGACGATCACGATGTCCGACGGCCGGATCCTTCTTCCCTGACCCCCTTCGCGGCGTTGCCAGCCTGCGGAGCCCCGCGCGCGGCAGCGTCCCTTTGAACCCTTCCAATTATGGAGCAACCCGAACTGCACGCGCTTCTCGAACGCCTTTACGACCGTTACAACCGTCCGGAGTTCATCCCGGAGGATCCGATCTCGGTGCCGCACCGCTATGCGGAGCGTGCCGACCGGGAGATTGCGGGCTTTTTTTCGGCGACGATCGCCTGGGGAAACCGCAAGTCGATCGTGCGCAACGGCCACCGGATGATGCGCCTGATGGACGATGCCCCGGCGGATTTCGTGCGCCACGCCTCGGATCGGGAGCTGGCGCAGCTGGACACCTATGCCCACCGCACGTTCAACGGCGGCGACCTGCGGGATTTCGTGCTGGCGCTGCGGCGCCTGGATGCGCGCTTCGGCGGGATCGGGGCCTTTTTCGAGACGCGCTATGCGGAGCTGCATGACCTGCGTCCCGTGTTGGCGGAGTTCCGGCGGGAGTTCTTCGCCGCGGAGCATGCCCCGCGCTGCGAGAAACACCTCTCGGCGATCGAACGCGGCGCGGCCTGCAAACGGCTCTGCATGTACCTGCGCTGGATGGTGCGGTGCGACGACCGGGGCGTGGACTTCGGCGAGTGGCGGGGGATCCCGATGTCGGCGCTCTACCTGCCGCTGGACCTTCATGTCGGGGCGATGGGTCGTGCCCTGGGACTGCTGACGCGGCGGCAGAACGACTGGCGGGCCGTCGAGGAGATCACCGCGGCGCTCCGCACCTTCGACCCGGCGGATCCCGTGCGCTACGACTTTTCGCTCTTCGGCGCAGGGGTGGACGGTTATCTGAATGCCTGTGAAGCGTAACGAATCACATATCGAACGCATCGACGGAGCTTTCCGCTTCAAGCGTTTCACGGTCCGTCAGGATCGCTGCCCGATGAAGGTCGGGACCGACGGCGTGCTGCTCGGGGCGTGGACCGGACTGCGCTCCTCGGAGCGGCGGATGCTCGACATCGGCACCGGGACGGGGCTGATCGCGCTGATGCTGGCGCAACGGGCTCCGGAGGCCGAGGTGACGGGCATCGACATCGACGACGTGTCGCAGGCGCGCGAGAACGGCGAGGCATCGCCGTGGGGTTCCCGCCTGCACTTCGTGCAGACTCCGGTGCAGCGGTTCGCACCCGCGGAGCGCTTCGACCGGATCGTCTCGAATCCGCCGTTCTACGACGCCACGCTGCCGAGTCCCGATGCAGGGCGCACGACGGCGCGGCACACCGTAGCGCTGCCCTTTTCCGAGTTGTGCGATGCGGTGTTGCGGCTGCTGGCTCCGGGCGGGCGGTTCTCCGTGGTGCTTCCGCAGAGCGAGGTGGGTCGGTTCCTGCTGGCGGCGGGCGGGCGTCTGACGACGCTCCGCCGCACGGATGTCCGCACGACGCCGCGGCGTCCGGCGAAACGGACCCTGCTGGAACTGGCGCGGACGGAGGAGGCCGACGGCGCCCCGATGGTCGACGAACTGGTGATCGGCACGGGCGAACACGAAGACTACACGCCCGAATACCGGGCACTGACCCGTGATTTTTACCTGAAATTTTGACGGCACGCGAAAAAAAGCTACTTTTGTCGGACGGCATTAAAACTTTCAGACCATGAAATTCAGACTTTTGTCGCTGGCGCTGTTTCTGACGGGCGCCGTGATGGCCCAGAATCCCTACATCGCGCTCCAAGGCGCGGACGCCACTTCGGAGGGGATCCGCATTTCGCAGCCGCGGACGATTCTGGCCGTGGATGTTACGGTGGCGTGCGACCGGGTTCTTGCAGGCCCCTATGCGCGTTATGCGCAGAAGTTCCTCGGCGTGCGGGCGTCGCTGGCCGACAAGACGACGTGGAGCATCACCGGGGCGCAGATCGCCCTGCTCGATGCCGAGACCAGCCTGCGGGCATCGGCACCGGCACCGGCGACGCTCCGTTCCCGGAGTTATGCCGTCTCGGAGGAGGATTTCGCGCGACTGCAACCCGACAAACTGGACATGGCGGTTCTGCCGCTGGAAGATGCCGCACGGGCTGCTGCCGAGCGGATCTTCTCGCTGCGCCGCCACCGGCTGGAACTCATCACGGGCGAAGCGGGCGAGCATGTCTTCGGCGAGGGCCTGAACGCCGCGCTTGCGGAGATCGACCGCCAGGAGCAGAGCTGCCTGGAACTCTTCCTCGGCAAGCAGGTCGTCTCGACCGAGACACGCCGCTACGTGGTCTATCCGCAATCGGACAAGAAACAGTATATCGTGTGCCGGTTCAGCCCGGCCGCGGGACTTCTTCCCGAGAACGACCTTTCGGGCGACATCGTGCTGCTGCAAATCGAACCTTCGGGAGCCCTTCCGGCCAGCGAACTCGAAGCCGGGCCGAAGGAGCGGGAGGTGGTGAAGTGCCGTGTGGCCGATCCTTCGACCTGTACGGTCGTGGCCGGCGGACGCGAATATGCGCGTTCGGTGCTTCCGGTCTTCGAATTCGGCCGGACGATCAACGTGGCCCTGCCCCGCAAATAGTACCACCCGCCGAGCCTCCTTTCGAAGATGGATTTCACCTCGCGCATGACGACCCTGCTCGGGGCCTTCCGTCGGGAGCGGAACGGCGCCGTGGCCGATTCCATGCGCTTCTACGGCCGCCCTTACGGACTGAACTACGGCGTGAGCCTTCCGACGCTCCGGCATCTGGCCCGCGCCGGGGCGACGGACCACGATTTCGCCCGCTACCTCTACCTTCAGGATGTCCGGGAGCTGCGCCTGGCGGCGTTCCATATCGCCGATCCGGCACGCCTGACGCCCGATGAGTTCTCCTTCTGGGGCGACGGGATGCTGAATTCCGAGATGGCCGAGGAGGGTGCCTTTGCCCTGTGGAGCCGGGCGGCATCCCTTCCGGCGTTGTTCGACGCCTGGCTGGCCCCCGCTGCGGGCTGGCTTCGGGCCTATGCGGCGCTGATGGCCGCAGCCCGCGCCGCGGAACCCGCGGAGACCTGGATCCCGCAGATCATCGGGACGGTCCGTCGGATGGCCGAGGAAAACCGGCCCGAAAGCCGGCTGGTGGCCCGGGGCGCCGTAGCGGCCCTCGTGGCAATCGGATCGCGGAGCGAATCCCTGCGGCAGGAGGTTCTCCGGGCTGTGGGTTCGCTGGGGACGCTTCCTGCCGAGACGCTGGTCCGCGAGGAGTTGGAGTGGCAGCTGCCTCCTGCCGATGACGCACCCTTGTCCGCTGACGGTGCCCGCTGATGGCATCCGCGCACGACGCGCGTTGACGCCGCTCCGGACCGGTTCCCGCAAATACGTATGACACAAACGGATCCCGACGCCTTTTCCGTTTCGGAATGCGCCGGGATCCGTTGTTTTCTGTTCCTTTCCGCTCTCCGGGACCTCTGTCGTTCTCTCCGGGCCCTCCCGCTACTCGACGAAGAGGGCCTTCGGGAGCTGGTCGATGCTGTTGATCGTTACGACTTCGATGCCCTTCGGCCGCTTGAACCCCTTCGGGAGATAGCCCGACACGACGATGCGGCGGAATCCCAGCCGGGCGGCCTCGCTGATGCGCTGCTCGGTGCGGGGTGCGGGGCGCACCTCGCCCGAGAGTCCGATCTCCCCGGCGCAGCAGACGCCGTCGGCCACGGGACGGTCGTAGTAGGAGGAGATCACGGCGGCCACGACCGCGAGATCCAACCCCGGATCGGCGACCTTGAATCCTCCGGCGAAGTTCAGAAAGACGTCCTTCTGGAACATCTTCATGCCGACCCGTTTTTCGAGCACGGCGAGGAGCATGTTCATGCGGCGGGCGTCGTATCCGGTCGACGAGCGCTGGGGGGTTCCGTAGGCGGCGCCGCAGACGAGCGCCTGCACCTCGATCAGATAGGGTCTCACGCCGTCGGCCGAAGCTCCCACGGCGATTCCCGACAGCGGCTCCTCGTAATGGGTCAGCAGGATCTCCGAGGGGTTGTCCACGCCGCGCAGGCCGCCTTCGAGCATCTCGAAGACGCCGATCTCGAACGTGGCGCCGAAGCGGTTCTTGATGCCGCGCAGGATGCGGTAGACGTTGTTGCTGTCGCCCTCGAATTGCAGGACGACGTCGACGATGTGTTCGAGGATCTTGGGACCGGCGATGGCTCCGTCCTTGGTGATGTGGCCGATGATGAAGATCGACGTGCCGGTGGTCTTGGCGTATTTGAGCAGCGTGGCGGCGCACTCGCGGATCTGCGAGACGCTGCCGGCCGACGAATCCAGCAACTCGGTGTAGATGGTCTGTATGGAGTCGATCACCACCAGGTCGGGCTGTTGTTCGGCGATCTGGGCGACGATGTTCTCCAACAGCGTTTCGGGGTAGATCAGGCACTCGTCGTTGCCGATTCCGATGCGTGCGGCGCGCATCTTGATCTGCTCGGCGGACTCCTCGCCCGAGACGTAGAGGGTTTTCAGTCCGTTTGCCGCGAGGGCGATCTGCAACGAGAGGGTCGATTTTCCGATTCCGGGCTCGCCGCCGAGCAGGATCAGCGATCCGGGGACCATGCCGCCGCCCAGCACGCGGTTGACCTCGGCATTTCCGAGGTCGATGCGTCGATGTTCGCTTTCGCGGATGTCGCGCACGCGCTGGGGCCGCGACGTCGGGAGGGGCCCGGCGACATTCGCCGTCACGGGACCGCTTTCGCGGGCGATGATCTCCTCGGTGAAGGTGTTCCATTCACCGCACGAGGGGCATTTCCCGAGCCATTTCGGGGCTTCGAATCCGCAGTTTTTGCAGAAGTAGGCTTTCTTGACTTTGGCGGACATTTCGGGGTCAGTTTGCGGGTGTCGAGGTGTATTCGCGGCGGACGACCTTCGTGAGGTCGCTCTCGGGATAGCGTTTCTGGAACTCCTTGGTGAGGTCGACCGTCAGGAGGACCCTGCGCACGCCGTCCGTGTCGGTGTAGGAGGAGAGTGCGGCGGTGTAGTCGAGTTCCAGGAAGAGAAACCGGATCTCCGTGGCTCCGGGCTCCTTGAAGAAGGCGCCCGGCACGGTCCCGGCCTCCGCGGCGGTGTCGACCGTGAGCGGCCCTCGGTTGTAGCGCGTGAAGTCGAGCGCATAGCTCCCGCCGGCCTGTACGGGCGCCTCGGCCAGCACTTCGGCCTGAATCTGCGCCACCAGCGGATCGACCGGCTCCTCCGTTCCGTCCGTTGTGCCGGAATCCACCGTGCCGTCCGTACTTCCGGAATCGTCCGTGCCGTCCGTCCCCTCCGATCCGGAGTCTTCGCCGGTCGAGGGCTCTTCGGGCTCTTCGGGCTCCGGAAGCGTCACTTCGGCCTCGATGCGCACGACGGGGTAGGCGATCGAGTAGAAGACCTCCGAATCGTCGCCGCACCCGCCCGCAGCGAGCAGGGCGGCGGTCAAAAACAGATATGCGATGAGTCTTTTCATAATCCCAGATCCTGATCAATCAA
Organism: Alistipes sp. An66; assembly: GCF_002161445.1. GTDB lineage: Bacteria > Bacteroidota > Bacteroidia > Bacteroidales > Rikenellaceae > Alistipes > Alistipes cottocaccae. The sequence continues at coordinate 76,424 of NZ_NFHT01000009.1, forward strand.
TACGACGAGAATGCGGCCCGCAGGGTGGCACCGCAGCATCTCCATGCGGGTGTTGCAGATGCGGTCGGGGGCGTTGCAGTCCATGCAGACGCCGGTTTTGGCGCAGGGGGTTCGGAATCCCGGATGGCGGGCGATGTTCTGCGGTGCGGCGATGCGACGGATGCGCTCTTCGGCTTCGTCGCGAGAGGCGACGATCTTGTTGCGCCCGGCGACAAGGACGACCTTCCGGGGCCCGAACGCCACCGGGGCGATGCGGTTTCCGACCATGTCGAGCCAGTGGAGCGTACCCTCGGCGGTGATGGCGTTCACGCCCGTGATGAAGAGGTCGGACATGAGGGCCTGACGCCGGATTTCGAGCCGTTCGGGACGCGGCATCGAGGCGTCGAACCCGTCGAGCAGCGTCCAATCGCCGTTCGTGCGGAGCCACTCGATGATGCCCGTTTCGCGCATCGACATCGAGTCTCCGAACGAGACGAGCTTCGGGGCTTCGGTCTCGACGACGGCCCGGATCTTCGCGAAGGCCTCCTGCGGGGTCGCGACGACGGCGGTTTCGAAGTGGTGTCGGCGCAGCGCTTCGGCGCAGGCGTGGAGTTTTTCAGCGTTTGTCATGATGGTTGTCGAGTTTTCGTTTGACGACGGCGGGGTTCCCGGCGGCAAGCGAGTCGTCGGGGATGTCGCGCGTGACGACGCTCCCGGCAGCGATGATGCAGCGGTTGCCGATCGTCACTCCGGGGCAGACGATCACGCCGCCTCCCAACCAGCAGTCGTCGCCGATGCGGATCGCTTTTCCGGTTTCGATCGGCTTGCGGCGTTCGAGGTAGTCGATCGGGTGGTGGGGCGTGTAGAGCTGGCAGTTGGGTCCGATGAGCGTGTGGTCGCCGATCGTGATGCCCCCGCCGTCGAGGAACGTGCAGTTGAAGTTGATGACGACCCCTTCGCCGACGGTGGTCCGGAATCCGAAGTCGCAGTGGAACGGCGTGATCAGGTAGCTCGAATCGGGAAATCCGGGGATCAGTTCGCGCAGGGCGGCACGATAGCCCTGCGTGTCGCGGTAGCGGGCCGCATTGAGTCTTTCGAGTCGTTCATGGGCCTGGAAATTGAGTTCCAGCGCCTCGGGGTCGCTGTAATCGTAGAGCTCGCCCCGCATCATCTTTTCCACCTCGGTCATGGCCGTATGTTATTTGATGAAGAATCGGTAGATGTCGTTTCCGTTGGCGTAGAGCAGCAGCATGAGGATGATGACCAACCCGACGTACTGGGCGGCTTCGAGGACCTTGTCGCTGACCTTCCGGCGGGTGATCATCTCCCAGAAGGTGAAGATGGCGTGCCCGCCGTCGAGCCCCGGGATGGGGATGATGTTCATCACGGCGAGGATGATCGAGAGGAAGGCGGTCTTCATCCAGAAGTCCTGCCAGTCCCACGTCGAGGGGAAGATGCTTCCGATGGCGAGGAATCCGCCGAGCTCCTCATACATTTTGGTTTTGGGCTGCACGATCATCTTCAACTGCTCCCAGTAGGATGCGATGACCTCTCCGGCCTTGTGGATTCCGGCGGGGATGGCCTGCCAGAGGGTGTACTCCCGGGTGCGGAGGGGGTAGGTCGCGCGGATGACGCCGAGCGCACCCTCCTCCGAGACGGGAAGGTCGAACGACAGCCGCTCGCCGCCGCGCAGAACCGCGAGCGTCACGGTGTCGCCGGCGTGCAGTTCGAGATAGGCCCGGTAGTCGCGGAACTCCATGTTCTCGTAGCTGTCTTCCGTGCGGCGGCTCGACATGCCGACGATCTCGTCGCCCTTGTGGAGGGCTGCGGCGGTCGGAGCCACGACGCTGTCGATGACGAAGGGCTGGCGCGGGACGAGCAGCCCCTCGTATCCCTTCGACTGCCGCATGGCGATCAGCCGGTCGAGCGGGAGGATGAGTTCGACTTGTTCGCCGTTGCGGTCGACGACGACCGTGCGGTCCGCATCGGTGATGATCATGGCGTTGAGGATGTCGAGGAAGTTGTCGATCGGCTCGCCGTCGACGGTCACGATGCGGTCTCCGTCCTGGAATCCGAGGCTGTGCCCGGCCTCGTTGAAGTTGTATCCCCAGCGGACATCCTCGTTCGAGAGGTAGGTGTCGCCCCAGGTGTAGCAGATTCCGATGTAGATGGCCACGGCGAGCAGGACGTTCATCACCACGCCGGCGATCATGACCAGAAAACGCTGCCACGCGGGTTTGGCGCGGAACTCCCACGGCTGTACGGCCTGACTCTGGTATCCCTTGTCCATCGACTCGTCGATCATGCCGGCGATCTTGCAGTATCCGCCCAGGGGGAGCCATCCCATGCCGTATTCGGTCTCACCGCGGCGGAACTTGAAGAGCGAGAATCCGATGTCGAAGAAGATGTAGAATTTCTCGACGCGGATGCGGAAGATGCGGGCCATGATGAAGTGGCCGAATTCGTGAATCCCGACGAGGATGGTGAAGCAGAGGAAGAACTGGATGATTTTGACGAGTATGTCCATATTTGTTTCGGTGTTGTGCGTTTCGTATGCGTTTCGGGCCCCGGAGCTATCTTGCCGGGATGCCCTCCGGTTGTCCGACATTCAGGAATTCGGCGGCCAGCGCGCGGGCTTCGGCATCGGCTGCGGCGTAGTCGTCGAGCGAGGGCCGCGCGACGAACGAGGCGCGTTGCTGGGCGTGCTCGATCGTGCGTACGATGTCGAGCCATGCGCATTTCCGGTCGAGGAAGGCCGCGACGGCCACTTCGTTGGCGGCATTCATCGTGCAGGCGGCCGTGCCTCCGCGGCGGAGACACTCGTAGGCGATGCCCAGTGCGGGGTATTTCCCGCCGTCGACCTCGGCGAACGAGAGCTGGGGGTGTTCCAGAAAGCTGAACCGCTCACCGGGACGCCGGGCGCGGTCGGGATACATCAGCGCGAAACTGATCGGCATGCGCATGTCGGGGGATCCTAACTGGGCCTTGATGGCGCCGTCCTCGAACTCGACCATCGAGTGGACGATCGACTGGGGGTGCATCACGACGGCGATGCGGTCGGCCGGGGTTCCGAATAACCAGTGGGCCTCGATGACCTCGAACCCCTTGTTGACGAGCGTCGAGGAGTCGATCGTGATCTTTGCGCCCATGTGCCATTGGGGATGGCGGAGGGCCTGCTCCACGGTCACGCGGGCGAGCTCCTCGCGCGGGAGGTCGCGGAAGGCGCCGCCGCTGCACGTGATGATGAGCCGCCGCACCGGGGCGCGTTCGCCGAGCAGACACTGGAAGATGGCCGAATGCTCCGAGTCGATCGGGATCACCGGGGCGCGGCGTTCGCGGGCCAGGGGCATGACGCAGGCTCCGGCGACGACCAGCGACTCCTTGTTCGCCAGGGCGAGTTTCTTGCCGGCGCCGACGGTTGCCACCGTGGGTGCGAGCCCGGCATATCCGACCAGCGCATTGACCACGACGTCGGAGTCCCCTCCGGCGGCGACCTGCGCCACGGCCTCCTCGCCGGCATAGACCTTCGTGTCGGTCCCGGCGAGTGCCTGGCGCAGGTGCTCGTAACACGTTTTGTCGGCGATCACGACCGTATCGGCGTCGAATTCCCGGGCCTGCCGGGCGAGTTGTTCCCAGTTGCGGTGAGCGGTGAGGATGCGGACCTCGAAGCGGTCGGGATTCTCGCGCGCGATGTCGAGCGTCTGCACGCCGATCGAGCCGGTGGATCCCAGTATGGCGAGACGTTGTTTCATGGTCGTATCAGAAGACGATGTACTCCTCCGGGTCGACGGGTTTTCCGTTGTTCCAGAGTTCGAATTCGAAGAGTTTGACCTCTCCGTTTTCGGCTTCGGCGTTGTATCCGATGAGTTCTCCGGACCGGATGGTCTGCCCGATGGCGACGAGCGACTGGGAGAGGTTCTTGTAGATCGAGATCAGGTTGCGGGCGTGCTGGATGACGATCGTGCATCCGTTGTCGGGCGACCAGCTGCTCTGGACGACGGTTCCGTTGTCGACGGCGGCGATGCGGTCGGCGGCCGCCGCGGCGATCTTCACGCCGAAGCATCCCTTTTTGAGGTCGAAGCGGTCGGTGATGATTCCTTCGACGGGCGCCGTGAGCTCGATGGCCTCGCGGAGCCGGCGCCGGGATCCGGCACTCTGTCCCGAGAGGGCATAGGGGCCGTCGCCCTCCATCTGTGCGCGGAGCAGGGAGTCCTCGGGCGAGGGCATGACGAGGACCTTCGCCCCGCGGGTCGAGTCCGTGGGCCCGAGGACGCGGGCGACGGGCGTGCGGCCCTCCATGATCAGGGCGATGTTCTCGTTGTAGGTCATCATGTCGTTCATGACACGCTGCATGGAGTCCAGACGGATGATGTTCTGAATGAGGCTTTCGCGCGAGCGGTCGGCTTCGGTGCGGTATCCGGGGAGGAATTCCAGCACGGGGGTGTAGGCGACCAGCGAGAGCGTGATGATGAAGAGCACGAGCAGGAATGCGACCGTTCCGGCGAGGATGCTTGCCGGCGAGAGGTGTACGTGCCACTCTTCGGAGAGGTCGGTGGCGTTGAGCATGTTGAATCTACGCTTGCGGAAGAATCCGTGCCACCGGTCGTGTATGTATTTCAACCACTTCATGGTCTGTCGTTTTGTTGTGGAGACCGATTCCGGTCCCGGGTTTTCAGGGAGCCGGCTCCGGGGATGGCCCCGGCCGGGGATTTATCCTTGCAAAGATAGCACAAGCGCATCGGACTGCCAAATTTATTTGCCGGTTGCGGGGGCCGAAAAGAGCCGGGGATGCGAAAACGGGGAAAAACTTTGCGATTCGGGCATAAATTGTTATCTTTGTATGAATTTGAAACCTAAACGTCAAAACAACGATAAAATTATGGTAAAACCCACATTGCTGGTGCTCGCAGCGGGCATGGGATCCCGTTACGGGTCGCTCAAACAGATGGACGGCGTAGGTCCGAACAACGAAGCGATCATCGACTATTCGGTTTACGACGCCATCCGGGCCGGTTTCGGCAAGGTCGTGTTCGTGATCCGGCACTCGTTCGAAAAGGAGTTCCGGGAGTTGTTTTCGGCAGACCGCTTCGGCGGACGCATCGCCGTGGACATTGTTTTCCAGGAGCTGGATTATCTTCCCGACGGGCTTGCGGTCCCCGAGGGCCGCGTGAAGCCCTGGGGTACGAACCATGCGGTGATGATGGCTGCGGATGCGATCCACGAGCCGTTTGCCGTGATCAACGCCGATGACTTCTACGGTGCGGAGGCCTACAAGACGATCGGGGAGTACCTGATGCAGCTCGGGGATTCGACGAACCGCTACTGCATGGTAGCCTACGATCTGAACAAGACGCTTTCGGAGAACGGAACGGTATCGCGCGGCGTGTGCGGCGTGGACGGCGAGGGGAACCTGTCGTCGATGGTCGAGCGCACGCAGATCGAGCGGATGCCGGACGGACGGATCGTCTTCCACGACGGCGGAGCCGATGAGGAGCTGGCCGAGGATACGCCGGTATCGATGAATCTGTTCGGCTTCACGCCGGATTATTTTGCCCATTCGCAGGCTTATTTCAAGACGTGGTACGAAGCGAACAGCGGCAACATCAAGTCGGAGTTCTACATTCCGACGATGGTGAACAAGTTGATCGGCGACGGAACGTCGTCGTTGCGGGTGCTGCGTTCGGCCGCACAGTGGCACGGTGTGACCTACAAGGAGGACAAACCTGCGCTGATGGCCGCCATCGAGCGGATGATCGCCGACGGGAAGTATCCGCGCGATCTGTGGAAATAGCCGGGTCGGCCGCGGGCCGGATCGGAAAAAGGAAGCGGGGCCTCAAAAAGAGGTCCCGCTTTTTTCTTACACCTTTTCTTTTATTCTTCTTTTCCCACCCTCACTTCTCCATTCTCCACCCCCCCCCGTCAGTCGAGGAATCCTTCGCGGACGAGCTGCTCCCGGATGCGGACCCAATCGGCGACGGGGCGCTTCTCGCCGTCGATAAAACGCAGGGGACACCCGAGGTTGCAGTCGTCGATGTAGAGATCCGCATGGATCTTCGGCGACGAGGTCCATCGTTTTTGTCCGGGATTTTCATTGACGGCGTAGAGCGGAATTCCGTTGGTCCGGAACCACTCCACGGCCTGATCGAGCAGTTTTCCGTGACGCATCGAATAGAGAATGATCCGGCACCCGTTCCCGACGAGCTCTTTGAGCACGGGCACGGCGCCAGCATCCTCTCCGATCTCCGGATAGGCGTGGGTTACGACCGTACCGTCGAAATCGACGGCTATGACGGCATCTCGGATTGCCATAATGCGAAGTGTTTAATGTTTTTCTTTCCTGCGGGTAAGCGAAAGGATGAAGTTCCGGATTCTCCTGCGGTAACTCTCTTCGTGGTACTCCTCGTCGCCGTATCCATACCCGTATCCGTAGCCATATCCGTATCCATACCCGTATCCGTATCCATATCCGTACCCGTGTCGGCGTATTCTGGCGCCGTTGAGCACGATGCACATGTTGTGGAGTTTGCGTTCCTGATAGAGACGTTCGATGTCGGGCAGCTGCCTGCGGTCGAGGACTCCGTCGCGGATGACGTAGATACAGAGATCCGCCAGCCGGTCCGAAATGACGGCATCGGCCACCGACATGGAGGGAGTGCTGTCGAGGAAAACGTAGTCGTAAGTCTCCCGGAGTTTGGCGATGAGCTTGTCGAGTTTTTCGGAGAGGAGCATTTCCGTGGGGTTGGGCGGCTGCACGCCGGCGTAGATCATGTCGAAGTTTTCGTGGAAGTTGGTCTTGGCGATCAGTTCTCGGAAATCGGCGATGCTTCCGGAGAGGTATCCGGTGATTCCTTTCTTGTCCTTTCCGTGTCCCATGAGTGTGGAGAGGGCATGCCGACGCAGGTCGAGGTCGATGAGCAGGACCCGTTTTCCGGCCATGGCGAGGGTCATGGCGAGGTTCATGGCGATGAAGGTTTTTCCGGCATGGGGGTTCGACGAGGTGAAGAGCAGGGTCTTCATCTCCTTCTCTGCGGAGACGCTCATGAAGGACATGTTGGAACGCAGGATACGGAAGGCCTCCGAGAGGGCGTCGCGACCGGTTTCTCGGACGGCGATTCCGTCCTGGCTGGCGCCTTCGTGGTAGGGGATGTCGCCGAGGAAGGGAGCCGAGAGGTAGTTTTCGATGTCGCGGCGGCCGTGGATCGTGGTGTCGAGCATTCCGATCAGGAAGAAGAGCCCGAAGGGGATGGCCACGCCGACGATCAGGGCGATTCCGAGGATTAAGGTCGGTTGGGGCGATACGGGCACGGGGCTGCCGTCCGCGACGTCGATGGTCCGTGAGTTGCTTTCGGCGATGGCGTAGTTGAGTTGTGTCTCCTCCTGTTTGTTGAGCAGGTAGAGGAAGAGTTCCTCCTTGATTTTCTGCTGGCGGGTGATTCCGAGGATGATCTTCTCCTGGGAGGGCATCGTCGAGATGCGGCGGTTCGCGCTCTCCTCTTCGTTTCGCATGGCGTTTCGCTGGATTTCGAGCGTTGCGATGTGCGAGTCGAGGGATGCGATGATGGCCCGGCGGATGGATGCCAGCAGGTTGTCGAGGTTCCGGATGACGGGGTTGTTCGGGGAGCTGTTATCGAGGAGTTTCTCGCGTTGGAGGATGGTGGCGTTGTACTCGTCGATCTGGGCGGTCACGGCTCCGTTGCTGATGGCGGCCATGGCGGGGATCAGTTCTCCGGATTTCGCCGGATCGGCGAGGTAGCCCCGGACGAATTCGGCGATGTTGATCTGGTTGTCGAGCGAGAGTCCCTCGGCTTTGTACTGGGAGCTTTCGGTCAGGCTCCGGGTTGCTTCCGAAGAGATGTCGACCATGCGGTTGTCCTTTTTGAGGTTTTCGATGTCGCGGTCGACCTCTCCGAGTTCGCGTCCGATGACTTCGAGACGGCTCTTGATGAATTCGGCGGTCGATACCGAGACGCGGCGCTTGTCGTTGATGGCGTCCTGTTCATAGACCTCGATCAGCGTATTGAGGACATCCTCCGCGCGTTTGGGTATTGCGTTGTTCATCGAGAGCGTGACTACGGAGGCCTGCTGGTTGGTCACTTCGCACTTGACGGCGCCGCGGTACATGTTGGCGATGGTTTTGAGGTCGCCCTTGCTGACCCGGATCGGGGTTTCCCGATAGGAGGGCTCCATGTAGAGCGTTTTGCGGACGATGATCTGTCCGATGGGGGAGGCGACCGTGTCGCCGAACCGTGCGGAGACCCTGTCTTCGCTTTCCTGTTTGGAGATGAACGGGTCGTGGAAATTCGAGAGCCGGATGTTCTGATCGTCGACGGGCGTCACTTCGAGCGAGAGCGTCAGGTTGTCGTTGTCGTTGACGAATACCACCTCGACGGGCGACTGTCCGTAGAGGTCGCGGTCCTGGAACCGGCCGTCGACCGTGTAGTTGACGGTCAGGTTGAGTCTTCGGACGACTTCGGTCATGAGTTTCCGGGATTGCAGGATGAAGAGTTCGTTGTCGATGCTCTTGCGGCTCTGGTATCCGCTCAAATCGCTGAATGCGGAGAGTTCGACATCGCCGCCCTTTCTGGAATCCTTGATGAGGATCGTGGCGCTGCGGGTGTATATTTTTGGGGTTTTCGCCAGATAGTAGTAGGCGGCGCCGACGCAGACGAGGATCGATAGGATGAACCAGTACCAGTTTGCGATGACCATGCGTATGATGTCGTGCAGGTCGATCGCCGGGGTCTGATCGTGGATTTTGTCGCGGGTCTGCGTATTGAATTGTATTTCGGCCATGGCGGGGTGCGGTTATTTCGTGAGGGTAATGATGAGCGTGGCGAGTGAGATCGCCGTACCTACGAGCGAGAGGTAGAAGGATCGGTTCTGGCTGATTTCTCCGGCCTGTGCCTTGTACTTGTTGGGTTTGACGTATACGACGTCGTTCTGTTGGAGGTAGAAGGCCGGGGAGTTGAAGATCTCCTTCGAGGTGAGGTCGAGGATTTCGAAGGTTCTCACGCCGTTGGTTTCGCGGGCCACGACGACTTCGTTGCGGACGCCGTAGACGGTCATGTCGCCGGCCAGGGCGAGAGCGTCGAAGATGGAGATCTTGTCCCGGTCGATTTCGAACACACCGGGTCTTGTGACCTCGCCGATGACGGAGATCTTCATGTCGGCGAAGCGGACGTTGACCGAGGGGTCGTTGATGTATCCTCCGTCGATGATCTTGCGGGCGATTCGGTCCGCGAGTTCGGTCCGGGTAAGGCCCTCGCAGTCGATGACGCCGATGACGGGCATGGCAATCCGACCGTTTTCATCGACGGTGTATATTTGGAGCGATTCTTTTCCGGATGTTGTAGAAGGTGTTCCGGAGAGTGAGCTGAACGACGACGAGGTGTTGAACGGTACGGCGAGTTCGGGGTCCTGACTGTTGACGACGATCGTCAGCCGGTCGAGGGGTTTTATGCGGATCTGTCCGTTCTGTGCGATCTGTTCGGGGGTCTGTGGGGTTATGTCCTGCAAATACCAGATGCGTTTCTGCGGAGCGCAGGAGGTCAGCGGCAGGCCCAGGAGGAGAATTCCGATCAGGCAAAGGAGTCGATTCATCATGGAAAAACGAGCATTTGTCATTATGGGGCAAAGGTATGAAAAAAATCCGGTATTTCAGCCTTTTTCGGGCGTGCTATTTTCCCGTCCGGAGGAGTGTCTGGAGGGTGCGAAGCCCGGAATGTTGTCTGAATTCGGGAAAAAATCGTATATTTGGTGACTCAAAATAAAAAAATGGTAGATTGTTGCATATTCGATCTGGACGGAGTGCTGGTCGATACGGCCCGTTTCCATTACGAAGCCTGGGCGGCAATAGCCCGGGAATTGGGCTTTGCGTTCACTGCGGCGCAGGGTGAGGCGACGAAGGGTGTGAGCCGGATGGCGTCGTTGGAGATCGTGCTGCGGGCCGGGGGGCTCGAAAACCGCTTCACTTCGGCCGAAAAGGAACAGTTGGCGGCCCGCAAGAATGCGCTCTATTTGCAGAAGGTGTCGGGGATGACGCCGGCGGACGTGCTTCCGGGCGTCCGTTCGTTTCTGGAAGATGTGGGGCGCCACGGCGTCAGCCGGGTGCTGGGCTCGGCGTCGAAGAATGCGGGGGTGATCCTGGATTGCTGCGACCTTCGGCGGATGTTCGAGGCGGTGGTCGACGGCACGACGGTCACGCGTGCGAAACCCGACCCGGAGGTCTTCCTGCAAGGTGCGGCGCGGGCCGGCGCCGCCGCATCGTCGTGCGTGGTCTTCGAGGACGCGGCGGCGGGGATCGAGGCCGCGACGCGGGCCGGGATGCGTTCGGTGGGCGTTGGCGGCAGCCCGGCGCTATCGGGCGCGACGATGCAGCTGCGGAGTTTCGAGAATTTCAGCTTTGACATGTTATGCAGACAAATAGACTGAACCTGACGATCGATGCGTGGAAGATCGTCGAACGGGATTTCGATCCCGCGCGGGTATTGAGTTCGGAGTCTCTCTTTGCGCTGGGCAACGGCGTGATGGGCGGGCGTGCGAACTTCGAGGAGCCCTATTCGGGCGCGACGTTGCAGGGGAACTACCTCGGCGGGGTCTATTACCCGGACAAGACGCGCGTGGGGTGGTGGAAGAACGGCTACCCGGAGTACTTTGCGAAGGTGCTGAACGCGGCGTTCTGGATCGGCGTGGAGGTGCAGGTGGACGGCGAGCCTCTGGACCTGGCCCGGGTCGAGGTCCTGGACTTTTACCGGGAGCTGGACATGCGGCGGTCGGTGCTGACGCGCCGCATGCGGGTCCGGATGCGCAACGGCGCCGAGGTTGCCGTGGAGGCGGTGCGTTTTCTGCCGCTGTCGCGGCGCGAGGCGGGCGTGGTCCGGTATGCGGTCACGCCGCTGAACCGCGCCGTGGAGGTGAGCCTGACGCCGTTCATCGACGCCGACGTGCGCAATGCGGACGCGAACTACGACGAGAAGTTCTGGGAACCGGTGCTCACGGAGGATGACGTCACGCAGAGCCGGACGCGGAAGAGCGGTTTCGAGGCGGCGTGGGCGCAGTCCGTGACGCTGGATTTCGGCGCGGAACACCTCACGACGGCGGATTTCGCCTGCGAGACGCGCCCGGAGCAGGTTCGCCACCGCGTGACGCGGCGCTGCGAGCCGGAGCAAACGGTGACGCTGACCAAATATGCGGGAATCTGCTCGTCGCTGAACCACGCGCCGGAGGAGCTGGCCGCGGCGGCGCGTTCCGTGGCTGCGGAGGCCCGGCGTGCGGGCTTCGCGACGCTGCTCCGCGAGCAGGAGGCGGCGTGGGCGGCGCGCTGGCACGGCTGCGACATCACGATCGGGGGCGATGCTGCGGCGCAGCAGGGAATCCGGTTCTGCATCTTCATGCTGCTGCAAACCTATACGGGCGTGGATACGCGCCTGAACATCGGCCCGAAGGGCTTCACGGGGGAGAAGTACGGCGGCGTGACCTACTGGGACACGGAGGCCTACTGCCTGCCGTTCTACCTGGCGACGGCCGGAGCGGCCGTGGCGCGCGAGTTGCTGCTCTACCGTTACAACCAGCTGGACAAGGCGATCGAGAACGCCGCGAAGCTGGGCTTCGGGGGCGGCGCTGCGCTCTACCCGATGGTGACGATCAACGGCGAGGAGTGCCACAATGAATGGGAGATCACTTTCGAGGAGATCCATCGCAACGGAGCCATTGCCTATGCCATCTACAATTACATCCGCTATACGGGCGACGAGGGCTATCTGGCCGAAGCGGGCCTGGAAGTCCTGTTGTCGATCGCGCGCTTCTGGGCGCAGCGGATCACGTGGTCGGAGGCGCGGCAGCGCTACGTGATGCTGGGCGTCACGGGCCCGAACGAATACGAGAACAACGTCAACAACAACTGGTACACCTCCTATATTGCGTGCTGGTCGATGCGCTATGCGGCGCAGGCTGCGGCGTGGGTTCGGGAGCACCGCCCGGAGGATTACGCGCGGATCTGCGCCCGGCGGAAGTTCGACGAGGCGTCGGAGACGGAGCAGTGGCAGCGGATCGTGGAGGGGATGTACCTGGGCGAGGACCGGGAGCTGGGTATCTTCCTGCAACAGGACGGCTATCTGGACAAGGAGCAGCGGCTGGCCTCGGATCTGGATCCGTCGGAGCGTCCGTTGAACCAGAAGTGGTCGTGGGACCGGATCCTGCGGTCGTGCTTCATCAAGCAGGCGGACGTCCTGCAAGGACTCTACTTCTTCGGGGATGATTTCGACCGGGAGACCGTGTGCCGGAACTTCGACTTCTACGAGCCGCGCACGGTGCACGAATCGAGCCTCTCGCCGTGCGTGCATGCGATCCTTGCGGCGCGTCTGGGCAAGATGGAGAAGGCCTACGAGCTCTACCTGCGGACGTCGCGCCTGGATCTGGACGACTACAACCGCGAGGTGGCCGAGGGATGCCACGTGACGTCGATGGCCGGGACGTGGCTCTCGGTGGTGGAGGGCTTCGGCGGCATGCGGATGAGCGGCGGGGTGCTGACGTTCGACCCGCAGCTTCCGGCGGCGTGGGAGTCGCTGGGCTTCCGGGTCAACTTCCGGGGCCGGGTGCTGACGGTGCGCGTGACGCGGGAGCGGGTCGAGGTGGAGAACGAAGGCCCGGGCATGGAGCTGCGGCTCTGCGGGGCGTTGCGGCGGTTGGAGACCGACGGACGATTGATTGTGGAACTTTGAAAACAGAAAGGGAACGATGTTGCATCCCGAATGGAGTTATCAGGCCGTTATTTATGAGATGAACGTGCGCCAGCTGACGCCGGAGGGGACCCTGCGGGCTGCGGCCGGCCGGCTGCCCTTCTTGAAGGAGCTGGGCATCGACGCGGTGTGGCTGATGCCGGTTTACCCGATCGGAGAGGAGTCGCGCAAGGGGACGCTGGGGTCCTACTATTCGATCCGGGATTACTGCGCGGTGAATCCCGAGATGGGGACGATGGCGGATTTCGACGCTTTCGTGTCGGAGGCCCACCGCCTGGGGATGAAGGTGCTGCTGGACTGGGTGGCGAATCACACGTCGCGCGATGCGCGGTGGATTGCGGAGTGCCCGTCGTCGTGGTACGAACGCGACGCGGCGGGGGCCCCGGCGGTTCCGTGGGACTGGACCGACACGGCGAAGCTCAACTACGGCGAGCGGGCCGTGTGGGCGGCGCAGGCCGATGCGATGGCCTTCTGGGTGCGGGAACACGGCGTGGACGGCTTCCGGTGCGACATGGCGATGCTGGTTCCGGTGGCGTTCTGGAACGAGACGGCCGCGCGGCTGCGGGCGTTGAAGCCGGACCTGTTCCTGCTTGCGGAGGCCGAGGAGCAGAACCTTTTCGAACAGGGGGCGTTCGATGCGTGCTATGCGTGGGAGATGCACCACCTGCTGAACGACGTGGCGCAGCAGCGATGCCGGGTGACGGCGCTGCGCGACTACCTCTATGCCGACCGGGCGCGCTATCCGGAGTGGGCGATGCGTCTGACGTTCACGTCGAACCACGACGAGAATTCGTGGAACGGCACGGATTTCACGCGCATGGGCGCGGCGCGCGAGGCGATGGCGCTCTTCACGTTCGTCGTGCCGCGCGGGCTGCCGCTGATCTACACGGGGCAGGAGGTGGGCTACGACCATTCGTTTTCGTTTTTCGACCGGGATCCGATTCCGGCGGAGCTTTACCGCGAGAACGACCATACGCGCTTTTACCGTCGGCTGACGGCCCTGCGGCATGCGAATCTGGCGCTGGCGTCGGGGGGTCGCGGCGGAGAGCTGTCGAAGATCCGCAACAACGCCGAGGACTGCCTGCTGATTCTGGTGCGTGAAGTGGCGGAGAACTGCGTGGTGGCGGTGATGAACCTGTCGCCGTATGCGATCCATGCGGAGTACTATACGGGAATCCATGCGGGGATGTACACGGATGCCATGACGGGCGCTCCGTACGAGCTCCGGGGCCGGGTCGAAGAGGAGATGGCGCCGTGGAGTTGCCGGATTCTGACGCGCTGACCGCAAAAATGGCGGAGAAAATGATCTTTTGAAACAAAAAAGTTTATAACTTTGTCACTACGGGCCGTTTTGTAGTCGTTCGGTTCCGGATCCGGCGGACAAAAACGACCATACGTTTAACCAAATACTCGGAAGCATGAAGAAAATTTGCCTTTTACTTGGATTGATGCTTGCCGTTGCAGGCACCCGGGCCCAGGAGCAGGCTCCGGAGCAGAACGATGAAGCGACGGCACAGCGTCTGGACTCGTTGCAGCAGGTCGTCAACCAGCTGACGTCGAATGTGGAGACGCTCGAAAAGGATAATCTGAACCAGAAGATCTGGAAGGACCGTGCGAAGTATTTCAACATCGGTTACGTGAACCAGACGGTGACGGACAAGACCTTCGGCGGAGAGATCAAGAGCGATTTCGGCGTATCGTTGAGCAGCGGCAAGACCTACTACCTGCACAGGAAGCCGATCGTCGGGATGATCAAGTTCGGACTGGACTGGACGTGGCTGGACATCAACTATGCGAAGTCGACGCTGGAATTTGCGGACGGCGATGCGGGCGAGGTCTCCACGTCGGGCATGCACCAGGCGGAGATCGGCATGCAGTTCGGTCCTTCGGTGACGGTCAACCCGGTCCATCACCTGAAAGTAAGCGGCTATTTCCGCTTTGCGCCCTCCTATTCGGCCCTTTATGCGGACGAGACCTTCTATCACAACTACGTATCGATGTGGAATGCCGGTTTTGCCGTGGCGTGGAAGGTGATCTCGGTGGGTGTCGAGTGGCGCTGGGGTACGGCCAAATACGGTGGACTGACGTTTGACGAGGCGGCTTTCGACGAGAACTCCTATGGCGACGGCGATGTCACGGTGGACGACGTGATGGACAAGTTGTCGGCCGGGAAGAGCAAGTTCAAGACCAACTCGATGCGCGTCTATTTGAGTTTCCGCTTCTGACCGGAATCTGTTTGTGAGACATCGACGGCGGCCCGCAGGTTTGCGGGCCGTTTTTTTGCGGCGGGGCAGGGCGGAGCGGAACCGGCGGGCAAGGTTGCGGAGAAACCGGCAGCGGCGGGCGCTTTTTTTTGTCTCCGGAACGGATGCGTCTCCGGTCCGGGAGTTGCAGGGGGCGAATATTTCGTTATCTTTGCGGCAGCGATATGACAAACCGACGCATCATACCTGTTATAGGGGCGCTCCTGCTTGGCGTGGCGCTTGCCCTCCCGGCAACGGCCCGGACGTGGCGCCCGGAGGAGGTCCCGAACGTCCAGCTGCGGGATGCGCGGCGCTACGTCTCGAATCCCGACGGCATCCTGCCGAGGGAGACGGTCGTGCGCCTCGACTCGATCTGCGGGTCGCTGCGCGACCGGGGGCTGGCGCAGGTGGCCGTAGTGGCCGTGGACGATATTGCGGGCGGCGATCCCTTCTCGTTCGCGATCGAACTCTTCCGGCAGTGGGGCGTGGGCTCCGCGCGGAGCAACAACGGGTTGGGGATCCTGCTGGTGAAGGAACTGCGCGAGATCCGCTTCGTCACGGGCGGGGGTCTCGAAGGCATCCTTCCCGACGCCCTGTGCAAACGGATCCAGATGCAGCGCATGCTGCCCTTTTTCCGTGCGGGGGATTACGGCGCGGGAATGGTCGCCGGGGTCGAGGCTGCGGCCGCGGTGCTCGAAGGCGGCGAACCGGATTTGAGCGGGGACGGGACGGACGACCTTCCGTGGTGGGCGGCCCTTGCACTGGTCGGGAGCGTCTTTGTGGTCGTGCCGCTGCTGCTGTGGCTGGCCAACCGCTACGGGCGGCACCGCTGTCCGAACTGCGGGCGTCGTACCTTGAAACAGGTCTCGCAGCGGACGCTGGACATTACGCCGGAGTACCGGCTCGAAGAGTGCGAATACCTCTGCCCGCATTGCGGCAAACGCTTCCGGCGCCGGTTCCGCAGCTATCGGAACGACCGTTTCGGCGGCCGGGGCGGCGGCATGATCATCGGCGGGGGCGGTTTCGGCGGTCTGGGCGGCGGCTCGTTCGGGGGCGGCTTCGGCGGGGGTTCGTTCGGTGGCGGAGGTGCCGGCTCGCGCTGGTAAGCGGCGGTGAGCACCCGCCCGGGAGCGGCCCGCTCCGGAGACGGGATGCGGAAAAGGAAAAATGAATCAAAAACAGATAGAACGATGAAAAAGTGGATTTGGATCGGTGTTGTAGCCGTAGTTGCGCTTTTCTTTTATGTGAAATATAACGGATTCGTGAACAAGGAGGAGCGGGTTCGGAGCGCGTGGTCGAACGTGGAGACGCAGTACCAGCGCCGTGCGGACCTGATCCCGAATCTGGTGAGCACGGTCAAGGGCTATGCGGAGCATGAGTCGCAGACGCTCAACGAGGTGACCGAGGCGCGCACTCGGGCCACGTCGATCAACCTCTCGGCCGAGGATCTGACGCCGGAGCGGCTGGCCGAGTACCAGCAGGCGCAGGCCGGGGTCCGTTCGGCGCTGGGGCGCCTGATCGCCGTGGCGGAGAACTACCCCGACTTGAAGGCGAACCGGAACTTCCTCGAATTGCAGGCGCAGCTCGAAGGTACGGAGAACCGGATCACGGTGGCGCGTCAGGACTTCAACCGTGCGGCCGAGACCTATAACCGTGCAGTGCGCCGCTTCCCGGCGAATCTGGTGGCGGGGCTGTTCGGTTTCGAACGCAAGCCCTATTTCGAGGCATCGGAGGGCGCGGAGCGCGTTCCGCAGGTGCAGTTCTGAAAATGCGCTCCGAACGTACCCGCGGTTACGTGCTCGGGGCCGTTGCCGCGGCCAGTTACGGCATGAATCCGCTCTTTGCCCTGCCGCTCTACGGGGCGGGGCTGGGTGCCGATTCGGTGCTCTTCTACCGTTATGTGCTGGCAGTGGTGATGCTCGGAGCGCTGATGCTCGTGCGTCGTCATTCGTTTGCGCTTTCGCGGCGCGACATCGTGCCGCTGGCCGGGATGGGCATCCTCTTCTCGGTGTCGTCGCTGACGCTCTTCGAGAGCTACAACTTCATGGACGCCGGCATCGCCTCGACGCTGCTGTTCGTCTACCCGGTGCTGGTGGCGGTGATCATGGCGGCGTTCTTCCACGAACGGGTGACCTTCACGACGGTTTTCTCGATCGCACTGGCCTGCACGGGCATCTCGCTGCTCTACCGGGGCGGTGACGGCTCGACGCTCAACCTGACGGGCGTCGTGCTGGTCTTTGTGTCGTCGCTCTCCTATGCGGTCTATATCGTGGGGATCAACCGCTCGTCGCTGAAAAACCTCCCGACCGAGAAACTGACTTTCTACTGCCTGCTTTTCGGCACGCTGGTCTATGTCGTGCGGTTGCGGGGCGGCGTCGATTTGCAGGAGATTCCGCGCGGATCGCTGTGGATCAATGCGTTGTCGCTGGCACTATTCCCGACGATCATCTCGCTGGTGACGATGGCCGGGGCGATCCGCCGCATCGGCTCGACACCGACGGCGATCCTCGGAGCGCTGGAACCCGTCACGGCGCTGTTTTTCGGCGTTGCGGTTTTCGGCGAGGCCTTCACGCCGCGCATCGGCACCGGAGTCCTGCTGATCCTGACGGCCGTAACGCTGATCATTGCGGGTCAGTCGCTGCATGTCCCGAATGCGGTGACGCACCTGGCCCGCTGGATGTGGCGCCCGCGGCTTCCGCGCTGGGCGGTGCGGTGGGCGCACCGTCTTCCGCTGCCGCGCCTGCATCATCGCCATTGATTCGATCCGACCTGCTGAAACGGAACGGCCGTCGGGAACTCTCCCGACGGCCGCCATCTTTTTCCGGGGTTTTGTTACAACCGCTTTTTCTCTTCGGCGGACCCCGCTTCTACGGATTTCCTGTTGAAGGCCTTTCCGCTCTTGAAGTTCCACGTCACGCCGAAGCGGTACTGGATCTTCCCCCAGGCCTGCCGGATGTTGACCGTGCGGACGAATCCGTCGCCCGCGGCACCGACCTTCTGCCCCTGGTCGAGGAGGTTGCGGGCCGAGAAGGAGAGGACGAACCGCTCACCGAACCGCTTCTTGACGCCGGCTTGCAGGAAGTGGTTGGGCATGACCCAGATGTTGCCCAGGTCGATGCGGCTCTGGTAGGCGTAGGAGAGGTCGATGTAGAATTTGGCCGGGAGGTTGAAGGTGGTCGATGCGTTGACGAAGGCCCAGTTGAAGTGCTGCTGGGCGCCGTGCTGCTCGACGCGCTGTCCGCGGCGCATGTAGACGGCGTTGAGGTTCAGCTGCCACCACTTGGCCGGCTGGAACGGGAGGTTGGCCGTCACGTAGTAGTTGGTCGTGGCGTCGAAGTTGACCCAGGCGATCCGCAACATGTCGGGGTCGTCGGGATCGGCGAGCATCGTCTGCTGGATCTCGCCGTCGACGATCTGCATGCCGCCGGTGAGGGTGTATTTCCCGGCGAGGACGAACGTGATGTTCAGGTCGTTCTGGAAGGCGGGGTCGAGCGACGGGTTGCCGGTCTGGTAGGTGTAGTCGGAGATCTGCCACCGCTGCGGGTTGAGGCACCAGAAACGGGGCCGCTGGATCGTGCGGGCGTATTGCAGGATGACCGAGTGTCCCTTCTCCTGCGAGAGGGCGTAGGAGATGTTGGCATTGGGGAAGAGCGAGAAGTAGTTCTGACGGATGTCGCCGCTCTTGCCGTGGGTGAGGGTGTACTCGCCGCGGATCCCGGCCACGAGGCTCCAACGCCCCAGTTGGGCCGTTGCCGTGGCGTAGGCCGCCGCGATGTTCTCGGTGTAGTTGACCGTGTAGCTCTGCTCGTCGTTGCGCAGCCAGGCACCGTTCTTCTGATATTCGTAGCGGGCGTTGTTGCGCATGTCGTTGAAGGTGTACTTGGCGCCGGCTTTGAGCGACCAGCGGGGCGAGAAGTTCTTTTCGAGGGCGAGGGTTGCCGTGGCGACATCGTAGATGCTCGCGGCGTTGTCGCGGTAGAGTGAGTCGAGCGTGCCGTCGGCGGAGGTCGTGCGGCTCGTGTTGTCGTTTCCGGCGTCGGAGTCGCGGCGCGTGTAGTCGGCCAGGAGCTTGACGGTCGAACCGAGGGTGTCGAGCTTGTGGATGTAGTTGAACGTCACGGTGTAGTTGTTTCCGTAGTTGTGGTTGTCGAACCGGCTCCGGGTGTTGGCCGTCTGCTGGCCGTCGCCCAGATCGGTGGCGGTGTCGGTGGGGCCCCAGGACCGGTTGCGCCAGTATTCGACTTCGGCGCCGATGCTGTTCCTGGTGTCGATTTCGAGGATGCTTCCGGCATTGATCCCGAAATTGCGGTCGTTGCTCGTGCCCTCGGAGCGGGCGGTCAGCCCCTTGTTCGAGGCGTTGTAGACGGTTTTTTCGTCGGAGATCGTCTTGCTGTTGTCCAGATACCCCCAGGCCGAGGCGTAGAAGTCGAGCCGTCCGGAGTGGAGGTTGATGTTGGCCGATGGGCTGTATGACCCGATGTAACCGCTCTGCGCGGTATTGAAGGCGACGGAACCGTTGAGCCCGTTTTCGCGGCGTTTTTTGAGGGTGATGCGGATGACGCCGGCCGACGAATCGGCGTCGTAGTCGGCACCGGTCACGGGCACGACCTCGATTTTCTGAATCTCCTCGGCGCGCAGCGAGCGCAGGTAGGTGAGCAGCTGTTCGTCGTCCATGCGCAGTTCGCGGTCGTTGATGTAGACCTTCGATCCGCTTTTGCCGTTGATGGAGATCTTCTCGCCGTCGATCCAGACGCCGGGAGCATGTTCGAGGAGTTCGATACCGTCCTTTCCGATGGCGGAGGGAGCATTTGCGACGTCGACGACGAAGCGGTCGGCCTCGCGGCGCACGAGCTGTGCGGAGACGACGACGCCTTCGATCCGGGTGGCGGCGTTGCGCATGACGATCTCTCCGAGGTCGTTGTTCTGTTCGACGCGGACGATGCGTTTCACGGGATCGAATCCGAGGTACTGGATCTGGAGGGTGTATTCACCGGGTGCGACCTTCAATTCGAACCGTCCGTCGGCATCGGAGGCCATTCCGACGACCTGCTGGGTTCCTTTGAGGAGTACGACCGAGGCGTATTCGACGGCCTTTCCCTGTTCGTCGACGACGCGCCCGACGGCGGGGCAGAGTCTTGCGGCGAGGGCCGATGCGGCGGCTACGGCAAGCGTTACGATCAGGAGGATCCACTTTTTCATGCTGCGTGAGGATTGCGGGTTTGTAATTTGTGCGACGTTTTATTTTACGACACAAAGATATGTAAAAAGTTTTGTACTTTGCAATACATAGTACCTTAATTTTCAAAAAATCTTTTTGACCTATGTATAAAAGGGGGCATTGCGTGAAAATTTTGTTGAAAAAAGGGCGCGCGGAGGGGTAGGAAACCCGGGAAATAATTGCTAAATTTGCAGATTGATTGGGATTCGGTCCGGTTTTCGGGGCGCTTCCGGTCGGAAAACAACCGCCTTATGTTGAGTGCTTTATACTATTTGTTTCTGGTGCTTCTGTGCACCGTGTTCATGATCCTGTCGGCCGTGGCTCTGGTCGTCTGCTACCCGTTCGACCGGGGGCGTCGCGTGGTTCACGAACTCTCGCGCATTCTGGTGCGGATCTTCTTCTTCATTCCGCTGCGCTGGCGCCAGCGGGTCGAGGGTCGGGAGCTGATCGACCGCCGGAAACAATACGTGATCGTCATCAACCACAACACGGTGATCGACATCCCGACGCTCTATTACCTTCCGCTCAACTTCCGGTGGGTTTCGAAGCGCGAGGTCTTCCGGGTTCCGTTCTTCGGCCAGTACCTGGTGCTGCACGGCGACATCTGCATCGACCGGGGCCGTGCGGCCGAGGCGCTGGAACAGATGGTGCGCAAGGGCAGGATGTGGATTTCGCGCGGGGCGTCAGTTGCGATCTTCCCCGAGGGCACGCGCTCGAAGGACGGGGAGATCCACCGCTTCAAGGCGGGAGCCTTTACGCTGGCGCGCGAGGCGGGAGTCGACATTCTCCCGGTGGTGCTGGACGGCACGCGGACGCTGATCCGGAAGAATCTGCTCTTCAACTGGGGCAACCGGATTACGATCCGGGTTCTTCCGCCGATTCCGGCGGAGCGTGTTGCGGCGACGGAGCCGCACGAACTGATGACGGAGGTGCACGATGCGATGTGCGCGGCGCTGTCCGACATCCGCAAGCAACGATAGACTATGGCAGATTTACTCAATACGAACCAAAACAACTACGGCGACGACGCGATCCGCACGCTCACCCCACGGGAACACGTGCGGCTGCGCCCGGGCATGTACATCGGCAAGCTGGGCGACGGTACGCAGTCGGACGACGGTATCTACGTGCTGATCAAGGAGGTGACCGACAACTCGATCGACGAGTACATGAACGGCTACGGCCACCAGATCGACATCACGGTCGAGAATAACGAGGTCTCGGTGCGCGACTACGGACGCGGTATTCCGCTCAATTCGCTGTCGGCGGCGGTGAGCGTGATGAACACGGGCGGCAAGTACGACGATGACGAGGAGGGCGCGGCGTTCAAGAAGACCGTCGGTCTGAACGGTGTGGGTGTCAAGGCTGTGAACTACCTGTCGAGCACCTTTTCGGCGCGTTCGGTGCGCAACGGCGAGGCCCATACGGTCTATTTCGAGAAGGGTCTCGAACAGAGCGACAGGTGGGAGAGCGGCCTCACGGAGAAGGACGGCACGGAGATCCGCTTCCGGGTCGACGAGGAGGTCTTCGGGCCCTACGCCTATAACTTGGAATACGTCGAGCAGCTGGTCCGGAACTACACCTACCTGAACCGGGGACTGACGATCCGGCTGAACGGTCGGAGCTATGCGTCGAAGAACGGCCTGCTGGACCTGCTGAACGAGAACATGTCGGAGGAGCCGCTCTACCCGCCGATCCACCTTTCGGGCGAGGACATCGAGGTGGTGATCGCCCACGGCACGGGCTACGGCGAGAGCTGCTATTCGTTCGTCAACGGCCAGTACACGACGCAGGGGGGTACGCACCAGGCGGCCTTCCGCGAGGCCATTGCGAAGACGGTCAAGGAGTTCTACCACAAGGATTACGATCCGTCGGACATCCGCACGTCGCTCATCGGGGCGATTTCGATCAAGGTGTCGAGCCCGATCTTCGAGTCGCAGACGAAGACGAAACTCGGGTCGAAGGAGATGTCGAAGTCGGGTCCGACGATCCGCAACTTCGTGGTGGACTTCCTGGGCAAGCACCTCGACGACTACCTGCACAAGCACCCCGAGACGGCGCAGATCCTGCAAAAGAAGATCGTCGAGAACGAGAAGGAGCGGAAGGCGATCTCGGGGATCCAGAAGAAGGCGCGGGAGACGGCCAAGAAGGTGTCGCTCAACAACCGCAAGCTTCGCGACTGCAAGATCCACCGCACGGACCGGAACGAACTGGCCGAACAGTCGATGATCTTCATCACGGAGGGCAACTCGGCGTCGGGCTCGATCACCAAGAGCCGCGACGTGCGCACGCAGGCGGTCTTCTCGCTGCGGGGCAAGCCGCTGAACTGCTACGGGCTGACGAAGAAGGTGGTCTACGAGAACGAGGAGTTCAACCTGTTGCAGGCGGCGCTGAACATCGAGGAGGACATGGACAACCTGCGCTACAACAAGGTGGTCATCGCGACGGATGCCGATGTCGACGGGATGCACATCCGGCTGCTGATGATGACCTTCTTCCTGCAATTCTTCCCGGACGTGATCCGTCAGGGGCACCTGTTCGTGTTGCAGACGCCGCTGTTCCGCGTGCGCAACAAGAAGGAGACGCTCTACTGCTACTCGGAGGAGGAGCGCCAGCGTGCGATCGCCAAACTGGGCGCCAATGCGGAGATCACGCGGTTCAAGGGTCTGGGCGAGATTTCGCCGGACGAGTTCCGGGAGTTCATCGGCGAAAACATGCGTCTGGACAAGGTGCGCATCACGAAGGACGACCCGATCCACGACCTGCTGGAATTCTACATGGGCAAGAACACCTACGAGCGGCAGGGCTTCATCATCGACAATCTGCGCATCGAGGAGGACCTCGTGGAGCAGGATCTGAAAATCAGTTAAGCGACTATGGCAAAGAACAAGGATAGAGACGATCTGATACCGGAGGAGGCGTTCGACGGGGATACCTCGACCCCGGATGCGGAGGAGGACGCGGGGACGGAACCGAGAGCGGAGCTGGGGGCGGATGCCGGGGTGGAGGAGAGCGAAGGAATGTCCGACGGAGCGCCTGCGGATGATGCTCCGGGCTCCTCGTCGCCGGCGAAGGCGGGGAAATTCGACCGCCTGACGCAGGACGAGGGCGACGTGCGCAAGCTGACGGGCATGTACAAGAACTGGTTCCTGGACTACGCTTCGTATGTGATTCTGGAACGCGCCGTTCCGCACGTCGAGGACGGCCTGAAACCGGTCCAGCGACGGATCCTGCACGCGATGAAGGTGGTGGACGACGGGCGCTACAACAAGGTTGCGAACCTCGTGGGCCAGACCATGCAGTACCACCCGCACGGCGACGCCTCGATCAAGGACGCGCTGGTGCAGCTGGGCCAGAAGGACCTGCTGATCGACTGCCAGGGCAACTGGGGCAACATCCTCACGGGCGACGAGGCCGCAGCGGGACGATATATCGAGGCGCGGCTGTCGAAATTCGCGCTCGACGTGGTTTTCAACAAGAAGACCACGGAGTGGATGCTGTCGTACGACGGCCGCAAGGAGGAGCCGGTGACTTTGCCGATCAAGTTCCCGCTGCTGCTGGCGCAGGGCTCGGACGGCATCGCCGTGGGTCTGGCGTCGAAGATCCTGCCGCACAACTTCAACGAGCTGATCAACGCGGCGATCGCCCATTTGCAGGGGCGCGAGTTCCAGCTCTACCCGGACTTCCCGACGGGCGGCATGGCGGACGTGAGCCGCTATAACGACGGACTGCGGGGCGGTACGGTGAAGGTGCGTGCGAAGATCTCGAAGATCGACAAGCGGACGCTGGCCATCACGGAGATTCCCTATACGACCACTACGGAGTCGATCAAGGATTCGATCATCAAGGCCAACGACAAGGGGAAGATCAAGATCCGGAAGGTGGACGACAATACGGCGGACAAGGTGGAGATCATCATCCAGGTGGCTCCGGACGAGTCGTCGGACAAGACGATCGACGCGCTCTACGCCTTCACGGACTGCGAGGTGTCGATCGCGCCGAACGCCTGCGTGATCTGGGACGAGAAGCCGCACTTCCTGGGGGTTTCGGAGATCCTGCGCCGCTCGGCCGAACATACGCGGTCGCTGCTGGGTCTGGAACTGAAAATCCGGCTCGGGGAGCTGAACGAGGCGTGGCATGCGGCGTCGTTGGAGCGGATCTTCATTGAGAACAAGCTCTACCAGCTGATCGAGGGCTGCAAGACCCGCGAGGAGGCCTATGCGGCCGTTGACAAGGGTCTGGAACCCTTCAAGAAGCGGTTGCGGCGGGAGGTGACGCTCGAAGACGTGCAGCGGCTCACGGAGTTGAAGTTCATCCGTATTTCGCGCTACGATTCGGAGAAGGCCGACAACGAGATCCGGCAGATCGAGGAGGATATCAGGACGACGCAATACAATCTGGAACACCTGACCGAATATGCGGTGGCATGGTACGAGCGGATCCGCGACAAGTACGGCAAGGGGCGCGAACGGCGCACGGAGCTGCGCGAATTCGACTCGATCGAGGCGACGAAGGTGGCGGTGACGAACGCGAAGCTCTACGTGGACCGTGCCGAAGGGTTCTTCGGGATCGGGAAGTCGATGAAGGATGCGGAGTTCGTGTGCGACTGCTCGGACATCGACGACGTGATCGTCTTCACGAAGGACGGGCGTTACGTGATCACGAAGGTGAGCGACAAGGCCTTCTTCGACAAGGGGATCTACTACATCGGGGTCTTCAAGCGCAACGACGAGCGGACGATCTACAACGTGCTGTACCGCGACGGGAAGAACGGCCCGATCATGATGAAGCGTTGCGCGATCAAGGGCATCACGCGCGACAAGGAGTACGACATCACGAAGGGCACGCCGAAGAGCGAGATTCTGTATATGTCTGTGAATCCGAACGGTGAGGCCGAGGTGTTGAAGGTTTACTTCAAGCCGCGCCCGCGGTTGAAGAAGGTGATCGTGGATCTGGACTTCTCGACGCTTGCGATCAAGGGACGCCAGAGCCAGGGCAACCTCTTCTCGCGCTACGGGATCCACAAGATCGTGCTGAAAGAGCGCGGGACGTCGACGCTGGGCGGTCAGAACATCTGGTTCGACGAGGATGTGCGGCGGCTGAATGCCGACGGGCGGGGCCGCCTGCTGGGCGAGTTCAAGGGCGACGACAAGCTGATCGTCTGGACGGCCAAGAACCAGTACTACATCACGGGTTACGACCTCGGGCAGCACTTCCCCGACGATACGACCTACGTGGGGCGCTACTCGCCCGACCGGGTGTACAGTCTCTGCTACTACGATCAGGGACAGCAATACTACTACATGAAGCGTTTCACGGCGGAGCTGTCGGACCGCATGCAGGACTTCCTCGACCCGGAGGACCGGTTCGTCTGCATGACGGAGCGCGCCGGAGCGAAGCTGGAAATCACCTACAAGGGGGCGCATGCCTCGCGTCCGGCCGATTTGGTGGATGTCGACGAGTTCGTCGGCGTGAAGAGCCACCGCGCGAAGGGCAAACGCCTGACCACCTACGAGGTGGATACGCTGCGGATGATCGAGCCGGAGCTTCCGCCCGAGCCCGAGTCGTCGGAGGATGAGGCGTTCGACGGCGACATGCTGACGGAGACCCCGGATGACGGTCTGCAAGCGGATGCGGTTTCGGAGGATACCTCCGCGAAGGAGCCGTCGAAGGAGGCTTCGTCGGGCGGCATTGTCTCGGATGCGGGGCTGCCCCGCACGGGTTCGGAATCCGGGGGCGTGGCCTTCGAGATCGACCGCCCGAAGGGCGATGCCGAGCAGATGATCGACCCCGAACAACTGAATCTTTTCTGACGTGATGGGACTCATTTTTCTGGTGGGCTACATGGGCTGCGGCAAGAGCACCCTGGGGCGGCGGCTGGCCCGGCGTCTGGGGGTTCCGTTCATCGACACCGACGCGCGGGTCGAGGAGCGCGAGGGGGCCACGGTCTCGGACCTCTTCCGCTACGAGGGCGAGCAGCGCTTCCGCGAGATCGAGCGCGAGGTGCTCGATGCGGCCATCGCCGGGAACGACTCGGCGGTGATCTCCACGGGGGGCGGACTGCCCGTCTGGGGCGACAACATGGCGCGGATGAACGCCGCGGGCTGCACGGTCTACCTGCGCCGCTCGGCGGAGAACATTGCCGGCCGTTTGAGCCCCTACGGACGCCGCAAGCGTCCGCGTTTGCAGGGACTGAACGACGAGGAGCTGGTGGCCTTCATGACGCGGGACATGGCCTCGCGGGAGCCTTTTTACAGCCGGGCGAAACTGATTCTGGCGTGCGATTCGCTTCCGGACGACGAACTGGTGGAGCGGATCGTGGCGCACGTCGGACGTTGATTTTCAAAGACTCGGAGCCGTGAACAATGCACCCATAGGCGTTTATGATTCGGGGCTGGGCGGGCTGACCGTCTGGCGCGAGATCCGGCGCATGCTGCCCGGAGAGTCACTGACGTACCTCGGCGACGGGAAGAACTGCCCCTACGGTTCGCGGCCCCGGGAGGAGATCCGCCGGCTGGCGGACGAGGCCGTGGGGCGGCTCGTCGGGGCGGGGTGCAAACTCGTCGTCGTGGCCTGCAATACGGCGACGGCCGCGGCGATCGACTTCCTGCGGGCGAAATACGCCGGGGTGCCGATCGTGGGCATGGAACCGGCCGTGAAACCCGCCTGCCTGGCCACCCGCAGCCGCGTGGTGGGGGTGCTGGCCACGGAGCGGAGCCTCGACGGAGAGCTGTTCCGCCATACGGCCGCGAAGTACGGCGAGGGAATCGAGGTGCTGATGGTGCCCGGCCGGGGGTTCGTGGAGCTGGTCGAGGGGAATCGGGAGTCGACTCCCGAAGCCGAAGCGTGCGTGCGTGCGGCTGTGGAACCGATGCTGGCGCGTGGCGCCGACCAGATCGTACTGGGGTGTACGCACTATCCCTTCCTGCTTCCCGTTCTGGATCGCGTTGTGGCGGGGCGGGGCGTTGCGATCGTCGACCCGTCGCCGGCCGTGGCAAGGCGCGTCGTGCAGCTGCTCGACCGCGACGGACTGCGGGCCGCAGCGGACCACCGCCCGGCGTTCGACTTCCAGACCTTCGCCGACGAAGCCTACCGCCGGCGCCTCGAACAGAAGGCTTTGGAATCCCTCTGACGGCACATTCTCCATTTTCACCCCTTCGGGGCCCGGAATCTCGGAAAAAAACCGTATCTTTGTTCGATAGAATCAAGACGAAATTCAGGAAAATGGCATCCCGCAATACATCCACCAACGCACGGCAGAACGTGCAGCGTTCGAATCGCGACAGCGCCCGCTGGATTGCGGGTCTGCTGGTGCTGTGTCTGGGTCTGTTCGCTGCCGCGGCGGTCTTCTTCTCCTTTTTCAGCTGGGACGCGGACCAGAGCGTCCTGCAAAAAACCGCCGAGGACCGCGAGTTGCTCGGCGCCGAGATCGAAAACCCCTGCGGACCGCTCGGCGCGCGGCTCGGACGCCTGCTGGTCGACAATTCGTTCGGCATTTTCGGGATCCTGATTCCCGTGATGCTGATCCTCATCGGTCTGCGGATCATCCGCCAGCAGCCGCTGCGGCTCAACCAGTCGATCCTTTCGCTCTTCCTCGTCATGATCCTCGGGTCGATGACGCTGGGCTTCCTGCTCGACACCCGTTGGGAGCTCTGTTCGAGCACGGGGCTGGGCGGCGCCTTCGGCAACCTGATGGCCAGCCGCCGCCCCTTCGGCGAAACCCCGGCGATCGGTCTGCTGCCGGGGGCCATCGGCTCGTTGGGGACGCTGATCCTGCTTGTCGGAGGGTGGATCCTGACGGGCGTCTTCATCAACCGCAACTTCATCAACAAGGTCAACCGGGCGGGCAACGTCCTCGTGGATCAGAGCGAGAAGATCGTCGATACGGTCCGCAGCAAGGTGATCCACCCGCGCGGCGGGGAGGATACGCCGCTCGACGGACCGACGCCGCTGGCGGATGCCGCGGCGAATGGCGTGCGCGGAGCGGAGGCAGCCGCGGCTGCGGAACCGACTGCGCGGCAGCGCTCCGGAGCAGAGTCCGCGACGGATGCGGGGATCCGGCGTCCGGAATCCGCGGAGAGGAGCAGCACGGAGCCGTCGGAACGTCGTCCGGTCGGTTTGCAGGTCGAGCGCCCGGCCGTGCAGCGCGCCGGGGATCCGGAAGGTGCCGGACCGGTTCCGGTGTCGCCGCGGACGGGCGTACAACGCCCGGCGGCGGAGGATCCCTTCGTGGAGCTGCTGCCCGACGGTACGCCGGTCGGAGCGCCTGCGGAGCCGGAGCCGGCGGCCGGAGCCGCGGTTGCGGACGGGGAGTTCACCGAAGTGGATCTTTCGCATCCGGAAGGACGTGTGGTAATGGGGCGCGGCGGGCTGGTCGAGCTGGAACGCCCGGCACCCCGGAATCCGTCGGGCGGACGCCCGACGGCGGATCCGGACGATCCGTTCATCGAGATCACGGTCGGAGACGACGTCCCGGAGGCGGCACAGTCCGCGTCGGAGGCGGAAAACAGCCCGTCGGGAGCCACGGAGCCCTTCGGGGCGGAGGAGGTTCCCGGCGCGGTCGGCGTCGCCGGAGCGGCTTCCGGAGAGCCGGAAGCGTCCGGCGCGGATGGGGCGGAGGGGCCGGCATTCGCGGAGACAGGAACGGGAGCGCCTGCGGCCGCACCGGAAGGACTGGTGGTGACGGTCGAGGAGCATGCGGCGAAACTGGTCGACGCGAAGTCGATCCCCACGGAGAGCTACGATCCGCTGAAAGACCTGGTGAACTACCGCAAGCCGCCCGTGACGCTGTTGGAGGACTATATTTCGGATTCGGAGGTCTCCGACGAGGAGATCTTCGAGAACAAGACCAAGATCGAGGAGACGCTCAAATATTTCGGCATTCCGATCCAGCGCATCAAGGCCACGGTGGGCCCGACGGTGACGCTCTACGAGATCGTGCAGGCGCAGGGCGTCAAGATCTCGAAGATCCAGGGCTTGCAGAACGACATTGCGCAGAGCCTCAAAGCCGAGTCGGGCATCCGCATCATCGCGCCGATCCCGGGCCGCGGGACGATCGGCATCGAGGTCCCGAACCGCAACAAGCAGGTCGTCTCGATGTATTCGGCGGTGCGTTCGCTGCGCTTCCAGGAGTCGAAGGCCGAGCTGCCGGTGGTCATCGGGCGCACGATCCAGAACGAGAACTACGTCTTCGACCTGACGAAGATGCCGCACCTGCTCGTGGCCGGTGCCACGGGACAGGGCAAGTCCGTGGGACTGAACGCCATCATCACGTCGCTGCTCTACCGCAAGCATCCCGCGCAGCTGAAATTCGTGATGATCGACCCCAAGATGGTCGAGTTCTCGCTCTACGCCCGGATCGAACGCCACTTCCTGGCCAAGATGCAGTCCGAGGAGGAGGCGATCGTTACGGACCCGAAGAAGGCCGTCTATACGCTCAACGCCCTCTGCACGGAGATGGACACGCGTCTGGAACTCTGCAAGAGGGCCGGGGCGCGGAACATCGCGGAGTACAATGCGAAGTTCGTGGCGCGGCAGCTGAATCCGATGAACGGACACCGCTATCTGCCCTATATCGTGGTGGTGATCGACGAGTTCGCCGACCTGATCATGACGGCCAAGGAGGTCGAAACGCCCGTGACGCGTCTGGCCCAGAAGGCCCGCGCCATCGGCATCCACCTGATCATCGCCACGCAGCGTCCGTCGGTCGACGTCATCACGGGCAAGATCAAGGCCAACTTCCCGGCCCGTATCGCCTTCCGCGTGATGCAGATGATCGACTCGCGGACGATCATCGACCGTCCGGGCGCCGACCAGCTGATCGGCCGCGGCGACATGCTCATCTCGAAGGACGGCGAGCTGACCCGTATCCAGTGTGCGCTGGTCGAGACGAGGGAGGTCGAGCGCATCACGGACTACATCTCCAAGCAGCAGGGCTATACGGAGGCCTATGCGCTGCCGGACTACACGCCCGACAGCAACGACGGGGTGCAGATGGGCAGCGAGGAGTCCTCGGCGCCGGTGAAGTACGACTCGCTCTTCGCCGAGATCGCCCGCGATGCGGTGTCGAGCGGTCAGATCTCGACGTCGATGATCCAGCGCAACTACGAGGTAGGATTCAACCGTGCGGGTCGCATCATGACGCAGCTCGAACGGGCCGGCATCGTCGGCCGTCAGCAGGGTGCCAAGCCCCGTGACATTCTCTTCTACGACCTTCCCTCGCTGGAAGCCAAGTTGCAGGAGCTTGGGGTGTCGTAGGCCGGCGTCGGGCCGTGGGGCGTGGGCCGTGGGGTCCGGTTTACGGGGTCGGTCGTGGGGCGTCGGGCGTGATAAGGCGTCGGGGTCGGTTTCCGGTCGGTCGTGGGGCGTGATAAGGCGTCGGTTGTCGGAGACATCGGAGGGCAGCCGGCAGGTAAAACGAAAAAAAGAGATTCCGAAGATGAAACGATGGTTGCTTTTGGCGGTGTTGCTGTGCGGCACGGTCCGTGCGGCGGAGAACCGCGCCGGGGAGATTCTCGAAAGGCTTGCCGCGGGGTTCCGCGCCATGAAAGGGTATGAGGTGGACTTCACGGTCGAGGCCGGGGAGTACCGCACCGCAGGCAGTTATGCCGTCGAGGGGCAGGGCTATTTCCTGACGCTGGGCGATGCCGAGGTTTTCTGCGACGGCACGGTCCGCTACGAGGTGGACAACGCCCGCCGCGAGGTGACGATTGCCGGAGTCGACTCCACGAGCCGCAACATCCTGAACAACCCCGTGCGGGCGTTCGATTTTCTGGGCGATGATTACCGCGCCGAACTCCTCTCCGAAACGGGAGGCAAGGCCGTGGTCCGGCTGACTCCGGTGGAGGGCAGCGGTGCCTCGGCCGGAACGGTCGCCGTGACGGTCTCGACCGCCACGATGCGTCCCGAGCAGCTCGATTACGACTATGACGGCGAACGCATCCGGGTTGTGGTGCGGCGTGTCGCGCCGCTGGCGGGACCGCTTGCCCGCTTCGAGCGGAGCCGCTTCGAGGGGTACGAGTTCATCGACTTCCGTTAATCTTGTCGAATGGCGGAGCGGATTGTCAGTAGGTTCGTTAAAAATATGGCGGCACGTCGTCTGTTGTTGATAGAGCGTTAGAGATCCTCTCCGTTGGCTTTATTGTACTCGTTATCGTAGAACATGAATATATGGTATTTACCCAATGGCTTTGAAATCATAAACCAAACAGATTTCTTGGTCAGCATGTTTACCTCATATTCTACCGAATATTTTGCCGTTAATTTGAAAATTTCTGATAGAATTTCTTCTGACGGGTTATCTATCTGTTCTTGAGTGTATTTATGTAATAGATCTGATTGAACTTTTTTTGTGATAAGTTGGGTTCTTTTGGCGAGCGATAGCGAATCAGTCAGATCAGTCAGAGGTTTCTGGTAAAATATGGCTTCATAGCGTTTATTGTGGACGGCCATCTCATAGGCGAAATCTTCATCTTCAGGTATAGTTTGGTCTTCACTCAAAGATGTATATCTCGGATTGTTTTCGAATTGTTGGCAAAGCAAATTAAATCGGATTCTGATATCTGTTTCACCACGGGGGGCTTTATCTGCCAACATGATTCTATAGACTTTATTGTTGTTTGTTACAACCTGTACATAGACATCGGTTCCATTGAACTCGCCTTCCAAAACATCTTTGTCCCATGTGGTGGATGTGAACCCTTTGGCTTTCAGCTTTTCAATCATGGCGGGCTTGTATCCGTCGACCGGGATACCGAGAAATTCTGTGACGTCTTTTTCCGTTTCTTGCGCTTGCAAAGCCGTAGTGCAGACGAAAGCAATGGCTACGCATAAAAATTTCTTCATAGGTGTTGTCGTTTTGTCCCGCTGGCGGCTCCTCCGGCGGTCATTTGTAAACAAGAAGCGTGGTGCCGCAAATGCCACGTCTAAACTTGAAGGTCGTAGGAAAACCTTTATTCAGAGATGTGGTAATAGCAGCCCACGCTATACGCGTGAGAACCATTACGCCTTTCTCTCTGAATAGTCTTGAAGTTCCTACGTTCCCGACTTCGAGATAAGCATAACGCTTCTTTCAGTATGTCCCGGGTCAGGTATGGCCCTACGACAAAGATAGCAAAAAAAATGTGACAACCCTCTTTTTCCCGGCAAAAACTGCCGTTCTTTCTGCAAACTGCCTCCGTGGTTTAAGTCGTTGGTTTGATGAGAGGCCGAGGGTTTGTGCGAATTGGACCATCCTCCAGACCGTTTCTCCCGACCCTCTGTCGGGTGAAAATTTTTTTTGCCTCAAATCGCCCGAAAAGGGCCAAAAAACGGCATGTTCCCTGAAAAATATCGCACGCGCGTGCGATTTTATCCCCCAAAGTTGCCCGGATCGCAAGAAATTACTATTTTTGTTCGTTATTTGGCGGGTTGTACCGAGGGGCGGCAGACGCTCCGACGCCGACCCGCGAGCGCAATCGGTTTTATAGAAGAGATAGATGCTTACAGAAGAAGAAAAGAATGCCGGTTTGGTGGGGCGTATTATCCCCATCAATATCGAAGAGCAGATGAAGTCGGCCTACATCGACTACTCGATGTCGGTCATCGTGTCGCGGGCCCTGCCCGACGTGCGCGACGGTCTGAAACCCGTACACCGACGCATCCTCTACGATATGAGCGCGGAGCTCAACCTCTACTCCGACAAACCGACCCGTAAGTCGGCGCGTATCGTCGGCGACGTGCTCGGTAAGTTCCACCCCCACGGCGATATGTCGGTCTACGACGCCATGGTGCGCCTGGCCCAGGAGTGGTCGATGCGCTACCCGCTGGTCGACGGGCAGGGTAACTTCGGTTCGATGGACGGCGACTCGCCTGCGGCCATGCGTTACACCGAGGCCCGCATGAAGAAGATCACCGACGAGGTGATGGCCGATATCGACAAGGAGACCGTCGACTGGACGCTCAACTTCGACGATACGATCCCCGAACCTACGGTCCTGCCGACCAAAATCCCGCTGTTGATCGTCAACGGAGCCAGCGGTATCGCCGTCGGTATGGCCACCAATATGGCCCCGCACAACCTGGGCGAAGTGGTCGACGCCTGCTGCGCCTATGTCGACAACCCCGAGATCTCGGGCGAGGAGCTGCTGCACTACGTCAAGGGCCCGGATTTCCCCACCGGAGGCCTCATCTACGGCTACGAGGGTGTGAAGGAGGCGATGCTGACGGGCCGCGGCCGCGTGATCATGCGCGCCAAGACCGAGATCGAGCATACGCCCAGCGGCCGCGAGTGCATCGTCGTCACGGAGATCCCCTACATGGTCAACAAGGCCGAGATGATCAAGAAGATCGCCGACCTGATCAACGACAAGAAGATCGACGGCATCTCCTACATCAACGACGAGTCGGACCGCAACGGACTGCGGATCATCATCATCCTGAAGCACGACGCCGTGGCGAGCGTGGTGCTCAACACGTTGTTCAAGAATACGCCGTTGCAGACGTCGTTCGCCGTGAACAACATCGCGCTGGTGAACGGACGGCCGCAGCTGCTGTCGATGCGCGACCTGATCAGACACTTCATCGATCACCGCCACGACGTGGTGGTTCGCCGCACGCGCTTCGACAAGCGCAAGGCCGAGGAGCGTCTGCACATCGTGCTGGGTCTGCTGATCGCGCAGGACAACATCGACGAAATCGTGCATATCATCCGTTCGTCGCAGACGCCGGATGCCGCCAAGCAGGCGATGATGGAGCGCTTCGAGCTCTCGGAGATCCAGGCGTCGGCCATCATCGAGATGCGCCTGCGCGCCCTGACGGGACTCGAACGCGGCAAGCTGATCGCCGAACGCGACGAGCTGACCGCCCTGATCGCCCACCTCACGGAGGTGCTGGCCAGCGTGGCCATGCAGATGCAGATCGTCAAGGATGAGCTGCTGGAAATCAAGGAGAAATACGGCGACGAGCGCCGCACGGAGATCATCTATGCCTCGGAGGAGTTCAATCCGGAGGATTTCTATGCCGACGACGACATGGTGATCACCATCTCGCACATGGGCTACATCAAGCGCACGCCGCTGGCCGAATACCGCACGCAGAACCGCGGCGGCGTGGGGGCCAAGGGCAGTGCCACGCGCGACGAGGACTTCATCGAGCACATCTACGTGGCCTCGATGCACAACACGATGCTCTTCTTCACGGAGAAGGGACGCTGCTACTGGCTGAAAGTCTACGAGATCCCCGAGGGTACGCGTTCGTCGAAGGGCCGCGCGATCCAGAACGTCATCCAGATCGAGCCCGACGACAAGGTACGCGCCTATATCAACGTGAAGCGTCTGAACGATGAGGAGTATGTGAACAACAACTACATCATCATGTGTACGAAGGACGGCACGATCAAGAAGACGAAGCTCGAAGCCTACTCGCGGCCGCGTCAGAACGGTGTGAACGCCATCGTGATCCGCGAGGGCGACCAGCTGATCGAGGCCAAGCTGACGAGCGGCCAGGCCGAGGTGATGATCGCGGCGCGTGAAGGCAAGGCGATCCGCTTCAACGAGACGACGGTGCGTCCGATCGGGCGTGTGGGCGCCGGTGTGCGCGGCATCTCGATCGACGAGGGCGACGAGGTCGTGGGCATGATCTGCGTGGAGCCCGACTCGAAGCAGGACGTGCTGGTATTGAGCGAGAACGGCTACGGCAAGCGTACCGATCTGGACGAGTACCGCATCACGAACCGCGGCGGCAAGGGCGTCAAGACGATCAACATCACGGAGAAGACCGGCAAGCTGATCTCGATCCAGGCCGTGACGGACGACAACGATCTGATGATCATCAACCGTTCGGGCCTGACGATCCGCACCGCGGTGTCGCAGATCCGGCTCGCCGGGCGAGCCACGCAGGGCGTGCGGATCATCAACCTGCGCGAAGGCGACGCCATTGCTTCGGTGATGGCCGTTCCGGCCGCCGGCGAGGAGGAGACTCCGGCCGCGGAGGAGGGCGGAACTCCCGAAGGCGTCGTGGAGGCCGGGATCTCCGCAGATGCGGAGTCCGCGACGGCGGCTCCCGGGACCGACGGCTCCGCGGAAGAATAGCAATGAACAGGGAAAACAACTGAAAAACTTTTAATTCCAATTCGTATGAAAAAGACGATTTTGACGGCTCTCGCGGCGCTGCTCGTTGCAGTTCCCGCCGTGCAGGCCCAGAAGGTGAACAAGGAGGCTCTCCTCGCCAAGATCGAGAAGAGCGATGCCGACATCGCCAACGAGAAGAAGGCTTCGAAGTCCGCAACGTGGATCAACCGCGGCAAGGCTTTCTATGAGGTGGCAGTCGAGCCGACGAAGAACCTCTTCGTGAACATGGAGGCCACGATGCTCAAACTGACGGTCGGGGATCCGAAGTCAACCTCGCAGGAGACGCTCAACGGCGTGCAGTACACGGCATGGGTCTATCCCTGGTTCACGGCCTACATCAAGGACAACAAGGTCGCTACGTGGAAGCAGACCAAATGGGTGATCAAGGATGCGCCCCGGAAGGCCATCGAAGCCTACAACAAGGCCTATGAGCTCGACCCGAAGAGCGCCGACAAGGTGAAGCAGGGCTTGCAGCAGGTCAGCGACTTCTGCTCGCAGGTCGGCAATGCCGGCATCGACTCCGGGGACTATACCGGAGCTGCGGATGCCTATGTTACGGCTTATGAGGCGCAGTCCAGCCCGGCCTATGGCAAGGCCGATCCGGCGCTGCTCTACTATGCGGGCTACCTGCTGACGGTCGACGGTGCGAACAACGCGGAGTCGTTCGTCCGGGGCGGCAACTACCTGCAACAGGCCATCGACCAGGGCTATGCCGACGAGGAGGGCAATATCTACTACTACCTCTTCCACTGCTACTACGGCCAGAAGGCTGCCGATCAGGAGAATGTCATGAAGTCCAAGCAGGCGCTGCTGACCGGTATCGAGAAGTTCCCGAAGAACGAGCGGATCCTCGACGGTCTGATGCAGCTCTATACGTCGGAAGAGGGTGTCGGTGACCCCGCGGACCTCGTGGCGCTGATCGACAAGGCGATTGCCGACAACCCGACGAATGTCGACCTGTGGTTCGGCCGCGGACGGATCTTCTATGCCCTGAAAGATTACGACAAGAGCATCGAGTCGTTCGAGAAGGTCGTGGAGCTGAAACCCGACCTGTTCGAGGGTAACTACTATCTGGGAGTCTTCTACACGATCAAGGGCGATGCGCTCAATAAGGAGATGAACGAGAAGCAGTACAGCAGCCAGTCCGCATACGACACGGATCTGAAAGCCGTCAATGAGGTCTATCTGGCCGCCGTGCCCTGGTTCGAGAAGGCTCATGAGATCAAACCCGAGGATGTGGATACGTTGGAGTTCCTGAAATCGCTCTGCTTCCGTCTGCGCGACGAACCGGGCATCATGGACAAGTACAACACCTACAACGCCCTCTACAAACAGGCAAAGGGTATCGAATAGTCGGTTCGGAATCCGATGATACGGAAAGCCCGGCCCACGGAAGTGGAGCCGGGCTCCCCTTTCTTAACCGGGTTTAGGGGCTGCGGAACCTTACAAGGAGCCCGAAGCATTTACCCGCTTCCGGCGGTTGAAGCGAGGAACTGCTTTGGAAACTCTTCGCTGACACCTCTGCCGCTGAAACCGGGTTCTTAAACCGGCACCTTTTGGTGTCAAAAGGTGCCACCAAAACCAGCCGCAAGTTGCTTTTCGCGGGAATCTTCGGAACTCCTCGCTGAACGGGTGCAGTAAGATCAAGCCTTTACAGCCTCCCGTTCCGGGCGCTCGGTTTTCCGAAGATTCTTTTTCCGCTCCAAGCAAAGTGCGGCGGCTGTCGACGCGGGTAAAGGTTTCGGAAACCCCACAAAGGTCCCGCAGCCCCTAAAACCCCTTTCTTAAAGGGGCCCGGTTTCTTAAACCGGGGTCAGCGGGCGATACGGCCGTTGATCGGGCCGCGGGCCAGTTGGGCCGTCTCTTCGGCCGTGAATTGTCCGTAGTCGCCCGGCACGGTGTTTTTCAGGGCGCAGGCCGCCGTGCCGAAATCCAGCGCGAACTGCATGTCGCCGGCGTGGCAGGCCAATCCGTAGACCAATCCACCGACAAAGGCGTCGCCCACTCCCACGCAGTCCACCACACAGTCGACATCATAGACCCGTGACGTGTAGAGCCGTCCGTCGGTGTAGAGTGTTCCGGAGATCAGATGGTGATTGGCGCTCAATACGCTGCGCAGTCCGAAGACAATGCCGCGACATGCCGGGAAACGCTCCGCCACTTGTCGCGAAGCCGCTTCGTAGCCCGCCGTGTCGGGTTGGTAGGCGGCGTCCCGGGCTTCGAATTTCGGGAGTTGCAGCCCGAGGATCCGTTCGTATTCGTCATCCGTGCCGAAAAAGAAGTCGCATTGCGCCATGAGCGGCGGCAGGACCTCCTGTGCCGTTTTGCCGTATTTCCAGAGGTTCTTGCGGTAGTTGAGGTCGCATGAGACGGTCAGCCCGGCCTGCCGGGCTGCGGCGATGGCTTCGGCGCAGACCTCCGCCGTCGAGGCGCTCACCGCCGCGGCGATCCCCGACCAGTGGAACCACGCGGCGCCGCGGAAGATCGCCGCCCAGTCGATCATCCCCGGGCGGAGGGTGTCGAACGACGAGCCGGCCCGGTCGTAGACTACCTGCGACGAGCGCATGGCCGCCGCCTCTTCCATGTAGTAGAGTCCGAGGCGCTGTCCGCTGCGGAGGATGTGCTCCGTGATGACGCCGTAGCTGCGCAGGTCGTCGATGCAGGCTTCGGCGATGCGGTTGTCGGGCAGGCAGGTGATGAATTCGCACGGCAGTCCGTAGTTGGCCAGTGCCACCGCGACGTTGGCTTCGCTGCCGCCGTAGCTGGCCTGAAAGATTTTCGTTTGGTTGAAACGCAACCGGGCGGGCGGCGTGAGCCGCAGCATGATTTCTCCGAAGGTGATGATCTTTTTCATACTCGATTTTCCCGCTGAACAGAACAAAGATAGTAAAAAAAGGGAACAGGTTGTCCCGGAGCACACCGCGGAGATCCCCGAAGCGGGCTCCCGGAGACCAAAACCCCTGACACCACCGGTGTCAGGGGTTTTCCTTGTTGAACCGGACCCTTCCGCGAAAAATTCAGCC